>NZ_PGFQ01000001.1:1924132-2565509 GCF_029870955.1 Sulfitobacter faviae | reverse complement strand
ACCTATGAGGCATGACAGCACCCCTCATTGACCCTTTCATGCGCGCGATCACCTATCTGCGCGTCTCCGTCACCGACCGCTGCGATTTTCGCTGCGTCTACTGCATGTCGGAGAACATGACCTTCCTGCCCAAGAAGGAATTGCTGACGCTGGAGGAATTGGACCGCCTGTGCAGCAATTTCATCGACCTCGGCGTCGAGAAGCTGCGCATCACCGGGGGCGAGCCGCTGGTCCGGCGCGGCATCATGACCTTCTTCGACGGCATGAAACGGCATCTCGACAGCGGCAAGCTGAAGGAGCTGACGCTGACCACCAACGGCAGCCAGTTGGAGCGTTTCGCCGACGATCTCTATGCCGCTGGGGTGCGCCGGGTGAATGTCTCCCTCGATACGCTGGACGAGCAGAAATTTGCGGATATCACCCGCTGGGGCCGCCTGCCGCAGGTGCTGCGCGGGATCGACGCGGCGCAGCGGGCGGGGTTGAAGATCAAGATCAACGCCGTGGCGCTCAAGGGCTTCAACGAGCCGGAATTGCTGCATATCACCGAATGGTGCGCCGCGCGGGGCATAGATCTTACGTGGATCGAGGTCATGCCGATGGGCGATCTGGGCAACGAGGATCGCTTCGGCCAATACTGGTCGCTGCGCGACGTGCGCGCGCGATACGCCGAGCATTACACCGTCACCGATCTGGCCGAGCGCACGGGGGCCCCGCGCGCTATGTGCGGCTGGAAGAGACCGGGCAGAAGATCGGCTTCATCACCCCGCTGAGCCATAACTTCTGCGAAAGCTGTAATCGCGTGCGGGTCACCTGCACCGGCGAGATTTTCATGTGTCTGGGCCAAGAAGACGTGGCCGACCTGCGCAAGCCTCTGCGCGACCACCCGGACACGGACCTGCCGTTGCAAGAGGCCATTCGCGCGGCCATCGACCGCAAGCCCAAGGGCATGATTTCGACTATTCGCGGCAGCGTGTCGACGGGCAGATGCCCCGCCACATGAGCCACACGGGCGGCTGAACCTTTGGCTGTGCCGTTTCTCTACCGGGCATGGGTCGCGGCGAGCCGTGTGATCTTGCCCGTGGCCGGGCGGCGCTCCATGGCCAAACTGCGCCGCGCCGAGGTCACACCGGAACGCGCGCGCGAAAAGCTGGGCCATGCCAGCCATCCCCGCCCCGAGGGGCAGTTGATCTGGTTTCACGCAGCCTCCGTTGGGGAGAGCCTGTCGGTTCTGGCGCTGATCGACCGGATGGGGCACGCCCTGCCGCAGGCGCATTTCCTCATCACCTCCGGCACCGCCACCTCGGCCCGTTTGGTGGGCAGCCGCCTGCCCCCGCGCACACGGCATCAGTTCGCCCCGCTCGACGCTCCCGGCCCGCTGAAACGTTTCCTTGACCATTGGCGCCCCGATGCGGCGCTCTTCGTGGAAAGCGAGCTTTGGCCGCAGATGCTGCGGCGGACCCATGCGCGGGGCACGGCGATGGCGCTGATCAACGCCCGCCTCTCGCAACGCTCAATCGAAAGCTGGCAGAAACGGCCCGCGCTGGCGGGGTTCCTCTTTGGCGTGTTCGACCTGATCCTGACGCAGAATGACGCGATGGCCCGGGCCATGACCACGATCAACGCCCCGGCTAACCGGGTCACGCCGGGGATCAACCTCAAGTCCATGGCGGGCCCCCTGCCACAGGATGAGGAGACCATCGCCGAGGCGCGGGAGGCCTTGGAGGGCCGCCCTGTCTGGATCGCCTCATCAACCCACCCGGGCGAGGAGAAAGCGGTGTTAGAGGCGCATCGCCAACTGCTGGAGCGCATCCCCGAGCTGTGCTTGATCCTTGTCCCCCGCCACCCCGAGCGCGGTGACGAGGTCGCCGGTCTCATCGCCAGCTACGGTCTGACGCATGGGCGTCGAACACGGGGCGACATGCCGCGCGAACAGGTCTATCTGGCCGACACTCTGGGTGAGTTGGGCACATGGTACGCGCTATCCGACATCGTCTTTCTGGGCGGGTCGCTGCACCCGATCGGGGGCACAATCCCTATGAGGTCGCGCAGGCCGGGGCGATGGTGCTCTCGGGCACCCATGTCGCCAATTTTGCCGAGACCTATGCCGAGATGGAAGCCGCAGGTGCAGCGCGGCTCGTCGCCGGCACGCAGGACTTGGCGGACCGTGTGGGGGATCTGCTGCGCAACGACATCGCTCGCGCCTCCGGGGTGGCGGCGGCCAAGGCCTATGCCGCAGGGCAGACCGACAAGCTCGACAGTATTGCCGAGCGGCTGATCACGGCCCTGCACCTGCGAGGGGACAGCGATGCCTGAGCTTTTCGTCACCAACTACAACCGTAATTTCACCGGGGTCTCGGCCACGGCGGCCAATGTGATCCGGCAACAGGTCGACCGGCATGACTTGACGCTGGTGGGCCAGCCCCTGCCCGGCTGTCCGGTGCCGCTGACCCGCGTCGCGGCGGGGCGGATCACCCGCAAGCATCCCCCCCAAGACCGCCCCTTCGCCATTTGGCATGTGCGCCGCAACACGGAAATGCGCAGCGCGCTTTGGCTGCGCGATGTGCGTGGCGCAAATATCCGGATCGTCTTTACCTCTGCCGCGCAGCGGCTGCATTCGGCCTATCCGCGTTGGTTGATCCGGCAGATGGACGCGGTAATCGCTACGACCGAACGCGCGGCGGAGTTTGTGCCCCATGTCCGCGCCGTGGTGCCGCATGGGGTGGACACCGATGTCTTTTCCCCCGCCACCAACCGGGCGAACGCTTGGGAGCAGTTGGGCTTTGGCGGTACCTATGGCATCGCCACCGTGGGGCGCATCCGGCCTGAGAAAGGCACCGACCTTTTCGTCGAGGCCATGCTGCGCCTGCTGCCCCAACGCCCCGGCGCGGTGGCGCTGGTGATTGGCCGGGCGGGCGGCAAACATGAGGCGTTTTCGAACAAGCTCAAGGCGCAGGTCGAGGCCGCGGGCCTTGCCAACCGGCTGCTTTTCATCGGCGAATACCCCGCTGCCGACCTGCCGAAACTGATGCGCGCCCTGTCGCTGGTGGTGCAACTGCCGCGCTACGAGGGCTATGGCATGGTCCCGCTCGAAGCGCTGGCCTCAGGCGTGCCTTTCGTGGGCAGCGATGCGGGCTATTACGGCGCTTTCTCGAACGGGGGCCGCGTGGGCAAGGTCGTGCCATTGGGTGCGGCAGAGGCTGCGGCCCAAGCCGCGCTCTCCTTGCTAGAGCGCGAGGATCAAGCCGCCCTCTCCGAGGCCGCGCGCCACTGGGCTGAACAGCGTTTCAGCGCCCGGGCCGAGGCTGATGGGATCGAAGCCGTCTACAACGCGCTTTGGGAGCGCGGCTAGCCCCCAAAGCAAAACGCGCCCCCCCAAGGGAGGCGCGCTCTAGGCATTACCGATGGTAAGATCAGGCCGCGGGCATCCGCTGTTCGACGATGCCTGCCCACCAGCTACAACCCGCCGGAATGGCTTCGTCGTTGAAGTTATACTCCGGGTGGTGCACCGCCGCCGTGTCGCCGTTGCCGACGAGGATATAGGCGCCCGGGCGCTCCTCCAGCATGAAGGCAAAGTCTTCGCCCCCCATCACCAGCGGCGCTTCCTCGCATTGGCCGGAAATCGAGCGCGCCACGTCGGCAGCAAACTCGGTCTGCTCCTCGTGGTTCACCATGACCGGATAGCCGCGATGGTAGGTCACATCGGCGCTGCCGCCGAAGGTGCCTGCGATGCCGTTGCAGATCTCGTTGATGCGCTTTTCGGCCAGTTCCCGCATCTCGGCGGACATGGTGCGCACGGTGCCTTTGATCTGCACCTTCTGCGGGATCACGTTGAAGGCTTTCGAGGAGGTCTCGAAAGAAGTGACGGAGACCACGATCTGCTCCACCGGGTCGGCGTTGCGCGCGGTGATGGTCTGCAGCGCCAGCACGGCCTGCGCCGACATGACGGTGGTATCGACGGTCTCATGCGGCTTGGCAGCATGGCCGCCGCGGCCTTCGAAGGTGATGTCGAACTGGTCGGTGGCGGCGAAGAACGAGCCTGCGCGGATGCCGAAGGAGCCCGTGGGCATGCCCGGCCAGTTGTGCATGCCGTAGACTTCTTGGATGCCCCAACGCTCCATCATGCCGTCTTCGCACATCTCGCGACCGCCGCCGCCGCCCTCTTCGGCGGGCTGGAAGATCACCACAACGGTGCCGTCGAAGTTGCGGGTCTCGGCGAGGTATTGCGCTGCACCGAGCAGCATGGCGGTGTGGCCGTCATGGCCGCAGGCATGCATCGCGCCATCGGTCTTGGAGGCATAGTCCAGCCCGGTCTGTTCGTGGATCGGCAGCGCGTCCATGTCGGCGCGCAACCCGATGACCTTGCCCGAGCCGGTCTCCTTACCCTTGATCACGCCGACGACACCGGTGCGGCCGATGCCCTCGACCACCTCGTCGCAGCCGAAGCTGCGGAGCTTCTCGGCCACGGTGGCCGAGGTGCGATGGGTCTCGAACAGGATCTCGGGGTTCTCATGCAGGTCGCGGCGCCATGCGGTAATGTCGTCATGCAGCTCGGCAAATCGGTTCTTAACGGGCATTTAGGAAGTATCCTCCGGAGTTGGGTTGGGCGCTGATTTTCATGCAGTCGCATTTATCTGCGACATGCTTACGCCCTTGCCAGCCGGTCCTCAACCACCTGCGCGAACCATGAGCAGCCCGCCGGGATCGCGGCGTCGTCAAAGTCATATTCCGGGTGATGGACCGTCGCCCCTTCCCCGTTGCCGATCATAATATAGGCACCCGGTCGCGCATTGAGCATATAGGAAAAATCCTCTCCGGCCATGATCGGCGGGGTGTCGCGATCGGTGCCGGGGGTGACCTTATCGGCGGCCTCGGCGGCAAAGCGGGTTTGATCGGCATGGTTGCGGGTGACCGGGTAACCGCGCTGGTAGTCGATCTCGGCCCGGCATTGATGTGCCTCCGCCGTCAGGCGTGTGAGGTCGTGCAGCCGACGCTCGGCCAAATCCTGAACCTCCGGATCCAGCGTGCGCACCGTCCCGCGCAGAAGCACCTGATGCGGCAGGACGTTGTGGCTGTCGGTGTCGCTGCGCAGGGTGCAGACCGAGACGACGACCTGTTTCAGCGGATCGGTGTTGCGGCTGGCGATGGATTGCAGCGCGATCATCACATGGGCGGCGGCGAGGTTCGTGTCCACCGCCTCATGCGGGGCCGCGGCATGGCCGCCTTGGCCCGTCAGCGTGATGGCAAACTCGTCGGCCGCGGCCAGCAGCGCGCCTTCGCGGATCGCGAATTGCCCCGTGGGGTGGCCGGGCATGTTGTGCATGCCGTAGACCTCATCGATGCCCCAGCGGTCCATCAGCCCCTCCTGCACCATGACATTGCCGCCACCGCCGCCCTCCTCGGCGGGTTGGAAGATCAGCACCACGCGCCCGTCGAAATTGCGCGTCTCGGCGAGGTATTGCGCCGCCCCCAGCAGCATCGCCGTATGGCCGTCATGGCCGCAGGCATGCATCTTGCCGGGGTGTTTCGAGGCGTGCGGCAGCCCCGTCGCCTCGGTGATCGGCAGCGCGTCCATGTCCGCCCGCAGGCCGATGGTGCGGCCCGAGCTGTTGCTCTGCCCTTCGATCACCGCGACCACGCCGGTCTGGGCGATACCGGTGGTGATGTCGGTGATGCCGAAGCTGCGCAGCTTCTCCTCGACGAAGCGCGAGGTCTCGGGCAGGTCGAACATCAGCTCCGGGTGCTGGTGCAGATGACGTCGCCAGGCGGTGATCTCGGCGTGGGTCTCGGCGAAGCGGTTCTTGATCGGCATGGAATGTCCTTTTCCAATAATCTCAGAGCGTCGGGCCGAGGCGAATGGCACTGCCATCGCTGAACCGGTCGGCGCGGAATCTGCCCAGATCATGGCCCGGCGCGTCGCCCATGACCAGAGCCGAGAGCACCCGCCCCATGGCCGGCCCGATGCCGAAGCCGTGGCCCGACATGCCAGTGCCGATGACGAGGCCGGGGATCTGCGCGCAGGTGTCCACCACCGGCACGATATCGGGCATGGTGTCGATCATCCCGGCCCATAAGGCGCGGGCGGTGATGGGCGGCAGATCGGGATAAAGCGCGGCAAAACGTTTGCGCGCCCGGCGCAGGGCGCGGTGGTCCGGCATGGGGTCGAGGATGCGCATCGCCTCAAAGGGGCTGTGCGCGTCAGCCGCCCAGTTGCGCGGCGTGCGCCAGGCATCGGGAAAGCCGCGCGGGGCTGCGGCGCGCAGACGCTGACCCAAGGGGTTTTGGCGCAGTTGCGGCAGGTAGTGCCGCAGGGCGCGGAAGGCATCGGGGCCGACATAGAGATCGGGCCGCCCGCCGGGGGCGAGCGTATAGCCGCCACCGGCGCGGCGGCGGAAGGCTAGCCCCGCCTCGGCGGCGGCCCCGGCGTGAACCTCGGGCAGCACATTGGTGGCCAGCACGCTCTCGCGCACCGAAAGCTGCGGCAGGCTGACGCCATGGGCGCGCAGGAACAGCGCCGACCACGCCCCGCCCGCCAGCACGACCGAGGAACAGCGGATCGCGCCCGCCTCGCTCACCACGCCCGCCACGCGACCGGCGGCGAGGTCGAGGCGGCGCACCGCGCAATTCTCGATGATCTTCACACCCTCGCGCGCCGCCAGCGCCGCCAGAGCAGGCACAGCGACCCAAGGCTCTGCGCGCATGTCCGAGGGGGTGGTGAGCGCCCCGGCATAGGTTCCGGCCAGCCCCGGGAAAGCCTTGGCAACTTCGCCCGCGTCCATCAACCGGCTGTCGACGCCATGGGTCTTGGCATGGGGCAGCCAGTCGGCATAGCCCTGCATCTTGGCTTCGGTCCCCGCCAGATAGGTGCCGCCGGTCTGATGCAAGCCGATGTCGCGGTCGAGTTCAGGCGCCAGCTCACGCCAAAGCCGCGCGGCCTCGACCATGATCGGCAATTCGTCCGGGTCGCGCCCCTGTTGGCGGATCCAGCCCCAGTTGCGGCTGGATTGCTCCGCGGCGATGCGGCCCTTTTCCAAGAGCGTCACCTGTTTGCCTGCGCGGGCCAGAAACAAGGCGGTGCAGACGCCGATCACCCCGCCGCCGATGACGACGACCTCGCTCTCGCGCGGCGGGGTGCGCGGGTAGCTGGCGGGGGTGGCAAGGGTGATAGGAAAGGCGGACATGCGGACCCCGGTGGCTGACGCCGCGCGGCTGCACCGGGCGGCCGTGGAAAGGACTGGCCCCGCGCGGGGCCAGCCACAGGTCTGTCAGGGATGGCTCAGCCCTGCAAGCGGATCAGCAGACGGCGCATGAAGTCGTGACCGGCCTCGAATTGCGCGACCTTGATGAACTCGTTGGGCTGATGCGCCTGTGCGATGTCGCCGGGCCCGCAGATCACGGCGGAATAGCCCGCCTCTTGGAACTGCCCGGCCTCGGTGCCGTAGCTGACTTTGTGGCTGGCGTTGTCGCCGGTGATCTGGCGCACGATCTGCTCGGCCTCGCCGTCCTTCTCGGGCTGGAGCGCGGGCACGTCGAAGCGTGTCGAGGTCTCGATATAGGTCTCGGGCACCACGTCCTGCATCTGCTTTTCGACCTCGCGCACCTTCTTGAGGTAGGCGGTGCCCCATTTGTCCTTGTCCTCGCCGGGGACGACGCGAAAATCCATCGCGAACTTGCAGTCCTTGGCGGTGATATTGTGGGCCGTGCCGCCCTCGATCACGCCGACATGGGCGGTGGTGAAAGGCGGGTCGAACATCGCCGCCGTCTCGGTCGGCTTGGCGGCCATGTTGTCGCTGTTCACGTCATTGGCCCATTCGATGAGCTTCGCGCCCGCCATGATCGCATTGACCCCAGTGTGCAGCAGCGAGGAATGCACCTCGAAGCCCACCAGATGGGTGTTGAATCCGATACCCCCCTTGTGGCCGGTCACCGCCTGCATGGTCGAGGGCTCGCCCACGATCACCGCCGAGCCCTTGGGCACCACGCCCTGCATCGCCTGGATCATCGGCGGCGCGCCGGTGCAGCCGATCTCCTCGTCGAAGCTGAGCGCGATCTGCAGCGGGCGATTGACTTCTGCATAATGCGCCTCGACCAGCGCCCAGATCGCCAACGCGTCGAAGCCCTTCATGTCGCAGGTGCCGCGGCCGTAGTAGCGGCCGTCCTTCTCGGTCACGGTAAATGGATCGGTGTCCCAAGCCTGACCGTCGACCGGCACCACATCCGTGTGACCGGAAAGGACCACGGCCCCCTCCTCCCACGGGCCCGCATGGGCAAAAAGCGCGTGTTTTGGCTGCTCGGGATCGATGTAGCGGTGGCTCTCGATCCCGTGCGAGGCGAGGTAGTCGGCCACCCAGTCGATCAGCGGGATATTGGTGTCGCGCGACACGGTGGGAAAGCTGATGAGCTTGGTCATCAACTCGAGCGGGGTCAGGCGTTCGGTCATGGGTCTTCTTTCAATAGCCGCTGTCGGTGGTCAGCACATGGTGCCCAGGCTCCACCTCGCGGTAGACCGAAGGCTCGGGCCGGTAACTGACCGGATGGATTGGCGAGGGGATCGGCTTGAAGTTCAGGTCCTTCTCGGACTTGCGGCGGCGCGGATCGGCGATCGGCACGGCCTTCATCAGCGCCTGCGTATAGGGGTGCTGCGGGTTCTCGAAGACCCGCTGGCGCGAACCCATCTCGACGATGCGGCCCAGATACATGACGCCGACGTAGTGGCTGACGCGTTCGACCACGGCCATGTCGTGGCTGATGAACAAGAACGACAGTTCCATCTCGGCCTGAAGCTCCATCATCAGGTTCAGCACCTGCGCCTGCACAGACACGTCCAGCGCCGAGACAGCTTCGTCCGCGATGATGAGTTTGGGGTTCAGCGCAAGCGCGCGGGCGATGGCAACGCGCTGTCGCTGGCCGCCCGACAGCTCATGCGGGAAGCGGCGCATGAAGCTGCGCGGCAGTTCTACGCGGTCAAACAGCATCTCGATCCGCTTGTTGATCTCCCCGCCCTTGAGGGTGCCGAAATTGTGGATCGGTTCGGCCACCTGATCGGCCAACTGCATCTGTGGGTTGAGCGAGGCAAAGGGGTCCTGAAAGATCATCTGCATGTCGAGCCGCGCGGTGCGCAGCGCAGATTGGTCCAGCGACATGATGTCGACGCCGTCGAGCTTCACCTCCCCCGACATCGGCTCCACCAGCCGCAGGATCGAGCGTCCGGCGGTGGATTTGCCGCAGCCCGATTCGCCGACGAGGCTGAGCGTCTGGCCCTTGTTGAGCGAGAACGACAGGTCCTCGACCGCATGCACATTGGCCACGGTGCGGCGCAGGAAACCGCCCTGTACCGGGAAGCGGGTGGTCAGGTTCTTGACCGACAGTAGCGTCTCTTCGCGGCCCTTGATCGGCACGATCTCCTTGTCGGGTGTGCCCAAGAGTTTCATCGGCTCGGGGTATGGCTTGCCCGTCATTTCGCCGAGTTTCGGCACGGCGGCCAGAAGCGCCTTGGTATAGGGGTGCTGCGGGTTCTCGAAGATCTCCTCGACGGTGCCTTCCTCGACCTTCTTGCCGCGGAACATCACGACCACGCGGTCGGCCATCTGCGCCACCACGGCCATGTCGTGGGTGATGAACATCACCGCGGTGCCGGTCTCGCGCTTCAGCCGGTCCATCAGCGCGAGGATCTCGGCCTGGATGGTCACGTCGAGCGCGGTGGTGGGCTCATCGGCGATCAAGAGGCGCGGCTCGCAGGCCAGCGCCATGGCGATCACCACGCGCTGCCGCATGCCGCCTGAAAGTTCGTGGGGGTACTGCTTGAGACGCCGCTCCGGCTCAGGGATGCGGACCTGTTTCATCAGCTCCAGCGCGCGGGCCTCGGCCTCTTTGCGGGTCATGTTCAGATGCAGGCGCAGACCTTCGGTCATCTGCTTGCCGATGGTGAACACGGGGTTCAGCGCGGTCATCGGCTCTTGGAAGATCATGCCGATCTCATTGCCGCGAATCTTGCGCATCAGATTGCCGCCGCTGGCCGCGAGATCGACTTGGCCTTCTTCACCGCGCTCAAAAAGCAGGCGACCGCCTGCAATTTCACCGCCGCCATACTCAACCAGTCGCATCAGCGACAGGGAGGACACCGATTTGCCTGATCCTGATTCTCCGACCACGCAAACCGTCTCACCGGGATTGATGTCGAAACTGACATCCTCAACACCGACCACGGGGCCATCTTTGGTTTGAAATTCGACGCGCAGGCCCTGAATTTGGGCGATTGGCGCCCCATTGGTGTGATCCAGCATCTGTTTCCCTGTTGTTTTTATTGGCGCAGATTTTGCCCGACGCTACGGCGAATGTCACGAGACTGTCAAACCTGACGCGCAGACTTCGAGCTTTGTCATAATTGCGCCACGTCCGCCCTTGCAATTTCCGGCAAACCTGTTTCGATATAGCCCATGCGGTTTGGAAAGAGCGCTTCGATCACAGGTTGAATATTGCTTGTTTTGTTATGTTTAGCTGGCGAAGCTCATGTTCTTTCCGGGGCGACAACAACAAGGCGGGGAACATCCCGTCGACAATAAGCGGCACGCCCACGTGTCCAACATGGAGTAAGATATGAAATTGAAGACCCTATTGATGGGGGCTGTCGCATCGACGGCGCTTGCCCCTATGGCCTTTGCCGAAGCCCATGAGGGCGAGCGGGGCCGCGACGGCGAAGTCAAGATCATCTATTGGCAGGCGCCTTCGATCCTGAACCCCTATTTGTCGAGCGGCACGAAGGACGTCGAAGCGTCCTCGCTGGTTCTCGAACCACTTGGCCGCTACGACCAGAACGGCGCGCTGGTCCCCTATCTGGCGAACGAAATTCCGACGCTTGAAAACGGCGGCGTGAGCGAAGACCTCAAGACCATCACATGGAAGCTGAAAGACGGGCTGATGTGGTCCGACGGCACCCCCGTCACCGCCAATGACGTCAAGTTCACCGCCGATTACTGCATGAACCCCGAAGGCGGCTGCGCACAGCTGGCCAAGTTCGAAGGTGTCTCCTCGGTTGACGTGGTCGATGACCAGACAGTCAAAGTTACCTTCTCCGAGCCGATGCCGAACCCTTACGGCCCCTTCATGGGCGGCCAATCCCCGATCATTCAGGCGGCACAGTTCGCTGATTGCACCGGCGCCAAAGCGCCCGAGTGCACCGAGGCCAACTTCAACCCCATCGGCACCGGCCCCTTCACCGTCACCGAGTTCCGCCCGAACGACGTGATCACCATGGCCGCGAACGAAAATTACCGCGACCCCAGCAAGCCTGCCTTCGCCACGCTGACCTTCAAAGGCGGCGGTGACGCGACAGCGGCGGGCCGTGCCGTGATGGAAACTGGTGAGTTCGACTACGCCTGGAACCTGCAACTGGCCCCCGATGTCATCGCCAAGATGGCCGAAGGCGGCAAGGGCAAGCCGATGTCGGCTTTCGGCACGCTGGTTGAGCGTCTGGAACTGAACATGACCGACCCCTCCCCCGATCTGCCGGAGGGTGAGCGCGCCACGGCCAAACACCCGCACCCGATCCTGGGCGATGAGAAAGTGCGCCGCGCGCTTTCCATGGCGATCGACCGCGAATTGCTGGTCGAGGTCGGCTACGGCCAAGCGGGCCGCGCCACCTGCAACATGGTGCCTGCGCCCGAACTCTACGCCTCGGACAACACCGACTGTCTGACCCAAGACATCGAAGGCGCCAAAGCGCTGTTGGACGAAGCAGGCTGGGTCGACAGCGATGGCGACGGTGTGCGTGAGAAGGACGGCGAGAAACTGTCCCTGCTCTACCAGACCTCGACCAACGCCGTGCGTCAGGACTTCCAAGCGCTGATCAAAGATTGGTGGAGCCAGATCGGTGTTGAAACCGAGCTGCGCAACATCGACGCTTCGGTCTTCTTCGGCGGCGACCCCGGTTCGACCGACACGTTCCAGCGTTTCTATGCCGACGTTGAAATGTACGCCAACAACTTCGACGGCACCGACCCGCAAAGCTACCTTGCCCAGCGGACCTGCGCCAAGTTCCCCAGCCCCGAGACACAGTGGCAGGGCGAAAACATCAACCGCTTCTGCAACGAAGAGTATGACGCGATGGTGGCCGAACTGGGCCGCACCGGCGAGATGGAAAAGCGTGGCGAACTGGCCAAAAAGCTGAACGACATGCTGACCAAAGACAGCTACTCGATCCTGCCGCTGGTGGACCGTGGCCGCGTCTCGGCTGCCTCCAACACCCTTGGTGGCGTTGTGCTGAACACATGGGACTCCGAGCTGTGGAATGCCGCCGATTGGTACCGCATGGAAGAGTGATCTAGGACGGAGGCGCGGCAGGCCCGCGCCTCCCTTCAACGACCTTCGGGGGTGTGCGTCATCCGCGCGCCCCCGTCTCACCCCCACCCCCTCACAGACTGACCTACAAAGGCGACGCCCATGTTGACCTTCACCATCCGACGACTTCTTTTGTCGATCCCGACGCTTTTGTTTATCAGCCTGGTGATTTTCCTGCTGCTGCAACTCGCCCCGGCGACCCGATGGCCCAAGTGCCGCTGACGGTCCCGCCCGAGGTGAAAGAAAAGATGCGCGAAGCGCTCGGCCTCGGCCAGCCGATCTATATCCAATATTGGAAATGGCTCGTGCAGGTCTTTTGGATCGAGCCGCAGGTTTTCATCGACTATCTGACCAACCACTCCGCCCTGTTCAGCTGGCTGCCCGATACGGCGCTTTCCGAAGGCAAGCTGCGCGTGATCTCCTGGCAGACCCGCTCCCCGGTGATGGACATCGTGATCCAGCGCATGCCGCAGACCCTCTGGGTCGTGGGGCTGGCCTATATCGTGGGCATCGTCATCGCCATCCCGATCGGCATCTACTCGGCCTACCGGCATTATTCGGTCTTCGATCAGGCCGGGACGTTCATCACCATGATCGGCTTTTCGATCCCGCCCTTCTTCACCGGTCCGCTGCTCATCGTGATCTTCTCGGTCTCTCTGGGCTGGCTGCCGTCGATCTATGACACGACCCATGTCGTAAACGATTGGGAGAGCTTCAAGGTGCAGTTCTTCCAGATGATCATGCCGGTGATGGTGCTGGCGCTGCAAACCACGGCGCAGATCAGCCGCTACATGCGCGGTGCCATGCTTGACAACCTCAACCAAGACTACGTGCGCACCGCCCGCGCCAAGGGTCTGAAGGAAAGCGTCGTGGTCATGGTGCATGTGCTGCGCAACTCGATGATCCCGGTGGTCACCGTCATCGCGCTTGGCATGCCCGCGATCTTTGGTGGTGCCATCATCACCGAGAACGTCTTCAAGGTGAACGGCATCGGCCAACTGCTGCTGACCGCGCTGCGCGCCAACGACCTGCCGATGGTGATGACCCTGACCTTCATCTTCGCGGTGCTGATCGTGCTGTTCAACCTGATCGCAGATATCCTCTACGGCCTGCTTGACCCAAGGATCCGTTATGACTGAGCAACCCATTCCCGCAAGCCCGGTCGAAGCCGACCTCGAGTTCATGAAGGCCCTGCAAGACAAGGGCCCGCAAAAGCCGCCGCGCAGCCAATGGCGCGATGTTTGGGACCAGTTCCGCAAACACAAGGGCGCGCTTTTCGGCGGTGGTTTCCTGATCTTCATCACGCTGGCCGTGATCTTTGGCCCCTATCTGTGGGACATCGACGCCAAGAAACTGGACATCCGAAACAAGAACTGGCGGCCGATCTATACCCTGCTGTGGGATGGCGATGCCAAGGCGGGCTGGGCCCATCCCTTCGGCACCGACCAGTTGGGCCGCGACATCCTTGCGCAGATGCTCTTTGGCGGGCGCGTGTCGATGGCCGTGGGCTGGATGGCAATGGCACTGGCGCTGATCATCGGCACCGCCGTCGGCGTGCTCTCGGGCTTTTTCAAACGGATGGACTTCTGGCTGATGCGGTTCACCGACCTGATCCTCAGCCTGCCGATCCTGCCTCTGGTCCTGCTCGCCGTGACGCTCTTTGGCCAACCGCTGCGAGCGCAGTTCGGCCCCGAGGGCGGCATGTTCATCCTCATCGTCTCGGTCATCAGCCTGACCTCATGGATGCAAACCGCGCGGATTGTGCGCGGCGACATCCTCGCGCTGAAAGAGCGTGAGTTCATCCTCGCCGCGCGCTCCATCGGCACCACGCCGGGCAAGATCATCCGCCGCCACCTGCTGCCCAACGTGATCTCGCCTATCATGGTCTCGGCGACCCTTGGCCTCGCCACGGCGATCATCACCGAAAGCGCGCTGAGCTTCCTTGGCGTCGGCTTCCCGTCTGACTTCCCCACATGGGGCAAGCAACTGGCCGATGCCGTGGACCGGATGCAGGAGTTCCCCGAGCGGGTGATGCTGCCGGGCATCGCCATCTCGCTGACGGTGCTGGCGGTGAACTACCTCGGCGACGGTCTGCGCGACGCGCTCGACCCGCGCATTCGCGGACGCTGAGCAAAATAAGAACCGACCGGCCCCTGCCCCCTGTGGCAGGGGCCGATTGTTTCACGCCCCTTGACGCAGGGTGAACAGCGTCGCCCCTTTTCCCAACAAGACGGAATTTAATTCACCCCTCTGGGGGGCGGCCCTGTGCGCTTTCACTTGATTGTGACCCGCGCCCGCTCCAAATGGGAAATAATTCCGTTTTCGAGGGTTTTCGCGATGTTTGAGTCTTTCGGCTTTGAAGAGACGACAGCAAAAGAGGCGTCCGTTCTGCTGGCGGCCCTCATCGGGCTGGCGTTCGGCGTGCTGGCGCAGCGCACGCGGTTTTGCTTTCGCCGCAGCCTCGTGGGCGAAGACCGACGCCAAGCGCTTGGAATCTGGCTGACCGCACTGGCGCTGGCCGTGATCGGCACGCAGGCCGCCGTGGCCGCCGGATGGATCAGTTTTGACGCGCATCGTTTCATGGCCAGCGACGTGCCGCTTTTGGCGATTGCTGTGGGCGGGCTGCTCTTTGGCGCGGGCATGGTGCTGACACGCGGCTGCATCTCGCGCCTCACGGTGCTGACAGGCGGCGGCAACCTGCGGGCGGCGCTGGTGGTGCTGGTCTTTGCCGTGGTGGCCCATGCGACGCTGAAAGGCGTCTTGGCACCGCTGCGCGTGGCGCTCGGCTCTGTCACCGTGAATATGGGAGAGAACGTGAGCCTTGCCGCCCTGCCCGGCGGTACGCTGCTCTGGGCTGGTGTGATCGCCGTGGCGGCGCTGGCCTATGCGCTGCGCTCGGGTAACCGTCCGGGGCAACTGGTGATGGCGGCGCTGATCGGTCTCTTGGTCCCCGCCGCATGGGTGGGCACCGGGTTCATCCTGCTCGATGAATTCGACCCGATCGCGATGGAGAGCCTCAGCTTCACCTCCCCCTCCGCCGATACGCTGTTCTGGACCATCGCCAGCAGTTCGATCCCCGCAGGCTTTGGCACCGGGCTATTGGGCGGCGTCTTTGTCGGTGCGCTGATCGCCAGCCTTTTCGCGCGAGAGTTTCAGTGGCAGAGCTTTGACGCCCCCCGCCAGACCGGGCGCTACCTGACCGGGGCCGCCATGATGGGCGTGGGCGGCGTGTTGGCCGGGGGCTGCACCTTGGGCGCGGGGCTCTCCGGCGTGCCGACCCTTTCGGTCGCAGCCATCGAGGCCATCGTGATGATCGCTTTGGGCGGCTTGGCCATGCAGGTGCTGCTCAACCGATCTTCCGCCGCAGACGGCGCAGCGTCCACCACACACCAAACACAACCGGCAGAGTGACAGCGGCGGTCAGCAGCCCCTTGCTGACCCCCAGTGGCGCGGCAAGCGGGTAGAGCAGATAGCCCGCCAGCGACACCGCGTAATAGCTGATCGCCACAACAGACAGCCCCTCTACGGTGTGTTGCAGCCGCAGTTGCAGATCGGCGCGGCGGTCCATACTGGCAAGGATCGCTTGGTTCTGGGCCGAGCGTTCCACATCCACCCGCGTTCGCAAAAGATCCGCGGCCCGCAGTGCCCGCGCGGCGAGGGTTTGCAGGCGTGTCTCGGTCGATTTGACCGTGCGCATCGCGGGCGCATAGCGGCGCATCATGAACTCGCCAAAGCCCTGCCGCCCCAGAAAACGCGCTTCACGCAGGGCGGAGATACGTTCATAGACGATGGCCTCATAGGCCCCTGTGGCGGCGAAACGATAGGCGGTTTCCGCCGTCAGCGCCTCCAGCGCGACCGAGACATCCAAGAGCGCGTGCAGCGTTTCCTCAGCCGCCGTGCCCGCCCCGCTGCGCATCGCCCCCATGAGCGTCGATAGCTGTCCGTCCAGATCGTTCAACGCCCCGGCCATGTCGCGCGCCTGCATGAACCCCAGCATCGACATCGCCTTATAGGTCTCGATCTCGCAGAGCCGCTGCACGATCCGCCCGATCCGCCGCTGGCCTGTCGTTGCATCGGTGAAAAGCGCGAGGCGCAGATGGCCTGCGGGGTCGATCCGAAAGTCGCTGGCCACCACCGCCGCCCCATCCAGCACCTCCGCAACGGCGAGGCTTTCGGGCACGAACCAGTCCTGCAAATGCGCCGCGATCTCATCGTCGGCTTCCGGCTTCGGCAGCACCGTAAGCAGGGCCGAGGTGATCCGCTCCCCCTGCACCTCGGCCAGCCAATCCTCTGGAAAAGCGTCGAAATCCGTGGCGGCGAAAGGTAGGCTCCGGCCTGAGGGGGCGATGACCGTATAGGTGACGAACTCGGTATGCTGCTCCCATTTCAGGGTGAAGCGGCCCATCTCTCCGTAATAATGCGTGGCCGCCGCATCGGCGCGTGGGGCGCCGTAATGAGCCAACAGCGCGTTCAACTCGGCCTGTGGCGTGGCATCCGCCGATAGTTTCACCGCCAGAAAGGCCACCCGCGAGGGCGCGGCGAGCTGCGGAAACGGGCGCGCGTGCATTTCGCCGGTAAGGGCAAGCCGCTGGGGGTGGTCTTTGATCGGGGCCATGACGGGGTCCGCTGTTGGGGAGTGTATCCCGCCGAGAATAGCGTCATTGCCGCCGATGAACAGAGAAAAGTGAAGCCATTTCAATCACTTGATGCATACCGAAGTATACCGCAGGCCAAAACGGAAAACGCCCCACCGTTTCCGGCGGGGCGCTCATGGGGTGGGCGGGGAATTTTTCAAAAATTCCCCGCCGTTTTCTTTGAAAGAAAACGTTAGTCGATCAGCGGCAGCAACTTGTCGAGGCTGGCCTTCGCGTCACCGTAGAACATGCGCGTGTTCTCCTTGAAGAACAGCGGGTTCTCGATGCCGGAATAGCCCGTGCCCTGCCCGCGCTTGGAGACGATGACGGTCTTGGCCTTCCAGCATTCCAGCACCGGCATCCCGGCGATGGGGCTGTTCGGGTCGTCCTGTGCCGCGGGGTTCACGATGTCGTTGGAGCCGATGACAATGGCGACGTCGGTCTCGGGGAAGTCATCGTTGATTTCCTCCATCTCCATCACGATGTCATAGGGCACCTTGGCCTCGGCCAGAAGCACGTTCATGTGTCCGGGCAGACGGCCCGCCACCGGGTGGATGGCGAAACGCACGTTCTTGCCCTTGGCGCGCAGCTTCTTGACCAGATCGCTGACAGCACCTTGGGCCTGTGCCACCGCCATGCCGTAGCCAGGGATGATGATGACGCTATCGGCCTCGTTGAGCGCCTGCGCCACACCGTCGGCCTCGATCGCCACCTGCTCGCCCTCGACTTCCATCGCGGGGCCAGAGCTGCCGCCGAAACCGCCGAGGATGACCGAGATGAACGAACGGTTCATCGCCTTGCACATGATGTAGCTGAGGATCGCACCCGAGGAGCCGACCAGCGCGCCGACCACGATCAACAGATCGTTGCCGAGCGAGAAGCCGATCGCCGCCGCGGCCCAGCCGGAGTAGCTGTTCAGCATGGAGACAACCACCGGCATGTCCGCGCCGCCGATGCCCATGATCAGGTGATAGCCGATAAAGAGCGCCGCCAGCGTCATGATGAACAGCGGCAGGAAGCCCCGGTGTTGAAGTACCAGATCAGGCAGAGAAGCGAGATCAGCGCGGCACCGGCATTGAGCAGGTGACCGCCCGGCAGTTTCGTCGCGGCAGAGCTGACACGCCCCGCCAGCTTGCCATAGGCGATGACGGAACCGGTGAAGGTCACCGCACCGATGAAGACGCCGAGGAAGAGCTCGACCCGCAGGATCGCGATCTCAACGCTGTCCTTCTTGGCCAGAAGCGCCGCGAAACCCTCGGTCGCCTTGCGCGCGACATCGTCCATCACCAGCACGTGGCCCAGTTCGATATGGGCGTTGTAGCCCACGAAGACGGCGGCGAGGCCCACGAGGCTGTGCATCGCCGCGACCAGTTCGGGCATCTGCGTCATCTGCACGCGGGTGGCCAGCTGGTAGCCGATGGCCCCGCCCGCGGCGATCAGGATCAGCGAGAGGAGCCACAGCCCCGCCCCCGGCCCGATCAGCGTGGCGATGACCGCCAGCGCCATGCCGGCGATACCGTACCACACCGCGCGTTTCGCGCTTTCCTGCCCCGACAGACCGCCGAGCGACAGGATGAAGAGAACCGCTGCGACCACATAGGCCGCTGTCGTGAATCCGTATTCCATGATGCTCGCTCCTTCAGGATTTCTGGAACATGGCGAGCATGCGCCGTGTCACGAGGAAGCCGCCGAAAATGTTGATCCCACACATGAAGACCGACAGGGCAGCAAGAAGGATCACCAGCCAGGAGCCCGAGCCGATCTGCATCAGCGCGCCCAGAATGATGATCGAGGAGATCGCGTTGGTCACCGCCATCAGCGGCGTGTGCAGGCTGTGCGCCACGCCCCAGATCACTTGGAAACCGACAAAGACCGCCAGAACGAAGACGATGAAGTGCTGCATGAAGCTGGCCGGAGCGACAAGCCCCACACCCAGCAGCAGCGCCGCACCGACGGCCAGCAGCGTGACCTGGTTCTTGGTCTGCTGCTTGAAGGCCGCCAGTTCCTCGGCGCGTTTTTCCTCAGGCGTCTTTTCCTTTACCTTCTCCTTCTTCGGCGCCGCCGCGATGGCCGCGACCTTGGGCGGTGGCGGCGGGAAGGTCACTTCCTTCTCGTGGGTGATGGTGGCGCCGCGGATCACGTCATCTTCCATGTCGTGGTTGATGACACCGTCCTTCTCGGGCGTGAGGTCCGCCATCAGGTGACGGATGTTGGTGGCGTAAAGCGTCGAGGCCTGCGTCGCCATGCGGCTCGGGAAGTCGGTGTAGCCGATGATGGTCACGCCGTTGTCGGTGACGATCTTCTCGTCCATCTTGGTGAGCTTGCAGTTGCCGCCCTTCTCGGCGGCGAGGTCCACGATCACGGAACCGGGCTTCATCGCCTGCACCATATCCTCGGTCCAAAGCTCCGGCGCTTCGCGGTTGGGGATCAGCGCCGTGGTGATGACGATGTCCACATCGGGGGCCAGCTCGCGGAACTTGGCAAGCTGCGCTTCGCGGAATTCGGGAGAGGAAACAGAGGCATAGCCGCCGGAGGCGGAGCCGTCCTGCTGTTCTTCCTCGAAGTCGAGATAGACGAATTCCGCGCCCATCGATTCGACCTGTTCGGCCACTTCGGGGCGCACGTCGAAGGCCAGCGTGATCGCGCCGAGCGAGGTCGAGGTGCCGATGGCGGCAAGGCCCGCGACGCCCGCGCCGACGACCAGCACCTTGGCCGGGGGCACCTTGCCCGCCGCGGTGATCTGACCGGTGAAGAAACGTCCGAAGTTATTGCCCGCCTCGATCACCGCGCGGTAGCCCGCGATGTTCGCCATCGACGAAAGCGCGTCCATCTTCTGCGCACGGCTGATGCGCGGTACCATGTCCATCGCCATGACGGTCGCGCCCTTCTCGGCGGCGGCCTCCATCAGCTCGGTGTTGCCGGCGGGGTTGAACATGGAGATCAGCGTCTGGCCTGCGCGCAGGTGCTTGACCTCATCCTCAGAGGGCGGGCGCACCTTGGCAACCACATCGGCGGCCTCGTAAAGCGCGGCGGCGGATTGCACCACCTCGACATCCGCGGCTTCATAGGCGGCATCGTCAAAGCCCGCAGCCGCCCCGGCGCCCGTCTCGATGACGCAGCTATGCCCGAGCTTTTGCAGTTGCAGCGCGCTTTCCGGGGTCATCGCGACCCGGTTCTCGCCCTCAAATATTTCTTTTGGTGTCCCGATCTTCAAACCAAGAGTCCCCCTTTGCTGGCCCGTCGCGCCGCTCTGGCGCAACTTTGTTAGTCAGAGCGATAGCGCGCGCGCAGCAATAGTACAAGCAAACCGCGGGGTGAAACGGTGCAAAATTGCTGCACCGCGACATCGGAAGAACAGTTTGCTGTTTTCGGCGCAGAGATAGAACAGCCGTTCCACCCTGCGCCAATAGCATGGCCCGAGGGCCATGCCGAAGTGTCAAACGACGGTTAAGTCGCGATCAAAGACCGGGGATCAGACGCGCCAGACCGCGCTGGTCAAAGGTGGTGCCCCGATCCGCGCCGAAGTTGATTTCACCGCCCAGACCGACGAAGGGCTCGGAAATATCGACCCCGCCCGCCTCGGCCTTGGCCGAGCCGACCTCGAGGAACAGGTTGGTGTTGACCGATACGTCACGATCAAGACGAATTGCGAAACGCGACAGATCGCCGGTGTCATCGTCGGCAACATCATAAGAGCCCGTCAAGCCAAAGCCCTCCTGCATCTCATAACGGGCTTTGATCCCGCCGAGGGTGCCGTCGCCCAGATCGGTGTCGACATTGGCGATATAACCCTCGAACTCCCATTCCTGAACTTCGTAGCCAACCTCGATCCCGAAGATGTCAGCTTCGGCGCCCTCAACGTCTTCAAAGGTGTAGAATGCCCCCAAGGAAGTCGCGTCGTTCAGGTGATAGATACCGTGCAGGCCCAACAGCGTGCTGTCGATATCGGTGAAGTCGAAATCGTGGTAGGCAGCATCGATCTGCAAGCTGAAATCGCGGCTGAACCCCAGTTCCATCGCACCTTCAAGGCCCCAATGGCTAAAATCGGTATCCTCCGCGAATGCGGAATAAGACAGCCCGACCGAACCGCCGGTGACTTCTACGGCACCCGCCGTTGTCGCGCCCAATGCGAAAGAGGCGGCCAGCGCCAGAGAGGAAATTTGCGGAAAATTCATGATACTGCTCCAATGCAAAAACAGGGCCCTGTGATCAGGTTGCCCGCTGCAACCTGTGAGGGAATATGTGACCGGCTACAAGGGCGGTGGCAGGGGGCTGGACCAACTGTGGCCGCACCGCAACGCTGCCCCGCCAGCCACCCCGAAAATAACGCCCCGTCATCAAAAGCTACCTATTGTACTGCCGCCCCCGCCGCGCCACCCTGCCCGCAAAGGGGAGGCATTATGACACTGAAAGACAAACACGCATTCATCACCGGCGGCGGCACTGGCATCGGGCTGGCCATCGCGCAGGATTTGGCCGGCAAGGGCGCAAAGGTCACCATCACCGGACGGCGGCAGGTGGTGCTCGACGCCGTGTCAGGCAATGGCATCAGCGGCATGGCAATGGACGTGCGTGACGAGGCGCAGGTCACCGAGACCATCGCCCGCGCGGTCGAGGCCAATGGCCCGGTGCAAATCTGCGTGGCCAATGCGGGCGTGGCCGAAGGCCGGTCACTGCATAAAACCGACCTCGATTTTTGGCGCGACATGATGGCGACCAATCTCGACGGAGCCTTTCTCACCATCCGGGAGAGCCTGAAATCCATGCGCCAGACCGATTGGGGCCGGGTCATCGCCGTGTCCTCCATGGCCGGGCTGCGCGGCCTGCCGGGGGCGGCCTGCTACTCGGCCTCGAAACACGGGATGATCGGGCTGATCCGCTCGCTCAGCGAAGATTACATGGGCCAGCCCTTTACCTTCAACGCGCTCTGTCCCGGTTACGTCGATACCGAGATCATCGCGCGCAACACGCAGGCGATCTCCAAACGCGCCGGGCTGTCCGAGGAAAAGGCCCGCGATGTCATGGTCAACGCCAACCGCCACAAACGCCTGATTGCGCCCTCGGAAGTGGCCGCCGCGGCGGCCTGGCTGGTTGGCGAAGGCTCCGAAAGCATCAACGGCCAGTCGATCGAGATCGCCGGCGGGCAAATGTAGCGGCGTTAAGCTTGCTTTAACCAAGCTGCGCCAAGCTCAGGGCCATGAGAGACAGCCCTTCATCCCATGGCCCGAACAGCTATTTCTTTACCCTGCGGCTTGCGCGGCGCGATGATGATGCGCTGCTGCGGCATATCACGGCCCTGCGCCAAGCGATGCGTGAGACTTTGGCCCGCAAACCCTTCCGGATCGATGCCATCGCCATCTTGCCGGATGTGCTCCATACGGTCTGGACCCTGCCGCCCGACGATACCGATTACGGCAATCGGATCGGCATGTGGAAGGGGCGGTTTTCCCGCCATCTCCCTCCGGCCCCACATCGCAGTCTGCGGCAGATCAAACGGGGCGAGAAAGGGATTTGGCAGCGTCGATTTTGGGAACATCGGATCCGCGACCCCGCGGATTTCGAACGGCATTGCAGCTTGGTGCACCTCAGCCCCGTGCATGCAGGCTATTGTGACCGTCCTGAGGCTTGGCCTTACAGTTCCTATCGCCGCGCGTGCTCAGGTCAGGCAGCGCTTCAGGGCGCGGAGGCGGGGCCGCTAGAGGAGGACGCGGTCTTGGATGATGATGTGACGCCGCTGAACCACGCGGCCTCACCTGTTACGCCATTGAGCGGGCTGCACAGTTGAAAGGCGTCGAGGCTATGCATCAGTTGACGGCGCGATCGGGGTCGCGGGGGATTGACAGAACGACTTCATCGCGATGCAGGCTGCCGCGCCCCGAGAAGCGCGGCGCGCGGTCATAGAGAGTGCAACGCGCGCGCCCTGCGCCCCGCCCTACTGTGCGGCGGTCATCACCGGCATGGCCGACCCATCCGCCGCCCAAGCCCGCACGGCTGCGCCGAAATGTTCGAACAGCGGGCGCGAAACGGGGTCATTGGCTGCGTTCCACTCGGGATGCCACTGCACCGCGAGGGTAAAGCCCGGCGCGTCTTTGATATAGATCGCCTCGGGCGTGCCATCATCCGCGTAGCCGTCGATCACCACGCGCGGGCCGGGTTCCTTGATCCCCTGCCCGTGTAGCGTGTTGGTCAGCACTTTGGACGCGCCCATCACACGGTGGAACACGCCGCCTTCGGTAAAGCTCACGTCATGGCGCAGTTCGAATTTCTCTTCAATGGTGCCATCGGGGGGCATGCGGTGGTTCATCCGCCCCGGCAGATCGCGAATCTCAGGATAGAGCGACCCACCCATGGCGACGTTCACTTCCTGAAACCCGCGGCAAAGGCCGAGGAAGGGTTGGCCCCGCGCCACACAGGCCCGCACAAGCGCCAGCGCCACCGCGTCGCGCGCGCGGTCGAAGGCACCATGGGCCTCCGTCTCAGGCTCACCATATTCTTCGGGATGCACATTGGGGCGCCCGCCGGTCAGCAGGAAACCGTCGCAGACCTCCAGCAATTCCTCGACCGAGACAAAGCGCGGATCGCTCGGCACGATAAGCGGTAGACAGCCCGAAACCTCGGCAATCGCTTCGGTGTTCATCTGCCCGCCTGCGTGGACGGGGTATTGATCGTTCAGCAGGTAGGAATTGCCAATGATACCAACGACAGGTCGGGCCATGAGTTACCTCTTATTCACCATGGCCCGAACATAGGCGCTTCGCGCCGCGGTCTCAACCTCAGCTCTGCGCCTTCAGCTCCAACCGGCGCGCGTGCAGCACTGGTTCGGTATAGCCCGAGGGCTGTTCGCGCCCCTTCAGCACCAGATCGCAGGCCGCCTGAAAGGCCACCCCGTCAAAGCCCGGGGCCATGGGGCCATAGCTGGGATCCTCGGCGTTTTGACGGTCCACCACGGCTGCCATCTTTTTAAGCGCGGCCTCGACTTCCTCGCGGCTAATGACGCCGTGATGCAGCCAATTCGCCAGCGCTTGGGCCGAGATGCGGCAGGTCGCGCGGTCTTCCATCAGGCCCACATCGTTGATGTCCGGCACTTTGGAACAGCCGACGCCCTGATCGATCCAGCGGACGACATAGCCCAGAATGCCCTGCGCGTTATTCTCGATCTCGCGGGTGATTTCCTCGCTGCTGAGGTTGCGGCCTTCCATCACCGGGATGGTCAGCAGCGCGTCAAGCGTGGCGCGTGCGCCGCCCTCTTTGATCTCCTCCTGCCGCGCCAAGACGTTAACCTTGTGGTAATGTGTGGCGTGCAGGGTGGCCGCGGTGGGCGATGGCACCCAGGCGCAATTGGCCCCGGATTGGGGATGGCCGATCTTGGCCTCCAGCATCTCGGCCATACGGTCGGGCATGGCCCACATGCCCTTGCCGATCTGCGCCCGGCCCTGCAAGCCGCAGGCGAGACCGATATCGACGTTGCGATCCTCATAGGCAGCGATCCAAGCGCTGTTCTTCATCTCGCCCTTGGGCACCATCGGACCGGCTTCCATACTGGTATGGATTTCGTCCCCCGTGCGGTCGAGGAAACCGGTATTGATAAAGGCCACGCGGTGTTTCGCGGCGCGGATACATTCCATGAGGTTGGCGCTGGTGCGGCGCTCTTCGTCCATGATGCCGAGCTTCACGGTATATTGTGGCAGGCCGAGTGTCTTTTCCACATGGGTGAAAATCTCATCGGCAAAGGCCACTTCCTCGGGCCCGTGCATCTTGGGCTTCACCACATAGACGCTGCCGGTGACCGAGTTGCCGCCCGCGCGTTTGAGGTCATGAATGGCAATCAGCGTGGTCACCATGGCGTCCATCAGCCCTTCGCCAATCTCGCGCCCCTCGCGGTCGAGCACGGCGGGGTTGGTCATCAGATGGCCAACATTGCGCACCAGCATCAGCGAACGGCCCTTCAGCGTGACCTCCCCCTCCCCATCGGGCGCGGTATAGCGACGGTCCTCGGCCATGCGGCGGGTGACGGTCTGGCCGCCTTTTTCAAAGGTCTCGGCAAGGTCCCCTTTCATCAGCCCCAGCCAGTTGCCATAGGCCAGCACCTTGTCTTCGGCATCCACCGCCGCGACGCTGTCTTCGCAATCCATGATGGTCGAGAGGGCGGATTCGATGATCACATCCGCAACGCTGGCGGGGTCGTCCTTGCCAATGGCATGCTCGGGGTCGATCTTGATCTCGATATGCAGCCCGTTGTTGCGCAGAAGCACCGCATCGGGCGCCTCCGCCGCGCCTTGGTAGCCCGCGAACTGCGCCGGATCGGCCAAGCCGCAGGGCGCGGCATCCTGCGCCATCACAGCTTCAAGGTGCCCATCCACAACGCGATACCCGGCCAAATCCGCATGGCTGCCCGCCGAAAGCGGCACGGCCTCGTCCAAAAAGGCTTTTGCCCGTGTCACCACCCGTGCGCCGCGCTCCGCGTCATAGCCCTTGCCCACCGGCAGATCGCCCAGCGCATCGGTGCCATAGAATGCGTCGTAAAGGCTGCCCCAGCGCGCATTGGCGGCGTTGAGCGCGAAGCGTGCGTTGGTGATCGGGACTACAAGCTGCGGCCCGGGCACCTGCGCGATTTCGGGGTCTACGTTTTGCGTCTCAATCTGGAACGCCGGCCCTTCGGGCAGAAGATAGCCAATCTCGCGCAGAAAGGCGGTGTAGCTTTCCGCGTCATGGGGCTGGCCTGCGCGCGCGCGGTGCCAGTCGTCAATCTTGGCCTGAATTTCGGCCCGTTTTTCAAGAAGCGCACGGTTCTTCGGCCCGAGGTCATGCACAAGGTCCGACAGCCCCGCCCAAAAGACATCCGCGTCTACACCGGTGCGCGGCAGCGCCGATCCTTCGATGAAGTCGACCAGTGCGGGCTCTACCTGCAAACCGTTCTTGTCAATTCTACCCGTCATTCTCCGCCCTCTCCCGCGCTGGATACCTTTGTGAAAGGTCTAGCAGAAAGGCAAAGCGGCGCAAGCGCGGGCAGGCAGGCGATAGCGGCGCTAGTCGGCCACTGGCTCCGGGTGGCGATCACAGGCTCGGCGTCCGCCGGGCCATCCACGGGCTGGGCCTCACCTTCCGGCGAGGGGTCGGTGGCCTGCAACACCGCGTAGACGATGCCGGCAATCATCAAGAGTGCCCCTGCGATGATTGCGGTTTTGATACCGATCAAAGCGGGACGATGACGTTTCTTCTGCGTTTCGGTATCGGTGTCGGGGGCGGACATGGATACACCTCATTGCTCGAAGTTGGGGCAGCTCGGCTTGCAGGCCGCCTTCTGGAGACATAACATTTCCTAGACCAATTACGTTCCCGCGACTGGAGGCCCAATGCGCGACGCCACCCCCCAAACGATCTATCTCAGTGACTACCAGCCCTTCGGCTTTCTGGTGGATGAGGTGGCCCTGACCTTTGACCTCGATCCCCATAAGACGCGGGTCGAAAGCCGCATCGCCTTTCGCCCCAACCCGGCGGCGCAGGAGGCTGAATTTTTCTTGCATGGTGAACAACTCAAGCTTGTCTCTGCGCAGATCGACGGCAAGCCGGTCACCCCGAAGGTGACGGAACGCGGGCTGACCTGCGATGTGCCCGACGGCCCCTTCATCTGGGAGGCCGAGGTTGAGATCGACCCAAAGGACAACACCGCCCTCGAAGGGCTTTATATGTCGGGCGGCATGTATTGCACCCAATGCGAGGCCGAAGGCTTTCGCAAGATCACCTATTACCCCGACCGTCCCGATGTGATGAGCGTCTTCACCGTGACTATCAACGGCCCGCATCCCGTTTTGCTGTCCAACGGCAATCCAGTGACGCAGGGGCAGAACCATGCCGAATGGCATGATCCATGGCCCAAGCCTGCCTATCTTTTCGCGCTGGTGGCGGGCGATCTGGTCGCCCATTCCGACCGTTTCACCACCATGTCGGGCCGCGAGGTCGATCTGAACCTCTATGTGCGTCCCGGCGACGAAGGCAAATGCGCCTTTGGGATGGAGGCGCTCAAAGCCTCGATGAAGTGGGACGAAGAGGTTTACGGTCGTGAATACGATCTCGACATCTTCAACATCGTTGCGGTGGATGACTTCAACATGGGCGCGATGGAGAACAAGGGGCTGAACATCTTCAACTCCGCCGCCGTTCTCGCTTCGCCCGAAACCTCGACGGATGATAATTTCGAGCGGATCGAAGCGATTATCGCCCATGAGTATTTCCACAATTGGACCGGCAACCGCATCACCTGTCGCGATTGGTTCCAACTTTGTCTCAAGGAAGGGCTGACCGTCTACCGCGACGCGCAGTTCACCTCAGACATGCGCTCTCCGGCGGTGAAACGCATCGGCGACGTGATCGACCTGCGCGCACGTCAGTTCGCCGAGGATCAAGGCCCGCTGGCCCACCCGGTACGGCCCGAAAGCTTTCAAGAGATCAACAACTTCTACACCGCCACCGTCTATGAAAAGGGCGCCGAGGTGATCGGCATGCTCAAGACTTTGGTGGGCGATGACGCCTATGCCAAGGCGCTCGACCTCTATTTTGAGCGTCACGACGGCGATGCGGCGACGATCGAAGATTGGCTGAAGGTGTTTGAAGACACCACGGGCCGGGATCTGACCCAGTTCAAACGCTGGTATTCGCAGGCGGGCACGCCGCGCCTCTCGGTGGTGGAGGCTTGGGATGCGGGCAAAGGCATCTTCACGCTGACCTTCACCCAGCACACCCCGCCCAGCACCGCCACGCTTGAGCCGAAACCGCAGGTTCTGCCCATCACCGTGGGGTTGATCGGCGCGGATGGGGCCGAAGTGGCTCCCTCTCGCGTGTTGGAGATGACCGAGGCCGAACAGAGCTTTACCTTCGACGGGTTGGATGCGCGCCCCGTGGCCTCGGTGCTGCGCGGTTTCTCCGCCCCGGTGGTGCTGGATCAAGACCTCTCGAAAGAAGAGCGCCTGCTGCTGCTCGCCCATGACAGCGATCCCTTCAACCGGTGGGAGGCCGGGCGCACCTTGGCGCGGCAATCCTTGCTGGCCGCGATCACCGAAAACAGCGCGCCGGATGACGCATGGCTCGCAGCTCAGCGGGCGGTGTTAGAGGATGAGACGCTTGAGCCTGCCTACCGCGCGTTGATGCTGGGGCTGCCCAGCCACGCTGATCTGGCCAGCACCCTTCATGACGCAGGCAAAACGCCGGATCCGGCGGCGATCCATCAGGCGGTGGAGGCCACCCGCGATGCCATGGCCGAGCGTTTTGCCGCACTGCTGGGTGATCTCTATGACCGCCACAGGATCGACGCCCCCTATCAGCCCAATGCAGCGCAATCGGGCAAACGCGCCTTGACCAATGCGGCACTTGCCCTGCTGACCCGCGTTGAGGGACCGGCCCGCGCGCAGGCGCAGTTCGACGATGCCGACAATATGACCCAACAGCTCAGCGCCCTCGCCGCCCTGCTGCGTGCGGGCCAAGGCGACAAGGCGCTGGCCGCCTTTGAGGCGCAGTGGCGGGATGACCGTCTGGTGATGGACAAATGGTTCGGGCTGCAAGTCAGCCAAGCCGCGCCGGAAGAGGCGGCCGAAGTGGCGCGCAGGCTTACCCAGCATGCCGATTTTAACTGGAAGAACCCCAACCGTTTCCGCGCGGTCTTTGGCAGTCTTGCCATGCATCACGCCGGGTTCCACCACGAGAGCGGCAAGGGCTACGCCCTGCTGGCCGATTGGCTGATCAAGCTCGACCCGGTGAACCCGCAGACCACGGCGCGGATGTGCTCGGCCTTCCAGACATGGCGGCGCTATGACATGGCGCGACAAAAGATGATCGAGACCCAACTCGACCGCATCCTCGCCAGCCCCGATCTTAGCCGGGACACCTCCGAGATGCTCAGCCGCATTCGCGGTGCCTGACACGCCTATTCAGACAGAGGGCATGGCGGCCTATACTTACCGCCGCCATGCCCG
The DNA here is from genome assembly GCF_029870955.1 of Sulfitobacter faviae. NCBI lineage: Bacteria > Pseudomonadati > Pseudomonadota > Alphaproteobacteria > Rhodobacterales > Roseobacteraceae > Sulfitobacter > Sulfitobacter faviae. Next base: position 2,536,576 of record NZ_PGFQ01000001.1, on the reverse strand, counting down.
CAGCCGATCGGCCCTGTTGCTGTTGCCCGTGATCTGGCTGGCCCTCGCGGCGGCGTGGCTCTGGCTCGACGCCTCGGGCTGGATCATCGGGCTGCTGGGGCTTTTTACCCTGCCCGCGCTATGGGAGGTCTTCAGCAATCCAGCGAGCGGCCTGACGCTCGACCAGCACAGCCTGTCGTGGTTCACCGGCAAACGAGATGCAAAAATCGCGCTGGCGCAGGTCGACCGGGTTCGGCTCGATACGCGTCTTGATATGTCCGTGCGCGCCACGGTCATTCTCCGCACCGGGCGCAGGATCAAACTGCCTTTCGAGGCCACCCCACCGCACCGCGCATTGGAAGCCGCGTTTCAGGCGCGCGGCATCACGACGGAACGGCATCACTTCACGCTGATCCAGTAGTCTACGGGCGGCTGCGGGGCCGGGTCGCGTTCAACGGTTTGCAATAGGACTGCCGCCGCAGCCAGCGGGACATATCCGCCCGTTTGGACGCGCTGCGCATCGGCCCCCAATCGGCCCCGACGCCGCGCCGCCCGTTTCCGGCGATCACCCCGTCGCGCGGCACGGTCGTCGCCATGATCCGCACGGCACAACTCAGGTTCGCGGCGCCGTTCTTGAGCGCGTCACCGCTGCCGACATTGCATTTATAGCCCCGCGCGGTGCCCGGCAGAATTTGCAACAACCCGTACCAGCGGCCACCCCCGCCCACGGCCCAAGACCGATAGGTGCTCTCATGTTTGGCCAGCGCCGACATGAAGCCGACCCAAAAGGCGCGGCGTTGACTGTCGGATGCCGTCGGATAGGCCGGGCACCACTCCGCCACATCGGCGGGCACCATATCCACCAAGGGCTTGCCGTGGGATTTCAGCGCCGAGATCGCCGCGCGGGTCCAAAGCGAATGCCCCCGCATATGCTGCCAGCGCGTGCGCGGCAGGTTGCCCGGACGCGCGGGCGGGCGCAGCGTTGTGGTGAAGGGCGCGGTCTCAAGTGCGGGCGGTTCGTCCTCGGCCTCGACCTCATCGGGGAAGGACAAAGATGTGGCGGCGGTCTGCACCACGTTATCCACCTCTACCACCGGGGCGGGCTGTTTGGGCAATTCGGCCCAAATCATGGTGGGGCTAGCGCAGAGCAATAGGGCGATCATGGCAGGTTTCATGGCGCGCATAAGACCGCCCCGAAACGCGCTTGGCAAGCGCGGCGGGGGCGCGGGATCGGCAGATTTCCTCTGATCGGGAAACAGCGCGCGCCGCGCCGCCGGATTGTCGCGAAGGATCGCCCCCGACTGCCCGACTGCGCTGCAGAATTTTCCCGAAAGCTCCGCACGCCGGACACGGTTCCGCCCCATTGCCCGGTCAAACCTAAATCATCGACAAACAGCAGGCAGGACGGCCCCAGATGAAGAAACTCTCGCATATGATCCCGTCCGCTTTGCAAGGGTTCTTTGCCAAGCCCGCGCCCCAAGCGCCCGAGTTCGAGCCGCTGGAAATGCCGCTTCTGCGCCGCCGCGCGCCGCGCGACGCGCTGCTGCGCATTTCCTGCCCCGACCCCACCGCCGAAGAAATGCAGCGCGACCGTCACCAGTACCGCGCGCAATGGCTGGTGCGCCAAGAACGTTGGGAGGAGATGGCAGAGCTCTTGCAGGAGGCCGACGAGAACCGCGAGATGACACCGGGCGCCATGCCGGTGGCCGAGCTGATGGCCTTTGGCGCGCGGGCGGATGTGATTCTCGCCGCGGAACACGCGCTTTACGACGGTAAACCGGCCAGTGACGCGCCCCTGATGGCAGGGATCGAAGCGCTGGAACATGTACTGGCCGATCACGCCGATAGCGCGATGATCGCCGCCATCGTGGCGCAGGCGCATATGGACATCGGCTGGGCCTGGCGCGGCACGGGCTGGGACAGCGACGTGCCCGCCCGCAACCATGCGGCCTTCGCCGCGCATTTTGAACGCGCCGAGCAAATTCTCGCGCCATTCGACAAGGACACAGCCGCCTCGCCCCTGCTCGCGGCGACGCACTGTGCCCTGCTTGGGGGAACCGGCGGTGACGCCCGCGCCGTGGCGGACCGCTACGCGCGGCTCATCGACCTGAACCCCGCAAACCCGCGCCCCATGCGGGCCATGGGCAACCACCTTCTGCCGCGGTGGCATGGCTCATATGACCAGTTGGAACTCGAGGCCCGCCGCACCGCCGCGCGGACCCAAGAGACATGGGGCGCGGGCGGCTATACTTGGGTGCAATTCGACGCGATCAGCTGCGATGCGCAGGCCTGTGCCAACCTTGATGTGCCGTTTTTCATCGAAGGGCTGCACGACATCCTCGCCCGCCGCCCCGATCCGCATACCGCCAACCTGCTGGCCGCCTATTGCGCCAGCGCCATCGGTCAGGCGGCGGAGACAGAGGATGCCGCCGGGGCCGTCCGGGCCGAGATTGCCGACTGCGCGCGGTGGATCGTGCGCGACCATATGACGGAACTGCACCCGATGCTCTGGGCCCATGCTGCGCGCGGCTTTGACAACAACCTGCGCGTCCGCTCGGCCCGGCGTTTCGCCGCCTCGGGCCGGGACGAGGCCATGCGCATCATCACCGGCCTCTTCCAACGTGAGATCGAAGCGGGCAAACGGGTCATTTTCACCGAAGGCCGCCGCCAGATTGCCGTGCCGGGCTAAGCCTGCCTCTTGAAGCGCGTGGTGCGCTCCAGTATGACCGGCCAAGTTCCAATTGACCGAAGGCGGCCGCGATGCTTGATCTGAGTTACGACACCCCGAAACCGCGCGTGATTGCCGGTGCCAAACATGACTGGGAACTGGTCATCGGGATGGAGGTGCACGCGCAGGTCGCGTCGAACGCCAAGCTCTTCTCGGGCGCCTCGACCAAATTCGGCGCCGAGCCCAACAGCAACGTGGCCTTCGTCGATGCGGCGATGCCCGGCATGCTGCCGGTGATCAACGAATATTGCGTCGAACAGGCGGTGCGCACCGGTCTGGGCCTCAAGGCCGAGATCAATCTCAAATCCGCTTTCGACCGCAAGAACTACTTCTATCCCGACCTGCCGCAGGGCTACCAGATCAGCCAGCTTTACGAGCCCATCGTCGGCGAAGGCGAAGTGCTGGTGGAACTGGGCGACGGCACCGCGCGGCTGGTGCGGATCGAGCGCATCCACATGGAGCAGGACGCGGGCAAGTCGATCCACGACATGGACCCGAACATGTCCTTCGTCGACCTGAACCGGACCGGCGTCTGCCTGATGGAGATCGTCTCCCGCCCCGACATTCGCGGGCCGGAGGAAGCCGCCGCCTATCTCGCCAAGCTGCGCCAGATCATGCGCTACCTTGGCACCTGCAACGGCGACATGCAGTCGGGCGCCATGCGCGCGGACGTCAACGTCTCGGTTTGCCGTGTGGGTCAATATGAGAAGTATCAGGAAACGCAGGACTTCTCGCATCTTGGCACCCGCTGCGAGATCAAGAACATGAACTCCATGCGCTTTATCCAGCAGGCCATCGAAGTCGAAGCCAAACGCCAGATCGCGATTGTCGAAGCCGGTGGCGAGGTTGTGCAAGAAACCCGCCTCTTCGACCCCGACAAGCAGGAAACACGCTCCATGCGTTCCAAGGAAGAGGCGCATGACTACCGCTATTTCCCGGACCCCGACCTGCTGCCGCTGGAAATCGAACAGGCATGGGTGGACGACATCAAAGCCAATCTGCCCGAACTGCCGGACGAAAAGAAATCCCGTTTCATCAATGACTTCGGCCTGTCGGACTACGACGCCTCCGTGCTGACCGCAGATCTCGACAGCGCGGGCTATTTTGAGGCCGTGGCGCAGGGCCGCGATGGCAAGATGGCTGCGAACTGGGTCATCAACGAGCTTTTCGGTCGCCTCAAGAAAGACGACAAGGGCATCACCGAAAGCCCCGTCACCCCGGCGCAATTGGGCAGCATTGTCGATCTGATCGCCTCGGATGCGATTTCCGGCAAGATCGCCAAGGAAGTCTTTGAAATCGCCTATACAACCGGGCGCGAGCCGGAAGAGGTCGTGGAGACTGAGGGCCTCAAGCAGGTGACCGACACGGGCGCCATTGAGACGGCAGTGGACGAGATCATCGCCGCCAACCCCGCGCAGGTCGAAAAGGCCCAGCAGAACCCGAAGCTGGCGGGCTGGTTCGTCGGTCAGGTGATGAAGGCCACGGGCGGCAAGGCCAACCCAAGGCCGTCAACGAAATCGTGTCGCGCAAGCTCGCCCAGCAATGAGCGACGCCCCGGCCCCCTTCCGTTCGGGCGAGATGACAGTTCTCCCCGAATGGATCGATTTCAACGGCCATTTGAACATGGCCTATTACAACGTCCTGTTCGATCAGGGCGTTGACCAAGCCTATGGCGAAATCGGTCTGGGGCCGGAGTATCAACGCACGGGTTGCACCACCTATGTGGCTGAATTTCACGTCTGCTACCTGCGCGAACTGCATGAGGGTGACCGCGTCTATACCACCTTCCAATTGCTCGACCATGACGAGAAGCGGTTTCACAGCTTTCAGGAACTGTGGCACGTCGACGGCTGGCTTGCCGCCACCGCCGAGGGGCTGACGCTGCATGTGGACCAGTCCGGCCCGCGTGTGGCCCCCATGCCGGACCACATCCTGACCCGTCTTGACGCGATGCGCCGCAGCCATGCCAAACTGCCCAAACCGGCGCAGGCCGGTCGCAGCATCGGCATCCGCCGCAAATCCGCCTGAAACTCACCTGACGCGGCTTATGTCGCCAACCCAGCCGAGGCCCCTATGCGCTACGAATACAAGATCCTTCCCGCCCCCAGCAAAGGGCAGAAAGCCAAAGGTCTGAAGGCCCCCGAAGCGCGTTTCGCCAAAACCTTGGAAGAATGCCTGAACGAACAAGCCGCCGAGGGCTGGGAATACCAGCGGGCCGAGACCTTGCCTTCGCAAGAGCGTTCGGGCCTGACCTCGACCACCACGGAATGGCGCAACGTGCTGGTGTTCCGCCGCTTGGCGACTGCTGCAGGCCAGCAGGAGGATGGCGATCTGCTGCCGCCCGCCACTGCTGCCGCAACGCCTGCCTTGGCCGCCACGATCGAAGGCGAAGACACCGCGCTTCAGGCCGATGCGCCCGCCTCCATCACGCCCGAGGATGACGTGCCCGCGAAAGAGGAACCCGCCAAAGCGGCGACGCCGCCTGCGTTTCTGTCCGGCCCTCAGCGGATGAAGCTTCGCCGCAGGGCAGCGACGAAGACGACGATAAGACAAAGCCCTAAACGCGGCGCTTATTCGTCCAGATCAAGCGCCAGCGCGTGAATGCGCCCCATCAGGTCCGGCCCCAAAGCGCTGTGCACCGCCCGGTGCCGCGCCAGCCGGTTCTGGCCCTTGAAACGCTCTGACCGGATGCGCACGTTAAAGTGGCTTTCGCCCCCCTCCTGAAATCCAGCATGACCGCGATGGCTTTCGCTGTCATCCACCACTTCCAGTTCACGCGGCGCAAAAGCGGCTTCCAGCCGATCCGAAATCTCTTGTGTTGTGGACATGTTTTTACCCCCGGCCCCTTCAATCCTGCGACGCAGGGTATATGGTGACCGGCCTGAGTCGGAAAGGTCTATCCACATGCCAAAACCTGATCCCTTCGGATTCGACATGTCCGTGTCGTCCTCCAAAAAGAAAAACCCCCGCGGCCGCCGCGGCATGTCCGGTGCGTCGGAAACCTCGACCCGGATTTGCGACCACGAAGGCTGCGACGAGCCGGGCAAGTTCCGCGCCCCCAAAGCGCCCGATGTGCTGGATGACTACTTCTGGTTCTGCCAGAAACACGTGCGCGAATATAACGCGAAGTGGAGCTTCTTTGACGGCACCACCGAGGCCGAGATGAACGCGCAGATGTCCAAGGACAAGGTCTGGGAGCGCAGCACCAAACCACTGGGCGACCCCGAGCAGCGCGCATGGGCCCGTCTTGGCATCGAAGACCCCCATCAGGTCTTGGGCAAGAACGCGACCCAGAACCCCGGCAAGGGCCAGCAAGCGGGCCGCCGCCTGCCGCCCACCGAACGCCGCGCGATCGAGATTCTCGAGGCCAAGGACACTTGGACAAAGCCCGAGGTTCGCAAAGCCTACAAAGCGCTGATCAAAGTGCTGCACCCGGATATGAACGGCGGTGACCGCAGTCAGGAAGAGCAGTTGCAACTGGTCGTCTGGGCATGGGACCAGATCAAGGGCAGCCGCAACTTCAAGGACTGATCCCGCGACCGGACCAGCGGCCGGTTGCGGATAATGCCAGTTGCCCCCTTCCCCTTGCGGATATGCACGATATGTTGCACCAGATACGCGCGCGGCCCCGACCGCGCGCCTAAGGAAAAGGATGACGAGCGATGGCCGACGGTGCACTGGAACATGACATGAAACCCACCGAAGAGGTCTCGGTGCGCGATGTCTTTGGCATCGACACCGATATGGTCGTCAAGGGTTTCCCGCAGCGCACCAGCCGCGTGCCGGACATCGACAGCACCTATAAGTTCGACCCCGACACCACGCTGGCGATCCTCGCAGGCTTTAGCCACAACCGCCGCGTCATGATCCAAGGCTACCACGGCACGGGCAAATCGACCCATATCGAACAGGTCGCCGCTCTGCTGAACTGGCCCACCGTGCGCGTCAACCTCGACAGCCACATCAGCCGGATCGACCTCATCGGCAAAGACGCGATCAAGCTGCGCGACGGCAAACAGGTCACCGAATTCCACGAGGGCATCCTGCCTTGGGCCCTGCGCAACCCGACCGCGATTGTCTTTGACGAATATGACGCAGGCCGCGCCGATGTGATGTTCGTGATCCAGCGCGTGCTGGAGCATGACGGCAAGCTGACGCTGATGGATCAGAACGAGATCATCACCCCGCACCCCTATTTCCGCCTCTTCGCCACGGCCAACACCGTGGGCCTGGGCGACACCACCGGGCTTTACCACGGCACCCAGCAGATCAACCAAGCGCAGATGGACCGTTGGAGCCTTGTCGCCACGCTGAACTACCTCAGCATCGACGCCGAGACCGCGATCGTGCTGGCGAAAAACCCGCATTACAACACCGAGAAGGGCCGCAAAACCCTCAAGCAGATGGTCACCGTGGCCGACCTCACCCGCACTGCCTTCATGAATGGTGAACTTTCGACCGTGATGAGCCCGCGCACCGTGATCGCATGGGCGCAGAACGCCGAGATCTTCCGCAATGTGGGCTATGCCTTCCGGCTGTCCTTCCTCAACAAATGCGATGAGCTTGAGCGTCAGACCGTGGCCGAGTTCTACCAGCGTTTGTTCGACGAGGAACTGCCCGAAAGCGCGGCCAGCCTGAGCTTGGGCTAAGCCGCCCCGGCGGGTTCGCTCGCCGCCCTGCAGGACGCGTTTCGGCACGCAAAGGCGCCCTGCCCTTCCCAGACGCGCGCCTGCCTGACAGACAAGGGGACCGGCATGAGTAAACAAAGCGACAACCCCGCTGACGCGTTCAAAAAGGCGCTGGCCGAGGCGACCAAGGTCATGGCCGATGACGCCGAACTGACGGTCAGCTACTCGGTCGACCCCTCGGGGCTTTCCGGCGACGCGATGCGCCTGCCGCAGGTGAGCCGCCGGATGACCCGCGAAGAGGTGCTGCTGGCGCGCGGCACCGCCGATGCGCTGGCGCTGAACCGCCGCTACCACGATGCCGCGACCCACGCCCGCTATGCGCCCCAAGGCGACATGGCGCGCGAGCTTTACGAGGCGATGGAGACAGCGCGTTGTGAGGCCATGGGCGCGCGCGACATGCCCGGCACCGCCGGCAACATCGACGTCAAGATCAAGCACGAGGCCCTGCGCCGCGGCTACGATCAGGCCAAACAGGCCAGCGACGTGCCGCTCTCGGTCGCGGCGGGTTATATGGTGCGCCATCTGGCCACCGGTCGCCCCCTGCCCGCAGGGGCCGAGAACGCGATGGAACTCTGGCGCGGCTTTATCGAAGATCAGGCGGGCGGCACGCTCGAAGGGATCGACGGCAGCCTTGCCGATCAGGCGGATTTCGCGCGGCTGGCCCGCAAGATGATCTCGGACCTCGGCTATGGCGATCAGTTGGGCGACGATCCCGACAGCCAAGACGAGGATCAAGAGGATCAGGCCGAAGAGGGCACCGAAGAAGAACAGGATCCCGACAGCACCGGCCAAGACGATCAGGACGAGGAAGAGGCCGAAGGCACCCCCGAGAACAGCCAAGAGCAGCAGCAAGACGAAAGTCAGGCGCAGGTCTCGATGGATGACGAGGCCGATCAGGAGCTGGGCGACGAGGCGGAGATGCCCGAGGGCGACGCGCCGATGGACCCGCCGCCCCCGCCGCCCGTCTCGGACGCCGACCCGGAATACCGTGTCTATCAGGGCGAGCATGACGAGGTGATCGGGGCCGAGGAACTGGCCGAGCCAATCGAATTGGAACGCCTGCGCGCCTATCTGGACCAGCAGCTCGAGCCGCTGAAAGGCGCTGTGGGCCGTCTGGCGAATAAGTTGCAGCGCCGCTTGCAGGCGCAGCAAAACCGCTCGTGGGAATTCGACCTTGAAGAGGGCACGTTGGACGCGGGCCGTCTGGCGCGGGTGGTGGCCAACCCCACGACGCCGCTCAGCTTCAAGATCGAAAAGGACACCGAGTTCCGCGACACTGTTGTGACGCTGCTCTTGGACAACTCCGGCTCCATGCGGGGCCGCCCGATCTCCATCGCCGCGATCTGCGCCGATGTGCTGGCCCGCACGCTGGAGCGCTGCAACGTGAAGGTCGAGATCCTTGGCTTTACCACCCGCGCGTGGAAGGGCGGACAGGCGCGCGAGGCGTGGCTCAACGATGGCCGCCCCGCGCAGCCCGGACGGCTGAACGATCTGCGCCACATCATCTACAAAAGCGCCGACGCCCCATGGCGCCGGACGCGGGACCACTTGGGTCTGATGATGAAAGAGGGTCTGCTGAAAGAGAATATCGACGGTGAGGCGCTGGAATGGGCCCACCGGCGGATGCTGGCCCGGCATGAGGCGCGCAAGATCCTCATGGTGATTTCCGACGGCGCGCCGGTGGATGACAGCACCCTGTCAGTGAACCCGGCCAACTATCTGGAAAAACACCTCCGCGACGTGATCGCCATGGTCGAGAAACGCCGCGCGGTCGAGCTTTTGGCCATTGGCATCGGCCATGACGTGACGCGTTATTACGACCGCGCCGTCACGATCACGGATGTGGATCAGCTTGCCGGGGCGATGACCGAGCAGCTCGCAGCGCTCTTTGACAGCGATCCGCGGAAACGGGCGCGTGTCATGGGCATGCGCCGCGTGGGCTGAACCGTCGGATCGGTATTTGAGAAAGGATGAAGGAGGGGCCGCGTGTTCCAGAGTTTCGAGGTCACCGCGCGTCCGGAACAGGGTCCCCGCGTTTGGCGGCGCTGCGTGCGGAATTGCAGGCGGCGGGCTTGGACGGGTTTCTCGTGCCGCGCGCCGATGCGCATCAGGGTGAGTATGTCGCCCCGCGGGATGATCGGCTGGCTTGGTTGACGGGGTTCACCGGCTCTGCCGGGTTCTGTGCGGCGCTGCGCGATGTGGCGGGTGTTTTCATCGACGGGCGCTATCGGACGCAGGTCAAAGCGCAGGTGGCGGATGTCTTTACCCGGTGCCTTGGCCCGAGGTGTCTTTGGCCGATTGGTTGAAGGATCAATTGCCCGAGGGCGGCGTGGTTGGTTTCGATCCGATGCTGCATACGCCCGCGCAGATGGATCTTTTGTTTGAGGCCTTGGCGGGGTCTGGCATCGAGATGCGGCGCGTCTCGAATATGGTCGACCGTATTTGGGAAGACCAGCCTGATGCGCCGATGGGCAGGGTGGCGGCGCATCCTGAGCGTTTTGCCGGGGAAAGCCATGAGGCCAAGCGCCGGCGTCTGGCCGCTGATTTGCGCGCGGCGGGGCAGAAGGCGGCATTGATCACCCTGCCCGACAGCCACAACTGGTTGCTGAACATTCGCGGGCAGGACATTCCGCGCAACCCGGTGGCGCATGGTTTTGCCGTGTTGCATGACGATGCGCGGGTCGATCTGTTCATGGCGGCTGAGAAGCTCGTGGATGTGGAGGACCATCTGGGGCCAGAGGTGGTGCAGCGGGATCCTGAGGGGCTGCCAGATTACCTGCGCGCGCTTGAGGGGCCGGTGCGGCTTGATCGGCAGTCGGCCCCGCTGTTGTTCGCGGATTTGCTGGGGGATCGGGCGCAGGCTGGTGAAGACCCCTGCGCCTTGCCCAAGGCCTGCAAGAATGACGCCGAGATTGCCGGGGCGGCTGAGGCGCATTTGCGCGATGGTGCCGCGATGGTCGAGCTGCTCGCTTGGCTGGATGCGCAGGCGCCCGGCACAGTCACTGAGACGGAGGTCGTGCAGCAGTTGGAAGGCCTGCGCCGCCGCGACCCCGCGCTGCGCGACATCAGTTTCGAGACGATCTCGGGCACCGGGGCGAATGGGGCGATCATCCATTACCGGGTGAATGAAGAGACCGATACCGTCTTGCAGGAGGGGCATCTCTTGGTGCTCGACAGCGGGGGCAGTATCTGGACGGCACCACCGATATCACCCGCACCATTGCCATCGGCAGCCCCGATCCGGAGGCGCGCGCGGCTTTCACGCGGGTGCTTTCGGGGATGATTGCCATGAGCCGCCTGCGCTGGCCACGCGGACTTGCAGGGCGGGATATCGAGATGCTGGGCCGTTTGCCGCTTTGGATGGCGGGGCAGGATTTCGATCACGGTTTGGGCCATGGGGTGGGCGCCTATCTGTCGGTCCATGAGGGGCCGCAGCGGTTGAGCCAGATGAGCCATGTGCCGCTGGAACCGGGTATGATCCTCAGCAATGAGCCGGGTTATTACCGCGAGGGGGCTTTTGGCATTCGGATCGAAAACCTATTGGTGGTGCAAGAAGCCCCCGCCCTGCCCGGCGGCGACGCGCATCGCGAAATGCTCGATTGGCGCACGCTGACGCTGGTGCCGATCGATCGGCGTTTGATTGATGTGGCGGCGCTCAGCCCTGAGGCGCGGGACTGGTTGAACGCCTATCACCGCGACGTGGCGGAAAAGATCGGGCCGCGGGTATCACCTGTTACAAAACTGTGGTTGGATGCGGCAACGGCGCCCCTGTGAGCGTCCGATTTAAGTAAAGGGGGTACGGCATGGCCGACCATATCAAGATTACTCCGGCTGAGGGCACATGGGTTGTTCGCGCTGGCGGGGCCGTATTGGGCGAGTCCACGGGCGCGCTGGAACTGCACGAGGGGGACCATCCGCCGGTGATCTATTTCCCGCGTGGCGACATCGCCATGGCTTTCCTTGATGGCACGGATAAGACCAGCCATTGCCCGCATAAGGGCGATGCGACCTATTTCTCGGTGGTGACCAAGAGCCGCACCTTGCAGGACGCCGTGTGGTCTTACGAAGACCCGAAAGCCGATGTGGCCGCGATCAAAGGCTATTTGGCTTTCAACCCGATGGAAGAGATCGCCATCGAACGGATCTGAGCGCGGCTCAGGAATGCTCCTCTGCCGCCGTGGCGGCGAGGGCGCGGTTATAGGCTTTCAGCGCATCGACGTGGAACAGCGCGCCCAGCAGTTCGGGCGGCGCATCCGCGCTGAGGGTGACCACCGGGATAAAGTTGGAATGGGTCTGGTCGAACAGCGGCAAAGCGGCCTCTAGCGTGGCGCTGCCGTCGATATAGGTGCCCTTGTCGATCAAGTCCCAACAGGCGTCTTCCGAAGCCGCGTCTTCGTCATCGGGGCGGCGCATGATGCGGCCCACCATGAACATTGAGAGCAGATAGGCCTGCGGACCTGCGGCCAGATGGATGCCGCGCCTCTCCATCTGGGTGAGGAAGAAGGACCGGTCGACCAGCCGGGAGGCCAGCGCGGTCGACATGCTGACGGCGACCATCACGGCCAGACCGGTCTGCCAGTCGCCCGTCATCTCAAACACGATGAGAGTGGTTGAAATCGGCGCGCCCAGCACGGCGGCGGCCACCGCCCCCATCCCCGCCAAAGCATAGAGCGAGGAAGAGCCCGAAATTTCGGGGAAGACACCGGTGGCGATGATCCCGAAGCCAAGCCCGGTCAGAGCGCCCAGCATCAGCGAGGGCGAGAACACCCCACCGCCCATGCGCCCGCCGAGCGTGATCGCCACGGCGGCGACCTTGAGCACGGCAAAGATGATCGCCTCATGCAGCACCAGTTCGCCGACCAGCGCGCGCGAGGTCGTCTCATAGCCCACGCCGATGATATGGGGAAACCAGAGCGCGATGACCCCAAGGATCGCCCCCGCCACCGCCGGGCGCAGCCAGCGGGCAAGGCCGGTGCGGGCTTGCAAGTAGTTGCCGAAATCTTCGGCCCAGAAGATCGCGCGCATCAGCACGACCGAGACCAGACCGCAGGTCAGCCCCAAAAGCAGGAAGGCGGGCAGTTCGACGTAGAATTGCACGTCGCCAAGGCCCGGCAAGACGAATTCCGTGAGCCCGCCGAACTCCAGCCGGTTGATGACCGTGCCTGCGGCGGAGGCGATGACGATGGGGGCAAAGGCATGGACGGCGAAATGGCGCAGCACAACTTCGAGGGCAAAGAGCGCGCCAGCGATGGGCGCGTTGAAGCTGGCCGAGACCGCCGCCGCCACGGCGCAGCCCAACAGATCCCGCCCGGTGATCCCATCGGCCTTGATAAAGCGGCTGACCTTGGTTGAGATCACGGCGGCGAGATGCACCACCGGCCCTTCGCGGCCCGATGAGCCGCCCGTGGACAGGGTGATGAGCGAGGCCAGCGCCGAGGCCACCCCGGCGCGCGTCTCAACCCGTCCGTCGTGCATGGCAGCGCCGAGGATCACATCGCCCACGCTGCGCGCGCGCCCGTCGCGGGTGAAACGGTGCAGGATCAACCCCACAAGCAACCCGCCCAAGGTCGGGATCAGCACCACCCAATACCACGGCAGCCCGGCAAGGAAGCTGTGCAGGAATTGCACATCGTCCGTGCCGTAAAGCGTGGCCTGCAACCAGTTGATACCCTTGCGAAAGAACAGGGCGGCAAAGCCCGCGGCGATGCCCACCAGCAGCGCGATAAACCAGAATGTGACCTTCCCCGGGCCGCGGGTGCGCAGCACCGTCCAGCCCTGTTTGCAGCCGCCAAGCGCCTGCTGAAGTTGTTGGGAAAAGAAAGCGTTATCTTGCGAAGGCATGGGACTAAGACCAGTTGAACCCTTTCTGTCTAGGGCAAGCTGACCTTGGGTAAAACCGCCATTTAAGAAGTCGTCGCGCCCTGTTGCCCGTTGAGCAATGCCTCCGCCGCCGCGCGGGCCGCATCGGTGATCGTATCGCCCGCGAGCATTCGGGCGACCTCATCAACGCGCTCTTCGGCGGCAAGGGGGGTGACGGTCGAGGTGGTCATGCCCTTGGTCACCGATTTCGCCACACGCCAGTGATGCGCGCCAAGGGCTGCGACCTGCGGCGAATGGGTGACGACCAAGACCTGCCCTCGGCGGCCAATGCCTTCAGGCGGCGGCCCACGGCATCGGCGGTGGCGCCCCCTACCCCACGGTCGATCTCGTCAAAGATCAGGGTGAGGCCGGATTGGGTCTGGGTCAGGCAAACCTTCAGCGCCAAGAGGAACCGGCTCAACTCCCCGCCCGAGGCGATTTTGCCCAAGGGTCCGGCAGGCGCGCCCGGGTTTGTGGCGACGGTGAAAGAGACCGCATCGCGCCCCTCGGGGCCTGCGGGTTCCTCGGTCAATTGCGTCTGGAACACTGCGCGTTCCATCTTGAGCGGGGCAAGCTCTGCCGCCACGGATTTGTCGAGCTTGGCCGCGGCCTTGCGCCGCTTCTCGGTCAGCGCAGTGGCCTGTTCGTCGTAAAGCGCCTGCGCTTCGCGGACGGCTTTCTCCAGCCCCTCCTGCGCCGCTTCGCCCGCATCGAGCGCGTCGAGCTTGGCGCGCAGCGTGTCGGCGAAACCGGCAAGTTCATCGGGCTGCACGTCATGTTTGCGCGCAAGGCCGCGGATCGCAAAAAGCCGCTCTTCGCAGGCTTCCAACTCATAGGGGTCGAACGACATGCCGTCGATCGCATCGGCCACACCGGACATCGCCTCGTCCAATTCCACCATGGCGCGGTTGAGCGCGGCGAGCGGGCCCTCCAGCGCGCCTTCGGCCTTGTCGGCCACCCCGTCGAGCCAGCGCAGCGCGTCGCCCATGGCGGTCTCTGCGCCGCCTTGGCCCAACAACTCATAGGCGTTGACCACATCGCGGCGGATTTTCTCGGCCCCCTGCATCTGGCGGCGGCGGGTGTCGAGGGCGGCCTCCTCCCCCGCTTCGGGGTCGAGCTTGTCCAACTCGGCCACGGCGTGACGCAGGAACTCTTCCTCGGCGGCGATGGCCTCGCGTTCGGCAGCGGCAGCGGCGGCGGCTTTGCGGGCGGCGCCGAGGGCATTCCACGCCTCGCGCAGCTTGGCAATCGCCCGGGCATTCCCGGCGTAATCGTCCAAAATGGCACGATGGCCCCGCGGGTTGAGCAGGCCGCGGTCATCATGCTGGCCGTGCAGTTCCACCAATGTCTCGGACAGGCGGCGCAGCACCTCACCCGAACAGCGGCGGTCATTGACCCAAGCGGTCTTGCGCCCGTCGGAGGTGTTGATGCGGCGCAGGATCAATTCATCTCCGGCAGGCAGGCCCGCCTCTTCCAGCACCGCATGGGCCGGGTGGCCGGGCGGAAGATCGAACCACGCGGTCACCTCACCCTGTTCGGCCCCTTGGCGCACCAGATCGGCACGCCCGCGCCAGCCCAGAACGAAGCCGAGCGAATCCAAAAGGATCGACTTGCCCGCGCCGGTCTCACCGGTCAGCACGTTCAGCCCCGGCTGGAAGCCAAGCTCCAGCCGGTCGATGATCAGCATGTCTGAAATATCAAGTCCGCGCAGCATCTAGAACCGTCGGGTGGGCGATCCCACCCCCTTAAAGCCACTCGCCCTTGATGGTCTGGCGATAGGCTGCACCCAGCCAATTGTCTTTGTAAAAGGCAGGCTCAAGGCCGCGCCCGGTCAGCAGTTTGTAGCTGTCCTCATACCATTCGGAGCCCCGGTAGTTGTGGCCAAGGATGGCCCCCGCCGTCTGCGCCTCATGGTTCAGGCCGAGCGACAGATAAGCTTCGACCAGACGGTGCAGCGCTTCGGCGGTGTGGGTGGTGGTCTGGAAATCCTCGACCACGACGCGGAAGCGATTGATCGCGGCGGTATAGTGATCGCGGCGCAGGTAGTAGCGGCCAATCTCCATCTCCTTGCCCGCCAGATGGTCGAAGGCGAGGTCGAATTTCAGGATCGCGGAGCGGGCAT
This sequence comes from Sulfitobacter faviae, assembly GCF_029870955.1. Lineage (NCBI taxonomy): Bacteria > Pseudomonadati > Pseudomonadota > Alphaproteobacteria > Rhodobacterales > Roseobacteraceae > Sulfitobacter > Sulfitobacter faviae. The sequence goes on along the minus strand of NZ_PGFQ01000001.1, from coordinate 2,521,200 downwards.
ATTCGCTGTCCGGGTAGCCTTCGATCACGGCGCGCAGAGATTGCAACGCTTGGAAGGTCAGCCCTTGGTCGCGGCCCACTTCGTCGATCTGGTCGTAATAGCTCAGCGCCAAGAGGTACTGCGCATAGGCGGCATCGTCATCGGCGGGGTAGAAATCAATGAAGCGCTGCGCGGCGGAGCGGCTGTTGGGATAGTCCTGATCCTTGTGATAGGCGAAAGCCTGCATGATCAGGGCGCGTTTGGCCCATTCGGAATAGGGATAGAGACGCTCGATCTCGGCGAAATAAAATGCCGCTTCGCCGGGGTTGTTGTTGGTCAGCTCATATTCGCCGCGCTCGAAAATCTGCTCAGCCGAATAGGTTTCAAGCGGGATTTCCTGCGGGTTGAAGAAGTTCCCATCAGAGCGTCCGTCACCACCGCCGCAGGCTGCCAATGTCGCGACCAGAAGCACCGCACTGATCGTCCGCTTGCGCGATCCCGCTACCGTCATGCCCGCACCCCTTGCATCGTCCAACCCATGGTCTTTGACCCTCTTGCGCATGTGACTAGCACAATAAACTGCGTTGCAAAACGCCCATTCCGCCCCCGTCCGCAGGCGGCTGCGCGGCGGCGCATCGCTGGGTCAGGCTTGTCACTTCGGCTTAGTGAATACAAGGCATTGGCAGGGCGTTCAATGGCACTTCGCCGCCTAAGCGCCCTGCGCTTTGCGGTGCTGCTCCCCACCCCGGGATCAGGCAACCTGTGGGATTTCGTTCCAGATCAGGCCGGAGCCGGGCAGCCGCGCCGTTTGCGCTGCATCGCAGGCCACCAGACGCACGGCATCCGGCGTGGCAAAGAGCGCGCGCAGCAGCGTGTTGGTCAGCGAATGGCCCGCGCGTTTGCCTTCGTAATGGCCCAAAAGCGGCGCCCCGGCCAGCGCCAGATCGCCGAGCGCATCGAGCATCTTGTGGCGCACAGGCTCATCCGCGTGGCGCAGGCCGCCGGGGCTGACGACGGCATCGCCATCGAAAACCACCGCGTTCTCACCCGCTTCGCCACCAAGCGCCAGACCATTGGCCTGCATCGCCTCGACATCCGCCTGACGGCAGAAGGTGCGGCTGTCGCAGAGTTCACGCGCGAAGGAGCCGTTGTTCATCACCAGCGACTTGCGCTGCTGGCCGATGGCGGCATCGGCAAAGTCGATCTCAAAGTCGATGCGCAGCGTATCCGCGGGCGAGATCGTCGCAACCGCGTCGCCATCCTGCACGGTAACGGTTTTCAGCACTTCGAAGGCCATCACGGGGGCTGCAAGCTGGCGCAGACCGCGCTGCATGATCCCGCGCACGAAAGGCAGCGAGGAGCCATCAAGGATCGGCACTTCGGGGCCGTCGATCTCAATCAAAAGGTTATGGATGCCACAGCCCGCCACGGCGGCCATCAGATGCTCGACGGTCGAGATCGAAAGGCCGGTGGGGTTTTCCAGCTTGGTGCAGAGCGGCGAGCGGTTCACCGCGTCCCAGCGGGCGGGGATCAGACGGTCACCGACCGCCACATCGCTGCGCGAGAACCAGATGCCGTGATGGGCCGACGCCGGGCGCAGTGTCACCGTCGCAGGCAGACCGGAGTGCAGGCCTGTGCCAGTAAAACTTACCGCTGATTTGATCGTTGTCTGCACCGGGTCATCCTCAAGCTTCGAACATCTTCTTGTGTGTTGAACTCTGGATTAAGGGGCAGGTTCGTTTTGCTCAACTCAATCTTTGCAACGGTCTGAAACATCACTGCAACATTTGAGCACGGCTACGCTTACCCGGGAGCAAGGCGTTGTTCTAAAACAAAAAAGGGCCGCCCTAAGGCAGCCCTTTCGTCATTCATCGTGATCAGTTCAGTTGGCCTGACGGCGCAGGAACGCGGGGATTTCGATGCGTTCTTGATCGGGATCGTTGTTTTCCTGCGGCTGCGGCGCGGCGGCAGAGGCGCGGGTTTGCACCGGCGGCTGCTGGCGCGCGGGGCGGGCTTGCGCTTCGCCTTCGGCGTGGCCGGTCATCCGATTGATCAGGGAGTTGATGCCGAAACGGCCCTTGTCGCCCTGCTCACCCTGCTGCTGCTGGGCCTGACGGTGCTGCTCGGGCGCGGCCTTCTGTGCGGCGGCGCGCAGGCGGGCCAGCGCTTCGGGGGACGGTGTGCCGGGGGTCGGCGCACGCGGTGCGACGAAGGCTTCGGGCTCGGCTTCGATGTTCTCTTCCTGACGCGGCTCGAATGCGGCGACCTCAGGCTGGTACGCCGGTGCGGGCAGACCGTCGTCGTCTTCGACAACGTTCTCGTCCTCATACTGGTCCTGCTCGCGCTGTGTCGGCTGGAGGTCTTGGAACAGGGCGGCCTGTTCGACTTCCTGCGGCGCTTCGGCGGCCACGGAGGCAGCGACCGGCGCCTGTGCGGCGGACACCTGCGCCACATCGTCAACCGATACGTTCTGACGCAAAGGCTGGCTCATGGAGCGGCGCGGGACCGGGATTTCGGTGTTCACATCAGTGGCGTCGATGCCGGTTGCGACAACGCTGACGCGCATCAGGCCACCAAGGCTTTCGTCCAGCGTGGAGCCGACGATGATGTTCGCTTCGGGGTCCACTTCCTCGCGAATGCGGTTGGCCGCTTCGTCGAGTTCGAACAGGGTAAGGTCCTGACCGCCGGTGATGTTGATGAGCACGCCCTTGGCACCGCGCAGGCTGATTTCGTCCAGCAGCGGGTTGGCGATGGCTTTCTCGGCGGCTTGGATGGCGCGATCTTCGCCCTCGGCCTCGCCCGTTCCCATCATCGCCTTGCCCATCTCGTCCATCACGGCGCGGACATCGGCGAAGTCGAGGTTGATGAGACCCGGACGGACCATCAGGTCGGTCACGCCCTTCACACCTTGGTACAGCACGTCATCGGCAAGCGAGAAGGCTTCGGTGAAGGTGGTCTTTTCGTTCGCCAGACGGAAGAGGTTCTGGTTCGGAATGATGATCAGCGTGTCGACGACCTTTTGCAGCGTCTCGACGCCGTCTTCGGCCTGACGCATGCGCTTGGCGCCTTCGAATTGGAAGGGCTTGGTCACGACGCCGACGGTCAGCACGCCCAGTTCACGCGCGGCCTGCGCGATGATCGGAGCCGCCCCGGTGCCGGTGCCGCCGCCCATGCCGGCGGTGATGAAGCACATATGCGCGCCGGCAAGGTGGTCGACGATCTGTTCGATGCTCTCTTCGGCAGCGGCAGCACCCACAGAGGCACGCGCGCCCGCACCCAGACCTTCGGTGACTTTGATGCCCAGTTGCACGCGGTTCTCGGCCTGAGCCTGCTGCAACGCCTGTGCGTCGGTGTTGGCCACGACGAAATCAACACCGTCAAGTTGCTTTTCGATCATGTTATTGACCGCGTTGCCGCCTGCCCCGCCAACACCGAAGACGGTGATACGGGGTTTCAGATCATCATGTCCTGGCATTGAAAGGTTGAGTGTCATGTGCTGTCCGCCTGTCCAGTTAACCGCGTTCTGCGGGAGTTTTTCGACCAAATTTACCCGACCCTACCGGGCTAGGGCCGCATCGTCACCTAAAAAACATCGTTTTGACGCTAAATATGGGCAGAAACTTGCCAGTTTCCGCCTTATCTCGGGCTTCTCACCCGATATTGGGGTCACCAGTTGTCTCTAAACCATTTCACCGCGCGTTTGAGCGAGCGGGACGGGTAGCGATCGGCAGGGATGTCGAAATCCCACCATTCGTCCTGCGGATGCGCCGCGAAAAGCGCAAGCCCCACGGCAGAGGCGAAGCCCGGCCCGGTCGCGGCCTGCGGCAGCCCATGCACGCGCAGTGGGCGCCCCAGACGAACCTGCTGGCCAAGGATCTTGCTGGCCAGCCCGTCAAGGCCCGGTATCTGACTGCCCGCCCCGGTAAGCACAATCTGTTGGCTTGGCAAGTGGTCGAAACCGGCGGCATCCAGCCGAACGCGGACCTCTTCGAGGATCTCTTCGACACGCGGGCGCATGATGCCGATCAGCTCCGCCCGGCTGGCGGTGCGGCGGTCGTGTTCGTAATCGCCGGTCTCGCCGCCGATCTCGATCATGTCGCGGTCGTCCATGCCGGTGGCATGCACCCCGCCGTAGAAGGTCTTGATCCGCTCGGCATTGGCCATCGGCACTTGCAGACCCATGGAGATGTCGGAGGTGACGTGATCCCCGCCCATCCGCACCGTATCGGCATAGATCATATGTTTCTTGATAAAGATCGACAGGCCCGTGGTGCCACCGCCAAAGTCGATACAGGCGGCACCTAGCTCTTGCTCATCCTCGACCAGCGCCGAAATGCCCGAAGCGTAGGAGGATGAGGCGATCCCGGCCAGTTCCAGATCACAGCGTTTGATGCAATGGGCCAGATGCTGCACCGTATCGGCGTCGACGGTCAGCATATGCATGTCCACCGAGAGGCTGTTGCCCAGCTGGCCGCGCGGGTCGGCCAGACCGCTGCGGTGATCCAGCGCGAAGTTCACCGGCTGGGCGTGCAGCACCTCGCGGCCCTCGCCATATTCCGGCACGTCGCAGCCCGCCAGCACACGCGCCACGTCCTGCTCCGAGACCGATTGCCCCTCCAACTCGACCGAGGCGTCGAGCCCATAGCTGCGCGGCTCCCCGCCCGAGAAACAAGCGATGACGTGATCGACGCGGATGCCAGCCATTTTCTGTGCGGCCTGAAGCGCGGTGCGGATCGCGCGCTCGGTCTCGCCCATGGCGCAAATCTCACCAAAACGGACCCCGCGTGAGCGGGTGGTCGCCGCCCCGATGACCCGGAACCCAGACTGCCCGGCCAAGGACCCGATGTCGCCACTGTCGCTATCAAGCCCGGCACCGTCAAAGCGCAGCACCAGACAGGCGATCTTGGAGCTGCCCACATCCAAAATGGCGACCACCCCGCGTTGGATCGCCAATTTGCGCATGTGCCGCATCGAACGCTGACTGTCGTATAGGTCCATCATTTCGTTACTGTCCCGATTCCAATGGCCATCTTACTGGCCGGAAAGCTGCCTGATGTGCCACCATTCGCGGGTGGCATCTTCGTTCATTCTAAGGGTCGGTCTTGCCGCCAACCGCATGTCCACACGCGCCACATCCCGCGTAAGAACCTCTTGGGCGCCTTCCAGCGCGATCACCCGTTCCAGCGCTTGCAGCGCGTTTTCTTCGGGCAACATGATCGTTTGATCGCGGTCCAGCACCACGTCCCAGCGGCGCTGGCCGACGCGGACCAAACCGCGCAGCCGGTCGCCCAAGACATTCGCGGCCCCGATCAGCTTGAGCGCCTCCGGCACCGCTTTGTCGGCCCCTGCCCCCGCGATCAGCGGCAGGTCGGCATGATCGCGCCGCGCCTCGATCCGTGCCACATGGGCACCGGTATTGTCCACCAGCGCCAGCCCCGTTTCACTGCGCCAGACGGCCACAGGCACGCGCGGGGTCACGTCGATTTGCAGCACGCCGCCGGGGCGGATGCGCACATTGGCCTGTTTTACCCCGTCGATGTCGGTGATCTTCTCACGGATTTGCGGCAGGTCGAGATCGAAGGAGGACAGCGGAAATTCCAGCGGCAGCGCGGTGCGGATTTCGGTCGAGAGCATGTCGCTCGCCCCGTCGATGGCCATGAGTTTGACCATGAACTCGGGCCGCTCTTCGATGCTGGCGCGCACGTCGGCGATGGCCTGCACCACGGTGCCGCGCCGCTCTTCGTCCGCCATATAGATCGTGCCCGCCAGCAGGCTCAGCGTGAAGGGCAGCCCCACGCGCAGGGCAAAACGGAACCCCGGCGTCAGCATCAACCGCTGCATGCGCCATGACCACCGCGACGGGGCGGGATCGGCCTTGACCGTTTCCGGGCGGCGGCGGATCAGCGATCGCATGTAGCGTCCTCCACCATCCAGGCGCAAAGCTCAGGGAATGAAATGCCGCAGGCCGCGGCCTGCTCGGGCGAGAGCGAAGTGGCAGTCATGCCGGGCTGGGTGTTGGTCTCCAACAGGATCAGCCCCTCTGGGCCGCGCGCCTCGTCCCAGCGAAAATCGGTGCGGCTGATGCCCTTGCAGCCAAGCGCCGCATGGGCGCGGCGGGCATAGTCGAAACACAGATCGGTGATCTCTTGCGGCAGATCGGCGGGCACCACATGGCGCGAGCCGCCGGGCTTGTATTTTGCGTCATAGTCATACCAGCCGGTGGTGATGATATCCGTCACCGCCAGTGCCCGGTCGCCCATCACGGTGGTGGTCAACTCACGCCCCGGCGCGAAAGTCTCGACCATCACCTCGGCGGGCATGTCTTCGGACAGTTGCGGCGGGCCGTTGTTTTCCTCGGCCACGAGGTAGACCCCAACCGAAGAGCCTTCGTTATTGGGTTTGACCACATAGGGCGGCGCCATGACATGGGCGGCCATCACATCGGCCTTGGGCGCGATCACGCTTTCCAGCACGGGCAGCCCCGCGTGGCGGAACACATCCTTGGAGCGCTGCTTGTCCATCGCAAGCGCCGAGGCCAGCACGCCGGAATGGGTGTAGGGCAGCTTGAGCCACTCCAGCAACCCCTGCACACAGCCATCTTCGCCCCAACGGCCATGCAGGCAATTCAGAACGGCATAGGGGTTAAGATCGGCCAGAACGGCTGGAAGATCGCGGTCGGCTTCGACCTCGATCACGTTATATCCGCCATGTTCCCGCAAGGCAGCGGCGCATGCACGCCCACTGGACAGGGACACCTCATGCTCGGCCGAGGGGCCACCCATCAATACCGCCACTGTCGGGGTCTGTCCGCTCGACTTACCCACCAAAGTGCCTCTTCGCCTCGGACCGTTTGCGGCCCCTATCGTTGTTTTCTTTGCTTCTGCCGTGGCTTAGCTGCTGCGCCGCGGCTTAGCTTTGCGGCGCCGGATCGCCCAATTTCTCACCGACGCGCTTAATTTCCCATTCTAGCCTTATACCGCTTGAAGCGTAAACCTTTTTTCGCACCTCTTCGCCCAATGTCTCAAGATCATGGGCCGTGGCGCCGCCGGTGTTGATCAGGAAATTTGAGTGTTTCGGGCTCATCTGCGCGCCGCCTACGGTGGCCCCGCGCATCCCGGCGTCATCGATCACCTTCCACGCCTTCAAATCATGCACATCATCCGCCTTCCCGGTCGAAGAGAAGCCCGCTGGGTTGCGGAAAGTGGAGCCGGCGCTGCGGTCTTTCGTGGGCTGGCTCTCATCCCGTTTGGCAAGCTGCTGCTCCATCCGGGTGTGAAGCTCCTCCGGCACGCCTTTGGGCGGCGCAAAGGTCGCCCCGATCAGCACCGCGCCGGGCGAGAGATCGCTCTGCCGGTAGCGGAAGTTGAGGTCATCTGCCGTCAGGGTCACCACCTCGCCCGCGCGGGTCACAGCCTGAGCCGAGACGAAGTGATCCGCCGTGTAGCTGCCGTAACAGCCCGCATTCATACGCAACGCGCCGCCGATGCTGCCGGGAATGGTGCGCAGAAAGGTCAGGTCCAGCCCCGCATCCGCCGCCTTGCGTGCCACATGGGCGTCGAGCGCTGCGGCCCCCGCCGTCACCTGATCGCCGTCGATCTCAATCCCGTTGAAACCCCGGCCCAGCCGGATCACCACCGCCCGCAGCCCGCCGTCGCGCACGATGAGATTGCTGCCCACGCCCATGGGGAAAACCGTCACCCCTTGCGGCAAACGCCGCATGAAAAGGCACAGGTCCTCCACATCGGCGGGTTGGAACAGGTAATCCGCAGGGCCGCCGACGCGGAGCCATGTCAGGTCGCTCAGGGCGCGATTTGGGGTCAGCCTGCCGCGCAGGTCGGGGATATTCAGCTTAATCATGGCGCCGCACTTAGCGCATTTGCACGGCAGGGCAAACCATCAAGAAGACGGCGGATCGACGCGGCTTTCGCGCCAGCGTTTGGCCACCCGCCCCGCAAGCCAGCCCAGCCCGAAACCGCCCACCGCATAGAATAGGACGGAAAGCTGCGCCAAAAGCGCATGCGGCTCGAACACCCGCGCATCCAGCCCGAAAACCATCCATGTGGCATTGAGCGCAAAGCCTGCCGCCAGTACAAGAAAGAACCACAGCACGCGGGCGCGAAAACCGGTCCAGATACAGGCGATCATCCAGACCGCAAAGACCGAGAGCAGCGCCACGAGGGTCGGCGTCAGGGTCATTCCGCCGGGCCTTTGACCCGGCCTGCCCCGCGGCGCAGCCAGCGCACGAAATAGACCACGGGCCAGCGCAGCACCGAACAGCCCCCCGCCAGCACCAATAGGCCCAGCCACGGCCCGTGCTGAGCGGTGACGAAACCCACAATCGGTATGCCCACGGCGATCAGCAGATAGGCGCTGCGCCAGTGGGAATCCTTGCTCGGCGTCATGGCAAGGATATTGGCGATCACGAACCAGAAACAGGCAAGGATGAGAGAGAGGCTCATTTCGGCAGCTCCGGCTTTTGGCCCCGCAGCCGCGCCCAGAGATAGCGCAGCGGATTGCGGAACATCGACAGGAACGCCAGCAGCGCCAAAAGCGCATAGGCCCATGACTGGGTCACACCGATGGCGATGATCAGCAAGGGCGCGGCAATCAGCAGAACCACCCCGGCAGGTATTGAGAGCGCAGCGGCAGCATGGCCACGGTCACGGCGGCGAAGACCCAGAGGATCGACAGCCAGACGAGGGTCACGCAGCCGCCCCCTTGGCCGCGCGCAGCGCCTCGGGCAGGTCATTGGCCCATCCGCTGATCGTACCCGCCCCAAGGCAGACCACCATATCGCCGGGGCGCGCCTCGCGCAGGACCAGTTGCGTCAGCGCCTCGGCATCTTCGACCGCATAGGCATGGCGATGGCCGTGCTGGATCAACCCCGCGACCAGCCCATCTCGGTCGGCACCGGGAATGGGCTCTTCGCCCGCGGCATAGACATCGGCGATGCCCACCACATCGGCATCGTTAAAACAGGCGCAGAACTCGTCAAAGTGATGCGACAGGCGGGAATAGCGGTGCGGCTGGTGCACGGCGATCACGCGGCCCGCGCTGGCCTGCCGCGCGGCTTTCAGCACGGCGGCGATCTCAACCGGGTGGTGGCCGTAGTCATCAATAATGGTCACGCCGTCCACCTCGCCCACGCGGGTAAAGCGGCGGTTCACCCCGCCAAAACTGCCTAAAGCGTCGCGGATTTGCTCAAGCTTCATCCCAAGGTGCCGCGCCACGGTCACCGCCGCCAGCGCGTTTGATACGTTGTGATCGCCGGGCATCGGCAGGGCGCAGTTTTTGATCACCCTGTCTTCGGACTGAAGATGCACGTCGAAATGCGCCACGCCGTCTTTGTAATGCAGCCCCACGGCGCGCACATCGGCCTGCGCGTTGAACCCATAGGTCATGACGCGCCGGTCGGTGAGCTTGCCCACAAGCGACTGCACTTCCGGGTGATCGGTGCAACAGACCGCCAGCCCGTAGAAGGGAATGTTCGAGACGAAGTTCAAAAACCCCTGCCGCAGCGTGTCGAAGTCGCCCCAATGCTCCATATGCTCGGGGTCGATATTGGTGACGATGGCGATGGTGGCGGGCAAGCGGTTGAAACTGCCGTCGCTCTCATCCGCCTCGACCACCATCCAGTCGCCCTGCCCCATCCGCGCGTTGGAGCCATAGGCGTGGATGATGCCGCCGTTGACGACCGTGGGGTCGATACCGCCTGCGACCAGCAGTTCTGCGACCAGCGTGGTGGTCGTCGTCTTGCCATGGGTCCCCGCTACGGCGATGTTGGACTTGAGCCGCATCAGCTCGGCCAGCATCTCGGCCCGGCGGACGACCGGCAGGCCACGGCGGCGCGCCTCGTCCAACTCGGCATTGCCCGGCTTGATCGCCGAAGAGATCACGACCACCGCCGCGCCTTCGATATTCTCAGCCGCCTGCCCCTCGAAGATGCGCCCGCCCAATTCGGCCAGCCGCACGGTGATCTTGGTGGTTTTGAGGTCCGACCCCTGCACCTTGTAGCCGTGGTTCAAAAGCACTTCGGCGATGCCGGACATGCCGATGCCGCCGATGCCGACGAAATGGATCGGGCCGACATCGGTCGGCAGTTTGGTGGCGGCGGCGTTCATTGCGGGTGTTCCTCTTCTGCGGGGGTGAGCGTGCCTTGGGCAGCGAGCTGCTCAACCATATCGGCCAATGTCTCGGCCGCATCGGGTTTGCCGACCGAAAGCGCGGCGCGCGCCATCTGCATTGCCCCTTCGGGCATCTCAAGCACGGCGAGGATCTGGTCGGTCATGATATCTGGATTGGCCTTGCGTTCGGGCACCATGATCGCAGCCCCGGCCTCGACCAAGCCGCGGGCATTGGCGCTTTGGTGATCCCCCGCCGCGGCGGCAAAGGGGATCAGGATCGACGGACGCCCGATCACCGACAGGTCGGCCACGCTGGAGGCACCGGAGCGGCTGATCACCAGCTGCGCCTCGGACATGCGGCGGGGCACATCGTCAAAGAAGGGGCGCACATCGGCGCTGATGCCGGATTCGGCGTAGTAGTCCGCCACCCGCTGGCCGTCTTCGTCGCGGGCCTGATGGCTGACGCGGATGTTGCGGATCATGTTCATCGGCAGGGCCGCAAGCGCCGGGGGCACCACGTCCGAGAGGATGCGCGCGCCTTGGCTGCCGCCCATGACCAAAACCTCCATCGGGTAGTCACCCGGCGGGATATAGGCGGCACCGGCGCGGTCCAGCACGGCGGCGCGAACGGGATTGCCCACATGCCAGCCCTGCACGCCCTCGGGCAGTTTCGTGGGCCAGATGCCGCAGGCCACGGCGTGAACCCGTTTGGCAAAAATCTCATTCACGCGGCCCAGAATGCCGTTCTGCTCGTGGATCATCCGGGGCATGCGCAGCGCCCAAGCGGCGCCGAGCGCGGGGATCGACGGATAGCCGCCAAAGCCTACCACGACCGATGGCCGGTCGCGCAGCATGTTGAGGCTAGAGCGGACCACACCGGCGGCAATGCGGAAGGGCACCAAGGCTTTGGCCACCACGCCGCCCCGGGCAAAGGTGGCGCTGCTGATCTGGGTAATCTCGACCGCTTCGGGAAAGCCGCCGGTATAGCGCGCGCCGCGCGCATCGGTGCTGAGCTTCACACGCCAGCCGCGCTTCAACATCACCTCGGCCAAGGCCTGCGCGGGAAACATATGCCCACCGGTTCCCCCGGCGGCGATGATCAACAGTGGGGCGGCCATCAGCGGCGGCCCCGACCCAGAATATCGCTGATCTCACCCTGCGGGCGGGTCCGGGTAAAGGCCAACAGCATGCCCACGGCGATGCCGCTGGCGATCACTGAAGAGCCGCCGTAGCTCACGAAAGGTAGGGTCATGCCCTTGGCGGGCAAAAGCCGCACTGCCACACCCATGTTGATCATTGCCTGTACTCCGAATGTGCAGGCCAGCCCGGTTCCGGCCAGCCGGATGAAGGGGTCACGCTCGCGCACCAGACGCAGCAGCGACCGGACGACCACGACAGTATATAGGGCGATAATGCAGACGACCATGATCAGGCCATATTCCTCGGCGGCGACGGCGATGATGAAGTCGGTATGCGCATCGGGCAGCGACCATTTCACCTCGCCTTCGCCCACGCCTACGCCGAAAAGCCCGCCCTCGCGGATGGCGTTTGTGGCATAGCCAAGCTGGGTGGTGGGATCGACATCGACGCTGAGAAAGCCGTCGATCCGCCGGGCGAAGTGTTCGGAATTGGAATAGGCGAAGGTGCCCGCCAGAACGACGAGCCCCGCCATACCGACCAGCAGCACCATCGGCGCGCCGGCCACGAAATACATCACCCCCCAGCCGAACAGCACAAGGCAAGCCTGCCCAAAGTCGGGCTGCATCGCCAGCATCAACACGATAGAGATACAAAGCGCGAAGGACCACGATTTGCCCGGAGGGCCGTTGATCTCGGTCGCGGCGGCCATCATCCATGCGGCAGCGACCATGAAACCGGGTTTCAGGAATTCGGAGGGCTGGAACGAGGCGAAACCCAGCGAATACCAGCGCGTCGCCCCCTTGCCAAAATCGGTGCCGAAGAAAGGCAACAGCGCCAGTGCCACGAAGGCGACCACGAAGCCCAGCACCGCCAGACGCCGCACCAGCACCGGGGACATCATCGAGGTCAGCAACATCGCGATCAGCGCCAATCCGCCGAAGAACGCCTGCCGCTGCACATAGTGGAAAGCATCAAAGCCGTTTTTTGCGGCCAAGGGCGGGGATGCTGCCAGCCCCAAAAGCATGCCAACGGCAAAGAGGATCAACACGCAGGACAAAGCCCAACGGTCGACCGTGCGCCACCATTTTGGAAGGATCGGTTCACCATCTCGCACCGGGACCGCGCCATAGACCATCTCTGTCATGGGTATCTGCCTTAACTGCCTCAACGGCCCCTTTGCGGGTCTCATCCGGGCAGAATAGCCCGAATTGTCATATGAAGCTAGTGCATTTCACCCCGCTAAGGCGGGCGGGGTCAGCGGGGCATTGCCAAGCCCCGCCGCCGGGCGATCAGGTCGCCCTTTCAGGTCGCGCGCAATCAGGCGGCCTTATGGGTGCCGCGCACCGGGTAGCCCTTGTCGCGGACGAATTTGAGGCCGTTCAGCAGACCTTCCAACTCGGGCCGCGCGAATGGCGCGTTGGAAATGTCGATGATCTGCAATTTGCCCTCATCGTTGATGACAAAGGTCGCAGGTTCGGCGAAGGGCCGGTCGGTCTCCTGCGGGCTGCGCGGGTCAGAGATGTAGAGCCCCAGTTCCGCCATCTGGTCGAGGCTCAGATCATAGCCGATAGGCAGGGTCAGGCTGTCTTCCTCGGCCATGGCCTTGGCCTTCTCCTCGGGATCACCAGAGACAGCAATCACATCGACGCCAATCTCATGGAACTGGCTTTGCAGCTTTTCCAATTGCGCGAGATACTTTTTGCAAATCGGGCAGTGCAGGCCGCGGTAGACCACCACCAACTGCCAATCGCGCCCCTCTTGTGGCTGGCCCAAGGTCAGCGTGCCGCCGCCGAGCTTGGCCACGTCCATCTTCGGAAAATCTTGTTCTGCGGTCAGTTTGGTCATTCTCTGCTCCTTTCGTCAGTTGCGTTGCACCCCAGCTATGGCGCCTTGGCAAAGCGGCAACCGGTCTCACGTCTTCTTGACCGGGGCCGCGCATTGAGGCAGAGCGCGCCCATGCAAGTCGATACAGCCATTATCGGAGCCGGTGCCGCAGGCATGATGTGCGCTGCCCATGCGGGCGGGCGGGTGCTGGTGGTGGACCATGCCAAAGCCCCGGGCGAGAAGATCCGCATCTCGGGCGGCGGGCGCTGCAATTTCACCAATATGTACTGCGAACCGCAGGCCTTTCTGAGCCAGAACCCGCATTTCGCCAAATCCGCTTTGGCCCGCTACACACAGTGGGATTTCATCGAACTGGTCGACCGTCACGGCATCGCTTGGCATGAGAAAACCCTCGGCCAGCTTTTCTGCGACACCAGCGCGAAAGAGATCATCGCCATGCTGCGCGGGTTGATGCAGCAGGCCGGGGTCGATCTGCAACTGAAGAGCAGCGCCAACAATTTCGCGAAGGTCGATGGGCAGTTCAGCTTCGACCTGCAAGCGCCTGATAAGTCGGTGAAAGTCACGGCCCGAAACCTCGTGATCGCCACCGGGGGCAAGTCGATCCCCAAGATGGGCGCGACCGGGGTCGCCTATGACATCGCGCGCCAATTTGGGCTGAGCGTCACCGATACGCGGGCCGGGCTGGTGCCCTTTACCTTTGCCGAAGGCCGCTTTGCGCCGCTGGCCGGTGTCGCCACCCCGGCGCGTATTACCGCCGGAGAGGCCGCGTTTGACGAGGCGCTGCTCTTTACCCATCGCGGTCTCTCTGGCCCCGCCGTCTTGCAGGCGTCCTCCTACTGGCGCGAAGGCGAGCCGATCACCGTGAACCTCGCCCCCGAAGGCACCCTCTTGGACGCGCTCCGCGACCAGCGGCAACGCGCGGGGCGGCGGAACTTCACCACCGTTCTCGCGCAACACCTCCCCGCGCGGCTGGTGGAACATCTGGGGCAGACGTTCGACCTGTCGGGGAATCTGGCGGATTGGTCGGACGCGCGGCTTTCCGCATTCATCACAGGCATCGAGAACTGGCAGCTTCACCCCGGCGGCACCGAAGGATATCGCACGGCAGAGGTCACACTGGGCGGGGTTGATACCGACGGGCTATCCTCCAAGACCATGGCGGCGAAAGAGGTGCCGGGGCTCTATTTCATCGGCGAGGCCGTGGATGTGACCGGCTGGCTCGGCGGGTATAACTTTCAGTGGGCGTGGTCTTCGGGCATGGCGGCGGCACGGGCGATTGCGGGCTAGGCACCGCCCTACTCCGCCAGCACCTTCTGCACCTGCGCCACGAAATCCTCACCGCGGCGCTCAAAACTGTCGTATTGATCGAAACTCGCCGCCGCCGGGGCCAGCAGGACGACATCGCCCTCTTCGGCCTCTGCCGCCGCCCGCGCCACGGCCTGTTCCATCGTGCCGCAGACTTCGGTCTCTGCGGTGAGTTGCATGGCGAAATGCGCGGCTTCGCGCCCGATCACATAGGCTTTGCGGACCGATCCTTGCGCCTCTGCCAGCCCTTTTAGACCGCCTTCTTTCTCAAGCCCGCCGCAGATCCAGCGGATGTTCTTGAACGCCGCCAGTGCCTTGGCCGCGCTGTCGACATTGGTGGCCTTGCTGTCATTGACGTAGCGGACGCCATGCGCCTCGGCCACGGTCTGGCTGCGATGCGGCAGGCCACCGAAGCTGTGAAACGCCGCCTCGATCACCCGCGGGGCAAGGCCAAGCGCGCGGCAGGCGGCATAGGCGGCGCAGGCGTTCTGGTGGTTATGCGCGCCCGGCAACCCTTGGATGCCGCGCAGGTCGATCGCGCCGACCTGTTTGCCGCGACGATATTCGCTCAAGAACCCCTTGCGGGCAAAGACATGCCAGCCGGGACCGGAAAGCTTGGTCTCGGCGCTAATGCGGATCACACGGTCGTCGCTCGGCCCCTCGCTGAGTTGCCCGGCAAGGAAGCGGCCCTCGGCCTCATCCACGCCGATCACCGCGCGGTCCGGGCCACCTTCGGCAAAGAGGCGACGCTTCGCGGCATAGTAGCCCCCCATCCCCGCATGGCGGTCCAGATGGTCGGGGCTGAGATTGGTGAAAACCGCCACATCCGGCGTCAGCGCGCGCGCCAGTTCGGTCTGGTAGCTGCTAAGCTCCAGCACCACGACCTCCCCATCCACGGCGGGATCGAGGTCCAGCACCCCGCGCCCGATGTTGCCCGCCAGTTGGCAAGGCCGCCCGACATGCTCAAGGATGTGGTGAATAAGCGCCGAAGTCGTCGATTTCCCGTTCGAGCCGGTCACCGCCACCACCCGCGGGGCCACGTCGTAGTGATCCCATGCCAGCGTGGCGAAGCTTTGGAAAAAGAGGCCGATGTCATTGTCCACCGGCACCCCTGCGGCAAGCGCCGATGCCACCACCGGGTTCGGCGCGGGGTAGAGATGCGGGATGCCGGGGCTGACGATCAGCCGGGCGATCTTGTCCAAAGCGCCGGGGGCATTGAGATCGACACAGGCGAAGCCTTCCCGCTCGGCCCGCGCCCGTGCGGCGGGATTGTCGTCCCAGCAGCTGACCTTGGCCCCGCCCGCTTGCAACGCGCGCGCTGCACTCAGGCCCGAGCGGCCCAATCCCAGCACCGCCACGCGTGCGCCTTCCAAGCCCTGTACTGGAATCATCTGCAATCCCCTGCTACCCGTTGACCCCAGAATGGGGCATGATGCGCCCATCACAAGCCAGAGGCCGCCGAAGATGTCCAGCCCCGCCAAACCTGACCTTGACGATGTGTTGCCGCGCCTCAATGCCATGATGCGCGAGGATGACCACTGGGGCGATGTGGCGGCCTATATTCCGCAACTGGCCAAGGTGGACCCGGCGCAATTCGGCATCGCCGTGGTGACGGCGGATGGCAAATGCCATGTGGCGGGCGACACGCAGGTGCCCTTTTCGGTCCAGTCCATCACCAAGGTCTTTACGCTGGCCATCGCCCTTGGCCGCTCGGGCGACCAACTGTGGCACCGCGTGGGGCGGGAGCCTTCGGGCCGGGCTTTTAACTCCATCGTGCAGTTGGAGCAGGAACAGGGCCGGCCGCGCAATCCCTTCATCAACGCAGGTGCGATCGTCACCACGGACGAAGTCTTGGGCAACCGCGAGCCGCGCGAGGCGCTGGCCGAGATCCTGCGTTTCGTGCGCGAAGCGGCGGGGACGGATGACATCCACATCAATGACACGGTCGCCGCCTCAGAGACCGATTTTGGCCACCGCAACTTTGCGCTGGCGCATTTTCTGGCGAGCTACGGGAACCTCATCAACGCGCCGGAACGGACGCTTGGCACCTATTTCCACCATTGCGCGATGGAGATGACGGTGGAGCAACTGGCCATGGCGGGCCGTTTCTTGATCGAAGCGCCGGACGTTCCGCGCTTGGTGGCCCCCAGCCGCATCCGACGGCTCAACGCGCTGATGCTGACCTGCGGGCATTACGACGGATCGGGCGATTTCGCCTATCGCGTGGGCCTGCCGGGCAAGTCCGGTGTGGGCGGCGGCATCCTCGCCATCGTGCCGGGGCGGGCCAGCATCGCGGTCTGGTCGCCGGGGCTCAACCGCTATGGCAACAGCCAAAAGGGCACCGAAGCACTGGCCCTTCTGGCGCGTCACATGGATTGGTCGATCTTTTAAGGGCTTAGCGCACCTTCAGCGTCGCCAGACCCAGCAGGGCGAGGATCAGTGAGATGATCCAGAAACGGATCACGATCTGCGGCTCGGCCCAGCCCTTTTTCTCGTAGTGGTGGTGGATCGGTGCCATCAGGAAGACCCGCTTGCCGGTGCGCTTGAAGTAGAGCACCTGCACGATGACCGAGAGCGCCTCGACCACGAAGAGCCCGCCGACGACCGCCAGCACCAATTCGTGCTTGGTGGCCACGGCGATGGCGCCCAAGGCCCCGCCAAGCGCCAGCGAGCCGGTGTCGCCCATGAAGACGGCGGCGGGCGGCGCGTTGTACCACAGGAACCCGAGGCCGCCACCGAAGAGACCGGCGGTAAAGATCAGGATTTCGCCCGTGCCCGGAACATAATGCACGTCAAGATAATCGGTGAAGTCGACGCGGCCCACGGCATAGGCGATGACGCCAAGCGCTCCGGCGGCGATCATCACCGGCATGATGGCCAGACCATCAAGCCCGTCGGTCAGGTTTACCGCATTGGCCGAGCCGACGATCACGATGATGGCGAAGGGCACGAAGAGCACCCCGAGGTTGATCAGCGTGTCTTTGAACACCGGCAGCGCCATTTGGTACTGCAACTCTGCCGGATGGTATTGCGCGGCCCAATAGCCCGCGATGCCCGCGATCAGAAAGCCTAGCAAAAGCCGCAGCTTGCCCGGCACGCCATCGGTGTTTTGCTTGCTGACCTTGGCGTGGTCGTCGGCATAGCCGATGGCGGCGAAACTCATGGTGACGAAAAGCACCAGCCAGACGAAAGGATTGTCGAGCCGCGCCCAAAGCAGGGTCGAGGTCAGCAAAGCCCCCACGATCAGCAGCCCGCCCATGGTGGGCGTGCCCGCCTTGGCGAAATGCCCCTCTGGGCCGTCATCGCGGATCGGCTGGCCCTTGCCCTGCCGCTTGCGCAGCACTTCGATCAGCGGTTTGCCGAAGATAAAGCCGAACACCAATGCCGTCAGAAACGCCCCGCCCGCGCGGAAGGTGATATAGCGAAACAGGTTAAAAAAATCGCCGCCATCCGACAGCAGCGTCAACCAATAGAGCATATATCGCGTCCTAACTCATCATGTGGGGTGAATCGCCGATCAGGCGGTCGGGACCGGATGGCCCATTTTGCGGATGGCGTCAACAATACCGCCCAGCTTCATCGAAAGCGACCCTTTGATCAGCACGACATCGCCGGAATCAAGCCTTGCGCGGAGTCCTTGCAACATCTCTTCGGCGGTTTCCGTCCAATCGCCGCGCTGATGTTCGGGCAGATTGTCGTAAAAGGCTTTCATCAACGGGCCGACGCAATGCACCACGTCGAGCGCGCGGGTAGCATCCAGATCGGCGAGACCGGCATGCAGCGCCACAGCCTCGGGGCCGAGTTCTTTCATATCGCCGACAAAGGCAATCCGCCGCCCCTTGCTGACGCGCCCGATGTCATGGGTGACTTCCGAGGCGGCCAACACCTCAAGCGCCGCGGCCATGGAGGTTGGGTTGGCGTTATAGCTGTCGTCGATCAATTCCAGCGCCAGATAGGTGTCTATGGGGTCGAGCTGGATGCGCTCACGCACCCCGCGCCCGGCATAGGGCAACCAGCGGCCCAGCGATTGCACGGCCAGCGCCCGATCCGCGCCAAGCGCCTCGGCCACTGCCAGCGCGCCAAGCGCGTTCATCGCGAAATGCCGCCCCGGCGTGGCGATCTTGAAGATCAGCGGCGCGCCTTCGACCTCGGCCTGGGCCACGGTGGCATCGCCCTGAACCTTGACCTCGCCCAGCTTGTAGTGATGGCCTGCCTGACCAAAGGTCGTCTCGCGCAGGCCGCGCTCCAGCGCTTTGGCCAAGACGATTTCGCTATGCGCGTGGTCCGCGTTGATCACCGCCACGCCGCCCGGCTCCATCCCGTCGAAGATGCTGGCTTTTTCCACCGCAATGGCGGCGACATCCTTGAAGGCTTCGAGGTGGACGGCGGCGACATTCGTCACCATCGCCGCATCAGGCCGCGCCTGTTGGGCAAGGGGGGCAATCTCTCCGGGGTGGTTCATGCCGATCTCGATCACCGCGTAATCGGTATCGCGCGGCATCCGCGCCAAAGTCAGCGGCACGCCCCAATGGTTGTTATAGCTGTCGACGCTGGCATGGGCCCGGCCTTGATCGCCAAAGATCGCCAGCAGCATCTCCTTGGTCGAGGTCTTGCCGACGCTGCCGGTCACCGCCGCCACCTTGGCCTGCGGGCCGAGGCGGGCGCGCCCTGCCCGGCCAAGCGCTTCGAGCGCCTGCTGCACATCCTCAACGATCAGCAGCGGCGCATCCGCGGCCACGCCTTCGGGGGCATGGGTCACGAGCGCGGCAGCGGCCCCTTTGTCGAGCGCTTGGGCCACGAATTCATGCCCGTCCCGCGCGGCCTTGAGTGCGACGAAGAGATCGCCGGGCTGCAAGGTCCGTGTGTCGATCGACACCCCGTTGCAAACCCAATCGCCCTGCGCCTGCCCGCCCGTGGCCTCTGCCGCTTCGCTCCCTGTCCAAAGGCTCATGCCAATCTCCCGTCCAGTGCCGCCACGGCCACGCTGGCCTGTTCCACATCGTCGAAAGGCAGCACGTCGTCGCCCACGGTCTGCCCGGTCTCATGCCCCTTGCCCGCGATGAGCAGCGCGTCGCCCGGCTCCAGCGCGTCCACACCGCGCAGGATGGCTTCGGCCCGGTCGCCGACTTCCCAAGCCTCGGGTGCGCCGCCCAGCACGGCGGCACGGATGCTCGCCGGGTCTTCGCTGCGCGGGTTGTCGTCGGTGACGATGACCATATCCGCATGTTGCGCCGCCGCCTGCCCCATCAAGGGCCGTTTGGCCCGGTCCCTATCGCCGCCCGCGCCGACGATGGCGACAAGCCTGCCCATGACATGCGGGCGCATGGCGGCGAGCGCCGTGGCCACCGCATCGGGCGTATGGGCGTAATCGACAAAAACCGCCGCGCCATTGTCGCGGGTGGCGGCAAGCTGCATCCGGCCCCGCACGGTGGTGAGATGCGGCAGCGTGTCGAAGACCTCTTGCGGGTCGGCACCGCAGGCGATGACGAGCCCTGCGGCCAGCAAAACGTTATCGCCCTGAAAACCGCCGATCAGATTGAGCCGCTTTTGATAGGTCTTGCCGCGCCAGCTAAATCGCAGGTCTTGACCCGTGGCATCGAACCGCTGGCCTTGCAGGTGCAGATCGCCCCCGTCGCGGCCTACGGTGATCACCTGACAGCCCCGCGCGCGGGCGATGGCCGCGATGTCGACGCCTTTTTCATCGTCGATATTGACCACCGCCGTGCCGTCTTCGGGCAGGACACGGGCGAAAAGCGCGGCTTTGGCGGCGAAATAGGCCTCGAATGTCTCGTGATAGTCCAGATGGTCTTGGGTAAAGTTGGTAAAGCCCGCCGCCTTGAGCGTCACCCCATCCAGCCGCCGCTGGTCGAGCCCGTGGCTCGACGCTTCCATCGCGGCATGGGTGATGCCATTCGCCGCCGCCTCGGCCAGTGTGCGGTGCAGGGTGATCGGCTCGGGCGTGGTATGGGCCAAGGGGGCGGCCCATGCGCCCTCTACCCCGGTGGTGCCGAGGTTTACGGCAGGCAATCCCATCTCAACCCAAATCTGGCGCACGAAGGTCGAGACCGAGGTTTTCCCATTGGTGCCGGTGACCGCGATCATCGTGGCGGGCTGGCCGCCGAACCAAAGCGCGGCCGTGCGCGCCAGCGCCTCCCGCGGGAGGTCGGAGACCACCAGCGCGGCATCCGAGCCCGCCAATTCCTCGGCGGCGAGTTTGGCGCCCGCCGCATCGGTCAGCACCGCCGCCGCACCCATGCGCAGGGCGTATTGAATGAATTCTGCCCCATGCACACGGCTGCCGGGCAGAGCCGCGAAAAGCGTGCCTTCGCGCACCTCACGGCTGTCGACCGCGATGCCGGTGATCATAGGGTTGGCCCCCGCCCGCGCGGTCAGCCCGAGAGAGGAAAGGGGTACGGCCCGGTCGGTCATAGAGATGTCTTTTCAGTTGCTGCTGGTCAGCGTTAGCACAGCGTCGTTCACCGGTTCAACAGCGGGGCGCAGCCCCAGCAAAGGCGCGATGCGGCGCACCATCTCGGCGGCTACGGGCACGGCGGTCCACCCCGCCGTGCGGCGCGGTTTCGGGCCCGAAGTCTCAACCGGTTCGTCCAGCGTGACGATCAGCACATATTTCGGATCGTTGATCGGGAAGATGCTGGCGAAAGTGTTGATCACCTTGTCGTCGTAATAGCCGCCCGTGGGCTTGGGCTTGTCGGCGGTGCCTGTCTTGCCCGCGATCTGATAGCCCGGCACCTCGGCGAAGCTGGCCGTGCCATCGGTCACCACCTTGCGCAGCATCATCCGCGCCTGCGCGGCGGTCTCTTCGGACATGACGCGGGGGCCGAGTTGGGGGCGGATTGCTTCAGCAACGTGGGTTTTACCGCGCGCCCGCCATTGGCGATGGCGGCATAGCCCGCGGCAAGGTGCATCGGCGTGCTCGACAGCCCGTGGCCGTAGGAGATCGTCACGCTCGACAATTCGGTCCAACGGCTCGGCAAGAGCGGCTTGCCGCCCGAGGCTTCGACGATCTCAAAGGGGGTCGGCTCAAAGAAACCGAGGCTTTTGAGGAACTCCTGCTGCCGTTCGATGCCGATTTCCAGCGCCATCCGGCCCGTGCCCCGGTTCGAGGAATGCACGATGATGTCGGCGACGCTCAGCTTGCCGTAGTTCTTGTTGCGGAATTCACCGATGCGGAAGCCGCCAACCTTCATCGGGCCGGAGGTGTCGATGATCGTGTCGGCGTTAAACAGCCCCAGTTCCACCGCCTGTGCCGCTGCGAAAATCTTGAAGGTCGAGCCCAGTTCATAGACCCCCTGCACCGCGCGGTTGAACAGCGGGCTGTCGGAGGCATCGCCTTGGGTCAAAGGCCGGGGCCGGTTGTTGGGGTCGAAGTCCGGCAGCGAGGCGACCGAGATCACCTCGCCCGTGTGCACATCCATCAGAATGCTGGTCGCGCCCTTGGCGTTCATCAGCTTCATGCCGCCATAAAGCACCCGCTCCGCCGCGGCCTGCACGGTGAGGTCGAGCGACAGCTCTAGGGGTTTGTTGCCATTGGCCGGGTCGCGCAGATAGTCGTCGAAATACTTCTCGGCCCCCGCCACGCCGATCACCTCCGCGGCATGGACGCCTTCCTTGCCATAGCTCGCCCCACCCAGCACATGGGCTGCAAGCGAGCCGTTGGGGTAAAGACGCATGTCGCGCGGCGCGAACAATAGCCCCGGATCGCCGATATCATGCACGGCCTGCATCTGTTCGGGGCTGATTTTCTTCTTGATCCACAGGAACTTGCGCTTGCCCGTGAAATCTTTGATCAGGCGCTCTTCTTTCAGGTCGGGAAAGATTTTGACCAGCTTTTTCGCGGCCATCTCCGGGTCGATCATGTGGCGCGGCTGCGCATAGAGCGCGTGGGTCTCGAAATTGGTGGCCAGAAGGTTGCCGTTCCGGTCCGTGATATCCGCACGCGAGGCCGAGATCACGGCCCCCGGCGCATGGCCGCGCGGCTCAGACGGTTCCGACATCGCCAGCAGCCCCATGCGTCCGCCGATCACGGTGAAGGCACAAAGGAAACAGACACCCAGCACCAGAAGCCGCCCTTCGGCGCGCATCCGCGCCTTGTCACGCATCTGCTCATGGCGGATGCGCTTGTTCTCACGTTCGATCGCATCGGGGTTTTCCCCCTTCTCGCGGGCCTCGAGGATGCGGGCCAGCGGGCGCAGCGGGGTGCGGATCATTCAACCTTCTCCTCGGAAAGACCGTTCAGCGCCTCGTAATTCATGGTCGAGACATCCACAGGATCGGTGATCGGCAGCAAGGGCTGGGGCGGATAGGCGACTTGATCGACCTGGCCGAACTGGCCGGGATGCAGCGGCAACAGGCCCAGACGGTCAAAATTCAGATCCGCCAGATCGCGCAGCCGGGCCGGGCGGTTTTGAAAGGCCCATTCGGCACGCAGCACGGCCAAACGGGCATGGGCCGCGCGGATATTGGCATGCAGCCTGTCGGCATCGCTCAGCGCCTGCTGGGTCGCGTAATTCTCGCGGTAAGCCCAGAAGGCCAATCCAACCACGGCAATGGTGGTGAGGATATACATCACCGTGCGCATCACTCAGATCCCCCTGACCATCGGCATGCCGATGGTTTTCGCGTCAATCTCACCACTGGGCGCATCGGTGCGCGTGGCGACCCGCAGCTTGGCCGACCGGCTGCGCGGGTTCTCTTCCAATTCCTGCGCGTCAGGGCCAATCGCCTTGCGGGATTTCAGCGTGAACTGCGGCGGTGCCTGCTCAAGCGCGGGGGCGAAACGGTTGGCATTGCCCCGGCCCCGGCACGCGCGGTGAGGAAGCGTTTGACCATGCGGTCCTCGACTGAATGAAAGGTCACCACCGCCAGCTTCCCGCCCGGCTTCAACGCCCGCTCGGCGGCCATAAGCCCCTGAAAGAGCTCGCCATATTCATTGTTCACCGCAATCCGCAGCGCTTGGAAACTGCGGGTTGCCGGATGGCTCTGGCCGGGCTTAGCGCGCGGCAGGCAGCCTTCGACCAGCTTTGCCAATTCCAACGTGGTGGTGATCGGCGCGTCTTCGCGGGCGCGGACAATCGCCTTGGCGATCCGGCGCGAGGCGCGTTCTTCGCCATATTGAAAGAGGATATTGGCGATTACCTCTTCCTCGGCCTCGTTGACCAAATCGGCAGCCGAGGGGCCATCTTGGCTCATCCGCATGTCGAGCGGGCCATCTTTCATGAAGGAAAAGCCACGCTCCGCCTGATCGAGCTGCATGGAGGAAACGCCGAGGTCCAGCACCACGCCATCGAGGTCTTGGGCATATTCATCCATGCGCGAGAAGACGCCCTGTTGCATGGTGATCCGATCGCCATAGTCCCCGGCCCATGCCGCCGCCATCTCAAAGGCCAGCGGATCGCGGTCGACAGCCACCACACGCGCGGCTCCGGCCTCAAGCAAGCCGCGGGTGTAGCCGCCCGCGCCAAAGGTGCCATCCAACCAAACCCCCTCTACGGGCGCCACGGCAGATAGGATCGGGCGCAGCAGAACGGGGGTGTGAGGGGCGGAAGGGTCAGAGGCAGCAACCATTCCCTCAGATCTCCATATCACCATCAAGGAACGAGAGCGGATCGACATCGTCGGGCAGTTCCTGCTGCCACGCCTCTTCCTCGGTCTCATAGGTTTCGGGCTTCCAGATCTGGAAGGTGTCACCGGCGGCGATAAAGAACGCCTCGCCGTTGAGTTCGATCTTGTTGCGCAGCTTGGCGGGCAGCACCAAACGGCCCGTCTCATCTACCGTCGTGGGGAAAGACTGGCCGTGGAACAGACGCTGAAGCGCCTTGCGCTGCATGGAGCCCCGCGGCATGCGGTCGATCTTGGCGTCAACCTCTTCGATGGCCTCCATGGTGTAGCACTCAAGGTAGTTGCGGCGGTGATCGCCATAGACGATGACCAGTTCGGGATTGTCGCCGTTCTTCCAGTTCGGGTCGCCAGCCTCCAACACACGCCGAAAAGAGGCTGGGATAGACACCCGCCCCTTCGTATCGACCTTGTGGTGGCTTTCGCCTCTGAACCTGCGGCTCACTTGTTGTCCCTGCCTCTTGCGCCTTTGCGCTTAAACTCGTTATCCGCCTCAATCCCCTGCCCCGGAAATGGAAACGGCGGGTTGATCTGCTGCCACTGATCAACCCGCCGCCCACGTCCCGCAGCTTGGCGGGGGAAGTCCGACTGCGCGCGCCACCTGGGGGGATGTCTGCTCGCTCGCGCGCCGGATCTCTTTGGTCTGATGAAAGCGAGGTGCCTGTATGAAACCTGCTAGGTTTTGATTTATTTTGGGGTCGTTTGCTGCCCCGTGTCCCGTTCTCATCCGATGCATTAGGGATGCCATGGGAATTGATGGGCGTCTAGATATTTTTTGGATTTCCGCCCAATATTTTGTTTTGCACAGGCTGTGAGAACAACATCTGGTATAACTTTTCGCGCGCAGCATGGCTTAATTTGGGATCGTTTAAGTCTGAAACACTATATCTTGTTAACGAATTAGGACCTGCACAATATCCCACAGTTTCCCACTAAAATTTGCTCACATAGTTATCCACAGGACGTGTTCGTTGCCTGTTCTGCAGAATGCGTCCAGGGCGTTCGAATTGCACGCCAGTTCCCGTGGCTGCGAATCGGGTAACACCCCCAATGGCGCAAGGGGCGCCCATGATTTCCCAGACTTCCCATGCATTCCCGCGACTTTTCCCATGACCTCCCAGCGACCCATGCTTTCCCAACCGCACCGCCCCTCCTGACAGCGGTATCTTGTCCTTTCGGCCCACGCACGGCATGTAATGGCGCGAAACGGAGGGAGTGCATCATGATCAAGGCCACGGCTCTATTCACCCACGCGCTGAACATGCTGTTTCACGCGCCCTCGACCACGCTGCGGGTGATCCTGCCTGCGGTGCTCTGGGTGATGGGGCCGCCGCCGCCGCGGGCCTGCTGGCGGGGATGCGCTTGGGGCCATGGATCAGGTGATCGAGAACGCCGCCCCGCCGCCTGCGGGCCAACTTCTGATCCTGATCGCCTGCGGGCTGGCGGGCATTCTTGGCTATGCGCTGATGGCCATCCTCTGGCACCGCTATGTCTTGCTTGATCACGACAGGAGCGCCCTGCGCCCGGGCATGGGGCTGTTCTGGGCCTATGTCTGGCGGGCCATCGTTCTGGGCTTCGTGCAGTTTCTCGCGGCCATTCCCATCGGCCTTGCCATGCTACTTCTGGGCGGGCTGACCGGGTCGAGCCCGGCGGCACTGCTGTTGATCGGACTGGTGGCGGGGGTGGCCTTCCTTTGGCTGGCGCTGCGGCTCAGCCTCGTGCTGCCCGCCGCCGCTCTGGGCCACGTCATGTCGGTCCGCGACAGCTGGCGCGCGACCGAGCCTTTGGCCGGCACACTTTGGGCGCTGGCCGTATTGCTGGCGGTGGTGAACACGCTACTCGGCGTGATCGCCAGCATGTTGCTGCCCGCCGACCCGGGCCTGCGGCTGATGCTGGATTCCCTGCTCTATCTTATAGAGGGGCTGGTTTTCGTCTCGATGCTGACCACACTTTACGGCCACCTGATCGAAGGGCGCGAGCTGGGCTAACCGCCCGCGCCACCCTCATCAGGCCATGCCACCCTCGACCAAGCCCTTTGCGAGCCGGGCATAGGCATCGGCCATCGGCCCCTCGCCCGCGGCGACCGGTGTGCCGCTGTCCCCGGCCAAACGGGTATCGAGATCAATCGGCAGGCTGCCCAAAAGCGGCACGCCCACCTTCTCGGCCTCCGCCGCCACACCGCCTTGGCCGAAGATCTCATGCTGAGAGCCACAATCGGGGCAGACGAATGTCGACATATTCTCGATCAATCCTAGCACCGGGGTTTTCAACGTGGCGAACATGTCGAGCGCCTTGCGCGCGTCGATCAAGGCCACGTCCTGCGGGGTGCTGACCACGATGGCGCCCGAAAGCTCGGACTTGGTGCAGAGCGTCAGTTGCACATCGCCGGTGCCGGGTGGCAGATCGACGAGCAGCACGTCCAGCTCACCCCATTCCACCTGCCCGAGCATCTGCTGCAGCGCGCCCATCAGCATCGGCCCACGCCAGACCACGGCCTTACCCTCTTCCAACATAAAGCCGATCGACATCATGGTCACGCCATGGGCCTGCAAGGGAATGATCGTCTTACCATCGGGGCTCGCGGGGCGCTTGTTGACCCCCATCATGCGCGGCTGGCTGGGCCCATAGATATCGGCATCCAGAAGCCCCACCTTGCGCCCGGCCCGCGCAAGCGCCACGGCGAGGTTGGAACTGACGGTGGATTTGCCCACACCGCCCTTACCCGAGCCGATGGCGAGGATGCGCTTCACGCCGCTGGGTTTCATCGGCCCGCCTTGCGGTTTGGGATGCCCGCCGACCTTGAGACTGGGCGCTTTCGGTGCGGGGCCATGCGCGGTCAGCGCGACCGACACATCACCCACCCCGGCAGATCGCGAACCACCTGCTCTGCCGCGTCGCGCAACGGTGCCATCTGCCGCGCCACATCGGCATTGGGCGCTTCGATGACGAATCGCACCTTATCGCCTTCGACCACCAGCGCGCGGACCAGATCATGGGACAGCAGGCTCTTGCCGTCGGGCAGTTGCACCCGCGCCAGCGCCGCTTCGACTTCTGCTTTGGTCACAGACATGCGCAAATTCTCCTCTATTACGGCTTCTGAAATGGCAGGTTCTGCGCCAAGCGCAAGGGGACGGCCCTTTTTGCATAGGGAAGAGGCGCAATGCCCAAGGATTACGCAGGGGTACCATGTTTTTGCCGCATAGCAGCATTGCAAAAAGAAATATTGTGCACGCGCAGCAATTAGCGCTAACTTAGGTTCATAGGCAGGGCCAAGCGCCTCGCTTTCGGAAAGACCAGACACATTCTTCCTCCTCCCGAATGTGTCTGATTTTACCAAGACTTGGATGCATCCATTCCTCCTCCCGGATGCAGGCAAGTTTGGAAAGACCAGACGCGTCCATCCTCCTCCCGGATGTGTCTGTTATTGGCGGCGACATCTACCTCCTCCCAGATGTCGTCGCCCCCTTTCCCCCCTCCCCATACCTTTCCCCCCTCCCCATATATGACAGTTTTATGACCCTGCGCCCTTTTGCCGCGCGGGCAAAACCGTTTTTTATCAACAACTTGCGCCACTCAGAACCTATGCGCTTTCTGCATAGCGGCATTGACTTTATGCCCGTTGTGCAAATGCAGAAAGGGCGTAAATAGCAGGCAACGAGATGATCCACAGATGAAAAAAGAGGCGCCGAAATGGCTTACATGAACACAACCACCGCAAACACAACTTCCGTCTTCGCCCGTATCGGCGGCGCATTCGAAGCACTGGCAACCCGCTACAAACAGCACCGTCTGTACCGTGAAACTTTCGACGGTCTGAGCGCGTTGAGCAACCGCGAACTGGCCGATCTTGGTCTGAGCCGTTCCGAACTGCGCCGCGTCGCATGGGAATCTTCCCGCGGCTAAGCAGAGATAGAGATCGGACGTCAGAACCCCTCCCTGTTCTGTCGTCTGAAAGCCGGGGTGCGCGTCACTTTCCTCCTCCCTGAATGAGGCGGACCCCGCAAGGAGACCCGAAGCCGACCCTCCCTCGACGCTTCGGGCCGACATAGAAACGGCGGCACCTTCCTCCCAAGGTGTCGTCGTTTTTGTTTGTAAGGTCTTGTTCAGGCAGGCCTTTGGCAGCCCGCCCCAGGATACGCTTTTAGAAGGGCACGTCTTTCCCGCCGGTCAAGAAGCGCGAGACGACCTTTTTGGTCCCGGCCTTCTCAAAGGCGACTTCCATCTTGTCACCTTCGATGCCGATCACTTCACCATAGCCGAATTTATCGTGAAAAACGCGCTCACCCATCTTAAAAGCGGCGACCGCCTGCATGTCGATCGTGACATTGCGGCTTTCGCGCGGCTGGCTGGTGCCCCGCGCCCCGCTGCGTGATTGCAGGCGTTTCCAACCCGGTGAGTTATAGACATTCGCGCTTGCGGCACGGTCATGTAGGTCCGATTGCGGCATGGCCGCGCCAAAACCGCCGCCGTAAAGCCCCGGCGGGGTCAGCACATCCACGTGTTCTTCGGGCAGCTCATCAATGAAACGCGACGGCATCGCATTCTGCCATTGGCCAAAGACCCGGCGATTGGCGGCGAAAGAGATGGTACAAATCTGCTCCGCCCGGGTGATGCCGACATAGGCCAGCCGCCGCTCTTCTTCGAGCCCCTTCATCCCGCTTTCATCCATCGAACGCTGCGAGGGGAACAGCCCATCTTCCCAGCCTGGCAGGAAAACCATGGGGAATTCCAAACCCTTAGCCGCGTGCAGCGTCATGATCGAGACCTTCTCGCCATCGCCCTCCTGCTCATTATCCATGATCAGGCTGACATGTTCGAGGAAGCCTTGAAGGTTCTCGAAGCCTTCCAAGGCTTTGACCAGTTCCTTGAGGTTTTCCAGCCGCCCCGGCGCTTCGGGCGTTTTGTCATTCTGCCACATCCCGGTATAGCCGCTTTCGTCGAGAATCATCTCGGCCAGTTCGACATGGGACACGTCCGGTGGGCCGTAATCCACCCGCAGCGGCGCGACGCCATCATCCAGCACCGAGTCGTCTTCGCTGATCTCGATCCGCGGACCTTGCAACATCGACGACCAACGGTCGATCCCGTCGATCAAAAGCCGCAGTTGCGCCGCCCCTTTGCCGCTGATCCCGCCATGGGCGAGAAGAATTCGCGCACCTTCGACAAGGTTCACCCCATGATCCCGCGCCGTGCGTTGGATTTTCTGCTGCGCCTTCTCGCCCAAACCCCGCTTGGGCGTGTTCACAATCCGCTCGAAGGCGAGATCATCATCGGGGCTGGTGACCACGCGGAAATAGGCCATGGCGTCGCGGATTTCCAAACGCTCATAGAATCGCGGGCCGCCAATCACCTTATAAGGCAGGCCAATGGTCAGAAACCGGTCTTCAAAAGCGCGCATCTGGTGGCTCGCCCGGACGAGAATCGCCATATCGTCAAGCGAGAAGGGGTCGAGCCCTCTTGTGCCGCGCTGCGCGGATTCGATCTCATCCCCGATCCAACGGGCCTCTTCCTCGCCATCCCAATGGCCGATGAGGCGGACCTTTTCGCCCTCGGTCTCTTCGGTCCAGAGAGTCTTGCCCAAGCGCCCCTCATTTCCCGCGATCACGCCCGAGGCGGCGGCGAGGATATGCGGGGTCGAGCGGTAATTCTGCTCAAGCTTGACCACATGAGCGCCGGGGAAATCCGTTTCAAACCGCAGGATGTTGCCCACTTCAGCCCCGCGCCAGCCATAGATCGACTGATCATCGTCACCCACGCAGCAGATGTTCTTGTGCCCCTGTGCCAAGAGCCGCAGCCACAGGTATTGGGCCACGTTGGTATCCTGATATTCGTCAACGAGGATGTATTTGAACCAACGCTGATACTGCGCCAACACATCCGGGTGCGCCTGGAAAATCGTCACCATATGGAGCAGCAGATCGCCGAAATCGGTCGCATTCAATTCGATCAGACGGCGTTGATATTGCGCGTAAATTTCCGGCCCGCGGTGGTTGTATGCCCCGGCATCCGCACTCGGGATCTTGTCCGGGGTCAACGCGCGGTTTTTCCAGCCGTCGATGATCCCCGCCAGCATCCGCGCGGGCCAGCGCTTGTCGTCGATCCCTTCGGCGGCGACCAATTGTTTGAGCAGGCGCAGCTGGTCATCCGTATCGAGAATCGTGAAATTGCTTTTCAGCCCCACCAATTCCGCATGCCGCCGCAGCAGCTTGACGCAAATCGCGTGAAAGGTGCCGAGCCATGGCATCCCCTCAACCTGCTGGCCCAGCATCTGGCCTACGCGGGTTTTCATCTCCCGCGCGGCCTTGTTGGTGAAGGTGACCGCCAGAACCTCATGCGGGCGCGCGCGCCCGGTGTTGAGCAGATGCACGATTCGCGCCGTCAACGCCCGCGTTTTGCCTGTGCCCGCCCCGGCAAGCATCAGCACGGGGCCATCCAACGTCTCGACCGCGGCCCGTTGGGCGGGATTCAACCCCTCCAGATAAGGCTGCGGACGCGCGGCCATGGCGCGGGCGGACAGGGAGGCGCCCTCAAAGGCGTCCATTTCGTCAAAATCACTCATGCCCGCAATCTAGCGCGTCCGGGGTACGAGATAAAGAGACGTTCCTCAAATGTTCCTTCGAAAGATATTCAAGTCCCGATTTGGCGCCACTACGGACAAAACTGGGTGAATTTAAAATGCGGGGGAAATCTTTACCCGTTGATAATGCTTTGGCGGCAATGTGCTGACACAACGATAAACGAGAGGAACCGCTCATGTTCAGAAACGATGATACTTCGGTACTGCGCCGAGAGATTGACCGGTTCAAACTGCCGATGTTCATTGCGGAATTGAACGCTGACAGCGGGCATTTCGAGCTTTTGGCTCTTAACACCGCCCATGAGGTGCATAGCGGCATGGTGATGAGTGAGGTGATAAACCGCCCCCTACACAGTTTCATGCCCCATGAAGAGGCTGAGGCCGTCAATGAACGCTATGCGCGCTGCGTCTCGAACGCGGGGCAAATCCGCTATCGCGAGATGCTGCATATGCCGCGCGGGCCGCTGATTTGGGACACCACATTGCATCATGTGCAATCCTACCGCGGTCTTGACCGGGTGGTGGGCAGCGCCATCGTTGTGGAGCGGGTGCAGCGGGACAACCGCGATACCCTCGCTTTTGAAGATGTCCGCTATTTCGCGGCGACATCCTCGTTCAAACTTGAACAAATCTCGACGGTGCTGGATGCCGCCGAAAAGGGGCTGATCGATCCGGCGAAGCTTACCGGATCGGCGGGGATGCTGGCCGGGCTCTGCCGCGCCATCGACAGCACCATGCAAGAGCTACGCTCGATCGCGCAGGAACGGCTGGACGCCGAGGCCAATCCTACCGTTCACCTGATCGACATGGAAGGCACCGCCGCCAGCGAAGGCGACGAAATCGAAGCAGCCATCGCGGCGCTTGTGGATATGGCGGACAACCTACCCACACCGCCGGGCCGCAAGGTAAGCGAGGCCGCCCCCCTTGCCCGGTCCGTTTTTCGGCAGTAGCGCCTCGGCGCCCTACCCGGACGGAAGCACCCTCACCCCCGACGCAGCCGCACCATCTGGACAATCCGTAACCCTTTGGCGCAAATGCCGCCATGGACCTACATGCAACCTACCCCGCCCTTTCGGACCTTCGCAGCCGCGCGCAGTCGCGCCTGCCTAAATTCGTTTGGGAATACCTTGATTCCGCCACCGGGACGGAGGCCACCAAACACCGCAACCGCGCGGCCCTAGACCGCGTTGGGCTGATGCCCTCGGTGTTGCACGGCGAATTCACACCTGACCTCAGCGTCGATCTGATGGGGCGAAAACTCCCCCTGCCCTTCGGCATGTCCCCCTTGGGCATGTCCGGCCTGATCTGGCCCGATGCCGAAGCCCATCTTGCCCGCGCGGCGGATCGCGCCTGCATTCCTTTTGGCCTGTCCACCGTGGCCGCGACCTGCCCGGAAGATGTAGCGCCCCATCTGGGCGCGCATGGTTGGTTCCAGCTCTACCCCCGCGCGACCCGGAAATTCGGACCGATATGCTGGCGCGGGCCAAGGCTGCGGGTTTCACGACTTTGGTCCTGACCGTCGACGTGCCGGTCGCCTCGCGCCGTGAGCGGCAGACCCGTTCTGGCCTGACCAGCCCGCCCAAATTGACCCCAAGACTGATGGCGCAGGTCGCGATGCGCCCGGCTTGGGCAATGGGCATGGCCCGTCGGGGTCTGCCACATATGAAAATGCTCGACAAATACACCGAAGGCACGGCCACCGCGAACCTGCCGCCGACCGCGCATGTGGGCTATCTGCTGCGCACCGCGCCCGATTGGGACTATTTGCATTGGCTGCGCGATCACTGGGAAGGGCCGCTGGTGATCAAAGGCGTGCTGCGCCCCGAAGACGCCACAGAGATGGAAAAGGCCGGGGCCGATGCGATCTGGGTCTCGAACCACGCTGGCCGCCAGTTCGACGCGGCCCCCGCCAGCGCCGAGGCGCTGCCCGCCATTCGTGCCGCCACGAAACTGCCGGTGATCTTTGACAGCGGCGTGGAATCGGGCCTTGATATCCTGCGCGCCTTCGCGCTCGGCGCGGATTTCGTCATGCTGGGCCGGGCCTTCCACTTTGCCCTCGCCGCCCTTGGGCCGCGCGGGGTCGATCACCTGATCGATGTGCTTGCCCGCGACCTGACCGCCAATATGGGACAGCTGGGCGCGCGGAACCTGCGCGACCTCCCTCCCCCCTTTGATCTGTCGCCGCTCTGATCGGAAAGCTTGCAGAAATGTGACAAAGACGGCCACAGCCCTCTTGCGCTGCACCGCAGCATCCCTAAGCTGCCTTTAAAACCAGCAGGGGAGACCAGCCAGTGACCGATTTTAAAAAGATCCTGATCGCGAACCGTGGTGAGATCGCGATCCGCATCATGCGCGCCGCCAATGAGATGGGCAAGAAAACGGTCGCGGTCTACGCCGAAGAGGACAAGCTGGGCCTGCACCGTTTCAAAGCGGATGAGGCCTATCGCATCGGTGAAGGTCTCGGCCCCGTCGCCGCCTATCTCAGCATTGACGAGATGATCCGCGTGGCCAAGGCGGCGGGCGCCGATGCCATCCACCCGGGCTATGGCCTGCTGTCGGAAAACCCGGAATTCGTCGATGCCTGCGAGAAGAACGGCATCACCTTCATCGGCCCGCGGGCCGAAACGATGCGCGCCTTGGGGGACAAAGCCTCTGCCCGCCGCGTCGCGATGGCGGCGGGCGTGCCGGTCATCCCCGCCACCGAAGTGCTGGGCGAAGACATGGATGCGATCCGCGCCGAGGCGGCCGAGGTCGGCTATCCGCTGATGCTCAAAGCCTCTTGGGGCGGCGGCGGGCGCGGGATGCGGCCGATCATGTCCGAAAAGGAACTGGAAGAGAAAGTGCGCGAAGGGCGCCGCGAGGCCGAAGCCGCTTTTGGCAATGGCGAGGGCTATCTGGAGAAGATGATCCTGCGCGCCCGCCATGTCGAAGTGCAGATCCTCGGCGACAAACAGGGCGACATTTACCACCTTTACGAACGCGACTGCTCGGTCCAGCGCCGCAACCAAAAGGTCGTCGAACGCGCCCCCGCCCCCTATCTGAGCGAGGACCAACGCGCCGAGATCTGCGAATTGGGCCGCAAAATCTGCGCCCATGTGAACTATGAGTGCGCGGGCACCGTCGAATTCCTGATGGATATGGAAACCGGCAATTTCTACTTCATCGAGGTGAACCCCCGCGTACAGGTCGAACATACCGTCACCGAAGAAGTCACCGGCATCGACATCGTTCGCGCCCAGATCCTCATTGCCGAGGGCAAACCGCTGGCTGAGGCGACGGGCAAGGCACGGCAGGAGGACATCACCCTCACCGGTCACGCCCTACAAACCCGCGTCACCACCGAAGACCCGCAGAACAATTTCATCCCCGACTATGGCCGTATCACCGCCTACCGCTCGGCCACCGGCATGGGCATCCGGCTCGATGGCGGCACGGCCTATGCGGGCGGGGTCATCACGCGCTATTACGACAGCCTGCTGACCAAGGTCACCGCCAAGGCGCCGACGCCCGAGATGGCCATCGCCCGGATGGACCGCGCCCTGCGCGAATTCCGGGTGCGCGGGGTCAGCACCAACATCGCCTTCGTCGAGAACCTGCTAAAACATCCAACGTTTCTGAGCAACGAATACACCACCAAATTCATCGACGAGACGCCCGAGCTGTTTCAGTTCGAGCAACGCCGCGACCGCGCGACCAAGGTGCTGACCTATATCGCCGACATCACCGTCAACGGCCATCCAGAGACCAAGGGCCATGCCCTGCCCGCCGCCCATGTCCGCGACCCCAAGCCGCCCGTGCTGCGCGGCGAGCCGCAGATGGGCACGCGTAACCTATTAGAACAAAAGGGCCCCGAGGCGGTGGCCGAGTGGATGGGCCAACAGCGTCAACTGCTCATCACCGACACCACCATGCGCGATGCGCATCAGTCGCTCTTGGCCACGCGGATGCGCAGCCTCGATATGATCAAGGTGGCCCCCGCCTATGCCGCCAATCTGCCGCAGCTCTTCTCGGTCGAATGCTGGGGCGGGGCGACCTTCGATGTGGCCTATCGCTTCTTGCAGGAATGCCCGTGGCAACGCCTGCGCGACCTGCGCGCGGCCCTGCCCAATGTGATGACCCAAATGCTGCTGCGCGCCTCCAACGGGGTGGGCTATACCAATTACCCCGACAACGTGGTGCAGAAATTCGTGGCCACGGCGGCCAATACCGGCGTCGATGTGTTCCGCGTGTTCGACAGTCTCAACTGGGTTGAGAACATGCGCGTGGCGATGGATGCGGTCGTAGAATCCGGCAAGATTTGCGAGGGCACGATCTGCTACACGGGCGACATCTTTGACCCGGACCGGGCGAAATACGACCTTCAGTATTACGTCAACATGGGCAAGGATCTGAAAGCCGCCGGCGCGCATGTGCTGGGGCTGAAAGACATGGCAGGCCTGTTGAAACCCGCTCAGGCCCGCGCGCTGGTCAAAGCGTTGAAATCCGAGGTTGGCCTGCCGATCCATTTCCACACCCATGACACGGCGGGCAGTGCCACGGCCACCATCCTCGCCGCCTCTGAGGCGGGCGTCGATGCGGTCGACTGCGCGATGGATGCGCTTTCGGGCAACACGTCTCAGGCGACGCTCGGCACCGTGGTTTCGGCCCTGCAACATACCGACCGCGACACCGGGATTGACATGAAAGCCGTGCGCGAAATCTCTGATTACTGGGAAGAAGTGCGTGGCCATTACGCGGCCTTTGAGACCGGCATGCAGGCGCCCTCCTCCGAGGTTTACCTGCACGAAATGCCCGGCGGGCAGTTCACGAACCTCAAGGCGCAGGCCGCCTCTATGGGGCTGGAAGACCGCTGGCCCGAGGTGGCGCGCACCTATGCGGACGTGAACCAAATGTTCGGCGATATCGTGAAGGTCACGCCTTCGTCCAAAGTGGTGGGCGACATGGCGTTGATGATGGTCTCCCAAGGGCTGACCCGGGCGCAGGTCGAAGACCCGAATGTCGATGTCTCCTTCCCCGACAGCGTGATCGACATGATGCGCGGCAACCTCGGCCAGCCGCCGAATGGCTTCCCGGCGGGCATCGTCAAGAAGGTGCTGAAAGGCGAGACGCCGAACACCGAACGCCCCGGCAAACATCTGGCGCCCGTCGATCTAGAGGCCGTGCGCAAAGAGCTTTCCGAGCAGTTGGACGGCATGCAGATCGACGACGAAGACCTCTGCGGCTATCTGATGTATCCCAAGGTGTTCCTCGACTACATGGGCCGCCACCGCGTCTATGGCCCGGTGCGCACCCTGCCCACGCATACCTTCTTCTACGGCATGGAGCCGGGGGCGGAGATCTCAGCCGAGATCGACCCCGGCAAAACCTTGGAAATCCGCCTTCAGGCCGAATCTGAGGCCGGTGAGGATGGCGAGGTGAAGGTCTTCTTTGAACTCAACGGCCAGCCGCGGGTGATCCGCGTGGCGAACCGGTTGGTCAAGGATGCCACCGTGCAGCGCCCCAAGGCCGAGGCGGGCAATCCCGACCACATCGGCGCGCCGATGCCGGGGGTCGTGGCCTCCGTTGGGGTGAAGGCGGGCCAGCAGGTCAAAGCGGGCGACCTGATCCTGACCATCGAAGCGATGAAGATGGAGACCGGCCTTCACGCGGAGCGCGACGCGGTGGTAAAGGCCGTGCATGTGCAGGCCGGTGGCCAGATCGATGCGAAAGACCTGCTCGTCGAGTTAGAGTAAATCACCTCCGGGCGCGGCCCCTTGCCGCGCCCCCACAAGGAGCGAGCCGATGCACCTCTCTGCGATAACCCTGATCGTCCCCGACTATGACGCCGGCATCGCCTTTTACTGCGGCGTCATGGGGTTCGAACTGACTGAGGACGTCGAGCAAGGCCGCAAACGCTGGGTCCGGGTCACCCCGCCGGGCGCTGAGACGGGGTTCGTTCTGGCCCGCGCGGACGGAGAGGCGCAGCGCGCCGCCATCGGCAATCAGGGCGCGGGCCGTGTTTGGCTGTTCTTGAAGGTCGAGGATTTCGCGGCGGAGTTTGACCGCCTGACCGCTGCGGGCGTGACCTTCGAAGAAGAACCGCGTCATGAGCCCTATGGCAAAGTGGCCGTTTTTGGCGATCCTTTCGGAAACCGCTGGGATTTGCTGGGCGATTGACCCCTCCCGCGGCTCCGCGCCGCATTGCCATTGCCCGGCCCACCGCTATCTTGGCTTTTGACTGAGCCTGAGCGATCCCATGCCCTACGAATGGACCACCCCGCCCCGCGCCAATCCGCAGCAGATGCGCCTTTGGCCGCATCAATCCCTGCCTGCGCGCGGTTTTGCGGCCTTTATGCTGGCCACATTTACGCTGGCTATGATTCCGCTTTTCGCCATGCTCGGCACCGCCCTGCTCTGGGGGCTGCTGCCCTTCGTGCTTCTGGCCTTGGGGGCGGTCTATTGGGCCTTGCAACACAATCACCGCGCCCGCCAGATCGAAGAGGTGCTGACCCTCGACGACACCACGGCGCGGCTGGTGCACACCACCGCCAAGGGCGAGGTCAAGGATTGGGACTGTAACCGCTATTGGACCCAAGTGAAGAAATACGACGATGACGGCCCCGTGCCGCATTACGTCACCCTACGCGGCGAAGGCCGCGAGGTTGAGATCGGTGCCTTCCTCAGCGAAGAAGAGCGCATCGCGCTCTACGACGATCTGGCACGGCATCTGCGGAACTGAACAGGGCCAGACACCGAAAAGGGCCAGACCTTGCGGCCCAGCCCTCTGGTTTTTAACTCAACCGCGGCTCAGCTCAGGCGGTCTTTGATAACCGGGCCCACCGCGCCAAAATCCATCTGGCCGGTATACCGCTCTTTCAACAGCCCCATGACCTTGCCCATATCGCGGATCGAAGTCGCGCCCACATCGGCCACGGCCTTATCCACGGCGGCGGCGGTTTCGGTGACGCTGAGCTGCCTTGGCAGGAATTCTTCGATCACCTCGACCTCTTCGCGCTCGCGCTCCGCAAGGTCCAGCCGTCCGCCCTCTTCATAGGCGCGCGCCGATTCCTGACGCTGTTTGGCCATTTTGCTGAGGATGCCCAGCACCTCGGCATCCGACACGCCCTCATCCTTGCCGTTGGCCCGGGCGGCGATGTCCTTGTCCTTGATCGCGGCATTGATCAGCCGCAGCGTCGAAAGCCGGTCCGCCGCCTTGTCTTTCATGGCCTGTTTCAAAGCATCCGAGATGCGCATCCGCAATGACATGGTGGTTTCCTGTGTTTCGCTAAATCCAAGGGTCGCAGCTTAGCGGCTCTCTCGCTGCGGAGCAATGGGGGGCGACCATAGGTAAACCCCTGTTCTGAAACGATATCTCATTTCTCTCCGCCTATTGACCCCGCGCCCGCGCGGGATTAGGTTGCCACCCGTTTACCCGCCCCTTTCTGCCCGGAGACTGCCCCATGTCCGCGCCCGCTCGCCCACGCCCAACCGCCTGCCTTGCCCTTGCGGATGGATCGATTTTCTACGGCATGGGGTTTGGCGCGACCGGCCAGACCGTGGCGGAGTTGTGTTTCAACACCGCGATGACCGGCTACCAAGAGATCATGACCGACCCGTCCTATGCGGGCCAGATCGTGACCTTCACCTTCCCGCATATCGGCAATGTCGGCACCAACCCCGAAGATGATGAGACCGGCGATCCGGTCGCTGCGGGCATGGTCGTCAAATGGATGCCCACCACGCCCAGCAGCTGGCGCAACATTCAGCCGCTGTCGGATTGGCTGGCGTCGCGCGGGCGCATCGCCATCGGCGGTGTCGACACCCGCCGCTTGACCCGCGCAATCCGCCAGCAAGGTGCGCCGCACGCCGCCCTCGCCCATGACCCGGATGGCAACTTCGACATCGAAGCGCTGGTCGCCGCCGCGCGCGATTTTGCCGGGCTCGAAGGGATGGATCTGGCCAAGGACGTGACCTGCGCCCAGACCTATCGCTGGAATGAGATGCGGTGGGCATGGCCCGACGGCTACGCGCCCCAGACCGAAGCCAAGCACAAGGTCGTCGCCGTAGACTATGGCGCGAAACGCAACATCCTGCGCTGCCTCGCCTCTGCGGGCTGCGATGTCACCGTTCTGCCCGCCACCGCGACCTATGAGGACATCATGGCCCATGAGCCCGATGGCGTCTTCCTCTCCAACGGTCCGGGCGATCCGGCGGCGACGGGCGCCTATGCCGTGCCGATGATCCGCGAGGTTCTGGACAAAACCGATCTGCCGGTCTTTGGCATTTGCCTTGGCCACCAGATGCTTGCGCTGGCGCTTGGCGCAACCACCGTTAAGATGAGCCACGGCCACCACGGCGCCAACCACCCGGTCAAGGATTACGACACCGGCAAGGTCGAGATCACCTCGATGAACCACGGTTTCGCCGTCGACGGGCAGTCCCTGCCCGAGGGCGTGCGCGAGACGCATGTCTCGCTCTTTGACGGGTCGAACTGCGGCATCCGCGTCGATGGCCGCCCGATCTGGTCCGTCCAGCACCACCCCGAAGCCAGCCCCGGCCCGCAAGACAGCTACTACCTGTTCGAACGCTTCAGCGAAGCGATGGCCGAGCGCAGCGCGTAAAATTTTCTACATGCACTGATTGCACAGGCGACTTTTAACTCTCGATTAACGGTCGCCTGCCAGTCTCATTCCGGAACCTCGACGGGGCACGGAATGAGCAACCTTCGCCTGAAACTCTCAGCGCCGCGGATGGCCACCGCGCCCGCCCGCCGGATGCGGTTGGGCCAACATTTGATCGCCGCAGGGGTCATCGGCCCGCGCGATCTGCTGCACGGGCTGGACCTACAGCGCCGCATCGACGCCCCCTTGGGCGAAGTTCTGGCCACCGAAGGCTTGGTCGCCCCCGATGACATCGTCAAAGCCCTTGCCCGGCAGTATGGCGCCCAACCTGTCGACTTGACCCGCAGCCCCTGCGATCAACGGCTTGCGGCTCGGATACCCGCGCATTTATGCCTGCAATTCGAGGCCGTGCCATGGCTGGAATTGGGGGACCGGCTTTTCGTGGCCAGCGGTCGCCCCGCGGAGTTTCCTCACCTTTGCAAGGCTTTGGGGGAGCGGGGGAAAACTTTGGTGTTGGTCGTCGCCGACCCCCGGGAGGTGCGAACCCAGATCGGCAGGCTCTATGCGGCGGAACTCGCGGAACATGCCGTTACCCGCGTCGCGGATGCCGAAAGCTGTCGGAACTGGGGGGTGCGCAGCTGGCAGCGACGGTTTGCGCTGCGAGCTGTTTTGCTGTCGCTCTTTGCGCTACTGATGTTCTTCCCCTCCGCCGTTCTTACCCTCGCTCTCCTCTGCGGCGCGCTGACGCTGCTGCTGACCAGCGGGCTCAAGGCTGCGGCCCTTTGGGCCTCTCTCACCTGGCCCAAGCCCCCTCGGTCGCCGCCGAATGCCGCAGAGATTAAGGGATTTCGCCTGCCCCGTGTCTCGGTCATCGTGCCCTTGCTGCATGAGGAAGAGATCGCGCAGGCGCTGATCGCGCGGCTTTCGCGGCTCACCTACCCCAAATCGCTGCTGGAGGTGGTTCTGGTCCTCGAAGCGAGCGATAAGCTCACCCGTGAGACCATCGCACGCACTTCCTTGCCGCCATGGATCAGCGTGATCGAAGTGCCCGATGCCGGGGCGCTCAAGACCAAACCCCGCGCCCTGAACTACGCACTCGATTTCTGCCGCGGCAGCATCATCGGCGTTTGGGATGCCGAGGATGCGCCGGAGCCGGACCAGATCGAACAGATCGTCACCCGCTTTCACAACGCCCCCGAAAATACAGCTTGTTTGCAGGGGGTTCTGGATTTCTACAACAGCCGCGGCAATTGGATGGCCCGCTGTTTTTCGATCGAATATGCGACATGGTGGCGGGTGATCCTACCGGGCGTGGCCCGGCTGGGGCTGGTCGTCCCGCTGGGCGGCACCACGCTGTTTTTCCGGCGCGACATCCTTGAACGGCTCGGCGCTTGGGACGCCCACAACGTGACCGAGGATGCCGATCTGGGTCTCCGGCTGGCGCGGCGCGGCTATGTGACCGAACTGATGCGCACCACCACTTATGAAGAGGCGAATTGCCGCCCTTGGCCTTGGGTGCGGCAACGATCCCGTTGGCTGAAGGGATATCTCATCACTTGGGCGGTCCATATGCAAAGCCCACGCGCCCTGCTGAAAGACCTCGGCCCCCTGCGGTTCATCGGCGTGCAGGCGATATTTCTCGCCACGGTCTCGCAATTCGCCCTCGCGCCCCTTATCTGGTCTCTGTGGCTGAGTTTTTTCGGGCTGTATCACCCGGTCACGGACTGGCTTGCGCCACCCGTCCTGACGGCGATCTTCGCGCTGTTCATTCTGTCGGAAATGCTGAACTTCTGCGCCGCCACCATCGCGGTCTCAAACCGGGGTCAACGGCATCTGCTGCCTTGGGTCATCACCTGCCCGCTCTACTTCGCATTAGGCGCCTTGGCCGCCGCCAAAGCGCTGTTTGAGCTCTATCGCAGCCCACATTTCTGGGACAAAACCGCCCATGGCCACACTCTGCCGCGCTATGTAAAACCCCGCAACAGGCTCAAAAATCATCCTCGCGCCGGGCAGCTTCCTGCTTCAACCGGGTCATGAAGGCGACGGAGATATGCGTGCGCAGCGCCTCATCCGCGCCATCCTCATCGCGGGCTTCGATCATCTGCACGATGCGGTTATGTTCGGCCTGCGCAATCTCCCCGCGCCCCTCAACCGCGAGGGATGAGGTCGCCATCAGGGCCATGGAGCGATGCACGAGGTCAAGCTGCTGGACCAAATAGCGGTTGTGCGACGCCAGATGGATCTGCTTGTGAAACCGTTTGTTGGCCCGTGCCAGCGCGTTGGGATTGCCCGCCAGCGCGTTGTCGGCATCCACCATCTCGCGCAGCACGCGCACCTCCTCGGCGGTGGCATGGCGCGCGGCCAGACGCGCGGCCAACCCCTCCAGCTCGCCCCGGACGACGTAAAGCTCGGCCATCTGGTTGTGATCCAGCGAGGCCACGATCAGGCTACGCCCATCGCGCATGAGCAGAGACTGCGTCTCAAGCCGTTGTAATGCCTCACGGATCGGCGTTCGTGAGACGCCAAAACGCTCGGCCAATTCGCTCTCCACCAAGCGGTCACCGGGGCGATAGGTGCCAATGTCGATGGCCTCCAGAATCATCGAATAGGCGTCGGTCGGGCCGGTTTTGGGGTCGGGCATCAGCTATCAGTCCTTGAAAGTTGCGCCACCTTACTCACCGCGACCATTTGCGCAACCCGGCAGGGCTTGCGCGGCTGCGCGTCTCGGCCTACCTCTGCGCCATGCCGCGCGATGCTTTTTCTCATGTCACCACCTGGGTCTTCGACCTTGACCAGACGCTCTATCCGCCCGAGGCGCGGCTTTTCGACCTGATCGAAGCGCGTATGGTCGATTGGGTGATGCGCGCGATCAAGGTCGACCGGGCCGAAGCCAACCACCTGCGCCAGCATTATTGGCAGACCTATGGCACCACGCTGGCCGGCTTGATGCGCGAACACGGTGTCGACCCCGGCCCCTACCTGACTGAGGTGCATGACATTCCGATGGATCGGCTCACCCCCGACCCGCTGCTCGCTCAGGCCATTCGCGTGCTGCCGGGGCGACGGATCGTCTACACCAACGGCTGTGCGCCCTACGCCGAACGGGTGCTTGAGGCCTGCGGCCTTTCGGGGCTTTTCGACGCGGTCTATGGTGTCGAACACGCCGATTTTCTGCCCAAGCCCGAAGCCGCCGCTTATGACAAGGTCTTTGGCATCGACGGGTTCCAGACCGCCTCTGCCGCCATGTTTGAGGATGATCCGCGCAACCTCGCCGCGCCCCACGCTCTGGGGATGCGCACGGTGCATGTGGCCCCGGAACGTGGCGAAGGCGATCACATCCACTACCATACGCAAGACCTTTGCGAATTTTTAACACGGGTGGCGGGCTGATGACCTTCGATTGCGATATCCTGATTTCCGGCGGCGGCATCGCCGGGCTGACCGCGGCGGCGGCCTTTGGCGCGGCCGGCTTCGATGTGATCTGCGTCGACCCCACCCCGCCGGTCACCGATGGCGCCGCCAAGGGGGCCGACATGCGCTCCACCGCGCTGCTGCAACCGGCGCGGCGCCTGCTGGAGGACGCCGGTCTTTGGGACCGTCTTGCCCCCCATGCCGCCGCCCTGCAAATCATGCGGATCGTCGATGCGGGCGGCGAAGACCCGACGCCGCGGGTGACCCGCGAGTTCGACGCCGCCGATATCTCTGACGCACCCTTCGGCTGGAACTTTCCCAATTGGCTGCTGCGGCGCGAAATCCTGACCCGGCTGAACGAGTTGCCCCAGGTCGATTTCCGCCCCGGCACCGGCACCACCACGCTTTTCACCCGCCAAAGCGAAGCGCGTGTCGGGCTGAGCGATGGCAGCCGGATCAGAACCCGGCTCGTGATCGCCGCCGACGGGCGCAACAGCCCGATGCGCGAGGCTGCGGGGATCGAGGTCACCACCCGCCGCTACGGGCAAAAGGCGCTAGCCTTCTGCGTGACCCACCCGATCCCGCATGAGAATGTCTCGACCGAGGTACACCGTTCGGGCGGGCCCTTCACCCTCGTGCCCCTGCCAGATCGCGACGGCATGCCCTGTTCCGCCGTGGTCTGGATGGACGATGGGCCCGCAACCCAAGCCCGCGCCACGCTTGACCCCGCTGCTTTCGAGGCCGAGGCGACCGCGCGGTCGGCCAATCTCTTCGGCCCGCTCACCCTCGCCAGCCCCCGCGCCCTCTGGCCGATCATCAGCCAAGAGGCCAAACGGCTTTCTGCCGAACGGCTGGCTCTCGTGGCGGAAGCCGCCCATGTGCTGCCCCCCATTGGCGCGCAGGGGTTGAACATGTCGCTGACCGATATGGCGACCCTGCTGGAACTCGCCCGCGCCGCGCCAGAACGCCTCGGCGATGCCGAGATGCTTGAGGCCTATCACAAGGCCCGCCACCCCGATATCGCGCTCAGGGTCCGAGGCATCGACCTGTTGAACCGCGCCAGCCAAGCCAGCAGCCCGCTTGCCCGGGACGCGCGCGCGGCGGGGCTCAACGCGCTCTACGCCCTGCCCCCGGTGCGCAAGATGCTGATGCAAATGGGGCTGGGCCTGCGCCGCTGAACCGCGGCGCAGAAGGTCTTACAGAACCTCGTCCAACACCGCCGTCAGCCGCGCCACGGTCGCGTCGACATCATAGAGCTTGTCCAGCCCGAACAGCCCCAGACGGAAGGTGCGGAAATCATCGGGCTCCCCCACCTGCAACGGCACACCGGCGGCGATCTGCATGCCATGGGCGGCGAAAGCTTTGCCGTTTTGCACATCGGGATCAGCAGTATAGCACACGACCACCCCCGGCGCGGCGAACCCCTCTGCGGCGACTGAGGTTACACCGCGGTCGGCCAAGGCCTGACGCACCGCCTCGCCCAAACGCCACTGCGCCTCTTTCAGCCGGTCGAACCCATAGTCCCGCGTCTCTTTCACCGTATCGCGGAACACGCGCAGCGCGTCCGTCGGCATGGTCGCGTGATAGGCATGGCCGCCCGCCTCATAGGCCTTCATGATGTCGCGCCATTTGC
This sequence comes from Sulfitobacter faviae, assembly GCF_029870955.1. Taxonomy (NCBI): domain Bacteria; kingdom Pseudomonadati; phylum Pseudomonadota; class Alphaproteobacteria; order Rhodobacterales; family Roseobacteraceae; genus Sulfitobacter; species Sulfitobacter faviae. The sequence continues at coordinate 2,476,950 of NZ_PGFQ01000001.1, read as the reverse complement.
GCAGATCGATAGCAAAACTGTCCGAAGTGGTCTCAGTCAGCCGCGCCTCGGCCCGCGCCGACATCATCACCAAACCGGCCGAGGGCGAGGCACTCCACCCCTTCTGCGGGCCGAGATCAGCACATCGACCCCAAGCGCCTTCATATCCACCCAGACACAGCCCGAGGCGATGCAATCAAGCACCATCAGCGCGCCCACCTCATGGGCCGCCCTGGCCATTTCCTTGATATAGTCATCCGGCAGGATCATGCCCGAGCTTGTCTCCACATGCGGCGCGAACACCACCTGCGGCTTCTGCGCGCGGATCGCGGCGGTGACCTCGTCAATCGGGGCGGGCGCAAAGGGCGCGGGGCTGGCGTTGCCCTGCATCCGTGCCTTCATCACCTCGGCGCTATTGGTCAGATCGGCACTTTCGATGATCTGGCTCCAGCGGTAAGAGAACCAGCCGTTGCGCACCACCAGCACATCCTGCCCCGTGCGAACTGCCGCGCCACGGCCTCCATCGCATAGGTGCCGCCACCGGGCACCAGCGCCACGGCATCGGCGTTATACACCTCACCCAGCCAGGTCGAGAGGTCGCGCATGACCTGCTGAAACTCCGCCGACATGTGGTTGAGCGACCGGTCGGTAAAGACCACGCTGAATTCATCAAGCCCCGAAGGGTCTACCGTGTCGAGCAATGCCATTGTTCTTCCTCCATCATTCGAAGCAAAGGCATATGGCCCGCCACGGCAAAAGGCAAATGCGGCTAAAGCGGCCCCGGCAGGCGCTCTTCGCTCAACAGCACATTGGCCTCCACCTCCCCCGCGCCGGGCAAGGTCATGATCCGCCGCCTGAGCACACGCTCGAAGTCCGGCAAATCCCGCGCCACGACCCGCAGACGATAGTCGAACAACCCCAAAACATGCTCCACCGTCTGCACCTCGGGAATGGCCGAAACCGCCCGCTCGAAATCCTCCAAACTGACCCGCCCGCGCGTGGCCAGCTTGATCCCCAGAAACACCGTAACGCCAAAGCCCAAAGCCTCGGCATTCAAGCGCAACCGCCGCCCGGCAATCGCGCCGCCCTCCTCCAGCCGTTTGATCCGCCGCCATGTCGCAGGCTGCGACAGACCCAAGCGGCGCCCCAAGGCACTGGCACTTTGATTGGCGTCCCGCGCCAGCGCCCGCAGCAAAGCGCGGTCAATGTCATCAAGCTCGATCACAGCGGCAGCCCCTCCTGCGTCTTGATCCGCGCCACATGCATCAGCGCCTCGATCTCAGCGATATGCGGCAGGGTCAGGATGCGACTGCGGTAAATCTGCTGATAATGCCCCATGTCCCGCGCAATGATCGACAGCCGCAGATCAACCCGCCCCAAAAAGGTCTGCAACTCGATCACCTCAGGCACCTGCCGCGCCTCGGCCATGAAGACATCAAAAGCATTGGCCTGCGTCTTATCCAAGGTCACCCGCAAGGACACTTCCAAAGCATAGCCAAGCGCCGCCCAATCGATCACCACCCCGCTGCCCTGCACGATCACCTGATCTTGCAGCCGCGCAATCCGCCGCGCCGCTTTGCCGGAGGTGATATTGCAGCGCTCCGCCAATTCCCCGGGGCTGAGACTCGGCTCCGCCTGCCAATAGCGCAGAATACGGCGATCCAGATCATCAAGCATGATTTTTCCGTTTTAGAGCGATACCACGAATAACTATCTTCATCCTTTCACAAATACCTCTGCGATGACAATGGCCACTAAGCACAACTTCGCTATGGTGAGACCCAGAACGAGACAAACCAAAGGACAAGATCATGCGCGTTTACTACGACCGCGACTGCGACGTGAACCTCATCAAGGACAAGAAGGTGGCGATCCTCGGCTACGGCTCCCAAGGCCACGCCCATGCGCTGAACCTGCGCGACTCGGGTGCCAAAAACCTTGTCGTCGCTCTGCGCGGAGGCTCCGCTTCCGCCGCCAAGGCCGAGGGCGAAGGCCTCAAGGTCATGGGCATCGCCGAAGCCGCCGCTTGGGCCGACCTGATCATGTTCACCATGCCCGATGAACTTCAGGCCGAAACTTACAAGAAATACGTGCATGACAACATCCGCGAGGGTGCCGCCATCGCCTTCGCCCACGGTCTGAACGTCCACTTCGGCCTGATCGAGCCGAAAGAAGGCGTCGACGTGATCATGATGGCCCCCAAAGGCCCCGGCCACACCGTGCGCGGCGAATACACCAAAGGCGGCGGCGTGCCCTGCCTTGTGGCTGTGGACAAAGACGCCTCAGGCAAAGCGCTGGAAATCGGCCTCTCCTATTGCTCCGCCATCGGCGGTGGCCGCTCCGGCATCATCGAGACCAACTTCCGCGAGGAATGCGAAACCGACCTCTTCGGCGAGCAGGCCGTGCTCTGCGGTGGTCTGGTCGAACTGATCCGCATGGGCTTTGAGACACTGGTCGAGGCGGGCTACGCCCCCGAGATGGCCTATTTCGAATGTCTGCACGAGGTGAAGCTGATCGTCGACCTGATCTACGAAGGCGGCATCGCCAACATGAACTACTCGATCTCGAACACCGCGGAATACGGCGAATATGTCTCCGGGCCTCGCATCCTGCCTTACGACGAGACCAAGAAGCGCATGAAAGATGTGCTGACTGACATCCAGAACGGCAAATTCGTGCGTGACTTCATGCAGGAAAACGCCGTGGGCCAGCCTTCGTTCAAAGCGACCCGTCGCATCAATGACGAGCACCGCATCGAACAGGTCGGCGAAAAGCTGCGCGAGATGATGCCGTGGATTTCCGCAGGCAAGATGGTGGACAAGGCCAAGAACTGAGCCAAATCTCCCCAAAGATAAGACGACATCGACCCTGGCCTCGCGCCGGGGTCTTTGCCTTTACGCCGGAGCCCCGATGAACACCACGCCCCAAATCACGCTGACAAGCTGGCTGCTGATCGCCCTTTTGGGGTTTGTCTGGGGGGCACCTTCCTCTTTACCGAAGTGGCGCTCACCGGGATCACGCCTTTCTGGCTCGCCGCCTCACGGATCGGGTTGGCGGCGGTGGTGATGCTGGCGCTCTGGGCCCTGCGGGGGTTCGCGCTTTTCACCGCACGCCCCTCTGCCTCCGACATCCTCGTGCTGGTGACCATCGGCATCATCAGCTCGGCCCTGCCCTTTTCGCTGCTCGCATGGGGCAGCAATATGTGACCTCGGGCTTTGCCGGGGTGACCATGGCTTCCGTGGCACTGATCGTCCTACCCATGGCCCATTTCCTGTTGCCGGGGGAGCGCATGACCCCGCGCAAGGTCGGCGGCTTTGTCATCGGTTTTATCGGCGTCGTCGTGTTGATCGGCGGGCAGGCGTTTGAAAGCACCGGCGCTGCGATGGAAACGGCGGGGCGGATGGCCTGCGTCGCCGCGGCCTCTTGCTATGCGGTCAGCTCGATCCTCATGCGGCGGCTGCCTTCTGTGGATCCAATTGGGCTGGGGACGGTGCTGATGCTGATCGGTGCCGTGGTCATGTTGCCCGCAGCCTTCCTCAGCGAGGGCCGCCGCCCCTGCCCGCGCCCAAGATACTGGCCGTGCTGGCCTTTCTCGGCCTCATCCCCACCGCGGGCGCGGCGTTTTTGCGGGTCTATGTGGTGCGCACCGCGGGGCCGGTCTTCATGTCACTGGTGAACTACCAAGTGCCGGTCTGGTCGGTCCTGCTGGGCGCGCTGGTCCTGTCAGAGCCGCTGCCGATGTCGCTGCTTTACGCGATGGCGCTGATCCTTGCGGGGGTCGGGCTCAGCCAATACGGCGCGCTGAAACGGTTGTTCCAGCGCGGGTAGAACAGCTTAGCTGCCCACCGCCGTATTCACCGCCTCGACCACGCTGTCGACGGCACGCTCCATCAGTGCCGCGTCCTCATGTTCGGCCATGACGCGCACCAAGGGTTCCGTGCCCGATTTTCGGATCAACAGCCGCCCGCCCTGCGCCAGATCGGCTTCGGCCTGCGCGATGGCGGCTTTGACCTGCGCGTCTTCCAGCGGGGTCTGCCCGGCAGAGAAGCGCACGTTTTTCAGCAGCTGCGGCACCGGGTCGAATTGGTAGAGCAGTTCTGAGGCAGGCTTGCCCGAGCGGACCATCTCGGCCAGAAACTGCATCCCAGCCATCAACCCGTCGCCCGTGGTCGCGTAGTCGGTCATCACGATATGGCCCGACTGCTCCCCCCCGAGGTTGAAGCCCCCTTCGCGCATCCGCTCCACCACATAGCGGTCGCCGACGCCGGTCCGCTCCAGCCGCACGCCGCGGTCGTTCAGGAAACGCTCCAGCCCCAGATTGCTCATCACCGTGGCGACGAGCGCCTTGCCCGCAAGACGCTCCTCTTCGGCCCAACGCGCGGCCATCAGCGCCATGAACTGATCGCCGTCGCCGATGCGGCCATTCTGATCGATCAGGATCACCCGGTCGGCGTCGCCATCAAGGCAGATGCCCACATCGGCACCATTGGCCACCACGGCCTCCGCCGCCGATTGCGGCTGGGTGGAACCGCAGCCATCGTTGATGTTGAACCCGTTCGGGTCCACGCCCACGGGGATCACATTCGCGCCCAATTCCCACAGCGCCATCGGCGCCACGTGATAGGCCGCGCCATGGGCGCAGTCGATCACCACCTTCAACCCATCAAGACGCATCTGCCGCGGGAAAGAGGATTTGACCCGTTCGATATAGCGAAAGCGGCTGTCGTCGATGCGCTTGGCCCGGCCAATCTGATCCGGCGCCGATGGCTCGACCCCTTCGGCGACCAGCGCTTCGATTTCCTGCTCGACCTGATCGGAGAGTTTGAACCCATCCGGGCCGAAGAACTTGATGCCATTGTCGCTGGCCGGGTTGTGACTGGCCGAGATCATTACCCCCAGATCGGCCCGCATGGAGCGCGTCAAAAGCCCCACCGCCGGTGTCGGCACCGGCCCCAGCAACAACACGTTCATGCCGGTGCTGGTGAGGCCCGCGGTCAGCGCGTTCTCGAACATATAGCCTGACAGGCGCGTGTCTTTGCCGATGACCACACGGTGCACGCCGCGTTTCTCACGCCGGAAATAGCGCCCGACGGCGGCACCGATGCGCAGCGCCATGTCGGCGGTCATGGGGTAAATATTGGCGGTGCCGCGCACGCCGTCTGTACCAAAGAGCTTTGTCATATCTCTTTACCTGCCAGTGCCGAACGATAAAGTAAAATGGATTGAATGGTTTGCGCCACATCGTGGACACGCAAGACTTGGACCCCGTGGTTCAGCGCCGCCAGGGCCACCGCGATGGAGCCGGGCGCGCGATCTTCCCCCGCCGCGCCGCCGCCGATCGTGCCGATGAAACGTTTGCGCGACGCGCCGAGCAAGATCGGCACCCCGAGGCTGTGGAACAGGCTCAGCCGCGCGAGCAGCGCAAGGTTGTGCTCCAGCGTCTTGCCAAAGCCGATGCCCGGATCGGCGATGATATTTGCGCGCGGGATGCCCTGTGCCTCAAGCGCCGCGATGCGTTCGGCCAGATAGTCATAGACGTCGAGCAGCACGTCATCATAGCGCGGGTCGCGTTGCATCGTGGCCGGGTCGCCTTGGGCATGCATCACACAGACCGGCAGCCCCCGCGCCGCGCAGAAGGGCGCAAGCGCCGGGTCGAAGGTCAGCCCTGCCACGTCATTGACCAGATCCGCCCCCGCCGCCACGGCGGCTTCGGCCACGGCAGCCTTGCGGGTGTCGATGCTGATCGCCCCCTCCCCGGCCGCCCGCAGCCCTTCGATCACCGGCCGAACACGCGCGATTTCTTCGTCCTCCGGCACGGTCTCCGCTCCGGGGCGTGTGGATTCCCCGCCAATGTCGAGCATATCGACCCCCGCCGCCCGCATCGCCGCCCCCGCCGCAACCGCGACCTTCGGGTCGGCATGGCGGCCCCCGTCTGAGAAACTGTCAGGCGTGGCATTGAGGATGCCCATCACGCGGGGGCGGTCGAAACTCAACCCCGCAATGGCCGGGCGCGGCGCGGTCAATGCATCTCGCGCGGCGGAGGGGAGCGCATCTGCCGGGATCACGCGCGGCGTCTGCCCGCGCGACAGGACTTCAACATGGGTGAACCAGCCCCAACCGCCCGCGAGGGTCAGCGCAGCTTCGGGCCGCGCGGGGCCGATTTGAACCAAGGGGCGGTGGTAGTCGGTCATCACAGGATCTCCGCGCGGTCGACGTCAAGTAGGCGTAGCGGCAGTTTCGCGCCCTCGGGCCGCTCCGCGCCAATCAGCACCAATTCGCAGGCCGATGAACTCTCGGCGAACCAAGCGGCCAAAGCGGGTGCTGCGCTTGGCGGGGCGGCGGGGCCGTCCACTGCGTCGAGCACGATCCGCGCAGGCGCCCAGATGCTGATCTGGCCGTTCTTCATGGCCCAGTCCAACTCCGTCCGGCTGCCGACCACCGCGCAGCGCGGATCACGGGCCAAAAGCATCCAAGCGTTCTGTTCGATTGCCAAGAGGTCGATGTGGCGCTGCGCCTTTTCATCTTCGGCCTGTGGCGCGGGATGTCGGAAGGTCCGACGCAAAGGATCACCGGCTCCGCCGCCGCTTCAAATTGATCCAGCCATCCCGGCAAACGCGTCGAGGCAATCGCCGCATTGGAAAGGTAAACCACGCGCGGCTGCGGGGTCTTTTGGTCCGCGTCCTGCGCTGCCGCCTCCTCCCGCGCGCGGACGATCTCGACCCCAAGGGCACCGGGGCCCCGGTCGAGCTTTTCGATCCGCACGAAGACCCGCATCGCTTGCGGCTCGATCAGGATACGGTCGGCGACCCGTTCGGCCAGCGTTTCCAAAAGGTTGAGCCGTTCGGCGGCAAGCTCGGCGGCGATGGCTTCGGTCACGCGGTCGTAAGACAGGATACGGTCGACATCGTCGTCCACCACACCCGTCAGGGGGCCACCTCGACCACCACGTTAAAGCAGACCCGCTGGGTCACGTCCCGCTCGGCCTGAAAGGCACCGATCTCAACCTCGACGATGTGATCGCGCAGTGAGATACGATCACGCGGCTCGGGGCCGGCCATCGTCTCTGCCCGCTCGGAAGGGTGGGCAAAGGCAAGTCGAATTTCGTCGTCGGACATCGGCAGCGCCTATCGGATCAGGGTAATGGCCCCACCGGGGGCGCTTCGATGCACATTTAGCAGGCCCACCGGCGGCAGGCCAGCACCCGAAGGCACATCCCGCCCCTCAGTTCGAGGCGGTCTTCCATGTGTGGCGATAGAAGAGGTGCTGCCCGATCCGCGCGGTCTTGGTATAGACCCGCGCCCAATTGGGGTTCACGGCAGTGGTGTGATAGTGGGTCGCGCCATTGGTCAGCTTCGGCGCGCTGCCGTCGATGATCGCACGCGCGACTTTCGAGACACGGGCAAAAGCGCGCGGCTCATTGATGACCTCTTTGTGGCCGTCGCAGGTGTAGGTGAACTGGCACTGATACTTGCGCCCGGTCCCTTGGTTGATCACGCCGCAAAGCGTGCCGGGGAAACGGGCGGATTTCACGCGGTTCATGATCACTTCGGCCACGGCGAACTGGCCTTTGACCGTCTCGCCACGTGCCTCGAAATAGAGCGCTTCGGCAAGGCACTGCAACTCAGCGTTGCCTTCGGCCTTGGGCTGGCTGTCGATCCAAGCCGTGGAGAATTTCACATCTGTCTCGCTGGCCGACACGGGCTGTGCGACCATCTCCTGAAGCCGCGCCGCACCGGCGGACTTCAGACCTTGAATTTCAATCTGCGCAAGATCGCTCGCACTTTCAGAGCTGGCCTGAACCGCCAGCGGGCTGCTGCACAGCGCCATGGAAAGAGCAAAAGAGATCGACCGGATAAAACGCATTATGCGCCTCGCATCATTGTTAGGGCTGCGGGGCGGATAGCCAAAAGGTTCCCGGCGGTAAACCCAACCAGACGTTATGTGCAGAAACTCGCCGAATTATGGTATAAATTGGGCTGGAGCCCGCCGCCCCTACCCGATCTTGTGGGCAATGGCGAGTTGGGCGGCGGCCAGACGTGCAACTGGCACGCGAAATGGCGAGCAGGAAACATAATCGAACCCCGATTCGCGGCAAAAGGCGATGGATTCGGGGTTGCCGCCATGCTCCCCACAGATGGAAAGGGTGATTCCGGGCTGCGCCTTGCGCCCTCTTTCCGCCCCGAGTTGCAGCAATTCGCCGACCCCATCGGTGTCAAGCACATGGAAGGGATCCTCTGGATAGACCCCCTGCTGGACGTAGTTCGACATGAAGCGGCCCGCATCATCGCGCGAGAGTCCGTAGGTCATCTGCGTCAGGTCGTTGGTCCCGAAGCTGAGGAAGGCGCAATGCGGCGCGATATCATCGGCGCGCAGACAGGCGCGCGGGGTCTCCACCATGACGCCAAGGCGGTAGGTAAAGCTCGCGTCACGCTCGCTGCGCACGGCGGCGGCCACGGCATCGACGCTGGCCTTAACCAGTTCCACCTCGCGGCGAGCGCTGACCAGCGGGATCATGATCTCGGGCACCACCGGCTCGCCATCGCGGCTGGCCTCAATGGTCGCTTCAAAGATCGCACGGGCCTGCATTTCGTAGATCTCGGGCACCGTGACCCCGAGCCGCACGCCGCGCAGGCCCAGCATCGGGTTATACTCCGTCATCGCCGCCACGCGGCGCGTCACGTCGGACATTTGCAGGCCAAGCGCCTCGGCCAATTCGCGCTGCCCGGCTTTGTCGGAGGGCAAGAACTCATGCAGCGGCGGGTCGAACAAGCGGATGCAGACCGGCTGGCCCTGCATGATGCGGAAAAGCTGGGTGAAATCCTCGCGCTGCATGGGCAGCAGACGTTCGAGCACGGCGCGGCGGTCCTCGCCGCTTTCGGCAAAGATCATCTCGCGCATCACGGTGAGGCGGCCCGGCTCGAAGAACATATGCTCGGTCCGGCACAGGCCGATGCCATGGGCGTTGAAGTTGCGCGCGGTCTGGGCATCGGTCGGCGTGTCGGCATTGGCGCGAATGCCAATATCAGCCACGTCCTCGGCCCAGCCCATCAGCCGGTTGAAGGTATCGTCGAGCGCGGCCTCCTGCATCTTGGCCGCCCCCGCCAGCACCTGCCCGGTGGAGCCATCGACGGTAACTTGGTCGCCTTCGACAAAGACCCGCCCGTCGGGGGCGATGATCTGCCGTTGGGTCACCACAAAGCGCATGTTCGAAGCGCCGACCACGCAAGGCAGCCCCATGCCGCGCCCGATCACCGCCGCATGGCTGGTGATGCCGCCGCGTTCGGTCAGCACGGCGGCGGCGGCATGCATGCCGCGAATATCCTCGGGCGAGGTCTCACGCCGGACGAGGATGCAAGGCTCCCCGCGTGCAGCACTTGCCTGCGCGTCGCTGGCGGAAAAGACGATCCGCCCCGTGGCCGCCCGGGGCTGGCGGCGATGCCGCGCCCGATCACGTCACGCTTGGCGCTTGGGTCGACTTGGCGGTGCAGCAGTTCCGACAGCGTGCGCGGCTGTACCCGCATCAGCGCTTCCTCGCGGCTGATGATCCCCTCATCGGCCAGCGCCACGGCGATGCGCACGGCAGCCCGAGAAGAACGCGCGACCTTCACACCGTCCAAGATATGCAGCTTGCCCTGATCGATCACAAACTCGACCTGCATCTCGGCCCGCAGCCTCTTGCGCATCAGCGCCGCGTGATCCTTCAACTCCGCAAAAGCTTCGGGCACCAATTCTTCGAGCGATTGCCCGCGCGGATCACGGGTGAGATACATCGCCGCCGCATCGCCTTCGAGCGCATCGCGCCCTTGGCTCTGGCTCAGATAGCGCCCGGTGATCTGCGGCAGGCCGGTGTCGCTATCGACCAGTTGCAACACGCCCGAGCCGCATTGCCCCTGCCCCACGCCAAAGGCCATTTCCTGCACCACCAGCCCCAGCCCCGCATCCGCAGGCGCGCCCTTGGCCTGCCGCAGCAGCCGCGCCGAGGTGCCGTTCCACGCCCGCGCCATGGAGCGCAGCACCGCCGCCAATTGCGTCGCCGGGTCTTGGGGGAAACGCTCTTCGGTCTCGGCCTCATAGGCGCGCAGGGATTCCATCAGCGCCGCGCGGCCATCGCCGTTCACATCGTCGAACATATCCGGGTCGAGACGGGCCACATTGACCGCGTAGGACTGCACGAAACGCGAATAAAGCGCCGCCGCTGGCCCTTCGCCAATGGTGCCGGCGTAGCTTTCAAAGAGCGCGTCATTGATCCCGATGTTCAGCACCGCCCCGGCCCGCCCCAATCGGGGTCTTGGCTGGAGGGCCGCACGCAAAGCAGCGCACCCTTCGGGAACTGATCGACCACCGCCTGCACGTCGGGCATCTGCCCCGCGCGATCTGCTGCACCGCGTCAAAGGACAGCGCGATGGTGCGCGGCACCGGCAGGTCGAGCCGCACGAGACGTTGCAAACATTTGGCCCGCCCGCCGTGGGTGGTATTGGCAATCGGCGCGGTGGGGGTCACCAGCGTGGTATGGGGGTCGTTCTGCACTGCGGCACCTTAATCGTTCCGGTGCAGCATAGGGGTTGAGGCAGAAGGGGCAAGGGATCTCGCCCCCTCTGGGGTCAACCGTCCAGTTTGGTCAAGTCCGCCACGGCGCTACAGATCGTGCGGATGCGGCTCAGCAGATTAAGCCGGTTGCGCCGCACCGTGGGGTTCTCGGCGTTGACCTGCACCGCCTCGAAGAAGGCATCGATCGGCCCGCGCAATTCGGCCATGGCCGCCATCGCGGTCGAGAAATCCTGCGCCGCCATTGCCGGGGTGATCTTGGCCTCTGCCTTGTCGAGTGCGGCGAAGAGGTCTTTTTCGGCCTCCGTCTCGGCAAACTTCGGATCGGCGCCAAAGGAGTATTCCACGCCATCGGCCTCTTCGGCTTGGCTGAGGATGTTGTTGGCGCGTTTGAAGCCTTGGATCAGGTTTTCGCCATCGTCGGTTTTGAGCGTTTCCGACAGGGCACGGGCGCGTTTGACCAGCAGGGTGAGGTCGTCGCTGCCGTCCATGGCGATGCAGGCGTCGATGACGTCGTGACGGATGCCTTGGTCGCGCAGGTAGACTTTGAGGCGGTCGTGGATGAAGCCCAGAATGTCGGCAGTGTCAGCCCGGCCCGCGTCACGGTCGCCGACGATCTCGGCGCTTTGGCCCAGTACGTCGTTCAGTGACAGCGACACATCATTCTCCACCAAAATCCGGATCACACCCAAGGCCGCACGACGCAGCGCGAAGGGGTCCTTGCTACCGGTCGGCTTCTCGTCGATGGCCCAGAACCCGGTCAACTTGTCGATCTTCTCGGCCAAAGCCACGGCAATCGACACTGGCGCGGTCGGCACGTCGTCGGACGGTCCCAGCGGCGCGTAGTGGTCTTTGGCGGCGTCTGCGACGGCATCCGACATCCCCGCCCTGCGCGCGTAGTAGCTGCCCATCAGGCCCTGCAACTCGGGGAATTCATAGACCATCTCGGAGCTGAGGTCGGCCTTAGCGACGCGGGCAGCCTTTTCGGCCTCATCGGCGTCAGCACCGACCAGCGGCGCCAATTCGCGCGAGAGGGTCGCCATGCGGTCGATCAACTCGGCCTGGGTGCCGAGCTTGTTATGGAAGGTCACGTTTTCCAGCGCCTTGACCCAAGTCTCCATGCCCGCGCCGGTGGTGACGCTGCGCAAGTCGTTGTCCCAGAAGAACTTGGCATCCGACAGCCGCGCGCCCAGCACCTTTTCGTTGCCCGCAAGGATCGTGGCGCCCTCGTCGGCGGTGGTGCGGTTGGCGACGGTGACGAACCGCTCGATCTGCCCCGACTTCGGGTTGCGGACCGAGAAGAACTTCTGATGCTCTTTCATCGAGGTTTGCAGCACCTCCGGCGGCAGGCCGAGGAAATCCTCGCCGATGCGGCCCATCAGCACGACGGGGTATTCCACCAGGCCGCGACCTCGGCCAGAAGCCCTGCGTCCTCAACCACTTCCAGCCCGGCGGCGAAGGCCATGTTGGTGGCATCATGCCAAATCGTATCGGCCCGCGTCGCGGGGTCGAGCACGACAAAGGCGCGGCTGAGCTTGTCCTGATAATCCTCGAAACCCGCGACTTCGATCTCGTCGGGGGCGAGGAAACGGTGCCCGCGCGTGGTGTTCCCGGCGGTGATCCCGTCGATGGTCAGCGGCACCACCTCGGCCCCGGCCTCATCGCTGATCACGCAGAGGATGGAATGCAGCGGGCGGACCCATTTCAGGCTACCACTGCCCCACCGCATGGACTTTGGCCAGGGGAAATTGCGGATGGTCTGCTCCAGCACCTCGGCCACGATCTCGGCGGCGGGGCGGCCCGGCTTCTCGATCTTGGCGAAGAGCACCTTGCCCTTGGGCGTGTCGCGCTCCTCAAGCTGGTCGCGGGTCAGACCCGCGCCGCGGAGGAAACCTTCGACGGCTTTCTCGGGCGCGTCAGCCTTGGGGCCCTTGCGTTCCTCAACCTGTCGCGGGCTGGCGGCGAGCATGTCGCCAAGCGCGAGCGTCAGGCGGCGCGGCGTGGTGAAGACGGCAGCGGAGCCATAGGTCAGACCGGCCTCGACCAAACCGTTGGTCACCAGCTTTTGCAGGTCTTCGCCCGCGCGTTTCTGCATCCGCGCGGGAATTTCTTCGGAAAAAAGTTCAATCAGCAGATCTGGCACGGGCGGCCCCCAATTCTTGCCGCGACGGCGGCGTCTCATCGGGGGCTTGGATAACGAGTGCTAGGCGGAGGGTCTAGCCCCCCGCCCCGCGTTTAATCCAACAAGGTGCGGATATCCGGGTCGGAGAATTTTGGCACCACGCGGTAGCCCGCTTCGACGAAGTTATAGACCGCGAAACCGATGAGCCCCAGCCCGGCACCGCCCAGAAGGAAGCGCCCAAAGGCCATGCCGCGCAGGTCTTGCAACGCCTCGCCCAGACCGCCCGCCTGTTCGGGGTTAGCCGTGAGCGCCGCATAGCCCAGCGAAAAGGCGACGAGCGCGAGAATGCCGCCATAGATGACAAGGCCAATCTTCACGATGGGGTCGATGCTTTCGGTGAAATGGGTGCGCGCCAGATGGCCCTTATACTTCCCGCTCAGCCCTTTGTAGGCGTAGTAAATCCCCGCGCCCAGCAGGATCAGCGCCCCGCGGCCACGATATAGCGCCCGGCGGGCATGGCCATCAGCTTTTGCGTCCAGTCCTGCGCAGAACTGCCGCCGGAGTTCTTGCCGCTCATCGCCAGAGCGAGAACCGAGACGCCGATACCGCCGTGGATCAGCCCGGTCGTGATCTGCCCCAGCCGCGCGATCAGCCCCTTGGCGTCAGTGCCGTGGTCTTCGACATCCTTCACGCCCGCGGCGACCCGCCAGACCAGATAGGCCAGCAGCCCGATGCCGATGGCAAAGAGCGCGGGGATGCCATAGGGCTCATCCCGCAGCGCCGCGAGGGCGTCTTTCGTACCCGAGGCTTGGGTGCGTTTCAGGGCGGCCAAAAGCGCCAGCGCGCCGATGATCGTATAGATCACCCCGCGCGCGCCATAGCCTGCGCGCATCACCCATTTCAGCCCCTCATGTGTTTTCTCTGACATTTTCGCCCCCGTTCTATGTGGGGACAAGCGTTCGGCAGCGGCAAAAGGTTCCGCCGAAAGGGGCCGCGCGCGGCGATAAGATCAGTCGGCGGGGCGTTCCGGGCAGGCCTCACCCACCACGGTGCCGTCATAGGACTTCTCACCACAGTCGTTCAGCTCATGCCAGATATAGCCGCGCCCGTCGTCGGTCAGCGCCACGATCCGATCGACGCCGTAGTGCACGTTTTTGCCGCCGAGGAAGGTCAGCGCGCTGCCCGCCTCGATCTCAGCCGCGATGGCGGGGGCGTCGAAACAATCGAACCAGCCCGGCGCGTTGCGCGGATCGGTATGCTCGGTGATCTCATAGGTCTCGGTCGCCATGGCGAGGCTGATGTCATGCTCGAAACAGGCGCGAAACCGGATCGGGGAACTGTCGGCGTCGATGGCCTGTAGGTTCTCCGCCGCGATCTCCTCCGGCTCCTCCGTCGTCAGAGAGACGAGTTCAACCTTGGCCTCGGGCACATCATGGTAAAAGCCGTAGATCTGAAGGTAATAGAGCGCCGCACCGGCGATCACTGCGGAGACGAGGATCACGATGCCAACAATCTTCCCGCTCATGCCGCGCTGTCCGCCTCGGGCGTCCAGCCGCCCGCACGGGTCTGCACGAAGGCATCCGCGCATTGCTTGGCCAGCGCCCGCACCCGCCCGATATAGGCCTGCCGCTCGGTGACCGAGATCACGCCGCGGGCATCCAGCAGGTTAAAGATATGGCTCGCCTTGATGCATTGGTCATAGGCCGGATGCGCCATGACGATGCGCTTGCCGGTCTTGGGGTCCTCGGCGGGCTGTTCGAGGATGTATTTGCAATGCGCCTCAGCCTCATTGAACTGATCGAGCAGCACCTCGGTATTGGCCGTATCGAAGTTCCAGCGCGCGAATTCCTCTTCGGTCTGTTTGAACACATCGCCGTAGGTCAGCGGGATCGGCGCGTCGGGGCTGTTGAAGGGCATGTCCATGACGTGATCGACACCCAGCACATACATCGCCAGACGCTCCAGCCCGTAGGTCAGCTCACCCGAGACGGGGTGGCAGTCATGCCCGCCGACCTGCTGGAAATAGGTGAACTGCGACACTTCCATGCCGTCGCACCAGACTTCCCAACCCAGACCCCAAGCGCCGAGCGTCGGGCTTTCCCAATCGTCCTCGACAAAGCGGATGTCATGCAGCGCCATGTCGATGCCGATGGCCTGAAGCGAGCCGAGGTACAGCTCCTGCAGGTTCGGCGGGCTGGGTTTGATCAGCACCTGATACTGGTAGTAGTGCTGCAAACGGTTCGGGTTCTCACCATAGCGCCCATCGGTGGGGCGGCGCGAGGGCTGAACATAGGCCGCGGCCCAAGGCTGCGTGCCAAGGCTGCGCAGCGTGGTGGCCGGGTGAAAGGTGCCCGCGCCCACTTCCATGTCGTAGGGTTGCAGCACCGCGCAGCCCTGCCGCGCCCAATAGCTCTGCAAAGCAAGGATGATCTCTTGGAAAGAGCGTGGTTTCTGCGCTGCGTCAGACATGGTGATTGCCCCTTAATGATGCGCGCCTTTCCTACGTCTGCAAACCATGGGGGTCAATCACAGCTTTATCAGAATTTCGCCCCCTTTGGCATGGCATTCGCGCCGCTTTCCGGCGTAATCTGGCTCGGATTTGGTTTTGCGAGAGTTGAGTGACGATGAAGCGAATTCTACGTGCCCCCGTGGCGATCTTCTTGGCCCTGAGCCTGACCTGGGCGGGCCTTGCGCGGGCGCAATCGGCAGAGGATGTCGTTTGGGTTCAGATCGAGGCGCAGCCGTCCTTGGCCGAGGCCACGGATCGGGCGCGCGCCTATGAGACCCTGTTGGATGACGTGAATGGCTTTGCCTTGGGCGGCGGCTGGTACGGCATCGCCGTAGGCCCCTACCGGCGCGAGGATGCGGAACTGGTGCTGCGCAGCTATGTGCGCGACGGTCTGGTGCCGCGCGACAGCTTCATCCAGCAATCCAGCCGGTTCCAGCAGCAGTTCTGGCCCGTGGGTGACAACGTTCTGGAAACCGGCGTGATCGACGCACCCGTGGGCGTGGATGGCGTTGCGCCAGAGGAAGCCGCCGCGGGCAGCACCACCCCCGATGTCACGACAACCCCGCTTGATCCCGCAGCGACGGAGGGTGAAACCGAAGCCGCAGAGGCCGAGACCGCCCCGGCCCCCACCCCGCCCGAACCGGATGAGACCCCAGCAGAGGCGCGCCGCTCGGAACGCGCCCTTTCGGCGCAGGAGCGCAAAGACCTGCAAATCGCCCTGCAATGGGCGGGCTTTTACGACGCCGCGATTGACGGTGCCTTTGGCCGCGGCACCCGTGCCTCCATGCGCGCCTGGCAAGGCGCCAACAGCTATGAGCAGACCGGTGTGCTGACCACCCGCCAGCGCGCCGCGCTAATGGCGCAGTATAACGCCGTGCTCGACGGGCTGGGCTTGCAACTGGTGCGCGACGAGAAGGCCGGGATCGAGATCATGATGCCCACCGCCGAAGTCGACTTCGCCCGCTACGAGCCGCCCTTTGCCCATTACGACAGCAGCGGCAACATCGGCGCGCGGGTCTTGTTGATCAGCCAGCCGGGCAATCAAGATACGCTCTATGGCCTTTATGACATCATGCAAACGCTTGAGATCGTCCCCTTGGATGGCCCGCGCGAGCGCAAGCGCAATTCCTTTGAGCTGATCGGCGAAAACGGCAGCATCATCAGCCAGACGCAGGTCTCGTTGGAGAACGGTCAGATCAAGGGCTTCACGCTGATCTGGCCCGCCGGGGACGAAGACCGCCGCCGCCGCGTGGTGGCCGAGATGTCGAAAAGCCTCACGCGTCTGCCCGGCGTGCTCGATGCTGCCGCAGGCAACAGCGACGCGCAGGCGATTGATCTGGTCGCCGGCCTGCAAATCCGCCAGCCCAAGATCGCCCGCAGCGGCTTTTTCATCGATGGCAATGGCGCGGTCGTCACCACCAGCGAAGTCGTGGGCTCTTGCGGGCGGGTGACACTGGACGCCGATACCGATGCCACGGTGGTCGCCACCGATGAGGCGCGCGGCCTAGCCCTGCTCAAACCCGAAAGCCGCCTCGCCCCGCTGGCCGTGGCCGAATTCAGCAACGCGGCCCCGCGCCTGCAATCGGAAATCTCCGTCGCGGGCTACTCCTACGAGGGCGTGCTGAGTGCCGCGACACTGACCTTTGGCGCGCTGTCGGACCTCAAGGGCCTGAACGGAGATGAGACCCTCAAGCGCCTCTCGGTCAAGGCCCAGCCTGGCGATGCCGGGGGTCCGGTCTTTGATGAGAATGGCCACGTCGTGGGCATGTTGCTTCCCCAGACGGAAGCGGACCGCAAACTGCCCGAAGACGTGAGCTTTGCCCTTGATGGTGATGTGATCCTCAAGGCAGCGCAGGATGCCGGGCTGGGCAGCAAACAGGCGCAGGGGGCCACAGGCCCGATCGCGCCGCGCGACCTGACGCTGCGCGCGCAGGGCATGACCGTCTTGGTCAGCTGCTGGGAATAACGCGGGGGCTCAGCCCCTAGCGACAAAGACAAAGGGCGGTGCCATCGGCGCCGCCCTTTCGCGCTTCAAGCGCGCCAGAACTTGGCGGTGAACATGACGTAGACCGCCATCAGTTCCAGCCGCCCGATCCACATGGCGATGATCAATATCCACTTCGCCGTGTCATTAAGGCTGCTGAAGTTCCCCGCCGGGCCGATGATCTCTCCCAATCCCGGGCCGATGTTCGCCAGCGCCGCCGCCGCCCCCGAGACGGAGGTGACGAAATCCAACCCCGTCAGGCTCAGCGCGACCGAGATCAGGCCAAGCGATACGACGAAGAACATGAAGAAGGACATCACCGAGCTTAGCACGTCCGCCCCCACCGGGCGGCCGTCGTAGCGCGGGGTAAACACACCGTGGGGCGAACGGATCCGCCGTAGCTGCGCGCGGATCGACGCAAAGAGCAGTTGATAGCGGAAGATTTTGATCGAACAGGTGGTCGAGCCCGCGCAGCCGCCGATCAGACCGATGAAAAAGAACAGCGCCACGGCAAAGCTGCCCCATTGCATATAGTCCGCCGAGGCATAACCGGTGCCCGAGATGATCGAGGTGATGTTGAACAGCGCTTCGCGCAAAACCCGCTCGGATTCATAGGTCGTGCCGCTGCGCAGAACGAAAAAGACGATCACCACCAGAAAGGTCATCGTCATGAAAAAGCCGCGCACCTGCGGGTCGCGGTGCAGGGCCACGGGGTTGCCGTTGATCAGCTGCACATAGCGCACGAAGGGCAGCGCGGCGAGGATCATGAAAATCACGGCGACATATTCGGCGGGGCCGGAAAAGGTGCTGAAGGAGGCGTCGTAGTTAGAAAAACCACCCGTCGAGACCGTTGTCAGCGCATGCACCGTCGCGTCGAAGGTAGACATCCCAAGGGCCAGATAGCTCAGCATGCAGGCCAGCGTGAGCCAGAGGTAGATCACCGAAATCTGCGTCGCGATCTGCCCCGCGCGGGGCAGGATTTTCCCGAAAGTGTCGAAGGATTCGGATTTGAAGATCTGCATACCACCGACCCGCAGCTCAGGCAGGAAGACCATGGCGACAACGACGATACCAATGCCACCCAGCCATTGCAGGATCCCACGCCAGATCAGCAGACCTTTGGGCAGGTCTTCCAACCCGGTCAGCACCGTGGCCCCGGTGGTCGTCAGCCCCGACATCGCCTCGAACATCGCGTCGGTCACGCTGGCCTCGGTCGCGCCCAGCACGAAGGGCAAAGCCCCGAAGAGCGGCAGCATCAGCCAGACGCCAGTGGTCAGCATGAATGTCTGTTGAATGGTGAGCCCTTCGCGGACTCCATTGGCGCTGGCGAGGGCGATCATACCGCCGCCCAGCGTCGTGATCAGCGCGCTTTCGACAAAGACCCACCATTGGCCCCGGCCTTCGGCCAGATCGACCAAGATCGGGATGATCATGGCAAGGCCGAGCACGGCCACCAAAAGGCCCACGACATATCCGACAGGTCGTATATCCAACATGCGCGCAGCGTTGGCTTGGCCGCTCGTCGCTGTCAAGCCGAGACGGGACCGGGGCGCGATTTGGCCCCGGTCCGTGTCGTCTTAGATGTAGTAGAGGTCTTTGAAAACGTGGTGAACGATGTCGTCACGTTTGATGCCCATGGCGGCCAGTTCTTCGTCGCTTTTCGCTTGCAGGCCTTGGACCTGCTCAAAACGGCGTTGGGCGGTGGAGCCCATCATGATGCCATGGCCGATCCCCGCGAAAAAGCGGCGCAGACCGGCGCCGGCGCGCCGCAGCCCTTCGAGGGGAGAGACGGAGTGGGCGGGGTGAGCAGTGCTCTGGTAGGTCATCTGATTGCCTTTGCAATTTCCAGTATTTCGATGACCGCTAAATAGGCAATGCTGCGCCGCAGCAGAACCGACGTTTTCGCATAGCCGCTGGTCGGGACTTGCAGGGCTGACAGGGCGATATTCGCCATTTCCGCGCTAAGACAGGCGAAATGCCCCGCAAAGGGGCGCGGCGCGGGCTGCGAACAACCAATGCGCGATTGCCGCGCCGTGCGGGGTCAGCCGACGTGAAAGAGGGTGTTGAAAAGCTTGGGGTCGATGCTCTGCGCGGCAAAAGTCTCGCCTTGGGTCAGCACGCTGATCGCATCGTGGCTGTGCAGGCTTTCTTGATGGCTGGCGACGATGCGGAAATCGCCCACCCGGCCATCGGCCAAAAGCTGTTCGCAAAACAGCCGCGCGGCATCCTCGACAAAGATCGGATTGGCGGCGTTAAGCTCGGCGAACGCCTGTTCGTCTTCGCGTTTGACCATGACCTGCGTCTCGGTCGGCACGGCGCGGCGGCAAATCTCGATCAGGTCTTCGAACCACAGGCAATCGCCCTCGTCCCGCGTCTCGACCGATACCCGCGCGACGGAGCGCTGCGAATGCGGCGTCGCCAATTGCCCGCGGGTCTGACGCGCGTGTTCGCTCAGTTCCAGCGAACAGGGGCAGGTGCTGGAATAGACATAGTCGAGATGCACGATCTTCTTGCGCTCGCCGTTCTGTTCCACCAACTCCAGCGCGATGTCGTAATACTGATAGCCGGTGAGGCCCGAGCGCAGGCTGCCGATCTTCATCGGGAAGGAAAAGCGCATCTGAATCCGGGCATCCAAGCTCTCAAGATCGGCCTTGTAGTCGTCCAGCGCCGCTTCGATCACCTCAAAGCTAAAGGTCGCCTCGGCATGGCGGTAGAAGCTGCGCATGATGCGGGACATGTTGATGCCCTTCTTCTCCGCATCGAGCGAGACCGTACCGGTGACCGAGGTCTCAAGCCGCAGATCCCCGCCCTCGCGGCTGCGATAGCGGATCGGCAGGCGAAAGTTTGAGATGCCGACATGCTGGATCAACTGCTGCGCGCCGCGGATCAGGCTGGAGGGGCCGTTTTGCAGATCCGGCAGGCTGGCGCGGTAGTTGTCGCCCGCTGTGAAATCTTCGGGATAGGCGCGGCTAAGGGCGGGATATTCGGTGGGGGCCAGCATCCGCGCCATCGCCGGGTCCAGCGCCGCAATCTCGGCCGGGGTGGCCGTTTCGGCCCAAGCGCGCAGCGTGGCGAGCGCGGATTGCGCCGCCTCCCGGTCCGGTGTCTCGGACATCTCAGTCACGATGTTCATTGCGCGGCCCTCCGGTCTGTCGCTCTCAATGTATGATGCGCGGGGCCAAAATGCCACCGCGCCCGCGACACATCAGGTCAGGCTTGCGCCGCCGCATCCAAGGCTTGCAGCAGATCGGCCTTGAGATCGCCGCTATATTCCAGCCCCACGCTGATCCGCACCAGCCCCGGCGTGATGCCCAAAAGATCTTTGGTGTCCTGCGGCAGACGCTGGTGGGTGGTGGTGGCCGGATGGGTGACGATGGTCTTGGCGTCGCCAAGGTTGTTTGAGATCACGCCCACCTGCAACGCATTCAGGAATGCGAAAGCCGCCGCCTTGCCGCCCTTGAGGTCAATGGACAGCACCGTGCCCCCTGCCCCCATCTGGCGCATCGCCAGTGCGTTCTGCGCATGGCCCGCAAGGCCCGGGTAAAGCACCCGCGCCAAGGCCGCGTGACCTTCCAGCGCCTCGGCCAATTCCTGTGCGCTGGCCGCCTGCGCCCGCACCCGCAGGTCAATGGTCTCCAACCCTTTGAGCATGATCCAAGCCGTGAAGGGGCTCATCGAGCCGCCGGTGTGTTTCATGTAAGGCTCAAGCGTGCCGCGGATGAACTCGCGGCTGCCCAGCACCACACCGCCAAGCGCACGGCCCTGCCCATCGATATGTTTGGTCGCGGAATAGACCACCACATCCGCGCCCTGCGAGATCGCGCGCGAAAAGACCGGCGTGGCAAAGACATTGTCGACCACAACCAGCGCGCCCTTGGCATGGGCGAGCTTGGCCACGGCCTCAATGTCGATCACCTCAAGCGTGGGGTTGGCCACGGATTCAAAAAACACCGCGCGGGTGTCCTCGCGGATCGCGGCCTCCCAAGCGGAGAGGTCGCTGCCGTCGACGAAAGTGACCTCCACCCCGTAGCGGCCAAGGATCTCTTCCAGCACATAGATACAAGACCCGAATAGCGCCCGGGCCGAGACGACATGATCGCCCGCCTTCAGCATCGAAATCAGCGCGCCCGAGACCGCCGCCATGCCGCTGGCGGTGGCAAAGGCATCCTCGGCCCCTTCTAGCGTGGCGATGCGGTCCTCGAACATGGCCACCGTGGGGTTGCCATAGCGGGCATAGATGAACTCATCCGGGCCGATCTCTTCGAAACGCGCCTCGGCTTGTTCGGCGCTGTCATAGACGAAACCTTGGGTCAGGTAGATCGCTTCGCTCACCTCGCCATATTGGCTGCGGCGGGTGCCTGCGTGGATCGCTTGGGTGCGCGCGTGACGGTCGTTGCTCATCTATCTCATCCTTCCGGCCCGACCTCGCGGGCATAAAAAAACCCCAGACGCGGCCAAGCGAAAGGGTCTTTCATCCTGACCTTTTAGCGGCATGTTTAACGTGGCCCACAATCCGGTAACAAATCGCCACGCGGGGTGGATTACGCCGCGCGACGCTACAGGTCAACAGTTTCGCGCGGGGCCTTCGTTAAATTTGAGCGGATCAGCCATGGTCTTTCTTTTCGCCGTAGGCTTCGAACAGCTTGCCCTGCGCCATGAAGAAAACGAAAATCGCCGCTGTCAGGCCGAAAGTTTTGAAGTAGACCCATGTGTCGGTCGAGAAGAACCGCCAGATCACCTCATTCGCCAGCGCCAGACCAAAGAAGAAATACATCAGCCGTTTGGTCAGCAGCATCCAGCCCTCATCGCGCAGGGGCATCATCTCTTCCATGACGTATTTCAGGTAGGATTGCCCGCGCAGCAGGCCGACGGCCAGAAGGCCGCCGAAAAGCACATAGATCAGCGTCGGCTTCATTTTGAAGAAGCGGTCATCGTTCAGCCAGACCGAGAGCCCGCCGAAAATCACCACCAGCACCACGGTGGCGACCTGCATCCGGCTCAGCTTGCCCGTCAGCGCCCAAAGCGCGCCGGTCGAGAGCACCAGCAGCGGCACGAACATCGCGGTGACGACGATAAAGCCGTCATACTCCGTCCCGCCGAAGGTGTAGGTGTTATCCTTGAGCCACAGATAGGCCACAAGGAAGGCCAAGACCGGCCCGTATTCCAAGCCTGCCCGCAACATTGGGTTGATCTCTCTTGGTTCTGACATGCCTGTTCCTTTAGCCGCCTATTTCAACAATCACCGCCCCGGCTGCGATCAGCGCCATCAGCGCGATGCGGCGCGGGCCGACGGTTTCTTTCAGCACCAGCACCCCGATCAGCGCGGCAAAGACGGTCGAGGTCTCGCGCAGCACCGCCGCCTCGCCCACCTTGTCGAGCCGCGTGGCCAGCATGACCGACCCGAAACTCGCAAAAGCGATGATCCCGCCGATAAAGCCGCGCAGCATCAGCGGCGCCACCTCGGGTGGGTTCTCCATCGCGTGCCAGCGCCGCCATGCGATCACCGGCATCACCAACCCGTCGATCATGAAAAACCATGCAAGGAAGGTGAAAGGATCCGCCGTGGCGCGGATGCCGTATGCGTCATATGTGGTGTAAAGCGCCACGAACAAGCCCGTCAGCACCGCCAGCCCGAGCGCTGCGTGCAGCGTATCGCGCGCGGCGACCAGATTGCGCAGGTTATAAAGAGCAAGGCCGAAGATACCGCTTAGCAGCACTGCCACGCCAAGCCATTGCACCGCGTTGAACCGCTCACCAAAGATCAGATAGGCGCCGACCACGGCAAAGAGCGGCCCCGTGCCGCGCACCACCGGGTAGACCACCGTATAGGCGCCCTTGGTATAGGCCCATGCCTGCAACAGCTTGTAGATCACATGGATCACGAAAGCGCCGAGGAAGATCACCCACATATGCGGCTCGGGCCAAGGCACGACGAAAAGCGCAAAGGGGGCCGCCATCACGCCATAAGAGACATCGATCGCCCCGCGCGTGAGCCACGGATCATGCCGCCCCTTTTGCAGCGCGCCGAAAACCGCGTGCAGGAAGGCTGCGGAAAGCGCCAGCCACAGGGCCGCGGTGTGGCCCGCGGGGGTGCCTTCGATCGACAGGATCCAATCGGTCATCGCGGAACCACCACCGCGGCGAGAGGTTTATACTTCAAAGCCTTTATCACCAACGGAATTTCCATGTTTGAAAGCCTGATCGCCGATCTTACCCACAGTTTTTCCAAAGTGCCGGTCACCGTCGCCGCGGCGCGGCTGCTGATGGCCGCCTTTCTGGCGGGGGTCGTCGGGTATGAGCGCGAACGGCGCGACAAGCCTGCGGGGCTGCGGACCCATATCATGGTGGCCATCGCCGCCTGTCTCTTCATCATCATCGGGCAAGAGCTTGGCAGTCTGGAGTTCGGCGATGGCGACCAGATGCGCTTCGATCCATTGCGCCTCATCGAGGCGGTGACCGCAGGCGTCGCCTTCCTCGCGGCGGGGATCATTTTCACCTCGAACGGAGAGGTGCGCAACATCACCACCGGCGCGTCGATGTGGCTGGCCGGGGCCATCGGCCTGTCCTGCGGCGCGGGACAAATCCTGCTGGCCTGTTTGACCGCAGGGGTCGTGGTGCTGGTTTTGACCGTTCTGCGCTGGATCGAACGAAAGCTTGGCACCCATGACTGAACAGGGCCGCCACTTTCGGCGGCCAGTGTACTCTCAGCCATCCGTGCCCACCAAGGCGGCGGCGAATTCATCCGGGTCAAAGGGCGACAGATCGTCAATCTGCTCGCCCACGCCCACGGCATGAATGGGCAGGCCAAAGCGATCCGCCAGCGCCACCAGCACGCCACCCTTGGCGGTGCCGTCAAGCTTGGTCATCACCAGACCGCTGACATCGGAGATCTCCTGAAAGACCTTCACCTGATTGACCGCATTCTGCCCCGTCGTCGCATCCAGCACCAATAGGGTGTTATGCGGCGCGGTCTCATCCTTCTTGCGGATGACGCGGACGATCTTGGCCAATTCCTCCATCAGGTCGCCCCGGTTTTGCAAGCGGCCCGCCGTGTCGATCAGCAACAGATCGGCCCCCTCTTCCTGCGCGCGGCCCATGGCGTCAAAGGCAAGACTCGCCGGGTCGCTGCCCTCGGGCGCGGTCAGCACGGGCACGTTGGCGCGTTCGCCCCAGACCTGCAATTGCTCTACCGCGGCGGCGCGGAAGGTATCCCCTGCGGCGATCACGACCTTCTTGCCCGCCGCACGGAATTGCGAGGCCAATTTGCCGATGGTCGTCGTCTTGCCCGAGCCGTTCACACCGACCACCAGCACCACTTGCGGGGTCTTGGCATAGAGCGGCAAGGGCCGAGCCACAGGCTCCATGATCCGGCTGACTTCGCTGGCGAGCAGTTTTTTGATCTCAGCCACCGAGAGTTTTTTGCCAAAGCGCCCCTCGGCCATATTCGCGGTGACCCGCAGCGCCGTGTCGA
This sequence comes from Sulfitobacter faviae, assembly GCF_029870955.1. Taxonomy (NCBI): domain Bacteria; kingdom Pseudomonadati; phylum Pseudomonadota; class Alphaproteobacteria; order Rhodobacterales; family Roseobacteraceae; genus Sulfitobacter; species Sulfitobacter faviae. The sequence goes on along the minus strand of NZ_PGFQ01000001.1, from coordinate 2,452,340 downwards.
CGCCCATGTCGGCGCTGATCAGCAGCTCTTCGAGCTGTTCGAGCATCTCGTCATCCAGCGTCCGGCGCACCACGGGCTGCGCGGCGCCGCGCCCCATGAGACGGCCCAGAAGACCCGGTTTGGCGGCGGCGGCCTCGGCTGGGGTTTCGTCCAGCGCCGGGGCGACGGGGGTCATCGCTTGGCGCAGGTCGGTCGCCGCGGGAACTTCCTCCGGGGTCGGTGCAGGCTCGGGGTCAGCGGCGGGGGGTCCTGCGCGGGTCTGGGGTCCGGCTGGGGCTCAGACGGTTCGGGCTGCGGTTCAGGCGCAGGCTGCGGCTCGGGTTCTGGGAGCGTCTCGGGTTCCGGGGCGGGTTCAGGCGCGGGGGTCGGCTCTTCCGCCGCCTCCCGCTCTGCCGCCAACATCGGGCCGCTGTCCTCCTGCCCGTCGGGCATCACGTCAGAGGCCGCGCCGGGCTGGTCCATCACCGCATCCACGGGGGCCGCTTCGGCCTCCGCCTCTCCGCCATCGCTGACGATTGCCTCCAACCCCTCGTCGAGTTTAGACGAGGATTTGAACAAGCGGTCCTTGAGCTTCGTGAAGAAGGCCATCGGCGTCTCCCATGCAGTTTCGTCTTGATCTATAGGCTTGCCCGCGCAGATGGAAGGGCGCCCGGGCAGATCAAGCCCGCCGGGAGGGGCGAGGTCAGATTTCATCGGGGAAATGCTGCATCACCAGCCGGATCGGGTTCGGCGCCGCCTGCCCCAGCCCGCAGATCGAGGCATCGACCATGGCGGTCGACAACGCCTCCAGCAGGTCTTGGTCCCAGCGGTCCTCCTGCATCAGCTTCACCGCCTTTTCACAGCCGACCCGGCAGGGCGTGCATTGGCCACAGCTTTCATCCTCGAAAAACCGCAGCATGTTGAGGGCGGCGGCCCGCGCGCTGTCGTGTTCCGACAGGACGACCACCGCCGCCGAGCCGATGAAAGACCCATGTGGCTGCAACGTGTCAAAGTCCAACGGCAGATCCGCCATCGACGCGGGCAACAGCCCCGAGGACGGCCCACCCGGTTGATAGGCTTTGAACAGATGGCCCTCTGCCATGCCCCCCGCCGAGGCGATGATATCGGTGATGGTCGAGCCTGCGGGCAGCAGATACATCCCCGGGCGCGCCACACGGCCCGAAACGGAATAGCTCCGCAGCCCCTTGCGGCCATTCTTTTCGACCCCATTCAACACCTGCGGCCCCTCGCGGCAAATGCGGGCGATCCAATGCAGAGTCTCCACGTTATGCACCAAAGTCGGGCGGCCAAAGACACCGACCTGCGCCACATAGGGCGGGCGGTGGCGCGGCAATCCGCGCTTGCCTTCGATGCTTTCGATCATGGCGCTTTCCTCGCCGCAGATATAGGCGCCCGCCCCGCGGCGCAGATCGACATAGCCGGGCGTAATGAGGCCCGCACCTTCCAGAGCGCCAATCTCACGGCGCAGGATCTCCAGCACCGCCGGGTATTCGTCGCGCATGTAGAGAAAGACTTTCTCCGCCTCCACCGCCCAAGCGGCGATCAGCATCCCTTCGAGGAAGAGATGCGGCCTGCGTTCGAGATACCAGCGGTCCTTGAAGGTGCCCGGCTCGCCCTCATCGCCATTCACCGCCAGATAGCGCGGGCCGGGATTGCCGCGCACGAAGCCCCATTTCTTGCCCGAGGGGAAACCAGCCCCACCAAGGCCGCGCAGCCCAGCCTGCAACAATTGCTCCTGCACCGCTTCCCAATCGCCCCCCTGACGCAGGTTCAACAGCGCGTTGTAACCCCCTGATGCCGCGTAGGTTTCGTAAGTTTCATAGCCAGGCAGGTGGGCATGGGTATCTCCGGCGCCAATGGCCGCAAGAACTTTCTCGGGCGTCGCGTGGTCGATATGGTTATGCCCCAGTTCCAGCACCGGCGCCGTGTCGCAGCGCCCCATGCAGGGCGCGCGCAACACGCGCACTTCGGTCGGGTCCAACCCCTCCTCCAACGCGGTTTTTAACGCCTGCGCCCCGGCCAGCTCGCAAGACAGCGAATCGCAGACGCGGATGGTCAGCGCGGGCGGCGGGGTCTCGCCCTCTTTCACCACGTCGAAATGGGCGTAAAAACTGGCGACCTCATAGACCTCGGCCATCGACAGGCGCATCTCTTCGGCCAAGGCGCGCAGATGCGCGGCCGACAGGTGGCCAAAGCGGTCTTGGATCAGATGCAGAAACTCGATCAGCAGATCGCGGGCGCGCGGGCGGTTGCCCAACAGCGCGCGGACCTCCTCCCACGCCGTATCCTCCAACTGCCGCCCCTTGGGGTGATGCCGCCCCTTGCCCTTGCCGGATTTCCAAACGCCCTTTCGCGGCTCCCCCGCCGCAGCCTTGCCGTGATCGTCCAGCGCCATGTCTCTCCCCCCGCCTTGCTTTCCGCCTTGGTAACAAATCCAAAGCCCTAGGCGCGATCAAAAAGCGACAATCGCGCGGGTGTTTGCGTTGTGCACGGCCCCTGCGGCGGGCAGAATACGGGGCCGAGCCGATTGGCGTGGGGTCGCAGGGGAAAACGCATGCTGTGGTATGTGATCGCAAGTCTGACACCGGCGGTGCTGATCGCCGCGGCCGCCCTCTGGGGCGGGGTCTGGCCCGTGCTGGCGCTGTTGTCGATCACGGTGCATGTGGCCTTTATGGACCGGTTGGGCCGCGCGCTGCGCCTTTCCGACAGCTCGGGCCGCGCCCTGACGCTGACCTTGGCCGCCGCGCATTTCCTGCTGCTGCCGCTCGGGGTCTGGGCGATTGGCGCAGCCCCGCATCTTGAGGGGCTGGACCGCGCCCTGATCTTTGCCGCCCTTGGCCTGTTTCTGGGCCAGATCAGCAATTCCAACGCCCATGAGTTGATCCACGCCCGCCGCCGCCTGCCCCGGCGGATTGGCACGGCGATCTATATCTCGCTGCTGCACGGGCACCACGTCTCGGCCCATCTGCGGGTGCATCATCCCGCCGCCGCCACCCCGGCTGACCCCAACTCCGCGCCCAAGGGCATGGGGTTCTGGCGGTTTCTGCTGAGCGCAAGCTGGGGGGAGTTTCGCGCGGGGTGGCAGGCCGACAGCGCGCAGCGGGCGCGCAAGACGGGGGCGAAAGGGTTGCACCCTTACGTGCTCTACCTCACTGGCGCGGCGCTGGCGCTGCTCACGGCGCTGCTGCTAGGCGGGGTCGACGGGCTGCTCGCCTATATCGGGCTGGCGGCCTATGCGCAGATGCAACTGCTGCTGTCGGACTATGTGCAGCACTATGGGCTGCGACGAGAGCAGCGCCCCGATGGCCGGTTCGAGCCGATGCGCCCGCAGCACAGTTGGAACGCGCCCAAATGGTACTCCGCCGCGATGATGCTGAACGCCCCGCGCCATTCGGACCACCACATGCGCCCCGCCCGCGCCTTCCCGGCGCTGGAAGTGACCCATGATATGCCGAAACTGCCCTATTCCCTGCCCGTGATGGCGGTGATTGCCCTCGTTCCCCGCTTTGGCGGCGGATGATGGACCGGCGCGTGGCGCGGTGGCATCGGCGCTGACCCCACTGGCGCGGGGCGCGGGCTTCTGGCAGGCTGGTGGCATGAGACATGCCTTCGCCCTGATCTGCGCCTTCCTTCCACTGCCTGCCTTGGCCGAGATGTCGGCGGCGGAGTTCGAAGCCTATACGGAAGGCAAGACGCTCTATTTCGGCCAGTCCGGCGCGCCCTATGGGGCGGAAATCTATCGCGAGAACCGGCGCGTGCAGTGGTCCTTCCTCGATGGCCATTGCAAAGAGGGGCGCTGGTATGAGGCCGATGGGCTGATCTGCTTTGTCTACGAAGACGACCCCGCCCCGCAATGCTGGAGCTTTAGCGAAAACCCGACCGGGCTGGTCGCACGGTTCGAGAATGACCCGACCGAGACCGCGCTTTATGAGGCGAGGGAAATGACCGAGCCGCTGCTGTGCCTTGGGCCGGAGGTCGGGGTCTAGGCCAGTTCAGCCCTCGCCTTTGACCGGCAAGCGACCGTCGGCGAATTCGATCTCCAGATGCGCCGCCTTCTTGGCAGCCTCCGCACTGGTCACCACATCACCGTCGCCCCGCACCACGGCGAAACCACGGGCCAGCGTTTCGCGGTAGCCGAGCGTGCCGAGCGTGCGGCCCATCGCGTCGATCTGGCGGCGGCGGCGGTCCTGATCGGCGCGGCCTGCGCGCGCCAGCCGGGCCAGCACCTCTTTCAACCGTTGGTCTTGGCGCGACAGGTCGCGGCGCAGAACCTCGGGGCGGAAGGTTTGTGTGCGATCGACCAACCGCTCGCGGCGGCGGAGGATTTGGCGGTGCAGCACCTCGGGGTGGAACCGGTCAATCCGCGCGGCCAGCCGTTCGCGTTGCCCGGCCAAATTGCGTTGCCACGCCGGGTCGAGCCGTGCCGAGAGCTGCGCCAGACGCTGACGATCCGCCTCCAACTGGCGGCGCAGGGTGCCGGGGCGCAGAGCGCCTGACATATCGGCCAGCTTGACGCGGCGGCCTTGGACGCCTGCGATCAGCGCGGGGGCCAGTTTCTCCCCCCGCGATCAAGGCGCTGGCGCGGCCCCTCCAGCAGCGTGTCGGCCCGGGGCAAGGCCCGCGCCAGATCCCGCATCCGCTGGCTGCGACGGGTCAGCCCTTGGCTCAGCGCCTGACGCATCCTCGCGCCCTGCCCCTCCAGCCATGCCGCCAGCTCATGCCGCACCGGCACCGCCAATTCCGCCGCCGCCGTCGGCGTGGGCGCGCGTTTGTCCGAGACGAAGTCGATCAGCGTCGTGTCCGTCTCATGCCCCACGGCAGAGATCAGCGGAATGTCCGAGGCTGCCGCCGCGCGGGCGACGCTTTCCTCGTTGAAGCCCCAAAGGTCTTCGACCGAGCCACCGCCACGGGCCACGATGATCAACTCGGGCCGGGGCAACGCGCCACCGGGGGTGAGCCGGTTGAACCCTTGGATGGCGCGCACCACCTCGGGCGCGCATTTCGCGCCCTGAACGGCGACCGGCCAGACCAGCACCTTGCGCGGGAAACGATCCCGCAGCCGGTGCAGAATGTCACGGATCACGGCCCCGAGGGCGATGTCACAACGCCGATAATCTCGGGCAGATAGGGCAGCGGGCGTTTGCGTTCGGGGGCGAACAGCCCCTCTGCCGCCAGCGCCGCCTTGCGTTTCTCCAACAGCGCCATCAGCGCGCCCATGCCCGCCGGTTTGATGTCCTCGATGACGATTTGGTATTTCGACTGCCCGCCAAAGGTGGTGATGCGCCCGGTGGCGATGACCTCCATCCCCTCTTCGGGCTGGGTCTCAAGCCGTGCGGTCACGCCTTTCCAGATCACGCCCGAGATGACCGAGCGGTCATCCTTGAGGTCGAGATAGACATGGCCCGAACGCGGGCGGCTGACGCGGCCCACTTCACCGCGAATCCGCACATGGCCGAACTCCCCCTCGATCACCCGTTTAATCGCGCCCGAAAGCTCGGTCACCGTGAATTCGGGGCTGTTGTCACCGGGGGCGGGGTCGTCGAACAGATCCATCTGTGCACCTTGTGTCTGTGGGCCCCCCAGCTTAGAACGCGGAGCAACGAAGTCCAAGGGAGTGCGCGGCATGAATATCCTGATCCTCGGCAGCGGTGGCCGCGAACATTCACTTGCTTGGGCGGTTATGCAGAACCCCAAATGCGACAAGCTGATCGTGGCACCGGGGAACGCGGGCATCGCCGCCATCGCGCAATGCGCCAAGCTCGACATCATGGATGGCGCGGCGGTTGTGGCCTTCTGCGAGGGCAATAACATCGATTTCGTCGTCATCGGCCCCGAAGCGCCCCTCGCCGCGGGTGTGGGCGACGATCTGCGCGCGGCGGGTTTCGATGTCTTTGGCCCCTCCAAAGCAGCGGCGGCGCTGGAGGCTTCCAAAGCCTTCACCAAGGAAATCTGCGACGCCTGCGCGGCCCCCACGGCGGGCTATGGCCATTTCACCGACGCCGCCAGCGCCCGCGCCTATGTCGAAAAGCAAGGTGCGCCCATCGTGATCAAGGCCGACGGTCTGGCGGCAGGCAAGGGTGTCATCATCGCCATGAGTGACGCCGAAGCGTTGGCCGCCGTGGATGAGATGTTTGACGGTGCCTTTGGCGAGGCGGGTGCCGAGGTCGTGATCGAAGAGTTCATGGAAGGCGAAGAGGCGTCTTTCTTCGTGCTCTGCGACGGGGAGACGGTGCTGCCCATCGGCACGGCCCAAGACCACAAGCGGGTCGGCGAAGGCGACAGCGGCCCCAACACCGGCGGCATGGGCGCCTATTCCCCCGCCCCGGTGCTGAGCGACGAGATCGCCGAACGCGCGCTGAATGAGATCATCCGCCCCTGCATGGCCGAGATGGCCAAGCGCGGAATGCCCTATCAGGGCGTGCTCTATGCCGGCTTGATGATCAAGGACGGCCAGCCGCGGCTGGTGGAATACAATGTCCGTTTCGGCGACCCGGAGTGCCAGGTGCTGATGATGCGCCTCGGCGCGCAGGCTTTTGATCTGATGCAGGCCTGCGCAAAGGGCGCGCTGGCCGATATGCAGGTGACCTGGGCCGAAGATCACGCGCTGACCGTGGTGATGGCCGCCAAAGGCTACCCCGGTGACTATGAAAAGGGCAGCGAGATCAAGGGCCTCTCCGCCCTGCCCGAGGATAGCGCCAATATGGTGTTCCACGCGGGCACCAAGGCGCAGGACGGGGCGATCTTGGCCAATGGTGGGCGGGTGCTGAATGTCACCGCACGCGGGGCCACGCTGGCCGAGGCGCAAGAGCGTGCCTATGCGATGGTCGATGGGATCGAATGGCCCGAAGGGTTCTGCCGCCGCGACATCGGCTGGCGCGCGCTGAGCTGACGGATGGCGGCTCTACCAGAGCCGCAGCCGCCCCTCATTCACAGGCCAGCGCCTTGGCAAAGCTCTCGGCCCCCGCAAAGGGGCCGATATCGCGCCGTGCAAGCTGCCCGCCTGTCAGGCGCACCCCCACTACACGTTCCCAATCGGCATCCGCCAGCACCATCTCCGGCCCTGCACCGCAATCGCGCAAACCGCCTGAGATATGCCGCTCTCCGATGCGGTGATTGGTCAGCCCCGTCATCTGTGCAATTTCGCTGAGCCGCCCATCGGCAAAGCGCCAGACCCGCAGCACCCGCGCCAGATGGGGCCGGTCGACATAGGCGATCTCGACAGCGCCATCGCCATCTAGGTCGGCGGCACCTATGGGGGCGAGCCACCGGTTGCTTTGGCCGATATGCGGGGTCTCGGTGATCTTGCCCTCGGGACCGTAAATCGCCAGCGCCGCGCCGCGGCTCACGTCCGTCTCGATCACCAGAACCTCGGGCGCGCCATCGCCGGTCACATCCACCAGCCGGGGGGCGATATCTTCGAAAACATGGTCGCGCGGCAGATGGAAGCGCCGCGCACCGCCATTTGCCAGAGAGACCTGCAAGCCGCCCCATTCCAGCGCGTCGCCAAGAATGCCATGGGCGTAGCGCCCGGTGGGCGCGATGTAATGCGCGGCGGTGATGGTCTCCGCCGCCGCATCTGTTGCGATCAGCGCCAGCAGTGCCGCGCCGATCCCCCGCATCAGATTTGCTTTTCCGGCATCTGCACGCGCAGACCGTCCAGCGCATCGGTGACCTTGATCTGGCAGGTCAGACGCGAACGCGCGGGATCGGGCTCGAAGGCGAAGTCGAGCATGTCTTCTTCCATGTCGTCCATCGGCGGCAGCTTCTCGGCCCAAGCCGGATCGACATAGACATGGCAGGTGGAGCAAGCGCAGGCCCCGCCACAGTCGGCTTCGATGCCGGGAATGTTATTGTCCCGCGCGCCTTCCATGACGGTGAGACCATTGGCCACCTCGACCACATGTTCGGTGCCGGAGTGTTCGACATAGGTGATTTTGGCCATGATGATGCCCTTTCGTCCTAAAAGTTCGGCCTTGTTTAACGGGCTATGGCAGCCGGTTCCAGCCCCCTTTTCGCAAGGTCACGGCGGGCCCGACATTGCGGTGGGCAAGGCCCACGCATCCCGCTAGTCTGCCCCCGAACAACAGTTGAGCCCGAGAGACCGGCATGACACAGCCCCTCCCCCCAGAACCGCGCGGCGCTGCGCCGCTTTGCTGCTGGCCGTCGCGGCCTTGACGGGTTGCGAGACGGCGGCACCGGCCACGCCCCGCCCCGAGCCGGGGGTGCTAGAGGCCACCCGCAACGGCCCCGCAGGCGCGCCGGAGGGAAGCTGCTGGGGCCGCACGGTCAGCCCTGCGGTGATTGAGACGGTGACCGAACAGGTCGAAGTGACCCCGGCCAAGATGAACCCCGATGGCAGCATCGCCAAACCGCCCGTCTATAAGACAGAAACCCGGCAAGAGATCGTGCGCGCACGGGTCGACAACTGGTTCGAAACCCCCTGCCCCGACGTGCTGACGCCCGAGTTCAACAGCAGCCTGCAACGGGCACTCGAGGCGCGGGGGTTTTACGCGGGGCCAATCACTGGCGAGATGGACAAAGCGACACGGGCGGCGGTTCGACGCTATCAGGCTCGGCAGGGGCCGAACAGCGAGGTTCTGTCGCTGAGCACGGCACGGGCGCTTGGACTTGTGGCGGTGCCTCGACAAAACGGCTGACCCTGTAACGCAAAAGGGCGCCCGCAGGCGCCCCTTCCAAACCGTTACGGCAGATCACTCCGCCAATGACAGCGCCACAAAGCGCGGGTCGCCGCCCCGGCGCACCAGCAGCAGCAGAGAGCGGCGGCCCGCCTCTTTCGCCGCGGCGATCCGGGCTTCGAGATCGGCAATGGTCGACACCTGCTCCTGCCCCGCTTCGGTGATGATATCGCCCATGCGCAGGCCCTTCTCGAAGGCCTCCGATGTTTGATCCACATCCGTTACGGCAAGGCCGGTCATATCGTCATCGGCCCCGAGTTCCGCGCGCAGCTCGTCTGTCAGCGGCATCAGGGTCAGGCCCATCAGCATGGTCGACTGCGGCTCGACCTCGGCCCCCTCATCGGCGTTGTCATCCATACCGTCGGGAACCGCGCCATCGGCCTCTTCGCGGCGGCCAAGTACGACCTTGATGGTCTGGGTCTTGCCGTCACGCAGCACGGTCACGCGCACCGTCGCACCCACGGGGCTGTTGCCCACCTGACGGACAAGACCACGGGTATCGACCACTTCGACACCGTCGAAGGATTTGATCACGTCGCCGGTTTTGAGCCCCGCCTCACGCGCAGGCCCCTCCGGCACATCGGTGATCAGGGCGCCGACGGCTTTCTTGAGGTCCATGGCATCGGCCACGTCATCGGTCACGTCCTGAATGCGCACGCCCAGCCAGCCGCGGCGGGTCTCGCCATATTCCTGCAATTGGTCAATCACGCGGGTGACGACATTCGACGCCATCGAAAAACCGATGCCGATGGAGCCGCCGTTGGGCGACAGGATCGCGGTGTTCACGCCGATCACCTCGCCATCCATGTTGAACAGCGGCCCGCCGGAGTTGCCGCGGTTGATCGCGGCGTCGGTCTGAATGTAATCGTCATAGGTGCCCGACAGCGCCCGGTTGCGCGCTGACACGATGCCAGCCGAGACCGAAAAGCCCTGCCCGAGCGGGTTGCCCATGGCAATCACCCAGTCCCCCACCCGCGCGGCGTTGCTGTCACCGAAAGAGACGAAGGGCAGCGGCGCGTCCGCTTCGACCTTCAAAAGCGCGATGTCAGTCTTGGGGTCGGTGCCGATGACCTCGGCGACCAATTCCTCGCCCGAGAAGAATTCGATGGTGATCTCATCCGCGCTTTCGATGACGTGATTGTTGGTCACCACATAGCCATCTTCGGAAATCACGAAACCCGAGCCAAGGGCCGAGGAACGGCGGGGCCGGTTGCCCTCACCATTGTTGCGGTCCTGAAACTCGCGAAAGAAGTCTTCGAAGGGCGAGCCTTCGGGCACGATGCCCTGCGGCCCGGTGCGGCCCTCAACCGTGGTAGAGGTGGTGATATTGACCACCGAAGGGCTAATTTTCTCGGCCAGCGGGGCGAGGCTTTCGGGTTTGGCCAGCGCCATGCTGGCTTGCAGGATCAGGAGGGTCAGCGCCATCACCCCCATTGCCATCGCTCGCATCCAGTGGGTGTGTTGTGCTGTTGTGGACAGGGAAACCGCCTTGGCCTGCATTCATCGTCTCCTGATTGTTCCTGTTGTTGCCAACGTGGGCAGAGTGCATTCCGAAAGGACGCGCTGCAACAGCAAAGATGGGGCCGATCACGGGCATTTCAACGGGTGGGAGTGTGACGATTTGCGACCCCGGCCTGCGAGGTCGTGGCCAAAACGGACGCCGATTCACCCCGCCCGCGCGGCGTCACAACCCCAGTTGAAAGGCGAGCCAAACCAAGATCAACCCGGCCACCACCGCCAGCGCGCCAAGCTGGCGCAGCGCGGCCTCAGGGATGCGGCGGAGCATTTCGAGCATCTGTTCCAAAAACGAAGGGGCCAGTGCGTACACCAGCCCCTCGAAAATCAGAACCGACCCTAGAGCCAGTAGAACCAGCGTCATTCTTCCAGCGCCGCTGGCAGATCTGTCTCAGCCTCCGGTGCGGCGGGGGCTGGCGTGGCGGGGGCCGCGGGGGCAGCCTCCTCCTGCGTATCCTCTGCCGCAGCGTTATCTGCCTCCGGCGCTGGCTCAGCCGCGGGCGCATCGGCGGCAGGGCTCTGCGGCGGTGCAATCGCATCGACCGAGGTCGTGGCGCTGCGGTCCGACCGCAGATAGTTAAAGAACTCACTATCCGGCGACATCACCATGGTGGAGTTCTGCCCCTGCAAAGCCTGCTCATAGGCGCTGAGCGAGCGGTAGAATTCAAAGAATTCCTGATCCTTGCCATAGGCCTGCGCGAAGATGTTGTTCCGCTGAGCGTCCGCCTCGCCTTCGATGATCCGCGCGTCACGACGGGCCTCCGAGAGGATCTCTTCGTAGGTACGATCAGCAAGGGCGATGACACGCTGCGCGGCTTCGCGGCCACGGGCGCGTTCGTCGGTCGCTTCACGCTCACGCTCGGCGATCATCCGTTGCAGGGTCGCGTCGAAGTTCTGCTCGGGCAGGTTTGTCTGACGCAGACGCACATCCACCACCTTGAGGCCAAGCGCCTGCGCGCGGGCATCGGCGCGGACACGGATCTGCTCCATCAGGTCGGCCCGTTCGGGCGACAGGATGGTGTTGGATGTCACGCCCTGCGAGCCGAGCACGGCACGGATTTGGCTTTCCATGATGCCGCCCATCTCGCTTTCGGCCTGACGTTCACCGCCCGCACCCAAAGCTTGCCGGTACTGCACCATATCGTCGATGCGGTAGAGCACGAAGGCGTCGATCTCAAGGCGCCGGTCATCGGCGGGGGTGACTTCGATCACCGGGGTTTCCAGCGACAAGATGCGGTCTTCGTAGCGCACGACCTCATCCAAAAGCGGGACTTTGAACCCGATGCCCGGCTCGTTGCGGACCTGTTTGATCTGGCCGAAACGCAGCACCAGCGCCTTCTCGCGCTCGTCCACCACAAAGACAGCCGACAGGATGCCCACGATGGCGATCACCACGATGGGGATGATAAGACTTGTTTTCCGCATCAGTTCGACCCTCCGCCGCGCCGCAATTCATTGAGTGGCAGATAGGGAACGACGCCCTGCCCACCTTGGCCGCTGCCGTTTTCGAGGATGACCTTATCCACGTCGCCCAGCACCTTTTCCATGGTCTCAAGATACAGACGTTTGCGCGTCACATCCGGCGCGTTGCGGTATTCTTCCAAGACGGCTTCAAAGCGGCTGGCCTCACCCACCGCGTCGTTCACGACGCGGGCGCGGTAACCTTCGGCGGCTTCCAGAAGCTGCGCGGATTCACCGCGTGCCTCGGCGGTGCGGCGGTTGGCATAGGCGTCGGCCTGGCGCTCGACCCGGTCACGCTCCTGCTCGGCGGCTTGCACGTCGCGGAAGGCATCGACGACCGACTGGGTCGTCGTGTTGCCATTGGCGTCGGTGACCTGCACAGTCTGGCTGGGCGGGTCAACCTTGTTCACGTTGACACGCAGCACGTTGATGCCGGTATTGCGGTTGTCGAGGGTGTTTTGGATCAGCTCCTTCACCCGATCCGCCACCGCGCCACGATCCCGGTTGAGGATCGGCGCCAGTTCGGATTGCGCGATGACTTCGCGCATGGCGGATTCCGAGATCGCCCGAACCGAGGCTTCGGGATCGCGCAGCGAAAATTTGAAGTCGCGCGCGTTCTTGATGTTCCAGACCACTTGGAAGTCGATGTCGACGATGTTCTCGTCCGTGGTCAGCATCAAGCCTTCGTTGCCGCCGCCGCCGCGCCGCACGCCCAACTCTTCGGTGCGGTTGGTGGTGACGTCAAACACCTCGGCCGTGACCAGCGGCCATGGGGCAAAGTTCAGACCCTCGGTGCCGATGCCGGAAAATTCACCCAAGAACAGTTCGATCGACTGCTGTTCGGGCCGCACGGTGTAGAAGCTGGCGAAGCCCCAAAGCGCCACACCGGCCAAAAGCGCGATGCCAAGGGTCGAACGTGTCACGCCCGGCCCGCCAGAGCCGCGACCGCCGCCGCCGGTGCCATTGCCCCGGTCGTCGCCACGCCCCCCATCAAGACGCGCAGCTGCTCTTGCCCCTTGCGCACCAGATCGTCGATCTCGGGCATCTGGGGGCGGTCACCGCCCTGCCCGCGTGGCCCCTGCGGCCCGTCGTTGCCCCGGTCTCCGCCGTTGCCCCGGTTGCCGCCTCCGCCGCCCCCCAGGGGCCTTGCGAATTTCCTGCCATTGATATGTTCCCCTCTGGGCCGCCCATGCGGCCTATCGTTCCAAAAATTGTACGCTTTCGCGTGATATTCAAGCCGTGCGGGTCGGATTACGCATCGTCACCAGTTCTTCGGACATGGTCGGGTGCACCGCGCATGTGGCGTCGAACTGCTCTTTCGTGGCGCCCATCTTGACCGCGATGCCGACCATCTGGATCAATTCGCCCGCGTTGGGTGCGACGATATGACAGCCCAGCACCACCCGCGTCTCGGCGCAGACGATGAGCTTCATCAGCACCCGGTCGGCCTTGCCCGCAAAAGCGCCCTGCATCGGTTTGAAGGAGGTCGCATAGACCTCAATCGGCCCCGCCTCCCGCGCGGCCTCCTCGCTCAGCCCCACGGTGCCCATCTCGGGCTGGGTGAAGATCGCCGAAGGCACCAGATCATGATCTACCGGCGTCGGATTGCCGCCAAAGACGGTCTCGACAAAGGCCATGCCCTCGCGGATCGCCACGGGCGTGAGGTTGATGCGGTTGGTCACGTCGCCGATGGCATAGACGGAAGGCACCGCGGTCTGGCTGTATTCATCCACCTCAATCTCACCGCTGCGGCCCAGTTTCACGCCCAGGTCTTCCAGCCCCATGTCATCGCTGTTCGGGCGACGGCCCGTGGCAAAGAGCACTTGGTCGAACATCTTTTCGGTGCCGTTGGTCGGCTTGACCTTCATCGGGCCGCTGCCGTCTTCGTGGCTGGGCGTCATCTCCAGAATGTTGGTGCCCAAATGCAGGTCGATCCCCTTTTCCTGCATCATCTCGGCCACCATGCCGCGGGCTTCGTCGTCAAAGCCGCGCAGAATCTGCGCGCCGCGGTAGTATTGCGTCACCTCGACACCCAAACCGTTGAGGATACAGGCGAATTCACAGGCGATATAGCCGCCGCCGATGATCAGGATCGACTTGGGCAGCTTCTCCAGATGGAACAGATCGTCAGAGACCAGCCCCAGTTCCGCATTCTCGATCTCGGGGCGCACGGGGCGACCACCGCTGGCGATGAGGATGTGTTTCGCGGTCTTCTCGGTGCCGTCGGACAGGGCCACGGTATGGGGGTCCTTGATCCGCGCGCGGGCGTCGAATGTGTCAACGCCGGAGTTCTTCAGAAGCTTGCGATAGACGCCTTCGAGGCGGTCCAACTCAGTATTCAGACGGCCTTTGAAGTCATGCCAGTCAAACGGCCCGGCCTTGAGATCCCAGCCAAAGCATTTCGCCTCATCCACCACATCGGCATAGCCCGAGGCGAAGACCATCAGCTTTTTGGGCACGCAGCCCCGGATCACGCAGGTCCCGCCATAGCGGTCTTCCTCGGCCAGACCGACCTTGGCGTCATGTTCGCCCGCCGCGACACGCGCCGCGCGCACACCGCCCGAGCCGCCACCGATGACAAACAGGTCGTAATCGAATTCATTCTTGGCCATTTGGCGCCTCTCTTAGTCGTTTTGGGTCTTGCGCGGGATCGCGCATATTTCGGTGTTGCGCGGGGTCGCGCGTGTCTCGCTTTGTGGGCGTTAATCGCTCAGGTCGGAAAACAGGTTGTCGGTCTCGACGAATTCCAAACGGTCGGTCGCCACGGTGCCTTCATTTATGTCGCGCACCTCGACCCTGCCATCCCCGTAACCGATCACAACCGCGTCACAGATATCTATGAACAGGCCGTTTTCCACCACACCGGGCATCTGGTTCAGCACCAGCGCCAATTGCCGTGCGTTGCCGATGCGCCCCAGCCGCAGGTCTAGGATATAGTTCCCCTCGTCGGTGATAAAAGGCACCTCGCCATTCATCCGCAGGGTCGAGCTTTGGCCCAGCACATCCATCGAGATCAGCGTCTCTTCGACCAGCGCCTGCGTGGTCTGCCAGCCAAAGGGAATCACCTCGATCGGCAGGGGGAATGCCCCCAGATGATGCACCTCTTTGCCGATATCGGCGATCACGACCATCTGGTCACTGGCCGTCGCCACGATCTTTTCTTGCAGCAAGGCCCCGCCGCCGCCCTTGATGAGGTTCAGGTCACCGTCGAATTCATCCGCCCCGTCAATCGTCAGGTCGAGCCATTTCGCCTCATCGAGAGAGATCACCTCGATCCCCACATCCCGCGCCAGTTGCGCGGTGCGCGAGGAGGTCGGCACGCCTTTGATCCGCAGCCCATCGTCGCGCACCATCTCGCCCAGACAGCGCACCAGCCACGCCGCCGTCGATCCGGTGCCAAGCCCCACGCGCATCCCGTCTTCCACGAATTCGCACGCCCGTTTCGCGGCCACGAATTTGGCCTTGTCGATCGGTGATAGGTCTCCGGACATCGGGTACTCCCTTGCAGGCGTTTGCCGCGTTATAGGGCGAATTGGCATAGGGTGCGAGGGGCAAGTCGGCGGTTTTTGGCGGTGCCGCACGCCGACAGGACGGGCAGAGCGCACGGCCTGTCGCTTTCGGCGCGCCACGGGGCGGCGGGAAATGGTTGGATCGGGCCTAGGTCGCTTGCAATGCGCCAAAGGTCTGGGCGATACCCGTCCCACCGCGCCCGCCACCCGCAACCATAAAAGGGTCCGCCACCTGATGTTTCTTTCGGTCTTCGACATGTTCAAAGTGGGCATCGGCCCCTCGTCTTCGCATACCATGGGGCCGATGGTGGCGGCGGGGCGTTTCCTTGACCAGATGCGCGCATCACCCTTCCAATTCGCCGGGCTGCGCGCCTCGCTGCACGGCAGCCTCGCCTTTACCGGCGTCGGCCATGCGACCGACCGCGCCACGATCCTCGGCCTCGCCGGGTTCACGCCCGAGGACTATGACGCAGATGCCGCCGAAAAGGTGCTGGAAGAGATCAAACAAACCCGCCGCATCAGCGTCGACGGTCTGCCCGAACTGCGCTTCGACCCTGAGCGCGACATGATCTTTGACTACGACACCAAGCTTGCGGGCCATGCCAACGGCATGATGCTGATGGCCACCGATGCCCAAGGCGACGTAACCTTACGCGAGACCTATTATTCCATCGGCGGCGGCTTCGTGATGACCGAAAAGGAACTCGCGGCAGGCAAGGACACCGACGAGGGCGCGCCGGTGCCCTTCCCCTTCAAGTCCGCCGCAGAAATGCTTGAGATGTCGGCCAAATCTGGCAAAACCATCGCAGGCATGAAACGCGCCAATGAAGAGGCGCGCGGCGGGGCCGAGAACCTGCGCGCCGGGTCGAAACGGCTGTGGCAGGTCATGCGCGACTGCATAGACCGGGGGCTGACCTCCGAAGGCACCCTGCCCGGCGGGTTGCAGGTGAAACGCCGCGCCAAGGGCATCTACGACGCGCTGATGGCCGAGCGCGGACAGAACCAATCCGCCCCGCATACGATCAACGATTGGATGAGCGTCTACGCCATGGCCGTCAACGAGGAGAACGCCGCAGGCGGGCAGGTCGTGACCGCGCCGACCAACGGGGCCGCAGGTGTGATGCCGGCGACCTTGCGCTATTACCTCGACCATGTCCCCGGCGCGTCAGAGGCGCATATCGAAGACTTCCTGCTCACCGCCGCCGCGATTGGCGGGCTGGTGAAATACAACGCCTCGATCTCAGGCGCCGAAGCAGGCTGTCAGGCCGAAGTCGGCAGCGCCGCCGCCATGTCCGCCGCCGGGCTCTGCGCCGTGATGGGCGGCACCCCGCAGCAGATCGAAAACGCCGCCGAGATCGCGCTGGAGCATCACCTCGGCATGACCTGCGACCCGGTGAAAGGGCTGGTGCAGGTGCCTTGTATCGAGCGCAACGGCTTGGGCGCGATCAAAGCGGTCTCGGCGGCCTCTCTGGCGCTGCGCGGCGACGGCACGCATCTTGTGCCGCTTGATGCCTGTATTGAGACCATGCGCCAGACCGGCGCGGACATGAGCGAGAAATACAAGGAAACCTCCCTCGGAGGGTTGGCGGTGAACGTGCCAAATTGCTGAAGCTGCGCAAATTTGCACAGGCCCCGTTCGCCGGGGCCAATTGTTGAGGTGACCGCCGCCCCCTATCTTCCGAGCAACTGCAAAGGAGAGCATCATGTCCCTCAGACCCACATTGGAAACCCGCCGCGCCACGCCCACGATGGAAGGCGCCGGGGTGAAACTACACCGCGCTTTCGGCTTCCACGACCCGTCGGAGCTTGACCCCTTTCTGCTGTTCGACGACTTCCGCAACGAGCATCCGCGCGACTTTGAGAAAGGCTTCCCTTGGCACCCGCACCGCGGGATCGAGACGATCACCTATGTGCTCGAAGGGACCGTGGCCCATGCGGATTCGCTCGGCAATACCGGTGATCTGAACGCGGGCGACGTGCAGTGGATGACCGCCGGATCGGGCATCCTGCACCAAGAAATGCCGCGCGGGAACGACAAGGGGCAGATGCACGGCTTCCAGCTTTGGGGCAACCTGCCCTCGGCCCAGAAGATGACCGCGCCGCGCTATCAGGATATGAAATCCGCCGAGATCCCGGTGGTGACCGATGACGACGGCACGAGGGTCAAGATCATCACCGGCGAGTTCTGGGGCAAACGCGGCCCCGTCGACGGCATCGCCGCCGATCCGCAGTATCTGGATATCTTCGTGCCTGCAGGCGTGAAAAAGACCTTTCGGATCGACACCTACCGCCGGGCTTTTGCCTATGTCTTTCAAGGTGCGGGCGCTTTTGCCGATGCCTCTGCCCCTTCGGGCGTGCTGCTGGAGAAAGAGGTCGCCGGCGAAGAGGTCAACATCCGCGACATGTCCGGGGACCGCACGCTCATCCGCTTTGGCACCGGCGATGAGGTCACGGTGCAGGCCGGGGAGGAAGGGGTGCGTTTTCTGCTGATTTCGGGCGCGCCGATTGAAGAGCCGGTGGCGTGGCACGGGCCGATCGTGATGAACACCCGCGCCGAGATACAGCAGGCGATGCGGGATCTGAACAACGGGACCTTCATCCGCCCCGCCCATTGACCCAAAAGGCCGTGGCCGCTCAGGCGGTCACGGCCTTGCGCACCATGTCCCAATATTGTGCCACGACCTCGTCCAGCGACAGCCGTCCGCCCGCGCGGTACCAAGTGTTCACCCCCGTCAGCATGGCGATGATCGCCAGTGTCACGATCTTGGTATCGGCGACGGCGAAATCGCCACTGGCCACCCCGGCGCGCAGGATCGCTTCAAGGCGATCTTCGTAGTCGCGGCGCAGGCGCTCGATCACGGCGAAATTCTCCTCCGTCAGATTGCGCAACTCCATATAGGCGATGAAAACCTCATCGGGCCGGTCCGCGTGAAAACGGATGTGGAAGGCCACGAAATCCTGCAACTGCTGCTTGGCGGGGCGGCTCGGATCATGGGGCGTTTCGGCCAGCAGATCGGTCATATGCGCCTGCATCAGGTCGAACAACAGGCTCTGCTTGTCGGGGGTGTAGTTATAAAGCGCCCCGGCCTGCACGCCGACTTCGGCGGCGATGGCACGCATGGACACGGCGGCATAGCCGCCCCGGGCGAAAAGCCGCAGCGCGGCGGCGCGGACACGCGGGCCGGTGATATCGGAGTGGGAGCCTGTGGTTCTTGCCATGGCGGCAATTTAATGAACAAGCGTTCAAAAGCAAACCCCGCTTGCGCGAAGATCACGGCTGGGGCAGAACGAGGCATGACCCAAGCGCGCCCGCCCCGCCCCTTTCAACCATCGCCCTGTTTCTGGGCGTCTCGCTGCTGGCGGGCTGCACGCAGTTTCCCGAACTCGACCGCACCATCACGCCCGCGTTGGAGGCCGCGCCCTACCCTGATCTGGTCCCGATCGACCCGCTTTTGGCCAAAGCCACCGCCGGGCGGATCGACCCGCTGCGGACCGAAGCGGCGCTCACAGGGCGTGCGGCCAATCTCGAAGCCCGCGCGGCGCGCGTCAGCCGCACAAGCGCCCAATCCGCCAGTGCTGCACGGGTGGCACGGCTCAGGGCGCGTGCTGCCGAACTCCGGCGCGCCCGCCAAGCCGCCGAGGACAGCGAAAGCGCTGAATAAACGGGCATCCCCGTGATGCGTATGCGCGTTGCACGCAGGCGCCGAACCCGCTACATCGCGGCTATGCCCGGCCCTGCCTGCCGGGCCTTTCGGATCAGACCAGAAGGACCACCGCCATGTCTAAGCCGCTTCGCCTCGGGATTGCCGGATTGGGAACCGTGGGCGTGGGTGTGCTGCGCATTCTGCGCCAGCAGGCCGCCCTGTTAGAGGCCCGTACCGGCTGCGCGATGACGGTCTCGGCGGTTTCGGCCCGCACCCGGAACAAGGACCGCGGACTGTCACTCTCTTCCTATGATTGGGAGGATGACCCCGTCAAACTGGCGACACGCGATGACGTGGATGTGTTCGTGGAACTCATGGGCGGCGCGGATGGGCCTGCCAAGGCCGCGACCGAGGCCGCGCTGGCGGCGGGCAAACATGTGGTCACCGCGAACAAGGCAATGCTGGCGATCCATGGCCAAGCCTTGGCCGAACAGGCCGAAGGCGCGGGCGTGGCCCTGCGCTATGAGGCCGCTGTGGCAGGCGGCATCCCGGTCATCAAGACGCTGATGGAAGGGCTTGCCGGGAATGAGATCACCCGGATCATGGGGGTGATGAACGGCTCGTGCAATTACATCCTGACGCGGATGGAGGACTCGGGCAAGACCTATCAAGAGATCTTTGCCGAAGCCGATGGGTTGGGCTATCTCGAAGCCGATCCGCAACTGGATGTGGGCGGCATCGACGCGGCGCATAAGCTGGCGATCCTGTCCTCCATCGCCTTCGGCACCAAGATCGACTTTGATGGCATCCAGCTTGAGGGGATCGAGCGGGTCGCCATCGAAGACATCCGCGCCGCCGCCGACATGGGCTACAAGATCAAACTGCTGGGCGTGACCCAGAAAACCGGCCGCGGGCTGGAGCAGCGGATGATGCCCTGCCTCGTGCCGCAAACATCGCCTTTGGGGCAGCTTGATGGCGGCACCAATATGGTGGTGATCGAAGGCGATGCCGTGGGTCAGATCGTGCTGCGCGGTGCCGGTGCGGGCGAAGGGCCGACGGCGAGCGCGGTGATGGCCGATGTCTGCGACATCGCGCGCGGGTTGCGCGGGCCGGTCTTTGGCCAGCCTGCCGAGACGCTTGAACAAACCACCCCCGCCAGCAGTCAGCGCCCTGCCCCCTACTACCTGCGCATGGCGCTGGTCGACAAACCCGGCGCGCTGGCGAAAATCGCCACGGTGCTGGGCGAAGCGGGTGTGAGCATCTACCGGATGCGCCAGTATGAACATGCGGATGTCTCGGCCCCCGTGCTGATCGTGACCCATAAGACCAGCCGCGATGCACTGCTGGAAGCGCTGGCGAATATGGACAAGACGGGCGTGCTGGCCGGTGAGCCGGTAGCGCTCCGGATCGAAGAGGTCTGAGGCTGAGGGCCATCGCCTGCCCGTGGGTGGGCGGGCGATGAGCGGTGCTTCGTGCCACTTTATGGCTCAACCCTAATGTGCGTCCGCCGGGGCCCACCCAGCCCCAGCAAATCGCCTACCCTGTCGCACCAAAGGTGCGCCTAGATAGACCGGCACGCCTTCGGCGTGACGAGGCGGGCAGGCGATGGCCCGGCGCCTACGGCTTGTTTCCGGGCCGGGGAGGCAGTTTCGGCCGAAGGGGCAGCCCCTTCCACAACCCAAAACTTGCCCCGAGGCCCGCGCGAGGGTACAGGACAGGAAACACATTGCACCCAAGGATACTCCATGACCGCTTCCGCCGAATTTCAAGACCGCATGCTCTCTCTGGGCCTCGCCCGCGTTTCCGAAGCCGCCGCGCTGGCCTCGGCCAAGCTGATCGGCAAGGGTGACGAGAAAGCCGCCGACCAAGCCGCCGTGAACGCCATGCGCGAACAGCTCAACATGCTCGACATCGCGGGCGTCGTGGTCATCGGCGAAGGTGAGCGGGACGAGGCCCCGATGCTCTATATCGGCGAAGAGGTCGGCACCGGCAAAGGCCCCGGCGTGGACATCGCGCTCGACCCGCTGGAAGGCACCACGCTGACCGCCAAGGACATGCCCAACGCGCTGACCGTGATCGCCATGGGCCCGCGCGGGTCCATGCTGCACGCGCCGGACACCTATATGGACAAGCTCGCCATCGGCCCGGGTTTTGAGACCGATGTCGTCACCCTCGACATGAGCCCCGGTGAGCGCGTCGAAGCGCTGGCCCGCGCCAAGGGCTGCGCGGCGTCCGACATCACCGTTTGCATCCTCGAACGCCCGCGCCACGCCGACATGATCGCCGAGGTCCGCGCCACCGGTGCCGCTATCCGTCTGATCACCGACGGTGACGTGGCTGGCGTGATGCATTGCGCCGACCCTGAAACCGGCATCGACATGTATATGGGCCAAGGCGGCGCGCCCGAAGGCGTGCTGGCCGCCGCGGCGCTGAAATGCATGGGCGGGCAAATGTATGGCCGCCTGCTGTTTCGCAACGAAGACGAAAAGGGCCGCGCCGCCAAGGCCGGGATCACCGAGTTCGACCGCGTCTATTCGCGCGACGAGATGGTCACCCAAGACGTGATCTTTGCCGCGACAGGCGTCACCGGCGGCAACATCCTGCCGGGCGTGAAACGCGAGCCGGGCTGGCTGACCACCGAGACGCTGATCATGCGCTCGCGCACCGGCTCGGTCCGTCGCATCAACTACCGCACCCCAGCGGAGTGAGGGCCAGACTGGCCCTCCCCACCCCCTTCCATAACGGCCAAATGAGGTCCGCATGAGCTTTCTCGGTGTCGAAACATCTTTGACCGGGCGGCGCTGGATCGGTCCTGACGTGGAACTGACCCGCGCGGCGGAACTGCTGGTGCAGCGCGCGGGCCTGCCCGATCCGGTGTGCCAAGTGCTGGCGCGCCGCGGCGTGATCGATACCCAAGCGGCGGGCTTTCTGGCCCCCGCCCTGCGCGACCTGCTGCCCGATCCCCGATCCCTGCGCGATATGGAGGCGGCAGCGACGCGGTTTCTCTCGGCCCTGCAAAACCGCGAGCGCATCGCGATTTTCGCGGATTATGACGTGGACGGCGGCTCTTCCGCCGCGCTGCTGCTGGTCTGGCTACGCGACATGGGCCACCGCGCGACGCTCTATATCCCCGACCGTATCGACGAGGGCTATGGCCCCAATGACGAGGCGATGTCGGCCCTCGCCGCTGAGCATGATCTGATCGTCTGCGTCGACTGCGGCACGCTGTCCCATGGCCCCATCGCCGCCGCCAAGGGCGCGGATGTCATCGTGTTGGACCACCACCTTGGCGGCGAAACGCTGCCCGATGCGCTGGCCGTGGTGAACCCCAACAGACAGGACGAAGACGGCACGCTGGCGCATCTCTGCGCCGCTGCGGTCGTGTTCTTGATGCTCGTCGAAGTGGGGCGCCAACTGCGCGAAGCGGGGCGCAAGGGGCCAGACCTGATGGCGATGCTCGATCTGGTGGCGCTGGCCACTGTCGCCGATGTGGCCCCGCTCACAGGCGTGAACCGCGCTTTCGTGCGTCAGGGGCTCAAGGTCATGGCTCGGCGCGCGCGGCCCGGTCTTGCCGCCCTGTCGGATGTGGCGCGGATGGACACGGCCCCCACGGCCTATCACCTCGGATTTCTACTCGGCCCGCGCATCAACGCGGGCGGGCGCATCGGGCAGGCCGACCTTGGCGCGCGGCTCTTGGCCACCGCAGACCCGCATGAGGCCGCGGCCCTCGCCGAACGGCTTGACCAACTCAATACCGACCGCCGCGAGGTTGAGGCCGCTGTGCGCGCCAGTGCCATGGCACAGGCCGAAGAACGCGGCTTTGACGGGCCGCTGGCATGGGCCGCTGGCCCCGGCTGGCATCCCGGCGTGGTGGGCATCGTCGCCTCACGCCTAAAAGAAGCCGCCAACCGCCCCTCTATCGTTATCGGCGTCGAAGACGGCATCGGCAAGGGCTCGGGCCGCTCGATCAGCGGTATCGACCTCGGCGCGCCAATCCAACGCCTTGCCGCCGAAGGGCTGCTGATCAAGGGCGGCGGGCACAAGATGGCAGCCGGCCTGACGGTGGCGGAAGACAAGATCGACGCGGCAATGGCGCGCTTGGGCGAATTGCTCACCAAACAGGGCGCGCATTTGGCAGGACCTGCCGACCTCAACCTCTGCGGCATGATGATGCCCGGCGCGGCCACCGTGGAACTGGCCGAGATGGTCGACCAAGCCGGCCCCTTCGGCGCCGGCGCCCCTGCCCCGCGCTATGCCTTTGCGGACATGCAAATCCGCTTTGCCAAACGCGTAGGCGAGAACCACCTGAAAGTGAGCTTTGGCGACGGCCTCGGCGCGAATCTAGAGGCGATTTCCTTTGGCGCCTACGACGGCCCCCTCGGCCCCGCGCTGGAAAACCACGGCGGCGCGCGTTTCCACCTCGCAGGCCGTCTCGACATTAACAATTTCCGCGGTCGGCGCACCGTTCAACTGCGTTTGGAGGACGCCGCGCGGGCCTGAAAATTTTTTCTGAAGAAACTTCATTTTTCCGCTTGCAGCCCCCCGCAGTATTACTTAAACGTCCGCTCACAGACAGAGCAGCACACACCAAACGCTGCACTGACCTGACAAAGAGTGGCCCGTTCGTCTATCGGTTAGGACGCCAGGTTTTCAACCTGGAAAGAGGGGTTCGATTCCCCTACGGGCTGCCACTTTTCTCATCCAGAATTACAAGACAAGCCTCCAGAGGCACTAAAGAATCCCCTCGGAATCGCGCAGCCGATCCGCGGTTTTTGGCGTTTACCCACCTGCCCCCTGCGCCCAACTGTCGCCCATTTATCGCCCTGACATTATTGTGAGAATTGCGCGACGGGTGGTGACTTGCGCCTCGGCACGCTCGCTATCCGAAGGCGTACAGGCTTGGCGGCCGACACCTAAGGCAGATGATCACCCGGAACCCCAGAACCCCAAAAGACTGTTATTTATTAACAACTTGATACCCAACCTACGCCTGCGCACGCCCTCCCCTCCGCCATCGAACGCCACACACCTGTACCCCATGGCGCCCCCATGACGCCCTCAACTCACTCCTAAATATCCACCTGCCTGCCGCCCCGCGAAACAGTCTGTTTCTGAGAAAAAGGATCGAATAAGGCGAAAAGGTGGTAACAAATGATACATATCCTACCTGAACGTATAGGCCGGATAGGTCGTTGAGACGGAGCGGTGCGAAGGTGCCGTGGGCCGAAACGGTCCGAATGAATGCGATTGAACCCTGGGGGTTTGGAATGAAGTACTTTGACGCGCACAGCCATGCCTATGGCTCGATGGAAGTGATCGCCGGTCCGGTGCTGGGCCGCGCGCAGCCTGCCGTGGCGGGGACTGCGGTGCTGCCCGCGCCGCGCGCGCTGGCGGCCCTTCGTCTGCGTCCGACCGGCCTTTATGGCCGCTACGCGAAACCGCTTCTCGACCGGCTGCTGATCCTCGCGTCCCTGCCCATCGCCCTGCCGATCATCGCGCTTTGCGCGCTGGCGCTGTGGATCGAAAGCGGTCAGCCCTTCTATACGCAAAAGCGCCTTGGGCGGGGCGGCAAAGGCTTCTCCATCCTGAAGCTGCGCACCATGGTGCGCGATGCCGACGCGGTGCTGGAGAGCTACCTTGCCGCGAACCCGGCGATGCGAGCGGAATGGGACGAGATGCAAAAGCTGAAGGACGATCCCCGCATCACGCGGGTCGGCGCTTTTCTGCGCGCCACCTCGCTGGATGAGCTGCCGCAGCTGTGGAACGTGTTCAAGGGTGACATGAGCCTGATCGGCCCGCGCCCCATGATGCCCGACCAGCTTGAGATGTATGGCGATGCAAAAGCCTATTTCGCGCTGCGCCCCGGTATCACCGGGCTGTGGCAGGTCTCGGCGCGCAACAACAGCCGGTTCACCTATCGCAATGAGGTCGACGCCGCCTATCGCCGCAATCTGTCGCTGCCGATGGACCTGACCATTCTGCTGAAAACCGTCGGCGTCGTCTTGCGCCGAACCGGGTGCTGAGCGATGCTCGCCGCGCCCGGCAATAATGAGAAATCCAGCGCCTCATGTTCAAGAAATCGAAAGGGAAGACGATGAGAGACCTCTACGCATCCGATGCCCTCGGCGCGGACAACAGCGATGTGACAGCGCAGTTCGGCGGCCCGGGGATGCGGCACAGCATCCGCCCGCGCCGCACCGTGATCGACCATGAGGATGAGTTCGACGGCGATTTCTCCGAAGGCGACCTGACCTTTGAAGACAGCCTGCCCGCCGCCCCTGCCGTTTCCCGCTACTTCGGTGACGACCGTGCGCCGCGCTGGCAAGACCTGCCCATCGCCACCCCCGGCCCCGGCGGCGACATGCCGTTGGTCGATGATCACCGCAACAGCGCCGCGGCGCGGGCCTTTGACCTGCTGCGCACGCGCCTGCGTCAAACCACGTTAGAGCATCGCTGGGTCAATATCGCCGTCACCGCCCCCACCTCGGGCTGCGGCAACAGCTTTTCCGCGACCAATCTGGCGTTGAGCCTGTCGCGGGTGCCGGGATCGCGCACCGTGTTGATGGACATGAACATGCGCAGCCCCGGTCTGGCCCACGCCTTTGACATGCGGGCCCCCGGCGCGATGAGCGCTCTGCTCAGTGGCCGCGCCGACCTCGGCAAGGGGATGCTGCGGGTAAGCGATACGCTCGCCCTCGGCCTGAACGACCGGGCCGAGGTGAACGCCGCCGAAATCCTGCAAGACAGTGCCACGGCGGAAACCCTGCTGCGCCTGCGGGCCTCCCTCCAGCCTGAAATCGTCCTCTACGACATGCCGCCGATGCTGGAGCATGACGATCTCTCGGCCTTTTTGCCGCAATTGGACGGGGTCTTGCTGATTTCCGACGGCAGCCAGACCATGGCGCGTCACCTGCGCGAGTGCGAACGGATGCTCGAAGGTCAGGTGCCGCTCTTGGGCATCGTGCTGAACCGGGCGCGGGCTTCTAGCCTGCCGAAATATGCCTGACACCCCCTGTCGCCCTCCTTGCTTGCGCCCTATTATCGCCCAAGTCATCTGATCTAGGCAGGGAAACTCCGCCGGGCAACGGTCGGGGCTTTGGGCAGGTTGGAAAGAGGCACATGGGACCGATCTATACATTCGATGACTTCATCGACATGATCCGCCGCCGCGCGGGCGTGATCATTTTGATCACGCTTCTGGGCTGTATCGCCTCGGTCTACTGGGCGCTTGCGACCCCGCATGTCTACCAATCCTCCGAAGTCATCCAGATCGAGCAGCCAAAGATCGCCAATGATCTGGCCCCCTCTACGGTCGAAGGGTCTTCGGCGCGGCGTTTGCAATTGATCGAACAGCAGTTGATGGCGCGCGGCACCTTGGTCGATATCATTCAACGCTTTGATCTTTATGACGATCTGACCGCGCTGCGCATGTCCGAGAAAGTCGATCTGCTGCGCCGTTCGGTCACCATCACCGGCGTCGCCGCCCCGCGCGAAGGCTATGCGGATGACGGCACCATCTCGGTCATGACCTTCACCGCCGAGATGGACAACCCCGCCGATGCGCAGGCCGTGGCCCGCGAATTCGCCGACCGCACGCGCCAGATGTCCGCCGCCCGACGCCAGAGCCAGACCCAAGAAACCTTGGAGTTTTTCCAGCGCCAAGAGCAGAACTTGATCCGCGACATCTCGGAACTTGAGGCCGAACTGGCCGATTACCGGGCCGAAAACGACCTGTCGCTCGAAGGCAGTCTTGAGTTTCGCCGCGGCGAGATCAGCAGCCTCAATGACGCCATTCTTGAACTTGACCGTGAAATCATCGCCACGCGGCTGGCGCGCGATCGGGTCAACCCCGATGCCCGCGCCGCCACCATCGCCCGCGAACAGGCCGAGTTGGATGCCACGCTCGAAAGCCTGACCACGCAGCGCGACCTTCTGCAAGAACAGCGCGAAACCCTGACCGCCAGCCTGCAAACCTCGCCCGAGGTTGAGCGGGAGCTGGCCCGGTTCGAACGCCGCCTGACCCAGTTGCAAGACCAGTTGGAGGTGATCACCGCCCGCCGGAACGAGGCGGAGGTGGGGTTCTCTCTCGAATCCGACCAGCGGGGCGAGAAGCTGATCACCTTGGAGCAGGCCGAACTGCCCGATTACCCCGTATCGCTCAGCCGCAAGAAACGCGCGGCGGTGGGCGGGATGGCCAGCTTGGCGCTGGCGCTGATCGTGGCCTTTCTGCTGGAACTGCGCCGCCCGGTGATCCGCTCAGCCCGCCAGATGACGCGCGAGACGGGGTTGATCCCTGTCGTCTCGATCCCCGACCTTAGCCCGCGCGAAAAGCGCCGGACCTTGGGGAAGGTTTGGCAGGAGCGCCTGAAGGCCGGGAAAGAGGGCCGCGCCGCGCGAATGGCCCGCAAGCAAAAGGGCTGAACCGCCTAGACCGTGGCGCTCAACCCCAGAACCCGGTCCCAATGTAGCCAAAGCGCCAGCGCGCCGAGCGCCAGCCCCAAGAGGGCGAAGGTCAGATCATGCCGCGCGTCCCAGACGCCATGCGCCCTTGCGAGCCAGATCAGCACCAGATGCGACAGCACCATCGCGGCCCCCAACCCGATCAGCGCCCCCGGCAAACCGGCAGCGATCACCCCCGCCAGCAGCAGCCCCACTTGCAGGCTGGCCCTTGAGGCCGAAGAGATGAAGAACCGCCGCGAATCCCCCGCGGCCAAAGCCGCTTGATCATAGGTCATCCCGATCACCTGCGGCATCAGCGCCAGCGCCAGCATCACCAAGATCGCGCCGCTTTGCAGATAGCGCGGGTCATAGAGGACCGAGACCAACCACGGCCCCGCCAGTGCCATGACCACCAAGAGCGCCAGCAGCCCGCCGCTCAGCCCATAGCGCATCCGCTTGAGCTTGGGATGATCGCCGCCCCCCGCCTCTCGGTAGATCGGGATCATCGCCCGCCCGGTGACATTCTGCCCCAGCAGCAGCGGAAAGCTCGCCAGAAAATAACCGATGTTGTAGATGCCCAACCCTTCGAGCGAGAGGAACTTGCCCAAGATCGCCTTGTCCCCCTGACTGGCAAAGAACCAGAACATGGTCGACAGGAAGATCCATTTGCCGAAATGCACCAATTCGCGCACCGCCGGACGCTCCCAGCGAAAGCGGTTGCTCGGCCCCGGCAGAAAGGCATGGGTCAACGCCAGTTTCGCCACGGCCCCCACCACGCCGCCGATCACCAACGCCGCCACCGATTGATAGAGCGCCGCGCCCAAGATCATCACCGCGATGCCAATCACCTGCGATGTCAGGTCCAGCAGCGTCAGCCGCCCCATTTGCAGATGCCGATGCGCCGTTTCGATCCGTGTCGGATTGAAACCGGCCACCACAAGGCTCAACGCCGCGATGGGCAGGTAGGTCAGCAGGAGCGGCTCGTCGTAAAACGCCGCCACCGGCCATGCCAATGCAGAGGCGGCCAGCCACAGACACGCCCCCCGGATCGCTTGGATTGTCCAAGCGGTGTTCAGGAAGTCCGGATCATCGCCACGCTTGCTCTGCGCGATGGAGGGGGCGATGCCCACGTCCGAGAACAGCGTCAGCCCGACGATCACCACCTGTATCAGCGCCATCAGGCCAAAGGCTTCGGGAAAGAGCAGCCGCGTCAGGATCAGGTTCGACGCCAGCCGGATCGCCTGCGACCCGCCATAACCCAAAATGATCCAAGAGGTCGAGCGCAGTGCCCGTGCCATCAGGCGATTGCCCGTTACCGCTTGGGAAAGCTTGGAAAACACCCGTTGCTGCGCCTCTGCCAGTTCTCTGCGAGAGCCTAAAGCCTCGCCCGCCCTTGTGCCAGTGGCAAGCGGGCGGGTAACAAGGTTTATCAGCCCCAAGCTAAGGCCGCACCGCCCGTGAAGATCGCCTATATCCTCAACACCTATCCGCAGCCCTCGCATTCCTTCATCCGGCGCGAGATCGCGGCGCTAGAGGCGGCGGGCCATGAGGTGGACCGTTTCGCCATGCGCGGCCCCGATGTGCCCTTGGTCGATCCGCAGGACAAGGCCGAGGCGGCAGCGACCCATTATGTGCTGGCCGCCGGTGGCAGCGCCCTCGCCCGTGCCAGTCTGCGCCTGATGCTGCGCGCGCCGCGGCGGTTCGGCCAAGCGCTGCGCGACGTCTGGCAGGCCGCCCGCCGGGCCGAGACGGGGCTGGCCCGCCATCTGATCTATCTGGCCGAGGCCTGTTATCTGCGCACCCGGCTGGAGGGCAGTGACACCCAACATCTGCACGCCCATTTCGGCACCAACGCCGCGATGGTCGCGATGCTTTGCCACAGGCTGGGCGGGCCGCGTTATAGTTTCACCACCCACGGGCCCGAGGAATTTGACAGCCCGCGTGCCCTCTCGCTCGGCGCGAAAATCCACCACGCGGCCTTTGCCGTGGCGATCAGCCAGTTCGGGCGCAGCCAGCTGTGCCGTTGGGCCGACCCGGCGGATTGGCCGCGCATCAAGGTCGTGCATTGCGGCATCGAGCCCGCCAAATTCCCGGCCCCCGCCCCCCTGCCCGATGGCCCGCGCCGCCTCGTCTCCATCGGACGGTTTGTAGAGCAGAAAGGCCAGCTTGCCCTGATCGACGCCATGGCCCGGCTGCGCGAGAGCCACCCCGATCTGCATCTGACCCTGATCGGCGACGGCCCCCTGCGCGGCGTGATCGAGGCCGACGTCGCCCGCCTAGGCCTGCAAGGGCGCATCACCCTCACCGGCTGGGTCGATGAAGCCCGCGTGACAGCAGAACTCGGCGCCGCCCATGCACTTGTGATGCCCAGTTTCGCCGAAGGCCTGCCCATGGTGGTGATGGAGGCGATGGCCGCCGCCCGCCCGGTGATCGCCACCTATATCGCAGGCACGCCGGAATTGGTGCAGCCGGGCGAGACCGGATGGCTGGTGCCCGCAGGCGATGTGGCGGCCTTGGCCGAGGCGATGGCCGCCCTGCACGACGCCCCCTCCCCGCGTTAGAGGAAATGGGCACAAAAGCCCGCAGGCGGGTCTTCGCACGCCACGATGTCGCCCGCGAGGCGGCGAAACTCGCCCAGCACATGCAAGAGGCCACCCGCTAGCGCCCCCGCACCCAACGGTTCGTACTGCGCAGAACCGGCGCATGGATCGTGAGCCGCACGGCCACAAAGACCAGCGCGCCCAAGGGGTCGGCCAGCGCCCGCCGCCAAAAGGGGCGCAGTCGGTCATGGGGATCGTCATTGTGCATCAATTCGGGGAACAGCCGCGCCACCTCGACGACGCCTGCATCTTGCCGCCGGCGCACCCGCACCAACGGCGCGAAACCTTCGATCATCGGCCAGTCATAGCGGGCCGGCACGGCGATACGCTCCTCGGGGCGAAAGTTCAGCCGCGCGAAAGTATCATCCGAGATGATATCGGGCCACGCCCCCCACCGCGCCCGCCCGGCGCGGTTCATCGCAAAGACGCCAAAGCCCGGCACGCCATGGGTCATGAAACCGGTCGTCCGCCAGAACCGTGTGTAATGGCGCGTCACCCAATCGCCCGAGGTCGTCACCCGCGGCACCCCGCTGCCATAGCGCGGTGCGTCCCCCGCCAGCGCCTCTTGCAACTGGCTCAGCAGGGGCGGTGACACCAGCACATCGGCGTCGAGATAGACCAGCACCGCCCCCCGCGCCGCCGCCTCGCCCGCGTTCCACGCGCCAAGCTTGCCACCTTGCGCCAGTTCCAGCACCCGCAACACCCAGCCCCGCGCCTCGAACGACGGGATCGCCGCGCGGGCGCGTTCGGCGGTGTTGTCCGAGCAGCCATTGGCCACGACGATCACCTCAACCGGCCCCGCCAGCGGCGCGGAGGCGCAGAGCGCGTCAAGGCAGGCGGGCAGCCAGTCGGCCTCATCATGGGCGGGGATCAACACACTCACCCCTTGGAACGCGCCGTTGTTCATTTCCATGCGGCCAAAGCGTGCCAACGCGGATTGTCATCCGCCAGATAGCGCAGCGCCCCCCAAGAGCCCCATTTCGTCGGCGCATAGACATCGGAGTAATGGGTGAAAATCTGCCCGCCCACGGCCAACCAGCCCGCCATCAGATCGGTATAGAGCGCGCCCATCTCGGGGGCGTAGTTCAGATGGTGGAAGAACGCGGTCAGCCCTTCGTCATTCACCTGCGCGCCGAGGCCGACCACATGGCTGCCGCCTTCGTACATCACCAGATCGAGGTCATGCGCCCGGGCCACGGCAGCGTGATGGGGCCAAACGCGGCCGACGAGATCGGCCAGCGTGTCAGTCTCCAAGCCGCTGGTGCCCCCGTTGCGCAGGTCCTGCGCCGCATGGGCTGTTGCCGCATCAAAGCGGTGGGCCGCGATATACTCGGCCAAAGCGCCGCCGCTGAGCCCCTGCGCCTCCCCCTCGGCGCGGGCCTTGGCAAGGCTGTCCGACAGCCAGCCGCTGACCAATTCGGCATTCTCCTCCAACCCCAGCACGCCGCCGAAATACCCGGTGATCGCATAGGCATCGAAGGCCGTGGCGGGGGCGCTGTTGCCCGCCTGCTCGGCCACGTAAAGCGGCGCTTCCAAGGCTTCGCGCTCAAGCCCCAGCCACCCGGTTTGGCTCGCGATCACATTGCGCAACCGCGCCTTGGCCTCTCCGCCGAAGACATCCGTCCAGATGCGTGCCACTTCGGCGGCCCGCAGGCCGTAGAACTGCATCCCCTTCTCGGCCTCATCCCAGCGGGCCTGCGCCATCTCATCGGCCCATTGGGTCTGGGCGAATTGCCAGTTCCACACCTCGTTCGAGAACTCCACATAGGCTTTGCGTTCGCCCTCCAACGCCTCTTCGACATAGGTCGCAAAGGCGGTCACATAGCCATCATCCGCCAGATGCGGCATGTTGAACCACGGGTCGATCCCCAGTTCATTGACCAATGCGACCATCACCTCCACCGGGACGCCGCGCAGGGCATAGGTCACGTCCTCGGGGCGCGGACGGTCTTCCCAAGTGGCGATGGGGCTGTCGTTGGTGGCCATCCAATCCATGAAGCGCAGCACCTTCATCCCGGTCAGATGCCGCGTCCAATCAGGGTTGAAACGCGCCCCGGCGTCGTAATCGGCAACGCGGTCTTCGCGAACCACGGTGATCTCACGCGGCGGGTTGTTGCGGTGCATGCGCTGAATGCGAATGTCGACACTGCCCGGCCCCGGCGCATAGTCGAACCGCACCTCGTTCTTACCATAGCGCACATTCTCGGCCCGGCCCGTGACCTCGATCACGCCCTGCCCTTTGAAGCGGAGCAGATAGCGGCCTTTAAGCGTCGCCGCCTGCGGCGGCAGGTCGGTGAGGATCAACGTGCCGATGCTGCCAAGTTCGCGCGGCATCTTCACCGGCCAGCCCTCGGCATTGAGATAGCCGCCTTCGACCAGCTGCGCATATTCCATCCCGCCAAAACGCCCGGCCACATGGCCAAGCCACGGGCGGGCGGTTTTCATCAGGTCGAGGAAAGGCGCTTGCACGCTCCAATCCGCAATGGCGGCGAGGCCGATGCCCATATCGCGGGTGCCCGCAACGGCCTCCTCAGGGGCGGTAATCTCGAATGAGGCGGGCGGATCGAGAGGTTTCGCCGCCCCGGGCGCATCGCTGGCCGGGCTGGGCGCGGGCGGGCCGGTCGGGGCTATCGGCGCGGTCTGGGCGTTGTCCTTGGCCACGGGCCGCGTCGCGGGGGCGCCGGCATCACGGCACCGCCCTGATAGTCCTGCACCGCCTCCCAGGCCACCCGCTGCAAGGCGCGGGCAAGATCAGGCTGGGGCGTGTCGAAAGCCTTGCCCCAGCGATCATTGAAATCCGTCGGCAGCCCCAGCGGGTCTTTGCCCGTCAGCGTGGCATATTGCACCATGGCGACGAAGTAGTGGCCGAGGTCGTTCAGATGGATGTCATCCGCGAAAAGCGCGTCGATCCCGGTCAGCCCGGGAAGGTTCTCGGCGGCGATTTCATCATAGAGACGGGCCATCGCTTGCCCGGCTGGAATCACCTCAATCGTCGCGTTCTCGGAACTGCGCCCCGCGCGCATGGCCGATGCGATCTCCTCCCACACGGGCAGATCGCTCTCCAACCTTTCGCGCCACGGGATATGGGCGTGATCGTCATAGGCCACCGGCTCCCCGCTGCCGCTTTTCAGCGAATGCCATGTCTCTTGCAGATAGACTTTCACTTCCGGATTGGCCGCCGCCGCGAGGCCAAAGAAGGCCTGCGCATAGACTTCGGTGTCCGACCAGCGGGTGTGATTGGCCAGCGGAATCGCCTCGGTCAGGATGAGATGGGTGACGTCCCCTTCGGGCAGCAGCGCACGGGCATCCACGCCCTCGGCCCGATCCGATTCATCCCAATTGTAGCGCAGGGGCGCGCCGTTGATGATCTGCGCGCGCACCTCGCCTTGGCCCACCCCGGCGCGCAGCGCCTCTTGCAGCATATCCGGCCCGTCGGCCCCGAAAAGACTGTGGCCCACCATCAGGACCGAGAACAGCCCGCCCAGACCGCTCATGCCGCGACCCCGCTGTCGGGATGGGCGCGGACCACGTCCCAGACCACCCGCTGCATCAGCCGCGCGGCCTCCGCGCTTGGGGCCTGCGCCGGGGTGCCGTCGGCGCGCAGCAGTTCGTGGGGCAACCCTGCCGGGTCGCGGTGATAGAGGGTCGCGTAATGGGTCAGTGCCACGAGGTAAGCCCCTGATCGTTAAAGTGGATCGTATCGGGGCGGCCATTCTCATCGCGCGAAAAGAGGTCATGCAGGCTGATGATACCGCCCACCCCACCGGCGGCATCGACCGCCCGGACAAAGGCCGCCATGACCTGCCCGGCGGGGATCAGATGAATGGGCACCTCCGCTTCCAGCAAAGCGGGGTAGATCACCTGCCGCCGCCAGTATTTATTCAAGTCCCGGTCGATGCGCTTCAGCCAGCCGTGGCCGTCATCTGTATGGTGCCATGTCTCATAGAGGTAAACGCGGATATCGGGCCGGGCGGCATGGGCCAGCCGCGCCCAATGGGCAAGGTAGTCAGGGCTGTCGTGATAGCGGATGGCATCGGCGATCTCGACCATCTCGGTCAGCACCACCGCGCCGTAATCGCCCGAGCCGATGGCCGCCCGGGCGGGCCGGTGCTGCGCGTGATCGTTGGAGCGCTCGAACCCGTTCACAGGCACATCCGGCTCCCAATGGTCGCGCAGCGAACTGCCCCAGCCGGTCTGGCTGTGATAGCTATGCCCCG
Organism: Sulfitobacter faviae; assembly: GCF_029870955.1. Lineage (NCBI taxonomy): Bacteria > Pseudomonadati > Pseudomonadota > Alphaproteobacteria > Rhodobacterales > Roseobacteraceae > Sulfitobacter > Sulfitobacter faviae. Next base: position 2,418,259 of record NZ_PGFQ01000001.1, on the reverse strand, counting down.
CCCCCGCCAACTGCGCCAGCATCGCGGGCATGTCGCGGCCCACCAGCGAATGCCCCAGATGATAGACCTGCATCGGCCCCGAAGGCGCGCTCAGCGGCGTGGCATAGAGTTCCTCCGCCCGGTCCTGCAACTGCGCCCGGCGAAAGACCCAAGACCCGCCGCCGAGGCTGGCAAGCGCGGCGCCCCCCAGAAAGAGACGGCGTGAGAGTGCGACCATGAGATCAAGCTCCTTTGCGATCAATCTGCCCAATCGCCACCCCGCTGACAAGGTGGCCCGCCACCGACGCGATCCGCCCCGGCAGCTTATTGCCGCGGCTAAAGCCTTCTGTGTCTTGGGTAAATCGCGCGTCGAAGGTGGTATTATCGCCAGATAGGGTGACCTCGAGCCGATCAAAGCCAAAAAGCGCCTTGGTCGCTGGGTACTGCGCCTTATAGGCCGCCTCCTTGGCGCAAAAGATGCGTTTCGCAGCCGCTAGGTCCGCACCGCCGAGGCGGGTGATTTCCGCCGGAAGACAGATTTCGGTGAGCAGGTCTGCGGGCAGCGGGCTGTCGTCTTCGATATCGACGCCGAGGGTCTCCACCTCTGCCCTGCGCGCCAGAACCGCGATGCACCAGTCGTCACAGTGGCTGATGGACCCGGTCAGGCCGGGTGGCCAAATCGGCGCGCGGTCGGCGCTGGCCAGCACCGGCGCGGGCGGATGGCCAAGCGCCTGCATTGCCTCCCGCGCCGCGTGGCGTCCGGCGGTGAATTCGGCGACCCGTCTGGGCCCTGCGCGCGCGATGGGGGTGGCTTCGCCCGCCAGCAAGGGCGGATAGGCTCTGCCGGGGCGGGTCACGGCGACGGCGACCGGCAGGTCGAAAAGAGCCTGAACAGCCGCCCTGATCTCGCCCTCCGCCGTCACCTCACCCCGCCCGCGGCCACGCGCGGCCCGCATGAGGCGACGTTTCGACATGGTCTCGGACCGTGCCGGCGTCTCGGCGGCAGAAGGCGTCTTGGCCGGTGCGGCGGTCTTGCCCCCCAGCCCGTCGATATGTGCCGCCAGTCCGGCCAGGGTCGGGAAACGGAAGATATCGGTGATCGACAGGGCGCTGACGCCCAAAGCCGCCTTGATGTCGCGATGCGCCTGTACCGCCAGCAGCGAGTGGCCGCCGAGGGCAAAGAAATTATCCTCGCCGCGAATGTCCCCTACCCCCAAAAGCGCGCTCCAGACCTGCGCGATCGCCGCTTGGCTGCCGACCGCGGGCGTCTCGGCCTGCGGCGCGGCATTTGTGGGCGCGCTTTGCCGGGTCGGGGCGGGCAGCGCCTTGCGGTCGATTTTCTTGTTCGGCGTCAGTGGCATGGCAGAGAGTGTGACGATGGCCTGCGGCACCATGATATCGGGCAGATGCGCCGCCAATTGCCGCCGCGCGGCGTCGCTATCCACCGTCTTTTCCGCGACCACATAGCCGATCAACTGCGCGCCACCCTGCCCGGCATCCTCGCGAAGCACCGCCACGGCTTGGCGCACCTCCGGCAATTCGGCAAGACGCGCCTCAACCTCGCCTAGCTCAATCCGGTGGCCGCGTATCTTGACCTGCGCATCGGCGCGGCCCTCGAAATGCAGCACGCCCTCGGCGTCCATCCGCACCAGATCGCCCGTGCCGTAAAGGTGACCCCCACCGGTGAAAGAATCGTCGATGAAACGCGCCGTCGTCATCTCGGCCCGTTGCCAATAGCCCTGCGTGACACCATCGCCCCCGATCCAAAGCTCCCCCGGCGCACCGATGGGCAGCGGCTGCCGCGCGGGGTCGAGGATATGAACTTGCGTATTGGCGATTGGCCTGCCGATGGGCGCGGTGGTGGCCTCGGCACCGTCGAGCATATGGGTCGTGGACCAGATCGTCGTCTCGGTCGGGCCATACATGTTCTGGATCTTTGCCGAGGTCGCCGTGCGCAGGGCGCGTAGCAGGGTGCCGGGCAGCGCCTCCCCCCGATCATCAGCGATTTGATCCGCGCCAAAGCGCCGCGCGCCTCGTCGTTCATCACCATCATCTGCGCCATTGAAGGCGTGCATTGCAGGTGGGTCACCCCGTGGCGAATGATCTGCGCGGCGATGGAGTGGTCATCTGCCGCCGGTTGCCCGCCCGCATTGGCGCGGTGCAACACCTCGGCCAAGGGCGCAAGCCCCGCCATCACCTTGTCGGTCGGAATGCCATAGTCGATCAGACAGGCAATCTCATCCACGCCGATCCGCTTGAGTTGCTCGGCCCGCGCCAGACCATCGGCCACGGTGCCGAACATGCCGCTGTCGTTGAAATAGCGTTGAAAGGCGAACTCAAGGATCGCGTCCATTTCCTCGGACGAGAGGCCATCGAGGTCGATCTCAAACGGATTCGTCGTGCCCGCCGGTTTTTTGAAGGCCGGGAAGGCCCATGCGTATTGTTTGATCAACCCCGCCGCCGAGCGCAGGTAGTCCTTCATCGGGCCGCGCGCCGTCTCTTCGGCCTCGGCGCGGGTCTGGGCGAGATAGCTGTGCAGCATGACGGTAACCCGATGGTCCGCCGGATCATGGCCCGCCGCGCGCAGGGCGTCATGGTAAATCCTGATCTTCTCGGCGACCTCTTCCACAGACTGCCCCAGCAGGTGGGTCAGCACATTGGCCCCAATCTCCCCCGCTTCCTTCCAAGTCTGCGGATTGCCCGCCGTGGTCACCCAGATCGGCAGTTTGTCAGAGACGGGGCGCGGCTGGGTCACCACCGCATGGGGCGTGCCATCGGCGCGGGGAATTCTACCGGCTCCCCGGCCCAGAGCCTGCGCAGTTGGTCGATGGCGTCATACATCGCGGGCTTGTTTTCGGGCGGCGTGTTCTCCGGGCGCAGCACGAAATCGTCGGGCTGCCAGCCGCTGGCGATGGCGAGGCCGACGCGCCCATTGGTCAGATTGTCGATCACCGCCCATTCCTCGGCAATCCGTGCGGGATGGTGCAGCGGCGCCACGCAGGACCCTGCCCGCACGTCGAGGTTCTGCGTCACCGCCGCCACAGCCGCGCCGGTGACGGAGGGGTTGGGGTAAGGGCCGCCGAAGGCATGGAAGTGCCGCTCGGGCGTCCAGACCGCGTTGAACCCGTGGGCATCGGCGAATTTCGCCCCTTCAAGCAGCAGTTCGTATTTCTTGGGGCCGACGCCATCGTCATTGCCCCAATAGAACAGGTTAAAGTCGATCCTGCGGTCGCTCGTGGCAATTGGGCCGTTCGACATGAGCGCCCGGCTGTCATCGCCCGCCAGCACCAGTTTGAACCCCCGCGCGAGGGTCCAAAACAGCTCCAAGACCGAAATGTCGAAGCTGAGGCTTGTCACGGCAAGCCAGACCGCCCCCGCCTCATGGTCGATCCGGTCGTCCATCCCGGCAAAGAAATTCGCCACATTGCCGTGGCTGACCATGACGCCCTTGGGCGTCCCGGTCGAGCCGGAGGTGTAGATCAGATAGGCAAGGTCATCCGGCCCGGCGCTGGCGGCGGGGTTCGCCGTCGGTGCTGTGGCAAGGCGCGGGTCACGGTCGATCTCAACCACCCGCGGGTCATGCGGCGGCAGGCTGGCGGTGAGGGCCGATTGCGTGACCACGATAGATGCGCCGCTGTCCGCGAGGTAATGCGCCAGACGGTCTGCCGGATAGGCTGGATCGAGCGGCACATAGGCGGCTCCGGCTTTCAGGATGCCAAGCGTGCCGACCAGCAGGTCCCCCCCCGTGCGACGCAAAGCGCTACCGGCATCCCCGGCCCCCCCCCCTATCGCGCAGCAGATGCGCCAATTGGTTGGCGCGGGCGTTCAATGCGGCGTAGCTCAGCGTCTCACCTTCAAAGACCAGCGCGGGCGCGTCGGGGGTGCGCTCCACCTGCGCCTCGAAAGCGGCGTGGATGGTGTGGGGGTCATAGGCGCGCGTCGTCGCGTTGACGCGGGCCAAGATCCGCGCCTCGGTATCTGGAAGCGCCCAGACGGTGCTGCAGTCCGAGGCGTCGGTGATCTTGGCAAAGGCCGCCTCAAAGCGCGCGGCGAGGAGGTCGACCGCGGCGTCGGACAGCCGCGCAGCGTCGGCATGGAGCCGCGCCCCCGTTGGGTGAGGCAGAGGGTCAGCGCTGCCCCCACAAGCGGTTCATCGCTAAAGGAGATCGCGAAATCCGGGGCGGCAGCCATGTCAATTGCCGGATCGCGCAGCGGCAGGTCGCGGGCGAAACCCGCGGCATCCTTCGCGCGGGTGAGTTGGGGGTCCAGCTGGGCCAGCAACGCCGCCACCGGTGTCTCCGCCTCTGCCGTGATGGTGATCGGCAGCCAATCGGCGATGAGCGGCGCCGGCGCGCCTTCACGCAGCATCGCGATGCCGCCCTCGGTGGCCCCGGCGCTGCGCAGCGCGACGAGGGCGGCGGCGGCGACTTGGTGCAGTGGGTCGCTTCCCTGCGGCAGAGCGAGTTCGCGAACGTTCCATGTCGATGCCGTTTCGGCAGTCGAGGCCAATGGGACCGGCAGCGCGTCGAACCCGGTCAAAGCACGCCGCCAATATGCCTCCCCAGCCGGTGCCGGAGCCGTGCCAGCCGTTTGAGGCAATATATCCCCGGCGGCGAAGAACTGCGCGGGCGCAGCACTCTCGCCCGCCATATCGCGCAGGTCATGAAGGGCGATATGCCCGTCCTGCGCCGCCACGATCAGCCGCGCCTCGTCAACCTCGACAACCTCGCCGGGCGTGCCGCCCTGCCCCGCCGCGCGTTCCACGCGGGACACGGAGAGCACCGCGCCACCCGTGCCCAGAATTTTCGCCGTGGTCAGCGGGTTCCAATAGCTTCCGAAATCAAGGCCACGAACCAGCGCGCCGATCTCCTCCGCCGTTTTGGTAAAATCGATCAGCCCGCCGTTCTCGGGCCGTTTGTCCTTCGCGAAATAGCTGCGCTGGCTCAGGTCTTGGGCGGTGGCTTGCAGGCTGCCGCTTTCCAACTGAGCCAGAACCTCGCCAAAGCTTTCCATCCCGGCGGCGTAGCATTTGGAATTGAGGCTGAAGGCCGTCTCATCGGCTGCGATATCAACATCGCGCTGCGCCAGCAGGTCGCCGGTATCGACGCCGGTCTCGATCAGATGCCAACTGACCCCATGCCGCGCCTCGCCATTGATGATCGCCCAAGCGGGTGTGTTGAGCCCGGCATAGCGCGGCAGCGGACCATCGTGAAAGTTGACCGCCCGCGTTTGGGCAGCGCCAGAACCGCATCGGGGATCAGCCGCAGGTTGGCGATGCTCAACAGCCAGTCGGCGGCCAGCCCCATCGGCAAGAGTTCCTCGGCATCGCGGCAAAGCGCCAGCCCCTGCCCCTCAGCCCAAGCGCGCACCGCGTCGTCGCGGGTGAGCACGGCAGCGATCCGGTGCCCGCCCGCCAGCAGCATGTCGCCGCAGGCGATGGTGAGGGATTCGTCGCCCATCAAGAGGGCGGTGAACGGGTCTGTCTTGAAGCTGACGGTCATCAACGGTCCTCCGTGGCGGGGCTACGGCTTGGGTCTTGAACGGCGGGGGCCGCGCGCCGCGCGGTGAGCGCATGGGCCGCAAGGTCGCGATAGAAACCCGGCGCGTCTTCGGGGCGGCGCCCGGTGAGCAGGCAGCGCAGATGGTGCAACCCGCCCCCGGCAAGCCGGGCGAAGGTGGCCAGTGCAGCATAGGCGCGGCCATGGTTCTTGGCGAAATAGCGGTGGCGGCTGTCGAACCAATAGCGCGGCATGCGCCGCCATTCCTTCATCCCGGTGGAGACCGAGCCGACATGCACGCAGCGCGCCTGCGGCACATACCAGCAGTCCCAACCCGCCCGCGCGGCCCGCAGGCAAAGGTCGGTTTCCTCATAATAGAGGAAATAGGCTTCGTCGAAGAGGCCGATCTCGGCCAACATCTCCCACCGCATCATGACACTGGCTCCGGCCACCCAATCAACCTGCGCCGCCTTTTCAGGCAGGGGCGGCGCCACGACCGAGGCAGAGAGCAGCCGCGTCAGCGGGCCAAAGCGCGCAGCGGCCTCCAACTCTCCGGCGGCAGAGGGGAAACGAAAGGCAGTCGCATGGGGCAGATCATCCTCCCCGCGGACATGGCTGCCAGCCAATCCGGCGCGGGGGTGGTTTTGCAGGTGGTCCAAGAGCGCCCCGATACAGCCGCGATCGAGGAAAGCATCCGAGTTCACCACATGCACGAAATCCGGCGCGGACCCGTCGGACATCCCCGCCCGCATGGCCAAGTTGTTGCCCGCGCCAAAGCCGCCGTTGCGGGGCGATGCGATCAGCCGTACCCGGTTGCCCGCGCCCCAGCCCCGCGCGGCAATCTCCTGCGCCAGAAGCGCGGCAGAGCCATCGCCGCTGTCATTGTCGACGATCACCAATTCGGCACCCGCATCGGGCATATCGGCCAAAGCGGCCTCAGCCGCGCGCAGGGTCATCTCTGCGGTGCGGTAATTGAGGATGACGACCAGAAGGCGGGGCGGTTGTTGCATCATTCCGCCGCCGTGGCTTGGGTGTGGTCGTAGCCTGCGCCTTCGGGCAGGGCTGCCGCAATCACCTCGGCAAGCTCTTGGGCCAGCACGGTCACATTCGGGGCCAGCACCATGCTGACGTGATCGCCCGGCACTTCGATCACCTGCAAGCGCGGCGCATATTGCCGCCACTGGTTGTCCTCATAGACATATTCCTTCTCCGCTGTGACATACTGCCCGTCAGAGACCGCCCAATGCCGATCCAGCGGCGGGCGGAAGAGGGTCATTGGTCCGTCCCACTGCGGGGTTTCATACCGTCCCACCGCGCGGAGGAACGCCGCCTGAATGCGCAAACTGTTGAAGGAAACCCCCTCGCCCTCGCCGCTCGTCTCTTGCGGCGCCCGGCGCCGCTCACGCTCCCACGCCCAGCGGTTGCGCGCCCATTCCAGCAGATAGGCCGGGCCTTTGCGGCGCAGTTCGGCCAGCTTGATATGCACCTTGTCGATCTTGCTGAGCAACGGGCGCACGGGCAACGGCGTGTCGAGCATCGCAAGAACGGCCACCTCCTGCCCCGCCGCCTTCAACTGCTGCGCCATCTCATAGGCCGTGATCCCACCGCCGGAGTATCCGGCCAGCAAATAAGGCCCTTGGGGTTGCAACGCGCGGATTTCGGCGATGTAATCCGCCGCGGCGGTCTGCACCTCTTCATGAGGGGCCGCGTCCCCGATCAGCCCACGGGCCTGCACCCCATAGACCGGGCGCTCATTGCTAAACGGCAGGGCAAGGTGGCGCAGGTTCAGAACATTGCCGAACATCCCTGCGACCACGAACAGCGGTGTCGCGTCTCGCGAGGACTGGTTGAGCGGCACGAGGTAGTCAAAGCGCTGTTGCGAGGTCGCCGCCTCTGTCTCGACCACCTCCGCCTGCGCCAGATCCCCCCGCTCCGTCGAGATCAGCGCTGCGCATTTGGCGATGGTCGGCGCTTCGAAAAGGACGGAGATCGGGAACTCCACCTTGAACTCACGCTTGACCGCCGCGAAGAGGCGCACCGCGATCAGGGAATGGCCGCCGAGGTCAAAGAAACTGTCCTCGACCCCCACGGGGCTGACGCCCAAAAGGTTCGACCAGATCTCGGCCAACCGCTCTTCGATCCCATTGCGCGGGGCAACGAAGGAGCCGTCGAGATCGGGCCGCTCAAAGCTCTGCCCTTGGGCGGCGGCATCGGTCAGCGGCGCATCGGCCTGCGCGATCAGCCCTTGCAAGGGCAGCGAAGAGACCATGACCTGCGGCGCCTCCAGCGCCAGCGCGCGGCGCAGCGCCTCTGGCCCCTCCTGCGCGCGGATGCCTTGGCGCACCAGACGGGCCAGACGCTCTTCGGCGGGGCTGAGGCTCTCGCTGCTGTCAGCATCTTCAAAGGTCACTTCGCGGGCGTCGGGCGGGGCACCTCGGCAAAGGCCGCTTCGAGCCGCTTCATCGCGAAATCACGAACCTCGACCAGAACCGTGCCCTGCGGATCGGTGATCGTCACGTCGAAACGGGCCAAACCCTCGGCCCCCGTGCCCTCGACCAGACGGACATGCGAGCGGACCTCGGCAGGCAGCGGGGCGTGGAGCGTGATTTCCCCATAGGACAGCGGCACCCAAAGGTGGCGCGCGGCATAGCCGGGGATCAGCGCCATGGCCCAGCCGGTGGCGATATCCATCAGACCGGGGTGCATCAGGTAGCCATCGGTCAGATCACCCTGTGCTGCCTCGGGCAGGTGCAATGTGGCGATGCCCTCACCCTGCCCGAGGGCGGTGCATTGCAACACATGCCAGCGCGGGCCGAACTTCAAATGTGCCTCTTGAACAGCGGGCAGATGGCGCCCGGGGGCGGCCTCGGCCACATCCCTACAACGGGCGGCGATGGCCGCGAGGTCAAGCGGTTCGGCACTGTCGCCCGCCGGAGACAGCCGCGCTTGGACATGCAACTGCCACGCGGGCTTGCCGTTGACCACACAGGCGCTGCGCAACTCGGCGGCAAAGCCCGCGCCCTCAGGCGTCAGGGTGATCTTGATCCGACGCCGCGCCCCATCGGCCAACGGCAGGGGCGCAGGAAATAGAGGTCTTGCAGGGTGAAGCCGTCTAGCCCTTGGGCCGCCGCCGCTTCGGCCAAAAGCTCAATATAGCCCGTGCCGGGCATGATCGCGCGGCCATCCAAGGTGCGGTGTTGGTCAAGCAGCCAATGCGAGGCTGTAACCTCGGTCGTGAATTCGGGCGCGCCGCTCTCACCCGACCCGGCGGTTTCCAGCAGCGCCGCCTTGATCGGGCGGGCGGGCAGCGCCACGGCACCGCCGCCGCCAAGGCTTTCTGCCGCCATGCCGACATCGGCCCAAACGCCCCAGTTCACCGCCACCACGCGGGTCTGCGCCGCGCGCCGCGATTGCGCAAAGGCGTTGAGCCAGGCATTGGCCGCCACATAATCCACCTGCCCCGCCGCGCGGGTCGCGGTGGAGGTCGAGGAGAAGAGCACCATGAGGTCGAGTGCGCCATCGGGCAGCAATTGATCCAAGACCCGCAGCCCCTGCACCTTGGGCGCAAGCACCGCGTCGATATTCGCATCCGTTTTGGCCAAAAGAGGCGCGTCGTCCAGCACCCCCGCGGCATGGATCACCCCCGTCAGCCCGCCGTGGCGCGCGGTCAGGCCGTCGATCACCCGGCGCATCTGCGCAAGGTTGGCGACATCAGCGCGGGCCACTTCGACCGCCCCGCCCGATTGCGCCGCCTTGGCCTCAAGCCGCAGGATAGCCCGCAGACGCCGCGCCGTGGCATCCGCCGGGCCGTGGCTGGCAAGGTAGCTGTCCCATTCATGGCGCATCGGGAGGGCCGCGCGGCTCAGCAGGATCACGCGGGTGCCGGGCATCTCAAGAATATCCGCCGCGAGGGTCAGGCCGATGCCCCGAAACCGCCGGTGATGAGGTAGCTTCCCTGTGACTTCCAGCCCGGCAGATCAGCCTCGGGCAGCGCGGCGGCGCGGAAGCCCAGCTCATAGCGGCGGCCAGCACGATGGGCAATTTGGAGGTTGGCGGGGGTCGCCAAAAGCTCTTCGATCAGGTCCGCGGGGTCAATCACCGGCGCGGGCGCCACCGGTTTCGCGAACCACCCGGAAGGCGCCACGGGGGCGGCGTCGGGCAAGTCGATCTGAGCCGCCGTCAGCCCCGGCACTTCGCGCGTCATGACCCCGACGGGGCCGGAAATGAGCGCTTTTTCAGGATAGGCCAGCCCCTCCTCCGCGACCTGCGCGGCACCGGTGGTGAAGACGCTGAGGTGCAGCGGCGCGGGGTTCTCGGCCTCGGCCAAGGACTGCGCGAGCCACGTCAGGCTCCAAAACCCCTGTTCGACATTGCGGTCAAACCGGCTGGAGCCGGGGCGCGGGGCGGCCTGATCATCGGTCAGCCAGAAATGCGCGATCCGGTCGGGCCTCCGCCCATCGGCCTCAAGCGCTGCGATCAACTGGTCATAGCCCGACCGCCCCTGTTCGGCGGCGAGCGTGAAATGATCGGCGCTGACGCGGTCAAAGGCATCCCCCGCCGTGACCTCCACCACCCGATGCCCTGCGGCCCGCAACCGTGCCGCGGCCTCGGCCCCCAGCCCCGCCGTATCGGAAAAGACGAGCCAGTTCAGTGGACCGGAGAGGTCCAAATCCCGTTCGGCATAGCGCGGTTGCCAATGCGGCAGCGCGCCCCAGTCGCCGATATCATCCAGCCGTTGCAGCGGTTGCTCGGCAGGGCGCGCCGCCGCCTCACCCGGCTCGATGAAATAGCGCGCGCGTTGGAATTGATAGGTCGGCAGCACCACGCGGTTGCGCCGTGCCTCGCCCCAAATCTGCGCCCAATCGGCCTCGACCCCGCAGGCCCAGAGCCGCCCGATCACCCCGAGGAAATAGGCATCATCCGCGATCTCTTGCTCGGGGTGGCGCAGCGAAGACATCACCTGCCCGGGGCCACATTAGCGTGCATCTGCGCCAAGGCGGAAAGCGCCTTGCCCGGCCCGACCTCAAGGAAAACCCGCGGTGCATCACTGCTCAGAGTATTGATGCAATCGGCGAAATTCACCGTGTGGCGGAGCTGTTCGACCCAATAATCGGGGTCCGTCGCCATCTGCGCCGTGATCACCTCACCACTGCGGTTCGACAAGAAAGGCATCTGCGGCGCGCGCAAGTCAAGCGTGGCGAGAAAGGCCCGGTATCGGTCGAGGATCGGGTCCAACATCCGCGAATGCGCGGCGATGTCGATGGCGATGCGCTGATGGTCAAGACCGGCGGCGTCGAGCCGCTCTTGCAGCGCCTTTAGCGCGTCTTCGGGGCCGGAAACCGCGATCAGTTCCGGGCCGTTCACGCTGGCGATATCAAGGGCCTCGCCCAGAAGCGGCGTGATCCGCTCTAGCGCCGCGGCGATACTAATCATCCCGCCCGATGGCACCTCGTCAAACAACCGCCCGCGCAGCAGAACGAGGTCGATACAGTCTTCAAAACGCATCACCCCGGCAAGACAGGCGGCGACATTCTCGCCCATGGAATGCCCCACCATTGCGGCGGGTTTCACGCCCCAAGACAGCCAAAGCTGCGCCAACGCATATTCAACGATCATGATTAGCGGCAATTGCACCGAGGGGCGTTTCAGCTTTGCCTCGGCTGCCGCGCGGCCCTCAGGCTCTGGCAGCCAGATCGCGCGAATGTCGTAGTCGAGCTGCGGGGCCAGATGGGCCAGCCCCCGGTCCATCCATTCGGCAAAGACCGGCTCAGTCTCGTAAAGATCGCGGGCCATATCGGCATATTGCGCGCCGCCGCCGGGGAACATGAAAACGACTTCGGGATCGGGGCCGAGGTGGTCATGGGTAAAGACACGGCGGCTGTCGCCCGCCTCCAGCAGGGCCGCGGCTTCCGCATGGTTTTCGGCGACCAAGACGCGGCGTTTGTCAAAACCGCGGCGGCCCTCTTTCAGGGTGAAAGCCACATCGGCCAAGGGCTGTTCGGGATGGGAGCGCAGATGTGCTGCGAGCGCGGCGCTGTTGGCGTTCAATGCCGCTTTGCTGCGCCCCGAGAGGCAGAGCACATGGAAAGGGAAATCGCAGGCTTCCGAGGCCGCGCGGGCCGGTGCCTCTTCCAAGATCATATGCGCATTGGTGCCGCCCACGCCAAGCGCATTGACCGCGGCGCGGCGCGGGGTGCTTTGCGCGGGCCAGTCGTAAAGCCGGTCATTGACGCGGAAGGGCGAGCCCTCAAAAGGGATCGCCGGGTTCGGCGCCTCATAACCCAGCGAGGGCGGGATCTGCTGGTGGTGCAGCGACAGCGCCGCCTTGGCCAACCCCGCCACGCCTGCCGCGGTGTCAAGATGGCCGATATTGGTCTTGACCGATCCGATGCGGCAGAAATCTTCGGCCTGCGTCTCGGCGCGGTAGGCTTGGGTCAGCGCGGCCACCTCGATCGGGTCACCCAGATAGGTGCCGGTGCCGTGGCATTCGACCATGCCGATGCTCTGCGCCGCCACGCCCGCATCATCGAGCGCGCGGGCGATGGCCGCTGTCTGCCCGTCCACGGAAGGTGCCAGATAGCCCGCCTTGGCCGCGCCGTCGTTGTTGACCGCCGAGCCTTTGATGACCGCCCAGATGTGGTCACCATCCGCGACAGCATCCTCCAACCGTCTGAGCGCCACGGCGCCTGCGCCGGAGCCAAAGACGGTGCCCTGCGCGCGGTGGTCGAAAGCATGGCATTCGCCGTCGGGCGAAAGGATCTCGTTTTCCTTGAATTCATAGCCGCGCCCCTGCGGCAGTTCGATCGTCACCCCGCCAGCCAACGCCATGTCGATCTCACCCGCGCGCAGCGCTTGAGCCGCGTAGTGGATCGCCACCAGCGAGGTCGAACAGGCGGTTTGCAGGTTGATCGACGGGCCTTTGAGGTCAAGCACATGGCTCACCCGGGTCGAGAGGAAATCCTTGTCGTTGCCGGTATGGCGCAGCAGGAACATGCCCACGTCCTCGACGAGGTCTGGATTCGAGCAGATGTTGAAATAGAAATAGCTTCCCATGCCGCAGCCAGCATAGACGCCCACCGGGCCGGAGAGGCTTTCGGGCATATGCCCCGCTTGCTCCATTGCCTCCCAAGCTATCTCAAGAAACTTGCGGTGCTGCGGGTCGAGGATGGCGGCGTCTTTTGGCGAAAAGCCAAAGAACTCCGCATCGAACATGTCAAAGCCGGGCATATCGGCGGTGACGGGCACATAGTTTGGCCGGGCCATCCGCTCGGCGCTCTCTCCGGCGGCGCGCAGCTCTGCCGCTTCGCGGCGCTTGAGCGCGCTCACCCCATCGCGCAGGTTCGCCCAATAGGCATCAATCCCTTCGGCGCCGGGCACCGTCACCGACATGCCGACGATCGCGATGTCACCACGCGAAAGAGTGTTGTCCGTGCTATTCATTGCGACACATGTCCCACCGCCCGCTTGGCCAGAGTGCGGCACCCTTGAGGTTCAATTTAAGCTTCGGGTGAAGCATACAACAGGCAAATCTGGCGAAAATGAGCCGATAACGTGCCCTAGGGTCACTTTCGGCCCAAATCGCTTCACAGCGCCGTGAATGGGACGCGGTTTAGAAAACCGTCCGCTTTGCGTTCAACGCTGGAGCGTCGATCCTGTTCCGCCCTTGCGCGCCGCCGCCAACCCTTCCGCATGGCCAAGGATCGCCCCAGCCGTGAGCCAAGTAAGCGGCGTCAGCGTGGCATTGAGCAACATGTCCATCATGGTAATGCCAAGGATCAAAAGCAGCGGCGCGAGCCATGGGGATAGGCCCGCATCGCCCCTCCGGTAGAGGTGCAGCCCCACAAGGATGATCGGCAGCGCCAGAAGGCCCATCTCGCATAAATAGCCCAGCCAGCCGAAAGTGCCGAAAACGATGATCCAGCGGCCATCGGGGATCGACAGGATGTTGCCGTTCGTCGCATCGCGGATCAGGTTGCGCCCCCATCCGCCCCAGCCGAACCACGGTTTCTCGGCGGCCCGCGCCAGCAGTTGCTCTTCGTTCATGAAGCGGTAGCCAAGAGATTGCGCCCGGTCCGCGCTGATCGCCTCGGCCTGTGCAAGGATCGCATCGAGCGGCACCAGACCGGCATTGCGCAGCATCGGATAGATCACCGCCACGATGGCAAAGACCACCGCCAGACGGATCTGCCACCGCGCCGGGGTCAGCAGCACCATCGGCACCAAAAGCAGCGCATAGGCCAGCGAGGCAAGGCTTTTGCACAGCAGCAGAACCACGGCGAGATAGCCCGCCAGCAAGAGCATCTTCCAGCGGTCGATCACCGGGGTCTGCCGCGCCAGCGCCACCGCCGACAGCAGCGCGATACACATAAACAGCGCCAGCCACAGCGCATGGGGCAGGAACACGATGGGGCGGAAGCCCCCATTGCGCATCATCTGTTCAAAGGAATGCTGGAAGAACCCGTAGATCCATGTGTTGAGCTGCGGTGAGAAACGTATCTCGAACAGCGAAGGCACGGAGTAGATCACCCCGCCAACCATGAAGGCCAAGAGCAATTCCCGCAGCCCCTTTTCATCCGCAAGGAACTGCCGCGCCAGCAGGAAGGGCACCAGCATCAGCACCTGCCCAATCAGCACCGAGCCGATGTCCCGGATCGAAAGCCCCGGCAGCGTGTCGACGGGGAAAAGGATCGGCTCAAAGCCGCGGATCGACTGAAACAAAATCGGATCGCCATTGGTCAGCACCGTGGGCACCGCCGAAAAAACCAGCCCCAGCACCAAAAGCCCGGCCAGACGGGAGGCGGGCCAGATGTGCAATTTCTCCTGCGTGCCCAGCCAGATGATCAGCAAGACGCTCAGGTTCGGGATCGACACTTTGTCGAGACCCGGCACCAGCGGCAGGTTGAACTCCGCCAGCGGGGGCAGGAACAGATAGCCGCCAAGGATCGACCAGATCAGCGCCCGCTGAAGCGGCAGGTTGCGAAACAGGGCCAGACAGACGAAGGGCCAGATCAGCAACATCAGGTAGGCGACGGGATTTGGCATGACGTCCTTCGCGAAAGCCGCCTCGGGGCGCGGCAGGATGGGGCCGGGCGAAAATACCATCTGGCCCCAGCCCTGTCATCCCGCTAGTTTTGCCGCAGGTTCACTCTGGCGCGGACGTGATTGGTAGATGGCACAGGATATCAATGGTATAGCGGGCAAAGCTTATGTTCCCTCGCCTGCCATCCCCGGCGTGACGGCGGAAGGCGCGGCATGAAGTATGGCACCGGCCCTGCCGCCGTGGAGGTCAATGTGGCGACGCGGGGCGCATTGTTTCAGGCGCTGCGCGCGCGCTTTGCCACGGGTCAGGGATTCGCCCTTGCCACGCTCAACCTCGACCATCTGACTAAATTGCCCCGCGATGCGGGCTTCGCCGCCGCCTATCGCGCGCAGGATTTCATCGTGGCCGATGGCCGCCCCGTGGTCTGGCTCTCGCAACTCGCCAACCAGCCGGTCGAGCTGATGCCCGGCTCCGATCTGATCCTGCCGCTTTGCGAATTGGCCGCCGCGCAGTCGCTGCCTGTCGCCTTTTTCGGCAGCGACGAAGACGCGCTGCAAGGGGCCGCAGCGGCCCTGCGGACCCGCCTGCGGGGGCTGGAGATTTGCCATATCGCCGCCCCGCCCATGGGCTTTAACCCCGAAAGCGCCGAGGCGGATACCGCCCTGCGGGAGATCGCCCAAAGCGGCGCGCGTCTGTGTTTTCTGGCCCTTGGCGCGCCCAAGCAAGAGATCCTTGCCGCGCGCGGGCGCGACATCGCGCCGGGGGTGGGTTTCGCCTCGATCGGGGCGGGGTTGGACTTCCTCGCCGGGCGGCAGCGCCGCGCGCCGAAATGGATGCGGATGCTGGCTTTGGAGTGGCTCTGGCGGGCTATGCAAAGCCCGCAGCGGTTGGTGCCGCGCTATGCCCGTTGTTTCGCGATCCTGCCGCGATTGACGCTTGCGGCATGGCGGGCGCGCTAGCCCTCAGCGGTATTCGATGATCCGCCCGTCGCGGCGCATGTGGTATTTGAGCACGCCCAAGGCTTCGGGGAATTTGCCCAGCAGGGTGAAGAAGCCCCAAGCCGCCCCGCCCCGCCGCATCAACCGCAACAGTTGCAGCGGATAGAGCAGAGCCAGCCCAAGCCCAGCCCAAGGGAGCATCAGCGCCAAGAGCAGGATCACGGCGGGCAGAAGCGCCCCCCAGAGCAGCGCGCGGCGCGTTTCGGCCACCCAATGCCGGTCCGGCCCGCGGCCATGCAGCGCGGCCCCTTCGGCAAAGGCATGGCCCGCCCGCAGGCTGCGCCGCCACCACTGACCGACCTTAGTGATCTGCGCGTCATGCCATGTCATCTCGGCGTCGAGCCGCCATATCTGCCAGCCCGCGCGGCGCAGCCTTTGGCAAAGCTCCGGCTCTTCCCCGGCGATCATCTCGGCCCGGTAGCCGCCCACAGCGCGCAGCGCGTCCAAGCGCATCAGCGCGTCACCGCCACAGGCAAGCGCCTCGCCCACGGGCGTATCCCACTCGCGGTCGATCAGCCTGTTGTAGACAGAGGCTTCGGGGTTTTCCTCACGCCGTCTGCCGCAGACCACGGCGACCTGCGGATGAGCGCTCAGATGGGCCTCCGCCACCGCCAGCCAACCGTCTCGCAGGATGCAATCCCCGTCGAGGAACTGCACCAGCGTGATCCCCTCACCCAATGCCGCCATGCCCGCATTGCGCGCCCGCGCGGCGGTGAAGGGCTGCTGCATGTCCAGCTCGACTACCTTGGCCCCCAGCCCCCGCGCCATGGCGACGGAGCCATCGGTCGAGCCGCTATCGACATAGACGATCTGCGCCACCTGCCCCGCCAGTCCTTGCAAGGACCGCTCCAACCGCGCGCCCTCATTCCGGCCGATGACGACGGCACCGATGCTCATGCGGCATGCTCTTCACGCCAAGCGGCGACATGGGCGCTATAGGCCTCCGACGGCACCAGAAAGCCCGCACGATAGAGAAGTTCGACCCGGTTCCAGCGCCGCGCATCCAGTGAGAAGAGCGAGACATCAGGGTTCTGCCCGATCACCGCCATGCGCCGCGCGTCTTCGCCATGAGACAGGTTGCCCGCGCCCAGCGTCTCGGCATCCCGCGCGGCGGCGTCATTGGCGAATTTGTAGTGTTTGATCACCGCCGTCATATCCGCCACCCGCAACCCCGAAGAGAGATGCGGATGCGGCGCGGGCGTGACCTCGGACCCATTGAAGATCAGCGGATGTTTCGTCAGGCAGCAGTTCTCACCAAAGACCTTGCCACGCACGCCGCCGAAGGCGAATTTCACCGCCTCATTGGAAAGTTCGTTGTCGGCCAGCAAGGCGGAGAACGGAATCTCCGGGCTGTGGTAATCGATTTTGCGCACCGCGCTGATGTCGTAATAAAGGAAGGATTGCAGCGCCTGTTTGTAGGGCATCCCCGCCGCCGCCGCGAGGCTGGTTTTGGGAAACATCTCAAGCATCTGTGCTGCCAAAGCGGTATAGCCCTGCCGGTCGAGATAGGCGGTCAGCCCCTTGATGCCGATCTGGCTGCGCCCTTCAAAATCGAAAATCTCGTCCATATCGACATAGAGACACCAGCGGTCCTTGCCATAGGTCTGTGCCGGGTATTGGCGGATCAGGTCTTCGTATTCGGCCAAGGGCAGGGTGCAGCGGTCAATCACCGTGCCCTTTTGGGCCTTGATCCGGGCGATGGTGTCATCGCGTGAGCCGTTGTCGATAAAGACGAAATGCTGCACCCCCATCGCGCGGTAATGGCGAAAGAAAGCGTCGAGGTAATAGCTGCCGTCGCGCACCAAGGCGATCAGCACCACCTCGCCCGGGGCAACGTCAAGTTTGCTCGGCCCATGCAAATGCTGCAAGGAGGCAGCAAAGCGCGCGCGGCGGCGGGCGTTGTGCAGGCGTTGGCGCAGGCGGCGAAGCAGATGCAGGGGCGATTTCATGCCCTTGTGATACGCCAGCCGATCTGCGCGGTCCACTGCCCCCGTGCCCTTCCGCCCTGCCCCGGACTGCCACCGAGCGATTAGCCGCCGCCCTTTTCTGCAGGCGCGGCGACCATCCCGCCCCCGCGCGCAGAGCCGGGTCAAAGAAAGTATGCCGCGCCCGGCCTGCATGTTTCGAGGCATAGAGCGCGGCATCGGCATTGGCCAAAACCACGTCGCGCGATCGCCGGTCCCCCCGCTGAACCCAGACCGTGCCGATGCTGGCGGAGACTTTGCAGACCTCCCCATTGAAATGAATGGGCTCTTCGAGCCGGTCGATGATCCGCTGGCCGATCCCGCGCAGGATGCCCTCGCTGCGCACATCGGGCAGAACCACGGTGAACTCATCCCGCCCAAACGCACCACCATGTCAGAGCTGCGCGTCTCTTGCTGCATGATCCGGGCGACGACTTGCAGCACATGATCGCCCGCCGCATGGCCCAAACGGTCGTTCACCGCTTTGAAGTAGTCGAGATCGACATGCATCACGGCAAACCCCTCACCGGCAGAGATCAACCGCTCCAGCACCGCGTTGAGCGCGCGCCGGTTTTTCAGCCCCGTCAGCGTATCGGTAAAGGCCTGTTCCTCCGCCGCGATCCGCGCCTCTTGCAGACGCAGGTTCAAACGGCGCGAGGCTTCCATCGCTGCTGATTTCGCCTCCATCAGGTACAACATCTCGATCGCCAGATCGGTGGCGGCGAAATCCGCATTGGTCAGCGCATAGTCCTGCACCCCGTCGAAAATCGAAATCCCGAAAGAGAGGTTCACGATCAAACGCCGATCCCCAACGGCACCAGCAGGCCCTTCAACTCGGTCCGGGGGGCGTCACGAAAAGCGAGGTGCAATTTGACCCCGGCGGCCCGGCGCAGGTCTTCCATTCCCGCTATGCCACGGGGCCGTTTGACGGTGACCGTATCCAGAAACCGCCGCCCTGCCAGCGGCGCCTGCGGGCGCAACTTCTGGATCGTGGGCCCAGCGTGGCGGATCCTGCCGCTGGCCGAGAGCAGCAGATGCATCGGGCAAAGCTTGTCCAGAACCGCCGGATCGTGACCTACGCCACTCATGCCCGCGCCCCAAGCTCAAACCGACGCCCTTCCGAGAATTCGGCCTCGACCAGAATGATCTTCAATGCCTCGACGCCTTCGGATCGCCCGCAATGTTCCAGCAGCACCAGCGCGCCATAATCGTCGGCCATGGCCCGCAGAACGCCCATCATCAGATAGCCGTAGCCGACGAGCGGCGCCTCACAGATCAGGGAATATTGGCCATCAGGGTCTTCGCGCAGTTCGACCGGGGGCAGATGCAGTTCCGACAGGGCAAGGCGGGTCCGGTCCGGCAGATCGTCGAGCGATTGCAGGAAATCGCTGAAGCTGACCCCGCCGAACCGCAGCAAGCGCCGCACGGCTTCATAGCCCGGCTGCGCCACGAGGAAGGTGCCGACATCCTCCATCACCTCGGCCCGGGGCCGGTCCAGCACAGCACAGACCGCTTCGAGCACCGCCGGGGTGACGTGATCCGGATAGGTCAGCATCGCCTCGAATTCGGTGAAATCCAACCCGGCCCGCGCGGCCACATCGGCCCAGAGCCTCTGCCCGTAGTTCGCGCAGAAGTAGTTTTGGATGCTGCGGTTGATAAGCCCGTGCATGATTGCCTCATTCCCATTTTCCCAACCCCAGATTGCGGGGGCAGTGGTTAAGATTGACCTGATGAATACAGTTGTCGGGAAATTGCCTTGGTCCCGGCCCGCGCCGCCCGCGGAACCGCCGCCATATGCTGCGCGTTCGGTAAAGGAAGAAGAGGCGATGCCCCGTCTCTCCCCAGCCTGAGGAGACTTTTCATGAGCGATGATCCCAAACACCCCAAGGACGAGAACAAGACACCGCCCAAGAAACCTCAAGAAGACCTGCACCGCCCCGAGGCCACATTGGACGAAGCTCCCGCCGGCAGCCCCAACGCCGAAGAACGCTCGCGGCTTTCGGACTGATGCTTTGGGTCCGACCAAGGCGGCCAAGAAGGGTTACGCAACATGAACAATGACGTCACAGCACCCCGGCAGCACAGCGCGCCGGGGTTTATGGTCTGTCTGGGCTGGGTGGCCATTCTTGGCTGTGTGATATTCGCCGTATCGATCCTGATCGCGGATTTCGTGGTGCCGGATCACGATTGGATCGCCGACACGATCAGCGATCTGGGCGCGGGACGGTATGAGTTCATCGTCGACATCGGCATTTATGCCTTCTCCGCCGCGCTCATCGCCTGCGCCCTGCTTTGCGCCCATGTGCATTTCGGCGACCGCTGGTGGAGCATCGCCACCATCGGGCTCGCCCTGCTGGGGCTCATCGTCTTTCTGGTGGGCGCGCGCAACGAATACGGAGACCGCGATTCCGACGGTGTGGTGATCCATATCTATCTGGTCTACGCGCTCGGCCTGATCATGCTCACCGTGCCTTGGCTGCTGTCGAGAGGCTTCGCCGATATATCAAGCTTTCTTGCCAAGTCGCTCAAGGTGATCTCGCTTCTCTGGCTGGTTTCGGCCCCGCCATTCTTTTTTCTGCCCACCGGCATTGATGGCGTCTATGAGCGCTATCTGGGCCTGATTGCCATGGCGATGGTGGTGCTTCTGGGGCGGTTCTTTATCCAACGGGGCCGGGCATTGAATGGGGGGCATGGCTGATGTTCTTTGATCACCTCCCACTGGATATCCTCGCCCGGGCGCTGCTGCTTTCGGCCATTGCGCTGACTTGGGTGATCATCGTGGTCCGGGTCATCGGGCTGCGCACCTTTTCAAAGATGACCGCTTTTGACTTTGTCGCCACGGTCGCCACCGGCTCGCTGCTCGCGGGCGCCTGTCAGGCCACCACTTGGCCGGAGTTTGCCCAGCCGACCTTGGCCATCTCCGCCCTGCTCGGCGCGCAATTCGTCATCGCGAAGATACGGCAGGCTTCCGACAGCTTCGAGCAGGCCGTACAGAACGAACCCGTGATCCTGATGCGGGAGGGTGAGATTTTCGATGCCGCCCTCAGCGAGACCCGCGTCGCGCGCGCCGATCTGATCGCCAAGTTGCGAGAGGCCAATGCCCTGCGCTTCTCGGACGTGCGCGCCGTGGTGTTGGAGACCACGGGCGATATCTCGGTCCTGCATGGCGATACCCTTGAAGAGGGGCTGCTCGAAGGCGCGCGCATGGTCGAAAAATAAAGCGCCCTCAGGCCAAGCGCTGCGCCAAATGGCCGATATCCGGCAAGACCAGATCGGCGTATGGGGCGAGGTCTTCCGCCGTGGCGGGGCCGGTCAGCACCGCGACCCGCAGCATCCCCGCCACCCGCGCGGCTTCCATATCGTGAACACTGTCCCCAATCATCGCGACAGAGGCCGCGGGAAGGTTCACATGGGCGGCAAAGGCGTGCAACTGCCCCGGCGACGGCTTGCCTCCATGGCCGCTGTCAAATCCTGCGATAAAGTCGAACATATCGACCACCCCCGCCGCCAGCAGATGGGCCCGCGCGGGGTGTTCGGCATCGTTCGTCGCCACGCCAAGGCGCAGACCCCGGTCGCGAAGCCCTTGCAGAAACGGTCTTAGCGGCACCGCCTCCCGCTGTGGCGCGGCGCTGGCTTCGGCGTTGATGATGTCCAACAGATCCGCTGGCAGGCGGTCAGGAAAATGCGGGGCCAAGGCATCGACCACCTGCTGCGGCGTGCCGGCGATGGCGATACTGTCCGGGGCGAAACGGCGCGTGGCGAGGTCAAAGCCAATGCCCGCGCCCACCCGTGCGGCCAGCCCGCGATCCCCCTCACAGACCCGCAGCAAGAAGGCTTCGGCCCAAGGCTCCCAAGTCGCGGCGAAGTCGAAAAGCGTGCCATCCTTGTCGAACAGCAGCGCTTTAACATTTCTTAAGTCCAATGCACCTGCTCCCCCCGGGCAGCGCCGCGCGGGCTTGCATGATCCGCTCATAGGGGATCGCCAGATGGTCGCAAAGCCCGATCACCCACGCGTCGTCCATCATCAGGAAGTCCAGCACAGCGCCCAGAAAAATAGGGTCGCTGGCCTGTGTTTTGAGGTCCGCTTCGGAGGCACCGGTGCTGCCCAGAAACACCGGCAACAGATCATCATTCGCCGCCAGCCAGCCCAGCGCCTGAAGCGCCAAAGTCTCAGCGGTGTCTTGGGTATAGGACATTGGAAAACCGTCTTTTTGCTGAAGGTTGGAAACCCTTTGTTAACCATTAGGGGCAAAGACTCTCGCATCAAACTGATTTGTACGGTGAAGGAGTTGTCGTGCAAGGGACCATCCTTATTGCAGATGCGATCGCGACCAATCGCATCGCCCTCAAGGTCAAGCTTTGTGCGGCATACTATCACGTCGTTCAGGCCGAAGACATGGAAGAGGCTTTGGCCTGCCTGCGGGAAAACCCGCCAGATCTGGTGATCTGCGCGCTGACATTGCCGGGTGGTGGCGCGGCGGACCTCTGTCGCGCGCTCAAAGCCTCTCCAGATACCGCGCAGCTACCGGTCTTGGCCATCGGTAATAGTGATCAGGCCGTCGACCGGTTTACCGCGCTCGAAGCGGGGGTAAGCGATGTGCTGCTGAAACCGCTCGATTGCACGCTGCTGTTGGGCCGGACCCGCAGCCTCATCCGCGCCCGCAACGCGGCGGACGAATGGGAAATGCGTGAGGATACGACCCGCGCGCTCGGGCTGGCGGAGCCTGCGGCGGAATTCACCGCCCGCAGCCACTGTGTGATCATCCATTCCGACAGCGCGGTGAGCGTGAATTGGGCGAAACAACTCCGCCCTCAGTTGCGCGCGCACCTCACCCTCGCCAATCCGGAGGAGGCCATTCGCGCCGCCGCCGCCAATGGACCGCCCGACGCTTTCGTTTTGGTTCTGCCAAAAGACCCCGTGCCCGCCACGGCAGCCTTGCGTCTGATCTCGACCCTGCGGGCCAACGCCCAGACCCGCCACACCGGGCTGCTGGTGGTGCAACTGGCCCCGGATGCGGCGCTTGCCGCCACCGCCCTTGACCTAGGGGCGGATGATTTGATGACCGAAGGTTTCAACCCGGCGGAAATGGCGCTGCGCCTGCATGCGATCTTGCGCCGCAAGCGAATGACGGACCAACTGCGCGACACGGTGCGCACGGGGCTGAAGGCCGCCGTTTTCGACCCGCTGACAGGGCTGCACAACCGCCGCTATGCCCTGCCCCATCTGGACCATATCGCGGAACATGCCGTTGCGACCGCCCGCCCCTTTTCGGTGATGGTCGCCGATCTGGACCACTTCAAAGGCATCAATGACCGTTACGGCCACGCCGCGGGGGATTCTGTTCTGGTGCAAACGGCGGAACGGCTGCGCAACAACCTGCGTGGCATGGACCTTGTGGCCCGGATCGGGGGGAGGAATTTCTGATCGTCATGCCCGGCACCGGCCTTGCGGATGCAGAGAGAACAGCGGCGGCCATCTGTGCCGATATCGGCAACCGCGGCTTTGTCGTTCCCGGCACGCCCCAGCCGGTCCATGTGACCATCAGCATCGGCCTTTCCGTCGGCCCTATGGAAGAGGAAGGCCACCCGCTTTCGGCTGAAGCCTTGATGGCGCGGGCGGATCGGGCGCTTTACACGGCGAAAACCCATGGCCGGAACCGGGTGAACCTGAGCCGCCCTGCGGCCTGAGGTTCGGATAGGCGGGGCGCGTTGCCGCTGGACGGCGGGCCACGTTGACTGTCTTCAAGAGCGGGGTGCTGATCGGACCTCTGCCTCTGCCTCTGCCTCTGCCTCTGCCTCTGCCTCTGCCTCTGCCTCTGCCTCTGCCTCTGCCTCTGCCTCTGCCTCTGCCTCTGCCTCTGCCTCTGCCTCTGAGAAAAAGCGCGAGACAACAGCAATCAAACTTCAACCAAAGATTGCATTTGCAACAAGGTTTCCTTAGCGTAACGCAATGCAACAGGATCGGCCCCTCATCGGAATAGCCCTCATGATGGGCTTCTGCATCGTCGCCCCCGTGGGCGATGCGGTGGCCAAATTACTGGGCGCTTCGGTCCCCCTGGGGCAGGTGGTGCTGCTCCGCTTTGCCATTCAGGCGCTGATCCTGATCCCCATCGTCTGGTACTCCGGGCGAATTTGGCACATGCGGGGCCGGGTGTTACGGCTGACCTTTCTACGCACCCTTTTGCACATGGCGGGCATCGCAGCGATGTTCACCGCGCTGAGATACCTGCCCCTCGCCGATGCGGTCGCCATCGCATTTGTCATGCCTTTTTTCATGCTGCTGCTCGGCAAGTTCGTCCTGAACGAAGAGGTCGGCCCCAGACGTTTGGGCGCGAGCATCGTGGGTTTTCTCGGCACGCTTTTGATCGTACAGCCGAGCTTTGCCAATGTCGGCTGGCCCGCGCTGCTGCCCGTCGTCGTGGCGGTCGTCTTTTCTTTCTTCATGCTGGTGACGCGCCAGATCGCGAAAGAGACCGATCCGATCAGCCTGCAAGCCGTCAGCGGGGTCATGGCGGTGCTGATGATCTTGCCGCCCCTCGCGCTTGGCACCATGACGCAGATCGCGCCGCTTCGGCTCATCCAACCCGATGCGCTCGACTGGACCCTTCTGCTCGGCATCGGGGTGCTGGGCACGGTAGCGCATCTTTTGATGACCTGGTCCCTGCGTTTTGCCCCCTCGGCCACTTTGGCGCCGATGCAATATCTGGAAATTCCCTTTGCCACGCTGCTTGGGCTGCTGATCTTTTCCGACCTGCCCAACCCACTGGCGGGCCTCGGCATTCTGATCACCGTGGGCGCGGGGCTCTACATCGTCATGCGCGAGCGGGCCACGGCGCGTGCTCTGGCCGCAGCAGTTGCGCCGCCAATGGCGCCATAAGACGACGCGGCAGAATCAGCAGCATATCCGGGCCATCGATCTCAAGCGTGACCGGCCCCAAGGCGCGGTTCGACGTGCCGATCCGGCCACCGGGCGCGAAATCCAGCCCGTCGATTGGCCATTCCAACCCTTGGCTGCGCCCCGTCACCGGGGCCAGAGGCATGAGTGAGACGACATCCCCCGCCGCCGTCGGCAGCGTGATCCGCGGTGGGGCCAGCAGCACGATCTCATGCGCGCCCAACAGGATGCAGGAGCGATGCGGATGGGTGGCGAGCGTGTTGAAAGCCGCGAACTGATGATCCAACCGCGCCCCGGTAAAGCCGACCCCGAGCACCAGCGGCGCGTCGATCCGGGTCAGCGCCTTGTCGAAATCGGTGCTCTCTTGCTCGGCGATGCGGTGGCGCCGCGCGGCGGGGATTTGGGCCAAGGCCTCTGCCGGGGCGGAATCAAGATCGCCGATGACCGCGGCCAGTTCCACCCCCGCCGCCACGCCCACCGCAGCACCGCTATCCGCCGCCACGCAGGTCGGGGCCAGCGCCAGCGCCGCTTCAATGTCCCCCGCAAAGACCTCTCCGCCACCCAGCAGCGTGACTGGCCCCTCCTCCCTTACGATATGCTCTGAAGTGGTCAATTAATGCCCCTTATGGAAATCTGCCTTAATCTTGCCTTGAAATCATACGTTGAATGGCACAGATTCGAGCCGCTTTGGTCTTGGACATCGTGGTAAACGATACCTGCAACACCGCAGAGGACGAGCATCCGATGATGAACAGCAACAAAATCTTGACGGTCTCCTATGGCACTTTTTCGTGCACGCTGGAAGGCTTCGACGATTCCTTCGGCACGATGAAGGCCATTGCCGAGTATTTCCGCGATCTGGCCTCGGATGACCGCTACTTCGGTGCCGAACCACCGCAACCCGATGCCGAGATGCTCGCCCGGATCGCGCAGCGCGAAGTTTCCCGCCGGGTGCAAGCCCGTGAGCAGGAAGGCAAGATCGTCCTGAGTGCGCTGGAGAACCAGAGCGCCGAAGCCCCGGCCCAAGCGCCCCCAGCGGCGGCCCCCGCCGCCGCGCCGGCTCAAACCGAGGCCGCAGCGCAGCAAGCCCCCGTCGCAGCGCAGCCTGCGCCGGTAGAGGAAGAGGCGCCCGCCCCCTCAAGGCCGAGATCGCCGACACCGCCGCAGTGGAAGCGCCCACCACGCCGGAACCCCAGATCGCAGAGACCGCTGAAGAGCCCGCGCCTACCGAAGAGGCCGCGCCTGCACTGGCTGCCGAAGCAGAAGACACCAGCGAAGCCGAAGCCTTCTTTGCCGCCAGCCCGCAGCCGCAGACTCATTTCGAGGACGAAGCGCAGGAATCCAGCGTCGAAGAGCTGCCCGCCGCAAGCGCCGCCCCTGCCGACAGCATCGCCGCGAAGCTGCAGCGCATCCGCGCCGTCGTCGCCCAGCAGGACGAAGACGAAGTGGCTGGCTATGACGAGGAAGAAGCCGCACCCGTGGCCCGCGCCACCGCCGAAACGCAAGCAGCGCCGGAAGAGAGCCAAGCCGCCATCGCCGCCGCCCGCCGTGACATCGAAGACGCGCTGGAGGCCGATGAAGCGACCGAACTGGCGCAGGAGGCTGCGGAGGATAAGGACGACGATCTCGCCGATATCCTCAACCGGCTTGAGGCCGAAGAGGAGGATGAGGCCGAAAGCGCCGAGACGGACGAGAGCCTGTTCGACGCCGAGGCCGATGAACAGCCTGAGGCCGAAGCCCAAGCCGAAGCTGCACCGGAAATCGACGCTGCCGACCTGCCGCGCAAAGGGCGTGTGATCAAGGTCAAGCGCGCGCATCTCGAAGCCGCCGTGGCGCGGGGCGATCTCGAAGAGGTCTCGGACCCGGCACCGCAAGAGGCGCCTGCCGCGAAGACAGAGGAAAAGCGCAGCTCTTCCCTGTCGCCCGAGGATGAAGACGAGCTGGCCCGGGAATTGGCCGCTTTGGAAGCCGAACTCGGTGGCGCCGACCCGCAAGAGGCTGAAGAGACGCCTGCGGTTGAAATGGCCGAGTCGGAAGCGGCGCCCGCTCAGGAAGAGCCCGAAGAGGTCGAAGCCGCAGCGGAGCCAGTCGAAGAGCAGCCCGCGCCTGCGCAAGCGGCCCGTCACAGCCTGCCCACAATCGACGATGAGACCGGCCCCGACATGTCGCGCTTGATGGCGGAAACCGACAGCAAGATGGACGAAGCCGAAAGCACCACGCGCCGCGATGCCTTTGCCCATCTGCGCGCCGCCGTGGCCGCCAAGAAAGCCGACGAAGCAATGGGGGGCCGCGCCACCACCGCGACCTCGGATGACGCCTACCGCGAAGACTTGGCCGATGTGGTCCGCCCGCGCCGCCCCGTCACCCGCCCGGCCCGGACCGAGCGGCCTAAGGCCGATGCCCGCTCCGCGCCGCTGAAACTGGTGGCCGAACAGCGCATTGATGTCGACAAGCTGCGCAGCGCGGGCCCCGTGCGTCCGCGCCGAGTGGCCGCCGTGGTCGAGCCGGTCAAAACCAACCCCGACGCCGAAAGCTTTGCCGATTTCGCCGCCGACATGGGCGCCACCAAACTGCCCGAACTGCTTGAGGCAGCGGCATCTTACATGTCTTTCGTCGAGGGGCGTGACCAATTCTCTCGCCCGCAGTTGATGGGCAAGGTCCGCTCGATCGGCCTGCCGGATTTCACCCGCGAAGACGGGCTGCGCTCCTTCGGTCAACTGCTGCGCGCAGGTAAGATCGAAAAGATCAAAGGCGGGCGTTTCACCGTCTCGGATGAGATTGGCTACCGCCCCGATCATCGCGCCGTGGGTTAAACCACGGCCCACCGCTGGATAAGAAAAAGCGCCCCGCGGGGCGCTTTTTTATTGCGTTCTAACGATCATCTTCCGCATCGGGGTCGGCCTGTCCGATGCCCCGAAAGACAAATTTGAACGGCAGCGCCCAGACGATGCCAAGGGCGACATAAATGCCAAGCTCAAGCAGCACCGGCGGGCGGTCGAACTGGGCCACCGTCCAGACCGCCACGGCGATATAGCTCGGCAGCCCGATCAGCAGGATCACCAGCGCCCAACGGCGGCGCGCCTTGTAGCTCAGCGCCATCAGATCAGTCCGCGAAAGGGTCGGTCACCAGAATGGTGTCCTCCCGCTCCGGCGAGGTCGAGACGAGCGCCACGGGGCATTGGATCAGCTCTTCGACCCGGCGCACATATTTGATCGCATTGGCAGGCAGATCGGCCCAGCTGCGCGCGCCTTCGGTCGATTCGGACCAACCCGGCAGCTCTTCGTAGATGGGCGTACAACGGGCTTGCTGCTCGGCGGCGGTGGGCAGATAGTCCAGCCGTTCGCCGTCCAACTCGTAGCCCACGCAGACCTTCAGCGTCTCGAAGCCATCAAGCACGTCGAGCTTGGTCAGGCAGATGCCAGTGATACCGGAGGTCGCGCAGGTCTGACGCAGCAGCGCCGCGTCGAACCAACCACAACGGCGCTTGCGCCCGGTGGTGGTGCCAAACTCATGGCCGCGCTCGCCCAGACGTTGACCATCCGCATCTTCAAGCTCGGTCGGGAAAGGGCCTTCGCCGACGCGGGTGGTGTAAGCCTTCACGATGCCCAACACATAGTCGATGGCGGTGGGGCCAAGGCCCACGCCGGTCGCCGCTTGCCCCGCGATCACGTTCGAGGAGGTGACGAAAGGATAGGTGCCAAAGTCGATGTCCAAAAGCGCGCCCTGTGCGCCCTCAAAAAGGATGCGTTTGCCCGCTTTGCGCTTTTCGGCCAGCACCTTCCAAACGGGGGCGGCGAAACGCAGGATTTTCGGTGCGATTTCTTGCAGTTGCGCGATCAGCGCGTCGCGGTCGATGGCCTCGACGCCCAGCCCCTTGCGCAGCGGATCGTGGTGCTGCAGCGCGCGGTCGACGCGGGCCTCCAATGTCGCGGCGTCGGCCAGATCGGCCACGCGGATGGCGCGGCGGCCAACCTTGTCCTCATAGCACGGCCCGATGCCACGCCCGGTGGTGCCGATCTTGGTGCCCTTGCTCGCCGCCTCTTCGCGGGCGCGGTCAAGCTCACCGTGGAAGGGCAGGATCAGCGGCGTGTTTTCCGCGATCATCAGGTTCTCGGGGTTGATCTCAACCCCCTGCCCTTCGATCGTCTCGATCTCTTTCAGCAGGTGCCAGGGGTCCAGCACCACCCCATTGCCGATGACAGACAGCTTGCCGCCGCGCACCACGCCCGAAGGCAGCGCATGCAGCTTGTAGACCTTGCCGTCGATGACCAGCGTGTGGCCCGCGTTATGCCCGCCTTGGAAGCGTGCGATCACATCGGCGCGTTCGCTGAGCCAGTCAACGATCTTGCCTTTTCCCTCGTCACCCCATTGGGCGCCGACAACGACGACATTGGCCATGATATATTCCTTTGCGATGTCCCGCGCCCGTATAGCGACAGTGGCAGGCGTGTGAAACTCGAAAAAACGGGGGAGCGGATTTAGACGCTTGGCCCTGCCTTCAGATGCACCGGCTCGCCATGCGGGGTGCTGAGATAGGCGGCCTCCCACCCATCGCGCAGGGCGCGCAGATTACCGGGACGGGCATGGCCCGCGTCGATCAGCAGGGTTTCGAGGGTTTCGAGCCAAGCGTTGAAATAGTCCTCCCCGCCGTTCAAGGCGCGCGTCAGTCCGTGGCGCGCCAAAGTCGCGCCAAAGCGGTCGGCCCAGAAGGGCCAGTCGAAAAGGCCGCTTTCGTTCAGATGCACCGTCAGCGCGAAAAGCTGCGCGTGCCATGGCGCCTCGAACACGGGTTCCGGGGCGCTCATGGGGCCTCCAGATAGCTTTGCCAGAGGTCGAGCACGACCTCATCGCGGGGATGTTCGGGATGCGCCCAAAGCTCAGAGGCCGGGAAGGCCACCGCGTAAAGCGGCTCCGGCGCTTCGCCCAGATCATGGGCGTTGCTATCAGGCAGAACATGGGTGCCATGCAACCGCAGCACCCGCCCCGAAGCGCCCGCGGCATAGGCGGGCAGCCGGGTGTGCCCGCCCGGAACGATGCTGTTTTCCGGCTGCTTGCGGGTGACGACCCTGTCGCCCGGCGCAAAGAGCGGCGTGACGTCCGAGGGGCGATCCGCCGGACCACCACGGGCCAGCACCCCGGCCACCTGCGGCGCTTTCAACGCCTTTTCCGCCAGCGGGCTGGGCGTGGGCGCGGCTTTGCCCGAGAGTTCCTCGCGGCTGACCACCCCGCGCGCGACCAGCATATCGGCCACCCCGGCGATCCATTTCTCGTAATAGCTGAACCGCATGTAATCGGTCGGGGTCAGACATTCGCGGGCATGGCGCGACACGTCGATGTTCCATTTGCCCAACGTCCCCGTGGCCAAGGTCAGCGCCAGCGCGCGGCGGTGCCAATCGGCGTGAAAGACCACGTCTTCGCCCTCAGGCGTCACCGCGCCATCACCGAAACGCCCGCCCATGTCATGCACGCGGGTCATGGCGCTTTGGCCAATCCGGTGCCGATCATACTGTCACGGGTGACAAGATCGGCCAGCGCGGCGACATCCATGCCGTCGCTCCCCGCAGGGCGTTGCGGGATCACCAGATAACGCACCTCAGCCGTCGAATCCCAAACGCGCACGGCGGTCTCTTCGGGCAGGTCGACGCCGAATTCAGCCAGCACTTTGCGCGGCTCGCGTACCACGCGGGCGCGGTAGGCATCGGATTTATACCAGCCCGGCGGGATGCCCAAAAGCGGCCAAGGGTAGCAAGAGCACAGGGTGCAAACGACGATATTATGCACCTCATCCGTATTCTCGACCGCGACCATATGCTCGCCCTGCCGCCCGAAGAACCCCATCTCGGCCACCACTGCGGTCGCATCTTCAAGCAGCGCCGTGCGGAAATCAGGATCGCTCCAGGCGCGGGCGACAACCTCGGCCCCGTTGCGCGGGCCGATGCGGTTTTCATAGGTGTCGATGATCTCATCCAAGGCGGCGGGGTCGATAAGCCCCTTGGCCGTCAGCAGTGTCTCCAACGCTTTGACCCTGAGCGCAGGCTCGGGCGGCAGCAGGGCATGGGGGTGGTCGTGGTCTGAATGATCATGTGGCATAGCGGCAGACTGCCCCAGCGGCACTCGGCTGTCCATCGCCGATCACGGGCAATCCCTTCATTTCTCTGCAAAGAATATGGGCGAATTTGCCCGCATTTCATGCTATAGTGAATGTACGAAGCGAGTCTGCACCACCTTAATTCCAGGATAGCCCTCTTACATATTGTGGTTGAGTACTGCTTCAAAAGACCGTCGCCCCCATGCGGCGGTCTTTGCTCGTGCCTTTGATCCCTTAGGCCGCCCCCTCCCGATCCGATCATCACCCGGCGGCAATCCACCCTTGCCCCCATGGGCAAAGACGAATAGATACCCGCCAACCAAAACCGAAAGCTGTCGTACCCATGGAAAATGTCGTTCTGATCATTCACCTGATTCTGGCTCTTGGCCTGATCGCCGTGGTACTTCTGCAACG
The DNA here is from genome assembly GCF_029870955.1 of Sulfitobacter faviae. Classification (NCBI taxonomy): domain Bacteria; kingdom Pseudomonadati; phylum Pseudomonadota; class Alphaproteobacteria; order Rhodobacterales; family Roseobacteraceae; genus Sulfitobacter; species Sulfitobacter faviae. Next base: position 2,387,382 of record NZ_PGFQ01000001.1, on the reverse strand, counting down.
GTCCGAGGGCGGCGGCCTTGGCATGGGCGGTGGTGGCGGCGGTGCCGTTTCGGGCCGCGCGGCGGCCACGGCATTGGGCAAGGTGACATGGGCGCTTGCGGCCGGTTTCATCGCCACGTCGATCACGCTGACCATCATCGCAGCGGAAAAATCCGCAGGCTCGTCGGTCATCGACCGGCTGAGCGCGACACCGCCCGCCCAGAGCCAAGATGGCAGCCCGGCCCTGCCCGCGGGCGACGATCTGCTGCCGCCTTCCGCGGATGGCAACACACCGCTGGTCCCTGCCGCCGATTAACCTAACGAACACAAAACCTTGAGGCACGGCCCGGTTCCGCAACTGTATGTTGCGGCGGGCCTTGCCTCAAACGCACGAATCCTGTAAGGCTTAAATCCCGTGGTGTTGCGGTTTTCCGCAGCGCGTTTGGCTGGTTTTTGCCTGCAACAAACTTTGAATTCACGGGGGTCTCCGATCACATGGCACGCTATATCTTCATCACAGGCGGTGTGGTCTCGTCGCTGGGCAAGGGTCTGGCCTCAGCGGCTTTGGGTGCCTTGCTTCAGGCACGCGGTTTTTCAGTGCGTCTGCGCAAGCTGGACCCCTATCTGAACGTCGATCCTGGCACGATGTCGCCTTTCGAGCATGGCGAGGTCTTCGTCACAGATGATGGCGCAGAAACCGACCTCGACCTTGGGCATTACGAGCGTTTCACCGGCGTCGCCGCGCGCAAGACCGACAGCATCAGCTCGGGCCGGGTTTACTCCACCGTGCTAGAGAAAGAGCGCCGCGGCGATTATCTGGGCAAGACCATTCAGGTGATCCCTCACGTTACCAACGAAATCAAAGACTTCATCGACATTGGCGATGATGAGGTCGACTTTATGCTTTGCGAAATCGGCGGCACCGTGGGCGATATCGAGGGGCTTCCCTTCTTTGAGGCGATCCGCCAGTTCAGCCAAGACAAGCCGCGCGGCCAGTGTATCTTCATGCACCTCACGCTGCTGCCCTACGTCAAGGCCAGCGGCGAATTGAAGACCAAGCCGACGCAGCACTCGGTCAAAGAACTCCGCTCCATCGGCATCGCGCCCGACATTCTGGTTTGCCGCTCCGAAGGTCCGATCCCCGCCAAGGAGCGTGAGAAGCTGGCGCTTTTCTGCAACGTGCGCCCGGATTCGGTGATCGCCGCGCAGGATTTGAAATCAATCTACGAAGCTCCGCTCGCCTATCACCGCGAAGGGCTGGATCAGGCGGTTCTGGATGCCTTCCAGATCACCCCCGCGCCCAAGCCGAACCTGTCGCGTTGGGAAGATGTGGCCGACCGCATTTACAACCCCGAGGGCGAAGTCAAAGTCGCCATCGTCGGCAAATACACCCAGCTTGAAGACGCCTATAAATCCATCGCCGAGGCGCTGACCCATGGCGGCATGGCGAACCGGGTGAAGGTCAAGGTCGAATGGGTCGACGCCGAGATTTTCGACAGCGAAGACCCCGGTCCGCATCTCGAAGGGTTCCACGCGATCCTCGTCCCCGGCGGCTTTGGTGAGCGCGGGACCGAGGGCAAGATCAAGGCCGCGCAATATGCCCGCGAGCATAAGGTGCCCTATCTGGGCATCTGTCTTGGCATGCAGATGGCCGTGATCGAGGCGGCGCGCAACGTGGCGGGTCTGAAGACGGCAGGGTCGGAAGAATTCGACCATGAAGCCGGGAAAAAGCGTTTTGAGCCGGTGGTTTACCACCTCAAGGAATGGGTTCAGGGCAACCACAAGGTGGCGCGCAAGGTCGATGACGACAAGGGCGGCACCATGCGTTTGGGCGCCTATGACGCAACGCTGGTTGAAGGGTCGCGCGTGGCCGAAGCCTATGGCACCACCACCATCGACGAGCGTCACCGTCACCGCTACGAGGTCGACATCGCCTATAAGGACCAGCTTGAGAAGGCCGGGCTGAAGTTTTCGGGCATGTCGCCCGACGGCAAGCTGCCTGAGATCGTCGAATGGTCGGATCACCCGTGGTTCATCGGCGTTCAGTTCCACCCTGAGCTGAAGTCCAAGCCCTTCGACCCGCACCCCCTGTTCAAGGATTTCGTGCGCGCCGCCAAGGATGTTTCGCGGTTGGTATAAGCTCTTGAGGCCCGTGCGTTCTGCGCCGGGCCTTTTTTCTGCCGGCAACCACTAAAAGGCCCGGAATCAAGCCGCAGGCGCCGGGCCCTCGCCTGCCCGCCCGCCACGCCGTAGGCGTGCCATCATTCATTCGGCGCACCTGCGGTGCGTCGGGTAGGCGATTTCGCGACGGGCGCGTACTTCTGCGAGAACACATCACGGTAGCACCATAAAGTGGCATGGATCGCGGTTTGGTTCGCCCACCCGCGGACAGGCGCTGGCCCTCCCCCCTCTTTCGCGTTGCACCCGCCATCCCATCCGCTACAGCTAGGCCATGCTGAGCTATCAACACATCTACCACGCCGGAAACCTTGCAGACGTGCAGAAACACGCGCTTTTGGCGTGGATGCTGTCCTATCTTACCCGCAAGGACAAACCGCTCACCTATCTGGAAACCCATGCAGGCCGGGCGCTTTATGACCTGTCGGATGCGGCGGCGGAAAAGACCGGCGAAGCGCGGCAGGGCATCGACAAGGTGCGCGATTGGTTCGCCCCTGATCACCCTTACAGGCAGGTTCTGGAAGCGCTGCGCGAGGCCCACGGCCCGCGCGCCTACCCCGGCTCTCCCCTGCTGGCCGCGAAACTGTTGCGCCCCGATGACCGCATCCATCTGGCCGAGTTGCACCCGCAAGAACATAGCGCCCTTGATTTGGCGATGTCGCCCTACCCGCGAAATGCCACCTCAGCGACGGGTTCGAGATGGCCTTTGCCCTGACCCCGCCAACACCGCGCCGGGGATGCTGCTGATCGACCCCTCTTACGAGATCAAAACCGATTACGAGACCATTCCGCGGCAGATCGCCAAACTCAACCGCGCTTGGAACGTGGGCATCATCGCCCTGTGGTATCCAATTCTGACAAACCGCGCGCATGAGCCGATGCTCGACAAGCTTACCGCCAACCACCCCGATGCGCTGCGCCATGAAGTGCGCTTTCCGCCCGCGCGGCCCGGGCATGGTATGGTCGGCTCGGGCATGTTCGTGATCAATCCCCCCTACGGGCTCGACAATGAGGCACAGAACCTCACCGCCCGTTTCGCCACCTTGACCCAACAGGAGAGATAACAAATGCCAAAGGGCTATTGGATCGCCACCATGGATATCCACGACACTGCGATTTACGACAAATACCGTGCTGCCAATGCCAAACCCTTTGCGGATTACGGCGCGCGCTTTCTTGTCCGCGGCGGCACCCAGCAGATCCGCGAAGGGCAAATGCGCGCCCGCACCGTAGTTTTGGAATTCGACAGCTACGCCGATGCGGTCGCCTGTTACGAAAGCCCCGGCTACCAACGGGCGAAAGACATTCGCCTGAACGTGGCGGACGGGTCTTTGGTGATCGTCGAGGGCTATGACGGCTAAGCCCATGTGGCCTTTGCAGGAACCTGCGCCCCCGATGCGCAGTTTCCTCTATGGCGACCCTGTTTCCTGCGATAAGTGAGCCCCATGCTGAACCGACTGTTCCCCCGCCGCAAGGCACAGCCGAAACCTTTGCCGCAGCCCAATGCCCAACTGGCACTGGGCGCGCTTTTGGTGCGTGTGGCCTTTGCCGATCGCAACTACCGCGCTTCTGAGATTGGCCAGATCGACCGCATTCTGGCGCAGACCTTTGGCCTCAAACCCATCGAGGCGGCGAAACTGCGTGCCACTTGCGAAGCGCTGGAGCGCGACGCCCCCGGCACGCCGGAGTTCACCCGCATCCTGCGCGAAGAGGTCGACTATGCCGACCGCAAGGCGTTGGGCGAGGCGATGTGGCAGGTGGCCTTATCGGACGGGGCGCGCAACGAAGACGAGGAAATTCAGCTTGTCGCCATCGAAACCGCCCTTGGCCTGTCGGATGAGGATATGGCCGCAGCCCGCGCCAACGCTTTGAACACGCTATGACATTCCCTTTTCCCGCAGCAGGATGATGACGCATATATGTTTGGTGACTTTCTCAAACGGCTGACCCAGCCCGAACCCGATCCATTGGCCGATAATGACGCCCGCCTCGCGCTGACCGCGCTTTTGGTGCGCATCGCCCGGTCTGACAATGACTACGCGATGAGCGAGCGGCGCTTGATCGACCGGATCGCCGCCCAGCGTTACGGCCTGAACGAGGCCGACGCCACCGCCCTGCGTAAAGAGGCCGAAGCGCTGGAGGCCCAAGCCCCCGACACCGTGCGCTTTACCCGTGCGATCAAGGATGCGGTGCCTTATGAACACCGTCTGGAGGTCATCGAGGCGCTTTGGCAGGTGGTTCTGGCCGACGGCAGCCGCTCCGACGAAGAAGACGCGCTGCTGCGGCTGGTGTCGAACCTACTGGGCGTCACTGATACCGACAGCGCCATGGCCCGCCAGCGTGTTGCGAAAGAAAACTGACTTAGCGTCAGGACCGGGACTGTGATGCAACGCGGGGCAAACTCTGCGTTGCAATTTCCGTCGATTCGTCGCTTTATAGCGCACTGAAATGACAGATTGGCGACAGTTTCCGTGACCACAGACACCCCGGTTATCCAGATCAAGAACCTCCACAAGGCCTATGGCACGCTGGAGGTTCTCAAAGGGGTCGATCTGACCGCCCCGCGTGGCCATGTGATCTCGCTCATCGGGTCGTCCGGCTCGGGCAAATCGACGCTGCTGCGCTGCTGCAACCTGTTGGAAGACAGCCAACAGGGCGAGGTGATCTTTAAGGGCGAACCGGTGCGGTGGAAGGGCGACGGCCACCAGCGCTGCCCGGCGGACGCCAAACAGGTACTGCGCATCCGCACCAACCTGTCGATGGTGTTCCAGCAGTTCAATCTCTGGGCGCATATGTCGATCCTGCAAAACGTGATGGAAGCGCCGCTGACCGTGCTGGGCCGCGACCGGGCGGAGGTGGAGCGCGCCGCGCGTGGCTATCTGGAAAAGGTCGGCATCGGCGACAAATGCGATGTCTACCCCGCCCAGCTCTCCGGCGGGCAGCAACAGCGCGCCGCCATCGCCCGCGCCCTCTGCATGGAGCCCGAGGCGCTGCTCTTTGATGAGCCCACCAGCGCGCTCGACCCCGAGTTGGAGCAGGAAGTCGTCAAGGTTATCAAGGATCTGGCCGCAGAGGGGCGCACGATGGTGATCGTGACCCATGATATGAAACTGGCCGCCGATGTCAGCGATCATGTCGTCTTTTTGCACCAAGGTCTGATCGAAGAACAAGGGACGCCCGAAGAGGTCTTCGGCGCGCCCAAATCGGAACGTCTGCGTGGGTTCCTTTCGGCAACCCAGCCTGCGTAAAACGAGAACCAAAGGGAGTTACCAAATGAAAAAGATCCTACTGGCAAGCGTCGCGCTCAGCATGACCGCTGGCTTCGCGATGGCCGAAGCCCATGGCAAAACCATCCGCATGGGCACCGAGGGCGCCTACCCCCCTACAACTTCATCAACGACGCCGGCGAAGTCGACGGGTTCGAGCGTGAGCTGGGTGACGAGCTGTGCAAGCGCGCCGAGCTGACCTGCGAATGGGTCAAGAACGACTGGGACAGCATCATCCCCAACCTCGTGTCGGGCAACTACGACACAATCATGGCGGGCATGAGCATCACCGACGAGCGTAAAGAAGTCATCGCCTTCACGCAGAACTACTATCCGCCCACCGCCTCGGCCTATGTCGCGGCTTCTGAGGACGCGGACCTCGAAGGCGGCGTTGTCGCCGGTCAGACCGCGACCATCCAAGCGGGCTATGTCGCCGAAAGCGGCGCCACGCTGATCGAATTCGCAACCCCGGAAGAGACCGTCGCCGCCGTGCGCAACGGTGAGGCCGACGCGGTCTTCGCCGACAAAGACTACCTCGTGCCGATCGTCGAGGAATCTGGCGGTGAGCTGATGTTCGTGGGCGACGATGTGCCGCTCGGCGGTGGCATCGGCATGGGCCTGCGCCAGTCCGACACCGAGCTGCGCGACACCTTCGACGCCGTCATCACCGAGATGAAGGAAGACGGCTCGCTGAACGAAATGCTCAAGAAGTGGTTCGGCGAAGACACCACCACCTACGAGTGATTCCATCTCAGGCGCGCCCGTCGCGGCGCGCCTGACCATGCCTGCGCGGGCCCCGCGCGCAGATCAGCCCACGGGGCCCATGTTCTCTTTCTGCACCGATCCGTCGACCCTGAATGACTGGCTCTGGACCGCCTGTTACCTGACCACCGGCGTCCATATGTCCTTCTACCTGTCCTTCCTGAAGGTCCTGCTGCTTTTGGCGGTCACCGCCCCCGTGGCGCTGGCCTTCGGCTTTGGCGGGGCCATGATGGCACGCGCGCGTTTCGCCCCGCTCAGCTGGGTCGGCAAGGGCTATATCGCGCTGGTGCGCGGTGTGCCGGATATCGCCTTCTTCCTGTTTTTCGTGATCGCGCTCGATCAGGGCATCGAGTATCTGCGCCACAAGGTGCTTTGCCCCGATTGGGACATGCCGATCCGCCAAGGCAGCGACTTCGTCGTCTGCCAAGAGGCCAAGATGCCCTTGGGCAATGCCGCCCAATGGGTGCATGAGACCTATGGCTTCGGCCTTGCGGTCTTTACCTTTGCCATCGTTTTCGGCGCCTTTGCTGCCAACGTGCTTTTCGGCGCCATGCGGGCTGTGCCGAAGGCGCAGCTTGAAACCGCCGAAGCCTATGGCATGACCCACCGCCAGACCTTCTGGCGGGTGCTGGTGCCGCAGATGTGGGTCTATGCCCTACCGGGCCTCAGCAACCTGTGGATGGTGCTGATCAAGGCCACGCCGCTGCTGTTTTTGCTGGGTGTCGAGGATATCGTCTATTGGGCGCGTGAACTGGGCGGCACCAAGACGCCGCGCTTCACCGATTACCCGCACCCCGACTGGCGCATGTGGTACTTCCTCGCGCTTCTGGTCTTCTATCTTCTCTTTACCCGCGTCTCCGAAGTCGTGCTGGACCGGCTGATGAAACGGCTGACCCACGGTCAGGCCACCACCGGCGGCGAAGCCCAGCGGAGGGCCGGCGCATGAGCTGTCTGCAAACGATTCAGGACTACGGCCTGCGGTCTCTTGGCTATGGCGAGCGGCTGCTGCCGCGCGACGGTTTCACGCTTTGCGAGCAGTTCACGCTGATTGGCTCGGGCATGATCTGGAACGTCTATTTCGGCGTCGTCGCCCTGCTGACCGGGTTTTTCTTTGCCACGGCGCTTGGCGTCGGCAAGGCCAGCGCGAACCCGTGGTTCCGCAAACCGGCGGAGTGGTTCATCTTTATCTTCCGCGGCTCGCCGCTCTTCATCCAGTTCTTCTTTGGCTACTTCCTGTTTCTGTCGCTGAAATCGGAATACGCCTTCTTCGCCCCCTTCACGGCGGCATGGCTGGGCGCGTTGATCGTGCTCTTTCTCAACACTGCCGCATATTCGGGCGAAATTTTTTACGGCGCGCTGCAATCCATCCCCAAGGGCGATGTGGAGGCCGCGGATGCCTATGGTCTGTCGGGTTGGTCACGCTTTCGCCGGGTGATCTGGCCCACCTCGCTGCGGCTCGCTTGGCCCGCCTATACGAATGAGGCGATTTTCCTGTTTCACGCCACGACACTGGTGTTTTTCAGCGGTTTCCCGGCATGGCAGCAGCGCGGTGACGCGCTCTATTACGCCAGCTATTTCGCGGATAAGACCTTCAACCCCTTCGTCCCCTATCCCATTCTTGCCGGTTATTTCATCCTTCTGACGCTCTGCATCATCGGCGTCTTTGGTTTGATCAATTCCCGCCTCAACCGCCACCTGCCCCAAGCGCAACGCCGTAAAATTCGCTTGCGTCCTAATTTGATCCGGTAGTATCCATTATTTGATCAAATTACGCGGCGCGTGGGCGCCAACCGCTTTTGCCCCCCCCCGGGCGAACCGCTTTGTGACATGCCCACCGCCCTTTCAGGTGATGTATGAACAACTGGCTTCGCAAAAATCCTCAGGTCCGCACCATTCGTGTGGCCGCCGCCGACCTCAATGGCCAAGCGCGGGGCAAGCGTATTCCCTCGCGCTTTGCCGATAAGGTCACGACCGAGGGCACCCGCTTTCCCGTCTCGGTGCTGAACCTCGACATCTGGGGCGAGGATATCGACGACAGCCCTCTGGTGTTCGAAACGGGCGATGCGGATGGCGTGCTGAAACCGACCGAGCGGGGCTTCATGCCGATGCCATGGCTCGACGCGCCCTCGGCCCTGCTGCCCATCTGGATGTTCCGCGAAGATGGCCGCCCCTACCCCGGCGATCCGCGCCATGCGCTGCGCGCGGTGCTGGACCGCTACAAGGCGCGCGGGCTGACGCCGGTCTGCGCCGTTGAGCTGGAATTCTTCCTGATCGACGATTCGGGCCGCAACCTTCAGGTGCCCGTCTCGCCCCGGTCGGGCAAGCGGCGCAAGGCGGCCGAGACCATGTCGATCCGCGCGCTTGACCAGTTCGATCTGTTCTTCACCGATCTTTATGACGCCTGCGAAGAGATGGACATCCCCGCCGACACCGCCATTTCCGAGGCGGGTCTGGGCCAGTTCGAGATCAACCTCATGCATTGTGACGATGCGCTGCGCGCCGCCGATGACGCATGGCTGTTCAAGATGCTGGTCAAGGGTTTGGCACGGCGGCACGGCTTTGCCGCAAGCTTTATGGCGAAACCTTATGAGGATTACTCCGGCTCCGGCCTGCACACCCATTTCTCGGTATTGGATGAGAAGGGCGACAACATCTTTGACGATGGCGGGCCGAAGGGGACCGACACGCTGCGCCACGCCGTGGCGGGCTGCATGAACGCGATGCAGGGCTCGGCGCTGGTCTTCTGCCCGCATGCCAATAGCTTTGACCGGATGGTGCCGGAATCCCATGCGCCCACCGGGGTTTGCTGGGCCTATGAGAACCGTACCGCCGCGATCCGCATTCCCTCGGGCAGCCACAAGGCGCGGCGCATCGAACACCGCGTCTCGGGCGGGGATGTGAACCCCTATCTGATGCTCGCCGCCGTGTTGGGTGCAGCGCTCAACGGGATCGAAGACGCGCTTGAGCCGCCCGCCCCGATCACCGGCAACGCCTATGCCGCCGAATTGCCGCGCATGCCGAGCGATTGGAAAACCGCCATCGACCTGTTTGAAAGCTGCCCCATGTGGCGCGCATCTTCGCGCCCGAGATGATCCGCAACTTCGTGCTGACCAAACGCCAAGAATTGCATTACATGCAGGAATTGACCCCAGAGGAACAGGTCGAGATCTACCTCGACACTGTGTAACAGGTGACACATGAAAATCGGCATTCTGCAAACCGGCCACTCCCCCGACGACTTTCGCGAACAGCTCGGCGACTATGGGGAGATGTTCACCAAACTGCTGGATGGCCACGGGTTTGACTTTCAAATCTGGTCGGTTGTCGATGGCATCCTGCCCGATAGCGTGACGCAGGCCGACGGCTGGCTGATCACCGGATCGAAACACGGCGCCTATGAGGATCACGATTGGATCCCGCCGCTGGAGGAGTTCATCCGCCAGACCTACGCTGATGGCCGCCCAATGGTCGGTGTCTGCTTTGGGCATCAGATCATCGCCCAAGCGCTTGGCGGCAAGGTCGAGAAGTTTACCAACGGCTGGTCCATTGGCCGCACAGAATACGACATGGATGGTGACAAACTGGCGTTGAACGCATGGCATCAAGATCAGATCGTGGAACTGCCCGAAGGCGCGCGTGTCGTCGCCTCCTCGGATTTTTGCGCCTATGCGGCGCTGGCCTATGACGACCGCATCTGGACGGTGCAGCCGCATCCCGAATTCGGCCATGACTTCATCGACGGCTTGATCAAAACCCGTGGCAAGGGCGTGGTGCCCGAGCACCTGCTGGAACAGGCGACAGCCGCCTTGGGCGGCCCCATCGACAACCAAAAAATCGCGGACCAAATGGCCGCATTCTTTAAAGACAACAGGAAAGAGAGGGCCTGATGGCCGAGGATTGGACAGAAGCACTACCCGAAGCGGCGCGCGCCTATCTTGAGGGCCGGCGTCTGGACGAAGTGGAATGTATCATCCCCGACCTGCCCGGCATCGCCCGGGGTAAGGCCGTCCCGGCGTCGAAATTCGCGCGGCAAGAGTATTTCCACCTGCCCGACAGCATCTTCTACCAGACCATCACCGGCGAATGGGGCGAAGCGGCGGGCGATGACGGCTTTATCGAAAAAGACATGATCCTGCGCCCGGATATGGACACGGCCACCGCCGCACCTTGGACCGGCGATTGGACGCTTCAGGTCATCCACGACGCCTATGACCGCAACGACAAGCCGGTGGCCTATTCCCCGCGCAATGTGCTCAAACGCGTGGTGCAGCTTTACCGCGACAAAGGGTGGGAGCCGGTCGTCGCCCCCGAGATGGAGTTTTTCCTCGTGGCCCGCAACATCGACCCGGCCAAGGAAATCCTGCCGATGATGGGCCGCTCGGGCCGCCCGGCGGCGGCGCGGCAGGCCTATTCGATGACCGCCGTGGATGAATTCGGCCCCGTGATCGACGACATCTACGACTTTGCCGAAGCGCAGGGGTTCGAGATCGACGGCATCACCCAAGAGGGCGGCGCAGGCCAGCTTGAGATCAACCTGCAACATGGGGATCCGGTGCGGTTGGCCGATGAGGTGTTCTATTTCAAACGGCTGATCCGCGAAGCCGCGATGCGGCATGAATGCTACGCCACCTTCATGGCCAAACCCATCGCAGATGAGCCGGGCAGCGCCATGCATATCCACCATTCGGTGCTGGACGTGAAAACCGGCGAGAACATCTTTGTCGATGCCGAAGGGGAAGAGACCGCCCCCTTCCGCCATTTCATCGCCGGTTTGCAAAACCACATGCCAAGCGCGCTCGCCGTGATCGCGCCCTATGTCAATTCCTACCGCCGCTACGTCAAGGATCACGCCGCGCCGATCAACCTTGAATGGGGCCGCGACAACCGCACCACGGGCATTCGCGTGCCGCTCTCGGGGCCCAAGTCGCGCCGGGTGGAAAACCGTCTCGCGGGGATGGACTGCAACCCCTACCTCGGCATCGCCGCCAGCCTCGCCTGCGGCTATCTGGGGCTGATCCAGCAGAAAGACCCGCTGCCCGAATTCAAGGGCGATGCCTATGTCGGCGAAGGGGATATCCCGCAGGTTCTGGGCCAAGCGCTCGACCTTTTCGAGGAGGCGACAGAGCTGCATGAGGCTTTGGGTCCGGATTTCGCCCGCGTCTATTCCATCGTGAAACGGGCGGAATATGAGGAGTTCCTACAGGTCATCTCGCCTTGGGAACGTGAACATCTGCTGATGAACGTCTAACGCCCGGAGGCCCGATGAACCTGCTCTACGCCAATGACACGCCCGGCCAGTACCCTACCAGCTGGTACGCCGCCACCGCCACGAAACACGCGGCCTACCCGCCGCTTCAGGGCGATACAAAGGCCGATGTCTGTGTCATTGGCGGCGGCTACACCGGGCTTTCCGCTGCGCTGCATCTGGCCGAGGCGGGCTATGACGTGGTGCTTTTGGACGCGCAGCGCGTGGGTTTTGGCGCCTCGGGCCGCAATGGCGGACAGTTAGGCTCGGGCCAACGGATTGAGCAAGATGGGCTCGAAAAGATGCTGGGCGAAGAACATGCCGCCAAGCTGTGGCAGATGGGCGAAGAAGCGAAGGAACTGGTCAAATCCCTCATCGCGAAACATGAGATCGACTGCCATCTGAAGCCCGGCGTGGCTTGGACCGGCTCCACCACATCTGACGTGCGGCATCTGCACGATTATGCAGAGCATCTGCAAAAGCGCTATGGCTATGATGAGATCGAAGTGTTGGATCACGCCGCGCTGCAATCGGTCTGCCCCTCGCCCGACTACAAGGGCGGCGTGCTCGATATGGGCGCCGCGCATCTGCATCCGCTGAACTACGCCCTTGGCCTTGCCCGCGCCGCCGCCGCCGCAGGCGTGCGCATTCATGAGACAAGCCCCGCCGAGAACATCGTCGAAGGCAGCAAGGCGCTGGTGCAAACCGCCACAGGCAGCGTCAGCGCCGATCATGTGGTGCTGGCCTGCAACGGCTATCTGGGCAAGCTCAACGGCGACGTGGCTGCCAAGGTCATGCCGATCAACAATTTCATTGCCGCGACCGAACCCTTGGGCGCGCGCGTGAAAGACGTGCTGCCCGCGACGTGGCCGTGGCCGACAGCCGCTTTGTGGTGAACTATTTCCGACTGTCGCACGACGGGCGGCTGCTGTTTGGCGGCGGCGAGAGCTATGGCTATCGCTTCCCGCAGGACATCGCCGCCAAAGTGCGCAAACCGATGTCGCAGGTCTTTCCGCAGTTGAAGGACGTTAAGATCGACTATGCTTGGGGCGGCACTCTTGGCATCACGATGAAGCGCCTGCCCTATGTGGCCCGGCTCGCGCCGAACATCCTCTCAGCCTCGGGCTATTCCGGTCACGGGGTTGGGACGGCGACCCATGCGGGCTATCTGATGGCCAAGGCGATCGAAGGCGATGCCGCGGGTTTCGACACGATGGCCGCGATCCCGACACAGGCCTTCCCCGGCGGGGCCTCTCTGCGTAGCCCGCTTTTGGTGCTTGCGATGCTTTGGTATGCGACGCGGGATCGGTTGGGGCTGTGATTTTGGTCTGAGCGGTGTTGCGGGTTTGGCTGGTGGTGGAGAGCGGGGGCTCTGCCCCCATCGCGCCTTAGGCGCGATTCCCCCGAGGGTATTTAGGAAAGGATGAAGGGGAAGAGGGGGTGGCCTGTTGTGGAGGCATCCCCCCTTGGTTTGCGCGGGCGTTTATTTTACTATTCTGGAAATCATTATTCAGGATTTTGAAATATGGCTTTGCCCGACATGCACCGTGCCGAACCGATCCCTGCCGAAGCGGAGGCCGCCATTGCGGAGCTTTTGCAAAGTGGCGATCTTTTTCGCTATACTGCGGCCAAGGACGCGCCAGCTTCCCTGTTGGAGGTCGAATTTGCGCAGATGATGGGCAGTGAATATGCGCTGGCCGTGTCCTCCTGCTCGGCCGCGCTGTTTCTGTCCTTGCTTGCTTTGGACTTGCCGGATGGGGCGCCGGTGTTGATCCCGGGTTTCACCTTTGCTGCCGTGCCTTCTGCAGTGATCCACGCAGGCTGCAAGCCGGTGCTTTGTGAAGTGGGTGAGAATTACCGTGTGGATTTGGAGGATTTCGCCGCCAAACTGCCGGACGTTCGGGCGGTGATCATCAGCCATATGCGGGGGCATACTTCGGATATGGATGCGATCATGGGGCTTTGCGAGGCTGCTGGCGTGCGGGTGATCGAAGACGCTGCCCATTCGCTGGGCACGCTTTGGCGGGGGCGGAAAATCGGGACGATTGGCAAAATCGGCTGTTTTTCCTTCCAGTCCTACAAGATGATCAACGCGGGCGAAGGCGGCATTCTGATCACCGATGACGCCGATCTGGTGGCGCGGGCGATCATCATGTCGGGCGCTTATGAGCATAATTGGAAGAAACACGCGGCCCTGCAAGACAGTTTTGCCAAGTGGCAGAACCGGCTGCCGCTGTACAATCTGCGCATGTCCAACCTTTCGGCTGCGATCATCCGGCCGCAATTGCCGCATTTGCCGCGCCGGGTGGCCGATGGGCTGCGCAATCACGATCACATGGCGGCACGGCTGGCGGCCTCCCCCTTGATCGAGGTGCCGCGCCCCCTGCCCGGTGAGACCCGCGCGCCGGATTCGATCCAGTTCAATCTGGTGGGCCTCTCTGACGCCAGCATCCGCGCTTTCGCGACAGCGGCGGAGGCGGCGGGGGTGAAGGTGCAAGTCTTTGGCCAGAGCACCGACAACGCCCGCGCCTTTTGGAACTGGCAGTTCATCGAAGACCGGCCCGAGCTGCCGCGCACCCGCGCCATGCTGATGCGGGCCTGTGACGTGCGGCTGCCGGTGCAATTGACGCTGGAAGAGATCGACGCCGTGGCGGATGTGATTTTGGGCGCGCTGAGGGATGTGGCCGAGGCGCAGGCGGCCTGAGGCGGGCGCGCGGCGCCCGCGTCTTCTGGGGTTAATTCAGCTTTGACAGTTTGTCCTGCAATTCTGCCAACTGCTTTTTGATCGCATCCAGATCGTCGCCGTGTTCGGCCTGCTGTTTGGGCGGCTCTGGCGTGGTGGATTTGGCCCAGCCGCCGGTCATCGCCTTCATGAAGGCTTCTTGCTGCGCCTGCATCGCTTCCATGCCGGGCATCTTGGCCATCGGGTTCATCGCGCTCATGTTTTCGATCGCCTTGGATTGGCCATCACGCAGCATGTCGAAGGAGGCTTGCAGGAACTGCGGCACCACCGAGACATTGCCCGACATATAGCTGCGCACCAGATCGGTCAGCACATCGACCGGCAAGACGGCCTCGCCCCGGCTTTCGTGTTCGGCGATGATTTGCAACAGATATTGCCGTGTCAGGTCATCGCCGGATTTCAGATCGACGATCTGAACCTCGCGCCCGTCGCGAATGAAACCGGCGATATCTTCCAGTGTGACGTAATCGCTTGTTTCGGTGTTGTAGAGCCTGCGGCTGGCGTAGCGTTTTATCAGCAAGGGCTTCGGTTTGTCCGCCATGATGTTACTCCCGACCAATGGTGCTGCATCGCAGCTTAGGACAGCGATCGGCAAATAGAAAGAGCGCATGACAAAAGGGCAGGCCCGTCTGGACCTGCCCTTTCTTTAAGCATTACTTGGCGCTGGAAAGCCCAGCGTCAGATTTACTTCACAGTCGCTTTTTTGGCGGCAGCCTGTGCGGTGGCGACGCCTTCGGTGGTGGCGGCTTTGGCGTCGCTTTGCAGGTCTTTACCAGCCGACATCATCAGCTCGACGGTGTCCATCTGAACCTTTTTCGCGATCTCGGCGAAGGCGGCCATATGCTCGGCCGCGGATTCGGCGGAGGCGGAGGCGAAATCGGTCATCGCTTTGGCATAGTCTGTGGGCTCGGCTTTGACCTTGGTCATCTCGGTCAGGCGGGCCAGTGTCTCTTTGGTCCAAGCGGTGGAGATGTCGGCGGATTTTTCAGCCGCGTCGAAGGCAACGCCGGAGAGTTTCTCGTTCAGGGTGGCGGTGTTTTTGAATGCGTCTTGCATGGCGGCGTTATCCACCGGGAAAGCGCCCAGAACGTCTTTGAACATCGCGGTCATGTCAGGTGTCTTGGTCATGTCTCAATCCTTTTAATGCTACTGTGGCAAGGGAGCGGGGAGACCCGTCCGTTTCGCGTCTGACCACAACATAGATGCCGCAGCGCAGCATTTCAAGGTTTTTTCTGCATTGCAGCATGAGCCGAAGGGTGTTTGGATTACCTAAGGTAATCAGTCGCTTGCCTTGCGGGTTACATAGCTGCCCGGGGCATCGGCGAGAATCTCGCGCCCATCGTCACCGGGAAACCGTGCGGGAATCATTGCCCCTGCCCGTTTGCCCAGCCACTTGCCCCACCGCGGCCACCAAGACCCTTCGTGAAAGGCGGCGGCCTCGCGCCATGCGGCGTAGTCCTGCGTGAGATCGCCGTTCACATAGTGGCCGTATTTCTTCCGATTGGGCGGATTGACGATGCCCGCGATATGGCCCGATTGCGCCATGATGAAGGTCTTGTCCTTCGACCCCATCTGCTGCACCCCGCGGTAGCAGTCTTTCCACGGCGCGATGTGATCCGTCTCACAGGCCACGGCGCAAAGCGGCACCTCGATATCATCCAGCGTCAGCCGTTCCCCGAGCAGTTTGAAACCGCCCTCGGCCAATTCGTTTCGCTGGCACAGGCCGCGCAGGTATTGCATCGCCATCTGCCCCGGCAGATTGGCCCCGTCGCCGTTCCAATAGAGCAGGTCAAAGGCCGGGGGCGTCTCGCCCATCATGTAGCTGCGCACGGCGGGGCCATAGACCAGATCGTTGGACCGCAGGAATGAGAAGGTGCGCGCCATGACGACCGAGGGCAGAATGCCCTTATCCGCCGTCTCGGCCTCGATCCCGTCGATGAAGTCATTGGTGAGGAAGGGCTGAAACTCCCCCTGATCCGAGAAATCGGTGAGCGCGGTGAAGAAGGTGGCGGATTTGATCGAGCTATCGCCACGTTTTTTCAGCAGCGACAGGGTCAGCGCCAGCGTGGTGCCCGCAATGCAATAGCCCACCACGTTAAGGCGTTTCTCCTGAGTGATCGCCTTCACCTCTTCAATCGCGGCGAGGTAGCCCTCTTCGACGTAATCCTCCATGCCGATTTGGGCATAGCTGGCATCGGGGTTCACCCATGAGACGATGAACAGCGTGTGGCCCTGATCGACCAGCCATTTGACGAGGCTGTTCTGCGCCTTGAGGTCGAGAATGTAGAACTTGTTGATCCACGGCGGGAAGATCAACAGCGGGGTTTTATGGACTTCTTCGGTGCTGGGGGTGTATTGGATCAACTCGAACATGCGGTTGCGAAACACCACCTTGCCCGGCGTGGTGGCGATGTTGCGGCCCAGCTCAAAGGCGCTGTCATCCGCCAGTTTCACGACCAGCTCGCCATTGTTGGCCTCCAGATCTGCGATCAGGTTTTCTAGACCCTTCACGAGGCTCTCGCCCTCGGTCTCCACCGCGCGTTCCAGCACATCGGGATTGGTGGCGAGGAAGTTGGTCGGCGACATCATCGCGATGATCTGCTGACTGAAATAGACCAGCCGCTTTTTCTCAGCCGGGTCCATGTCTTGGGCATCTTCGACCGCTTGGCGCAGCGCTTCAGCGTTGATCAGATACTGCTGTTTGATGAAGTTGAAATAGGGATGCGTCTGCCACAGCGGGTTGGCGAAACGCTTGTCGGTCGGCGCGTCCTCTTCCACCGGGGCCAGACCGCCCTTGGCCAGCGCCTGCTGCGCCTCAACGAAATGGGCGACCGATTTGGTCCAATAGCCCATCTGATGCTCCATCAAACGGGCCGGATTGGTCATCGCCTCGGCCCAGTAAGACTGTGCCGCCTTGGCGAAAAGCTGTTGGTTCGGACCATCGAGCGCGGGCTGATGGCCCTCGCGCTGCGCCATCACCCGGGTCAAACGCTTGCTTAATTCTTCAACCTTTTTCAAGTTTTGCGCCATACGAGACAGGGCTGGAGGCTCGGCAATCTCGGGATTCTCGGATTCTGTTGTCATCTTAACCCTTACCTCCTATCTTCGCAGGTGCAGCATAAAGGAGCCCCCACATGCGCTATATGGCCACCTACGACATGATGGAGTCCATCCGGAACACCAATCAATGGCTCGGCGCTTCTGCGCTTGCTATGGCATCCTACCCGGCTTTCTCTCTGTTTCCAAACCCTGCGATGGAATGGCTCGCCGCTTGGGGTGAGGTGACGGAACGGACCTTTGCCCGCATGGTCGTGAAACCCGATTGGGACATCCCCCGGTGGTCGGCCCCAAGGGGCAGGACTGTCTGGTCAGCATCGAGCCGGTGATGGAGCGGCCCTTTGGCGATTTGCTGAAATTCTCGGTCCAAGGCCGCGAAGAGACGGGCCGCAAGGTTCTTTTGGTCGCGCCGATGTCGGGTCATTACGCCACGCTGCTCCGTTCCACTGTGATCTCCCTGCTGCCTGATTGCGACGTCTATGTGACGGACTGGCACAATGCGCGTGACATTCCAGTTAGCGCGGGCAAGTTCGACATCGAGGATTATACGCTCTACCTCGTTGATTTCATGCATCACCTCGGGCCGGACACCCATGTGATCGCGGTCTGTCAGCCTGCGCCGCTGACGCTGGCCGCCACCGCCTATCTGGCCGAGGAAGCGCCCGAAGCTCAGCCGCGCACGCTGACGCTGATCGGCGGGCCGATCGACCCCGATGCCGCGCCGACGGATGTAACCGATTTCGGCCATAGCGTGACCATGGGCCAGCTTGAGCAGATGATGATCCAGCAGGTCGGCTTCAAATACGCGGGCGTGGGGCGCAAGGTCTATCCGGGGCTGTTGCAGCTTACCTCCTTCATCTCGATGAACAATGACACTCACCGCGATGCCTTTGCCAATCAGATCACCCGCGTGGCGCAAAAGACGGCGCATGAGCATGACAAGCACAACAAGTTCTACGACGAATACCTCGCCGTGATGGACATGCCGGCGGAGTTCTACCTCTCGACCGTGCAACGCATTTTCAAAGAGCGCGAGATCGCGCGGAATGTCTTTACGGTGGCGGGCCGTCAGGTCGACATCGGCAAGATCACCACCGTCGCCGTCAAAACGGTCGAGGGCAGCAAGGACGATATTTCGGCCCCCGGCCAGTGCATCGCCGCTCTTGATCTGCTGACCGGTCTGCCCGATGCCAAAAAGGCCAGCCATCTTGAGCAGGGCGCGGGCCATTACGGGATCTTTGCGGGCAAAAGCTGGCGCAATAACATCCGGCCCTTGGTGCTTGACTTTATCGACGCGAACAACGGCACGCCTGAGCCGCAGAACCCTGCGCCCCAAACGCCCGGGCCGCAAAAGCCCGCGTCTCAGAAAACCGAGGCCAAGAAGAGCGATAAACCGGCAGCGGCCTAAGCCACCGCCCTATTGCAGCACCAGAGGTTGATGCAGCCAGTCGCGCAGCGCGGCTGTGGTCGCCTCTGGCTGCTCAAGGCTGGGCAGATGGCCCGCGTCTTCGAGCACCGTCAGCTTGGCATAGGGGATCATCTCGGCCATGAAGGCATGGCGTTTGACCGGGCAGAGCGCGTCATGCTCCCCACACAGCACCAGCGCGGGCACCTTGCACTTGCGCAGCACCGCCTGCTGATCGCGCCGCCGTTGCAAAGCGCGGGATTGGCGCACGAAGACATCGCCGCCCAGCGTCTCAGCCATCTCCATCGCGCGGGTCAGCACCTCCCCCGCCCCTTGCCGGGGGCGAGGAAACCATTGGCCATCCGCGCTTGCATCGCCTCCCCCAGCTTGCCCGATTGCGCCATGATGATCTGCGGTTCACGGTCCGCGGCAATGGCGGGCAGTTCGGCCAGCACATGGGTCGCCAGCAGGGCGATGCGGCTGATCCGGTCGGGCGCGCGGCGCAGCAATTCCAGCGCCACCACACCGCCCATGCCCTGCCCCACCAGCGCGAAACGCGGCGGCAGTTGATCCAACAGGCCCGAGGCGATCTCCTCGATCCGTTCGCCTTGGGTGATCGGGGCCAGCACCACGGTCCCGCGCGGGGAGAGCGCTTGAATCTGCGGCGTGAAGACACGCGCGTCGCACATCATGCCGGGCAGCAGAACGATCGGCTCAGCCATTGGGCAGGCTCCGGTGCGGTATGCGGTTGAAATGACGTGGTTTCATGCCGTCCCCCTTGGGTTTGGCGGTCTCTTAGCATGGGTGGTTTCGGGGGACAGCGGGGCGCGGCCCTATCGGCGGTTCCATGCCCGCGCCCTTGGTCACCCCGCGTCGCCGGAGACCGCGTTGATCGCCTCCACGATCATTGCCAGACAGCGCGCGTCTGAGAAACGGTGATCGGCATCCTTGACCAGCGTCAGTTGCATGTCAGGGCTTTGCGCATGCTCCAACAGCCGCACCGCCGTGGCCGTGCTGACGGCGGTGTCCGCCGTGCCCTGCAACAGCCGCACCGGGAACGGCAGGTTCAGCGGATCGCGCAGCACCAACCGCTTGCGCCCGTCCTCGATCATCCGGCGGGTGATGATATAGGGCTCCATATAGTCCGACGGCAATTCGACCTGCCCGACCTCTTCCAAGGTCTGTTTCTGCGCCTCGGTGAAATTCGCCCAATAGCCATCTTCGGTGAAATCGGGGGCCGCGGCGATGCCGACCAGCCCGGCGACCCGCTCGGGCAGATGCCGCGCCAAGAGCAGCGCCTGCCAGCCGCCCATGGAGGAGCCGACAACGATCAGCGGCCCCTCGGTCAGCGCCGCGACTGCGGCCAGCGTGTCTTCGTGCCAATCGCCAATGCACCCTTCGGTAAATAGGCCCGACGATTCCCCATGGCCCGAATAGTCGAATCGCAGAAAGGCGCGCCCCCCGGCCCGCGCCCAGTCTTCGAGATAGACCGCCTTGGTCCCCATCATGTCGGACTTCAGCCCGCCCAGAAACACCACGCAGGGCCCCGCCCCTTCGGTCTTGTGATAGGCGATACGCCGACCCTGCGGCGTGTCGATGAATTTGCTGTCTGCCATGCTGCCTCCGTCTTTGGTCCAATCATGAGCATCGCGGCGGATGAGGGCAAGTCAGTCCTCGGACAGATGCTCAACCTCCGGCAGCCAATGGGCCAACACGGCGGCGGCCAGCGCCATGACGGCAAAAAGCATCAGCGTTGCCTGCGCCCCGATCAGCGCGGCCCCGCCGCCCAGCACGCCCGCCAGCAGCAAGAGCAGCCCGATCACTGTATTGCTCACGGCAGCATAGGCGGCGCGCTGGTCTTTCGGGGCCATGTCGACCAGATAGGTCGACCGCCCCTGCCGCACGCCGTGATAGGCGATCATCAGGATGAAGAGCACCGCAGGCATCGCCCAGACCGCCTGCGCCAGATCAAGGAACCACAGCCCCACCGCCAGCGCCATCGCCACTGCGCCAACGATGCCGGTCAGCATCAGCACCCGGCGGCTCGACATATCCGACAGCCGCCCCCAGACGTAGGAGCTGACCAAAGACGCCAGCGCCGAGGCCAGCACCAAGGCCCCCAATTGGCCCAACTGCCCGCTCTCTGATGAGCCAGCAAGCACCACCAGATAGGGCGGCGCCAGCGCGGTAGAGACCAAGAGCCCGCGCACCAGAATGAAAAGCCACAGTTCCCGGTTGCCGCGCAGCAGCTTGAAATCCACGCCATCGGCCTCTTCGGTCTCGCTCGGCGTTTCCATGATCGTCGAGAACAACAGCGCCGCGCCGATCCATAGGGCCGCCGCCAGCGCGATGGCTGCCACGACGACACCCCGACTTTGAAAAAGGCCCGACATCAAAAGCCCCGCAAAGATCACCACCCCGACCGAGGAGACAGACCCCGCCAAGCCGGTCACCGATCCGCGCCGGGTCTTGCCCACTGTCTTGCCCAGAATTTCCTTGAACGACACCGAACAGGCCGCGCGGCAAACGGCGAGCAGCGCCAGCGCGGCGCAGACCGCATAGCCCGCCGTGGCCCCCTCAAGGCTGAGCGCAGCAAGGGCGATCAGCCCCGCCGCCACGCCCTGCCCGACCGAGCCCCAGACCCAAGCCCATTTGCGCCGCGCCATGCGCTCCACCACGCCCGCCAACGCAATCTGCGGCAAAAGCGACCCGGCCTCGCGGATCGGCACCAAGGCGCCCGCGAAAACCGCAGGCGCGCCAAGGGCGCTCAACAGCCAAGCCAAGACCAGTTTCGGATCGATCAGACCATCGGCCACTTTGGTCATCGACAGCGACACGATGTGGCGCAGCCCGTTGCGCGCCTCGGCCCTTTGCGCCTTGTCGTCCAACCCCGGGGCCGGGTCGTCCGCCCCCGAAATCGTCTCGAATGCGCGCTGCGCCGTGTCGTCTTGCATCTGACCGATCCTCATTGTTGCCCGCCTGACATAGCGCGCCATCGCCCTGCCGCAACTTTCCCGAAGTGACCCCGCTTGCATTGACAAGCTGCCCCCGCCCCGCCACATAGGCCCAACACATAACCCGCAACCGGGCGTCTCGTAGGCGCCAAACCGACGAGGAGCGCCCAAGATGGCCCAAATCTCCCTCACCCTTCCCGATGGCAACAGCCGGCAGTACGACGCCGGGATCACCGCTGGTGAAGTGGCTGCCGATATCTCTAAATCGCTCGGCAAAAAGGCCATCAGCGCCACTGTGAACGGCGCGCATTACGATCTGGCATGGCCGATCGAAGCCGACGCCAGCATCGCCATCCACACCATGGCCGACGAAGAACAGGCCAACGAGCTGGTGCGCCACGACCTTGCGCACATCATGGCCCGCGCCGTGCAGGAGCTCTGGCCCGACACCAAGGTCACCATTGGCCCCGTCATCAAGGATGGCTGGTATTACGACTTTGACCGCGCAGAGCCCTTCACCCCCGAGGATCTCGGCCTCATCGAGAAAAAGATGAAGGAGATCATCAACAAGCGCGACCCCGTCCGCACCGAGGTCTGGGACCGCGCCCGCGCGATCAAACATTACGAAGACCTGAACGAGCCCTACAAGGTCGAGCTGATCGAGGCGATCCCCGGCGACGAGCCTTTGCGGATGTATTGGCACGGCGATTGGCAGGACCTCTGCCGTGGTCCGCACCTGCAACACACTGGCCAAGTGCCGGGCGATGCCTTCAAGCTGATGTCCATCGCCGGTGCTTATTGGCGCGGCGACAGCAGTCGCGCCATGTTGCAGCGCATCTACGGCGTGGCCTTCACCGGCAAGGAAAAGCTGCGCGCCCATCTCAACATGCTGGAGGAGGCCGCCAAGCGCGACCACCGCAAGCTGGGCAAGGAAATGGGTCTGTTCCACATGCAGGAAGAGGCGCCCGGTCAGGTCTTCTGGCACCCTAACGGCTGGCGCATCTACACCACCTTGCAGGACTACATGCGCCGCATGCAGGACCGCGACGGCTATGTCGAGGTGAACACCCCGCAGGTCGTGGACCGCAAGCTTTGGGAAAAGTCCGGCCACTGGGACAAGTACCAAGAAAACATGTTCATCGTCGAAGTTGACGAGGACCATGCCCGCGAAAAGGCGGTGAATGCGCTCAAGCCGATGAACTGCCCCTGCCATGTGCAGGTGTTCAATCAGGGTCTGAAATCCTACCGCGACCTGCCGCTACGCATGGCCGAGTTCGGCTCCTGCGCGCGCTACGAGCCTTCGGGCGCGCTGCACGGCATCATGCGGGTGCGCGGTTTTACCCAAGACGACGGCCATATCTTCTGCGCCGAGGATCAGATCACCTCGGAAACCGCGAAGTTCATCGCCTTCCTGTCCAAGGTCTATGCCGATCTCGGCTTCGAGAACTGGACCATCAAACTCTCCACCCGCCCCGAAAAGCGGATCGGCTCGGATGAGACCTGGGACCACATGGAACAGGCGCTCGGCGATGCCTGCAAGGCCGCGGGCTATGACTTCGAGGTGCTTGAGGGCGAAGGCGCCTTCTACGGGCCGAAGCTTGAGTTCACCCTGACCGACGCCATCGGGCGCAACTGGCAATGCGGCACTCTGCAGGTCGACGCGAACCTGCCCGAGCGGCTGGAGGCGAGCTTCATCGGGCAGGACGGGAACAAGCACCGCCCCGTGATGCTGCACCGCGCCACCCTGGGCAGCTTCGAGCGGTTCATCGGTATCCTGATCGAGGAACACGCGGGCAAGCTGCCCTTCTGGATCGCGCCGCGGCAGGTCGTTGTGGCCTCCATCACCTCCGAGGCCGATGACTATGTGGCCGAGGTCGTGGAAACGCTGAAGGCTGCGGGCGTCCGGGCCGAGGCGGACATGCGCAACGAGAAGATCAACTACAAGGTCCGCGAGCATTCGCTGGGCAAGGTGCCGGTGATCCTCGCCGTGGGCGCGCGCGAAGTCGAAGAGCGCACGGTCTCAGTCCGGCGTCTGGGGCAAAAGCAGACATCCGTACAGCCGCTCGACGCACTCACCGCCGAACTGGCACAGGACGCGACCCCGCCTGACCTGCGCTAACGCGCTGTAACAAACATGCGCTCCGGCGGGTTTGCGGGCAATATGCCCCCTACCTGCCGGAGTGTTTTTGTAACAATCCCTCCCTTCCTGCGCGGGATCGTTACAACTTTCGCCGTTTTTCCGCGTGAATTCTGACGGGACTGTGACACACTCGCTCGTGACTGGCTTGTGAGCGAACGGGCTGCTCTAGTAAGCCTGTCAACACCACCAGGAAGGAAAATGACAATGTCCAACACACTCAAGACCGCCGCCATCGCAGGGGCCGTCGCCGCCGCACTCGGCAGCCACGCCACCACCGCCTCCGCCGCTTCGCAAGAGAAATGCTACGGCGTGTCGCTGGCCGGTGAGAATGACTGCGCCGCGGGCCCCGGCACGACCTGCGCCGGCACCTCCGTGACCGATTACCAAGGCAACGCATGGACCCTCGTCGACGAAGGCACCTGCGCCGAGATCGACCTCCCCGCCATGGCCGATGGGACCGAGCGGACCGGCTCTCTTGAGCCGCTTGACCGCGACCTGCCCGCTTAATCAAAGCGGTCCGGGCGGCACCCGCCCGGACCCTGCCCCGCCCCATGCCGGAGGCCGATATGCGCGACGATACCCCCCTCTCACCACGCTGCCCAATGCCCCGGGGTCGGATATAAATCCCGACATTTCGATGGCTTGATGGCCGATCCCGGCCCGGTCCGCTGGATCGAAGTGCATGCCGAAAACTACATGGGCGACGGTGGCCGCCCCCATGCGCAGCTGCGCGCCTTGCAGGAACGTTTCGCACTGTCGGTTCATGGCGTCGGCCTGTCGATCGGCGGCGAAGGCCCCCTCGACACAGACCACCTCGCGCGGCTCAAGACCCTCTGTGACCGAACCCAGCCCGCGTCCTTCTCCGAACATCTGGCTTGGTCGACCCATGGGATGGAATATCTCAACGACCTCCTCCCCCTGCCCTATACCGAGGAAACGCTGACCCGCGTCGCCGCGCATATCAATCAAGTGCAAGACGTATTGGGGCGGCAAATGCTGCTCGAAAACCCCTCCAGCTACCTCGCATTCGAAGAATCCGACTTGTCCGAAACTGACTTTTTAGCCGAGGTCATCGCGCGAACCTCCTGCGGGCTCTTGCTGGATGTCAACAATGTCTTCGTTTCAGCCACCAACCTCGGGCTATCGCCGCAGGGCTACATCGACGCCTTCCCGACAGACCATGTAGGGGAGATCCATGTGGGCGGCCATGACGACGACACCGACGATCACGGCGCGCCGCTGTTGATCGACAGCCATGGCAAAGAGGTCGTCGATCCGGTCTGGGACTTGCTCAGCTACACGCTGGCCCAAACCGGGCCAAAGCCGGTACTGGTCGAGTGGGACAATGACGTGCCCGACTGGCCCGTCCTCCGGGCCGAAGCCAATCGCGCTGCCGAGGTTCTGGCGTGACCGACCAGCACAGTTTTCGCGCGGCGCTGCTCGATCCCGCACGCCCCGCGCCCGAGGGGCTGCGCGATGGCAAGGGGCAACCGGCGGGCGCGCGCTATGGCGTCTATCGCAACAATGTCACCCATTCCCTGATCGCGGCCCTCGAAGTGGCCTTTCCGCTGGTGCGCAAGCTGATCGGTGCCCGCAATTTTGCCGACCTCGCGCCGCTCTATGTCCGGGCGCATCCACCAAAATCGCCAATGATGATGCATTATGGCGCGGATTTCCCGGGGTTCATCGCAGGTTTCGCACCGCTGGCAAAAATCGGCTATCTCGCCGATGCCGCAAGGCTCGACCTCGCGCTGCGGTCCTCCTACCACGCCGCCGACGCGGCACCGCTGGAGCCGCAGACCTTCGAGGCGCTCCCTCCCGATGCGCTGATGGGGCGAAGCTGACTCTCGCCCCCGCGACCCGCGTTCTGCGGTCAGATTGGCCGCTTTTCGACATCTGGCGCTATAATTTCACCGATAACGCGCCCAAGCCGCGCAACGTGGCGCAGGACGTGGTGATCACCCGCCCCGCCTATGATCCCGCCCCGCATCTAGCGCCGCCCGGCGCGGCGCAATGGTTCGGTCACCTCTCCGAGGGGCGAACCTTCGGGGCGGCCCTTGATGCCACAGTCGGTGCCGCACCTGAGTTCGACCTCGCCGCCGCCCTAGGCTTTGCCCTGAGCCACGGCGTCTTCAGCGCGATTTCCGTGGAGGAAAGCAAATGACCCGATTTCTGCCCCTTTACCGCACCACCGCCGACCGACTAGCGCGGGCCGACTGGCTGCTTCCGACCCTCGCGCGTTTCCTCTTTGCCGCGGTCTTGCTGGTCTACTTCCTGAACGCCGGTCTAACCAAACTCGGCCCCGGCCCTTTGGGCCTCTTTACCCCCTCCACCGGGGCCTACGCCCAGATCTTCCCCCGCGTTTTTGAGGCGGTCGGCTATGACACCGACGCGCTTGGGCTGTTTCATTGGCTTGTCGTCGTCGCCGGAACAGTGGCGGAGTTCATCCTGCCCCTGCTCATCGTCATCGGCCTGCTGACTCGACTGGCCGCGCTGGCGATGGTGGGCTTTGTCGTGGTGCAATCGCTGACCGATCTCTACGGCCACGGCAGCGCCCTCGGCGCGTGGTTCGACCGTTTCCCCGACGCCCATATCCTCGACCAGCGGGCGCTCTGGGTCTTCTTGCTTTTGGTGCTGGTCATCAAAGGGGCCGGCCCCCTGTCACTGGACCGGCTGATAGCAGGCCGCGGTTAAAGCATCGCTTGAACGTCGGCTTCTATCTCTTTGCTCCACCCTAGAAATAGCCGATCACCCACCGCAATCAGGGGCCGCTTCATCAGGGCCGGATAGGCTTGGATCAGGGCCAGCGGCTCCTCCTTCCGGGCCGCGTCATCCAGCCCGCGCCAGGTGGTTGAGCGGGTGTTGAGCAAGGCCGCACCAAACTGCGCGTGGGCCTTTTCCAAGACCGCTGTGGGGACGCCCTCCTCCCGCACATCGACCAATTGCGCCTCTGGCAGCGCCTTTTTCGCCTTGCGACAGCTGTCGCAATTTTTCAGCCCATAAATTAGCACATCCGTCTCCCTCAGCCCCGCGATCCCGCGCCCATTTGCGGATCTCGCAGCTGTTCGCTTGATTTTTTTCCAGTCCGCGCGATCTTTCTATTATGGCGGGTCGCAATTCAATCGCTTTCGCCATTCTGCTGAACGCAGAGACGCAAAGACAAAGGAGGCGCGGAGATTATGCCAACTGGCACCGTGAAATGGTTTAACACCACCAAAGGCTACGGGTTCATCGCCCCGAAAGCGGCGGTAACGATGTATTTGTTCATATTTCGGCGGTCGAACGGTCTGGCCTGACCGGCTTGGCGGACGATCAAAAGGTCAGCTATGAATTGACCGAAGGCCGCGACGGACGGCAGATGGCCACCGACCTCGCGCTGCTCTAGCCACGATATTGCAAGAAAACACCCGGCGTCCCGCGCCGGGCGTTGCTTGAAAGATCAGTTATACGAACAGCCCTTGGTCCCAACCGGGCAAGGCACGCGGGCTGAACGGCGCGGTGTGACCACGCGGTGACGGCGCTGCACGGGGTGCGCCTTGGCCTCAGCATAGGTCATGGTCTGGTTCGGCGTGCCACAACAGATCGCCCCGCCAAGGGTCACCGGTTGCAGCCCTGCCGGGCAATAATTTGCGGCACTGGGATAGGCATAGACCTTGGGCTCTGCCGAGACCTGACCGGCCAGCCCGGCTGAAAGCAGCCCTGCCGCCACTGCAATAGCTGTCGTTACACGCATGATAACCCTCGTAATTATGTATAATATTATCGAAGATTGCCGGGACGCTTTCCTTTAGTCCAGCCTTTTATGTTAAGCCCGTTTTAGTCAGCCGCGCCGGAAGCGTCGCATAGCCGTGAAAGCGGATGCGCCTGCCGCCTTGGCGGGTCGTGCTGATTTCATAATCCGGGTAGCGGTTCAGAAAGCGTTGAAGCGCGATCTTCCCCTCCATCCGAGCCAAGGTCAGCCCAACGCAGACATGCGGGCCACCGGCAAAGGCCAGATGCCGATTGGGCTTGCGCCCGATATCGAATTTTGTCGGCTGATCAAAGACTTCCGGGTCGCGATTCGCAGCCCCGATACAGAGGTGCAGGTTGCTGCCCGCGGCGATCTCGACCCCGCCGATGGTGACCGGGGCCGCGGTCTCCCGGTTGCCGAATTGGTTGGGCGAGCGGAAGCGCAGCACCTCTTCGATACAAGGCTCGATCAGGGCAGGCTCGGCCAGCAGCCGGGCCTTTTGGTCGGGATGGTCATGCAGCAGCGCAAGGGCGCTGCCGATCAGATTGGTCGTCGTCTCATGGCCCGCGTTCAGGATGAAAATACAGTTCTGGATCAACTCGATCTCGGTCAGCTGCCCCCCGTCATCCCCCGCGATCAACCGGGTCAGCACATCGGTTTCAGGGTCCCCCGGCGCGGCCCGGCGCCGCGCGATGAGGTCCTGCAGATAGGCTTTGAACTCGCGCACCGCCGCATGGCCTGCCTCAAGCTCCGCCTCGCTCAAGGTCGGCTCCAGCGCGCCGAGGATCGCCAGCGACCAATCGCGAAGCGGGCCGCGCTCTTCCATCGGCACGTCCAGCAGGTTGCCGATGATCTGCACCGGGATGCAACTGGCATAGTCCTCGATCAGGTCCGGCGTGGGGCCCAACCCCTCAACCAGCCGGTCGACCGTATCGATCAACCCCGGCTCCATCCGCGCGAGCGCCTTGGGCGTAAGGGCCGAGGTCATGATCCGCCGCACGCGGGTATGCAGGGGCGGGTCATTAAAAACGAGGCTGGTGGTATGATGTTCGAACAAGGGGCTGCCGGGGCCGAATTTCGGCGCAAAGGCCAGTTTCTTGTCCGAGATATAAAGCGTGGTGTCGCGGTATATCGCGTTCAGGTCCGCATGGCGGCAGATCAGGACCGAGCCATCAGGCTGGCGCAGCACCGGGGCCTCGCGCAGCAGGCGGTCGTAGTGGGGGAACGGGTTCTCGACAAACCCTTCGGGTGGTGCGGATAGATCAAACATGGCCCGCAGTGATGCCGGCCGCGCGGCCTATGTCAATGGCCGGTCAGTAGCGGCGCAGCCACTCCCGCGCGATGGCACGCGGACCGGATGTGCGCAGGCAAAGGTTGCCCAATTCGATCCATTCGTCTGGGTCGAATTCGGGAAAAAACGCATCGGCGCCGTCGATTTCCACATCCACTTCGGTCACCAAAAGCCGGTCCGCGAGGGGCAAAAGCGCACGGTAGATGCCTTCGCCGCCGATGCCGTAGACCCGGCGATAGCCCTCTGCCGCGCAATAGCCTAAAGCGGCTTCCGGGTCGCGCGCCACATTTACGCCCTCGACCTCGCTGCTGGAGACGACGCAATTCAGCCGGTTTTTCAGTGGCTTGAAGGGCAGGCTCTCCCACGTTCGGCGCCCCATGATGATGGCCCCGCCGGTGGTTTCACGCTGAAAAAACTTCAAGTCTTCGGGCAGCGACCAAGGGATATCCCCGTCCTTGCCAATGGCACCGTTGCGGGCGCGGGCGACAATCAGGCTCAGCATCAGACGGCCACCGGTGCTTTGATCGCGGGGTCGGGATCATAGCCCTCAAAGGTGAAATCCTCATAGCGGAAATCAAAGATCGAACTGACCTCGCGGTTGATCCGCAGTTTTGGCAGCGGCTTGGGCGTGCGCGCAAGCTGGGTTTTCACCTGCTCCAGATGGTTGGAATAGATATGCGCGTCGCCCATGGAATGGACGAAATCACCGGGGATGTAGCCGGTCACATGGGCCAGCATTTCCAAGAGCAGCGCATAGGAGGCGATGTTGAACGGCACGCCAAGGAACATATCCGCCGAGCGCTGGTAAAGCTGCAAATGCAGCTTGCCACCGGCGATGCGCACCTGCCAAAGCGTATGGCAGGGCGGCAGCGCCATCTGGTCCACCTCGCCCGGATTCCACGCCGAAACGATCAGGCGGCGGCTGTCGGGGGTCTTGCGGATCGCCTCGACCAGTTTGGCGATCTGGTCGACCTGCCCGGCCTGATGCAGCACTGTGCCATCGGGCTGGGGCATCGGTTCCCCCACCATCGGAAAACGCCGCCACTGGTGGCCGTAAACCGGGCCGAGATCGCCGTTCTCATCGGCCCATTCGTCCCAGATGCGAACACCGTTTTCCTTGAGATAGGCAATGTTCGTATCCCCGGCGAGGAACCACAAAAGCTCATGCACGATGGATTTCAGATGCAGCTTTTTCGTGGTGACCAGCGGAAAGCCATCGGCCATCCGGTAACGCTGTTGCATTCCGAAATGAGAGATCGTCCCCGTTCCCGTGCGGTCGGTCGAGGTCACCCCCTGCTCCAGCACTTCGCGCAGCGCATCATGGTACTGTTTCATGCGGCGACCCTCGTTAATCTTGGCATTTGCCTTTGCGTTGCCTTCCGGGCCTTTAGCCTACAGCCAATCATTGCGCAATCAACTGACATCGCGCGCCCACTTTGACACCGCCGGTTTCGCACCTAAACTCCACCGCGAAGCGCGAAGGGTTAATTTGCCCCGCCCGCTTTGAACGACATTCAAGCTTGGAAGGGGCGCCGCCCCGTTCGGGCCAGCCAACCAAAGGAAAACCGATGCCCATCAAATACCTGCACACCATGGTGCGCGTGAAAGATCTCGACGCCTCCATCGCATTTTACAAGCTTCTGGGGCTGGTCGAGCGGCGCCGGATCGACAACGAAGGGGGCCGTTTCACGCTGGTTTTCCTCTGCCCCCCGGGCATGGACGACGGTCATGCCGATGTCGAACTGACCTACAATTGGGACGGCGACGACGCACTGCCCAGCGACAGCCGCCATTTCGGCCACCTCGCCTATACGGTCGAGAATATTTATGAGACCTGCCAGCACCTGCAAGACAACGGTGTGACCATCAACCGCCCGCCGCGCGATGGACGCATGGCCTTTGTCCGCTCGCCCGACAATATTTCCGTCGAACTGCTGCAAGAGGGTGACGCCCTGCCCGCGCAGGAGCCATGGGCTAGCATGGAAAACACCGGCCATTGGTAAGGGGTGCCGCCCGCGCCGCCCCGGCGCTGATGAGTGTAGCGCGGGGGCTTTTATGCCTCCCGCGCTTGAGCCGCGCTTTTCTGATGCCCTGCCGAAGGCAGAGAGATGATCCGCGCCGCCCTTGCCCTTTCTCTCACCCTATCAGGCTCGCAATGGGCCGAGGCCGCCTGTCGGCAGGCACTGGCCTTGGGGCTGGACGTTTCTGGGTCTATCGATGCGCGGGAGTATCGGTTGCAGTTGGGCGGTTTGGCCGAGGCGTTGGACGATCCGCGGCTGCGGGATGCCCTGCTGGCGCGGCCCGGGCATCACGTCGATCTGATGGTCTATGAGTGGAGCGGGTCCGGCGATCAGCGGGTGGTCCTGCCTTGGACGCCATTGCGCGATGCCGCCGCGCTTGACAATGCCATCACCCTTTTGCGCAGCACCGAGCGGCGCGCGGCCTCTCCCGGTACGGCCTTGGGCGATGCGATGCAATTCGGCGCGCAGCAGTTGGCAGCACGGTCGGACTGCCGGAAACACACGCTGGATGTTTCAGGCGATGGCCTCTCGAACTTCGGACCGCGGCCCCGGGATATACGCAACAGCCTGCAAAACCCGCCCCTTGGGCCGCAGGAGCTGACCATCAACGGCTTGGTGATCGGCGCGAAAGACGCGGGCCTTGACGATGGCGGACAGGCCGAGGTCGGCGCGCTGGCGTCATACTACCGGGCCGAGGTCATCCTCGGCCCCGGAGCATTCGTTGAGACGGCAGAGGGGTTCGAAGACTACGCCCGCGCCATGACGCGAAAGCTCCTGCGCGAATTGGACGGGCGGGCCTATGCCCACCTTCCCCCTGCCCGGGATCAGTAGATATAGCGGATCTGATCCGTCCAATACCGCTCCATCCGTTTGAGCGAGCGGGTAATATCCTCGATCCCCGCATCCCCCAAGACACCCTTGCTTTCCATCCCATCCGCATGGCGCGAGAATAGATCGGCTACCACATCGCGGATATAGCGCCCCTTTTCGGTCAGGCGCACGCGCACGGAACGGCGGTCAATCTCGCAGCGCTGGTGGTGCATATAGCCCATTTCGACCAGTTTCTTGAGATTGTAGCTGACGTTGCTGCCCTGATAGTAGCCGCGGCTTTTAAGCTCCCCCGCGGTGACCTCATTATCGCCGATGTTGAACAAAAGCAGCGCCTGCACGGCGTTGATCTCCAACACGCCGACGCGTTCGAATTCGTCCTTGATCACGTCCAGCAGCAAGCGGTGCAGCCGCTCGACCAAGGACAGGGACTCAAGATAGCCTGCCATGAAACCCTTTATGGCCATCGGCTGCGTGGCGGGGTCTTGAATGCTCATGCGAAATCTCCGGTTCACTTTGTTTGAGCCGGAAACTCGCTAAAAAATCAGAATAATTCGTTAAACCCTTTCGGGTTTTCTGAATTAGCCTCGCGCCTCGGCCAATTGCCCACGGATATCCGCGATCAAAGCCGCATATTTGGCGGGTGCCTCGGCCTGTCCGCTGACCCAAAGATAGAGGTCGTGGTCATTCTCGTTCAGCATCTGGTCGTAGAGCGTGAGGCCCGCGTCATCCATCTGGGGCAACCGCGCCTCGGCATAGGCCGAGAGGATCAGGTCCATCTCCTTGATGCCCCGGCGCATAGAGCGCATTTGCAGGCGTTTGATCCGGTGTTCGGGGGCTTCAGCCATCTGCGGGCTCCATCATGAGGCGCCGAATGCGCTTTTCCAATTTGCCGACAGTCTCGGCCTTTTTCAGCAGGTCGCTGCGCAGGGCGCGCATATCGGCCAGCACCTCTTCGAGGTCGACACGGCGCGCGGTCTCGCCCGCTTCGGGGGCATCGACGCCCTCCCCCTCGCCCGTGATCAGCCACATCATCGAGACATTGAGCAGCCCCGCCAGCATCGACAGCCGGTTGGCGCGCGGCTCTGACAGGTCGTCTTCCCAACCGCGCAGGGTGGACAGGCGCACGCCCAGCCGTTTGGCCAGCATCGCCTGTGTCATGCCGGTCTGTTCGCGGGCCGCCGCGACCCGGTCGCCAAAGGTGGCGGCCTCGGGGCCGTACCAGTCAATCTCGTCGGTCATGCTTCCTCTCCTGCCAGACACCCTTGCCGGGTGCGGGGACGCCCCCTATGAACGTGGAGATATTCATAAGCAACCCGAGGCTGAAATGGAACTGCTGTCCGCGACCCTTGATCGGGTCAAACCGTCGCCCACCATCGCCGTCACCACCAAAGCGGCAGAACTCAAGGCCGCAGGGCGCGACATCATCGCGCTTGGCGCGGGCGAGCCGGATTTCGACACGCCGCAGAACATCAAGGACGCAGCCGTGGCCGCGATCAATGCGGGCAAGACGAAATACACCCCCGTCGACGGCATCCCCGAGTTGAAACAGGCGATCTGCGCCAAGTTCAAACGCGACAATGGGCTGGATTACACGCCCGCGCAGGTCAGCGTCGGCACCGGGGGTAAGCAGATCCTCTACAATGCGCTGATGGCCACGATGAACCCCGGCGAAGAGGTCGTGATCCCCGCGCCCTATTGGGTCAGCTACCCCGACATGGTGCTTTTGGCGGGCGGCACGCCGGTCATCGCCCCCGCGACGTTGGAGAATGATTTCAAGCTCACCCCCGAGGCGCTGGAAGAGGCGATCACACCCCAGACCAAGTGGTTCATCTTCAACTCCCCTCGAACCCCACCGGGGCGGGCTACAGCCGCGACGAGCTGAAGGCGCTGACCGACGTGCTGATGCGCCACCCGCATGTTTGGGTGATGACCGACGACATGTATGAGCACCTCGCCTATGACGGTTTCGAGTTCTGCACGCCCGCGCAGGTGGAACCCGCGCTCTACGACCGCACGCTGACGGTCAACGGGGTGTCGAAAGCCTATGCCATGACCGGCTGGCGCATCGGCTATGCCGCCGGCCCCGAAAAGCTCATTGGCGCGATGCGCAAGATCCAGTCCCAAAGCACCTCGAACCCCTGCACCATCAGCCAATGGGCCGCGGTGGAGGCGCTCGACGGCACGCAGGATTACATCGCCGAAAACAATGAGACCTTCGTGCGCCGCCGCAATCTGGTGGTTGAGATGCTCTCGGCCATCCCCGGCATCACCTGCCCCACGCCCGAGGGGGCGTTTTACGTCTACCCTTCCATCGCCGGGCTGATCGGCAAGACCTCGGCGGCGGGCACCAAGATCACGGATGACGAGGCTTTCGCCACCGCTTTGCTTGAGGAAACCGGCGTTGCGGTCGTCTTTGGCGCGGCCTTCGGGCTTTCGCCGAATTTCCGGGTCAGCTACGCTACCTCGGATGAGGCGCTGAAAGAGGCGTGCAGCCGCATCCAGAGCTTCTGCGCCGGGCTGACGTAAGGGACAACACCATGGCGGGCGATCTTCCCGACTATTACTTCAGGGTCCGCGAGAATGGTGCGGCGGTGTTTCGGCTGGATGCCGCGAACCGCCAGCGCCGGATCGAGATGGAGCAGATCGCCGTCGTCAACATCCGCAACGGAGAGGTGAAGCCCCACGGGCAGCACCGTTTGACCGAAGCCGATCAGGCCGAGATTGCCCGCTGGACCAAGGCCCGCCGCGCGACCCTTGCGGCGCGCGAGATCGACGACATCCGCCGCGCCGTGGAGCATCTGAACCTCACCACCCAATGGGCGCAGTCCCGCGCCACGGACGCCGAGCTTGAGGCGGTGACGGATGAGTTGCTGCTGGCGATGCACGACCTGCGCAGCACGCTGGTGCGCAAAAAGGCAGATCGGATGGACCGGGGCTGAGGCTCAGACCGCCAGCCGCTTGACGATCACGCCCCAGAAACGCGCATTCAGCAGCAGCCCGGCCACCGCCAGCCCCGCCACCAGCCCGGCCCAGATGCCCATGGCCCCGAAGCCCAGCACAAAGCCCAGCAGGTAGGAACAAGGCATGCCGACGATCCAATAGCTGACCGCGGCCATGACCATCGGCACTTTGGTATCCTGCACCCCGCGCAACAGCCCAAGGGCCACCACCTGCGCCCCATCGACCAGTTGGAACAGCGCCGCCATTACCAGAAGCCCGGTGCCGATGGCGAGGATTTCAGCCCGCGCGGGCTCATCCTCTTGCATGAAGACCGAGATCAGCGGCTCGGGCCAGCCGACAAAGCCGACCATGGTGAGCAGCGCAAAGACCAGCGACAGCACGGTCACGATCACCGCCCCGCGCTTCATATGCGGCACGTCGCGGCGGCCATAGGCATTGCCCGCGCGGATCGTGGCGACATTGCTCAGCCCCAGATGCACCATGAAGGTCAGCGAGGCGAGTTGGATCGCGATGCCATGTGCGGCCAGCGGGATCGTCCCTAGCCAGCCCATCATCAGCGAGGAGGCCGCGAAAAGGCCGACTTCGCTCAGCGTGGTCAGGCCAATCGGCAGGCCCAGCGTGAACACCCGCAGCAACATCTGCCCGTCCACCCGCCAGAGGCGCACGAACAGGCTGTGCTGCGGCAGGGCAATCAGCACATAGATCACCACCCCGATCAGCGAGACGCATTGCGTCGTGACCGAGGCCACAGCCGCCCCCATCACACCAAGCTCCGGCGCGCCCCAGTTGCCGAAGATCAGCGCGTAATTCGCCAGCGCATTGACCCCGGCGGCCAGCAGGGTGATCCACAGCACCACCTGCGTGCGCTCCAAGGCGGCGAGGTAGGATTTCAACACCATCACCAAAAGCGCAGGAAGAATGCCCCAGCCCGCCACTTTGAGGTAATCGCCCGCCCGGTCTGCAAGGTTCGGCCCCTGCCCCAAAAGGTCGAGCACCGCGGGCGACCAGATCATCGCGGGCAGCGCGATCATGGCGAACCCCACCGAGAGCCACAGCCCCATGCGCGTGGCGCGGCGCAGGCCAATCTCGTCATCTTCGGCGTCATAGGCGGCCACCAAGGGCATCACCGCCATGGCAAAGCCCGACCCAAAGATGAAGAGCACGAAGAAATAGGTGCTGCCCAAGACCACCGCCGCCAGCGCTTCGACCGAATACCAGCCGAGCATGACGGTATCGGTCACGCCGATGGCCATCTGTGCCAGATGCCCGCCGATCAGCGGCAGGCCGAGTGTCAGGATCGCCCGGACGTGATTGCGGTTGGTCATTGTCTTGGTCATGGAACGAGCCTTACGCCGGGTCGCTGCAAAGGGGAAGTGCGGTTTTTACGCTCTGCCATGGGTTTGCGGGGTGTCGATGCCACTGTTTTGCCATGAAATCCTTGCGTCCGCGGCCCTTAACAGCAAAGCTGATGGCAGGAGGGCTCGCGATGGAACCGACACGGACCGAAACCCGCCGATTGAACGGTCAGGAGATTTTCATTCGTCACTGGGGCGATGAGAGCCTGCCGCCGTTGTTGATGCTCCACGGTTTTCCCGAATACGGCGGCGCGTGGCGTGATCTGGCACCGCTGCTGTGCCAAGACTTCCATTGCATCGCCCCCGACCAGCGCGGTTATGGCCAAAGCAGCGCGCCCGAGGGGATCGAACCCTATGCGATGGCGCATCTCATGGCCGATATGGCCGCTTTGATCGGCGACAGGCCCGTGACCGTCTTGGCACATGACTGGGGGCCTCCGTGGGCTACGCTTTGGCGATGTTCCGGCCTGAGCTGGTGGCCCGGCTGATCGTGCTCAACGGCGTGCATCCGGTGCCGTTTCAGCGCGCCATGGCCGCAGGCGGCGCGCAGTCGCGCGCTTCGCAATATATCAACGCCCTGCGCGCCGAAGGCAGCGCGGTGCGGCTGGCAAGGGACGATTTCGCGGGGCTGCTCGACCTTTTTTCCGCCAATATGGACCTCAGCTGGCTGACGCCCGCGCGGCTTGAGGACTACCGCGCGGAATGGGGGCGGCCTGGGCGACTCAGGGCGATGATCAACTGGTATCGCGCCTCCCCCCTGCAAGTCGCCGCGCCGGGCAAGCCCCTGCGCGACCTGCCAGAATTTCCGGTCGACCGTTTGCGCGTCCCCTGCCCGCACCTGCTGATTTGGGGAACGGAAGACACCGCCCTGCTGCCCGAAGCCACCGCCGGGTTGGAGGCTTTCGCGCCAGACCTCACGCGGGTCGAGATCGAAGGGGCGGATCATTGGCTGCACCACCAAAAGCCGTCGGAGGTGGCGGTGGCGGTGCTCGACTGGTGTGGGCAGCGGCCCTTGTAAAATGGGCGAAATAATGTATATTAGGATATGCATTCAGGAGCCGCGCCATGACCCGCATTCACACCAACCACATCGCCACCATGACCGAAATGCGCGAGCCGCATAAGGTATTGGAACGCTCGGGCGGCAAGCCCGTGGCGGTGATGAAGAACTCGCGCTGCGTGGGCTATTTCGTGCCCGCCGAGGCGACGTTGCAAGAAGAGCCGCGCGTGGCCACGCTGGATGAGGTGATGGAGAGCATTGCCGCCACCCGTGAGCAAACCCAGCCCGTGCTCGACTACCTCAAAGACAAATGACCCATGTTTTGCTGAACGCCGAGCTTGTCGAAACGATTCACGATGCCGTCTTGAACCCCGGTGAACTCGCGGGTCGGGCGCTGGATAAATCGCTCGATGGGGCACTGGGCCGCGTGGACAACAGGCTGGTTTACGGGATGATTTCGGATACCTTCGATCTTGCCGCCGCCTATTGCGTCGCCGTGGCCACCGGTCATGTCTTCAATGATGCGAACAAACGCACCGCCTATAAGACCATGATCGTCTGTCTTCACCTCAATGGCATCCGGATCGACCACGAAACCATCGAGGCAGGCGATCTGATCCGCGAAGTGGCCCAAGGCCGCATCGACGAAGAGACCCTTGCCGACTGGCTGCGCGCCAAAGCTGGCTGACCGGGGCAAAACAGCAGCCCAAGACAAACCCGCGATTGCCCCCGGCGCGCGGGGCTGTCAAAATGGCCCCCACCCACAAACAAAGAGCAGGCCCGCATGACCGACCTTCTTTCCGGCCAGGAACCCACCGAATACGATGCCTCCTCCATCGAAGTGCTGGAGGGGCTGGAGCCCGTCCGCAAACGCCCCGGCATGTATATCGGCGGCACCGATGAACGCGCGCTGCACCACATGGTAGCCGAAGTGCTCGACAACTCGATGGACGAGGCGGTCGCGGGCCATGCCAACCGCATCGAGGTGGAGCTGAACGCCGATTATTCGGTCACCATCCGCGACAACGGCCGCGGCATTCCGATCGACCCGCACCCGAAGTTCCCAGACAAATCCGCACTTGAGGTGATCCTCTGCACGTTGCACGCGGGCGGTAAGTTCTCGGGCAAGGCTTATCAGACCTCGGGCGGTCTGCACGGCGTGGGCGCCTCGGTCGTGAACGCGCTGTCGGATTCCATGGTGGTTCAGGTCGCGCGCAACCGCGAGCTTTTCGAGCAGCGGTTCTCGCGCGGCATCCCGCAGGGCCCGGTGGAGAAGATCGGCGCGGCGCCCAACCGGCGCGGCACCACCGTCACTTTCCACGCCGACGAACAGATTTTCGGCGCGCATCGCTTCAAGCCCGCGCGTCTGCTCAAGATGGTCCGCTCCAAGGCCTATCTCTTCTCTGGCGTCGAGATCCGCTGGAAGTCCGAGATCGAGGACGGCGACACCCCGATGGAGGCGACCTTCCACTTCCCCGGTGGCCTCGCCGACTACCTGCGCGAGACGCTGGGCAAGGCCACGACCTACGCCGAGAACCCCTTTGCCGGGACGGTCGATTTTCAGGAACGCTTCGGCGTGCCGGGCAAGGTCGAATGGGCGATCAACTGGACGCCGGCGCGCGACGGTTTCATCCAGTCTTACTGTAACACCGTCCCCACGCCCGAGGGCGGCACACACGAAAGCGGCTTCTGGGCCGCAATCCTGAAAGGCATCCGGGCCTATGGCGAGTTGGCCAACAACCGCAAGGCCAAGGACATCACCCGCGACGACCTGATCACCGGGGGCTGCGCGCTGGTCTCCTGCTTCATCCGCGAGCCGGAATTCGTGGGCCAGACCAAGGACCGTCTCGCCACCACCGAGGCGCAGCGATTGGTCGAAAACGCCGTGCGCGACCATTTCGACAACTGGCTGGCGGCGGACACGAAATCCGCGGGCGCGATCCTCGACTTCCTCGTGCTGCGCGCCGAGGAGCGGATGCGCCGCAAGCAAGAGAAAGAGACCGCCCGCAAATCCGCCACCAAGAAGCTGCGGCTGCCCGGCAAGCTGACCGATTGCACCAGCAAATCGCGCGAGGGCACGGAGCTTTTCATCGTCGAGGGCGACAGCGCCGGCGGCTCCGGCAAGGGCGCGCGCAACCGCGAGAAACAGGCGCTGCTGCCGCTTAAGGGCAAGATCCTCAACGTACTGGGCGCGGCCTCGAGCAAGCTGTCGACCAATGCCGAGATCAACGACCTCTGCGAGGCGCTCGGCGTTGGCATGGGCACGAAGTTCAACCTCGACGATCTGCGCTACGACAAGATCATCATCATGACCGACGCCGACGTCGACGGCGCGCATATCGCCTCGCTTCTGATGACCTTCTTCTTCACCCAGATGCGCCCGCTGATTGACGCAGGGCACCTCTACCTCGCCTGCCCGCCACTCTTCCGCCTCACCCAAGGCGCCAAGCGGGTCTATTGCCTAGACGAAGCCGAGAAGAACCTGTGGCTGGAGAAGGGCCTCGGCGGCAGGGGCAAGATCGACGTCAGCCGCTTCAAGGGTCTGGGCGAGATGGACGCGAAGGACCTCAAAGAGACCACGATGGACCCCGAGACCCGTAAGCTCATCCGCGTGACCGTGGACGAAGACGTGCCGGGCGAGACCGGGGATCTGGTCGAGCGGCTGATGGGGAAGAAGCCGGAGATGCGGTTCGCTTATATTCAGCAGAACGCGCAGTTTGTGGAGGAGTTGGATGTTTGAGGGGTAGAACGCCACCTGCCGCGATCGCACGCCAACTTCGTCAAGAAGCTGGATTTGGGTGCGCCGTCTGCGGCTGTCCAATTATTGAATACCATCATATTATTGAATGGCGTGAAGAAAAGCACTTCAAACCAGAACATATGGTTGCCCTTTGCCCGAGTCATCACTCGGAGTATGGAAAACTTCCCAAAGCTAAGTCCTACTCAGCCAAAGCCAATCCAATCAATATTCGCAACGGAAAGATAAGTGGGTACCTCGGCGGGAATCGAGAACAGAGAGTTCTTAGGTTAGGCTCAATGATCGTAGAAGATTGCGTCACAGCAATAGACTACGGGGGAAACTCGATTATCGGATATCGACAGATAGACGGAGAGTTCAGACTGAACGTCTTTATTCCTGATGAAGAATTTTGGCCTGAGGTCGAAATAAAGCAAAACGTTATGGCCGCTAGCATCGGGCAGTTCTGGGACATCGAGTTTAAGACAAATTGGGTTAAGTTCCGCCGCGCAAAAGGGAACGTATTCTTAACAATCGACTTCCGAGGGGATGAGGTGGAAATCGACGGAGAGCTGAATTTAGGAGGAAACCTAGTTTCGCTATCTGAAGCACAAAACCGCATGGGTGGCGGAACCTTCAAGAACGTCCGAATGCGAAATTGCCATACAGCATTAGCCATAGGTCCAGACGGGCGTGTTTTCCGTCCAAACTACGCAATGCGGTCTCCACGAGCTTGGTATATGCCTAGGGCGCTCTAGCCCCGCCCGGGACCCCGTCCCGGGCCGCGCCTGTCCGGGGCTCCGCCCGTTCAGACCTCAAACTCTCCCCAGAGAGTTTGCGAGACGGTCTTCACCCTCCCCCACGGGGAGGGCGCACATGCGTGCACCCCGCGGCTTGCGCCGCCCTCCGGGCTGAAAAGGTCCACTGGACCTTTTCCAAGTAGCCCTTCGGCCCGAGGTCGGGCGCGGCCCTAATGTTTCGCGGTTGTCCAAACTTCCCCCTTGATCCGCAGCCTCCCCCGCGCCTAACTCATCCCATGATCCGCGCGCTTCTCCTCTGCCTCCTCCTCGCCGCCTGCGGTCGACCGCTGACGGACAACGAACGCGCCTATCTCGCCACCATTCACGGCGCCTCGGTCGATTACGACCGCGTGCGCCTGCATGACGGCGCCCCCACCCGCGCTGTCACCTTCCGCCGCAAACCCCGCCCGCGCACCACCTGCCGCGAGCGTATCCTGCCGCCGCAGGTGGGCGAGACCGTCACCTCGAAACCCGCCGCCGTGGCGCTCTTCAACCATGTGCTGTTCGACAAGGATTGGTACCTTGAGGACTACCTGCCCGATCACCCCGACCGCATCGGGCTGATCGCCGCCATGCTGCTGGCGCATG
Organism: Sulfitobacter faviae; assembly: GCF_029870955.1. Lineage (NCBI taxonomy): Bacteria > Pseudomonadati > Pseudomonadota > Alphaproteobacteria > Rhodobacterales > Roseobacteraceae > Sulfitobacter > Sulfitobacter faviae. The sequence goes on along the minus strand of NZ_PGFQ01000001.1, from coordinate 2,346,339 downwards.
AGATCACCCATGTCTGGCAATGGCAGAACCGCGACCTCACCGGCTACACGCCCCTGCGTGCGGCCTCCGAGCAGTTCACCAGCCCGGACCCCTACCTCTTCGACGTGGATACCAAGCCGCGGTTCCTCGATTTCGGCTATGAGCAACAAGGCTCGGTCGTGGAGGAATTCGTCTGCTGCCGCGCGCTTGATCCGCAGGCGCCGCGCACCAAGCGGCTGCACGCTATGCTGTCGGAGGTCATGCCCGTGGCCCCCTGCCCCAAAGCCGCTCCTATGACGTGGGCCTGCCCTGGGACGGGGTCGAGTTAGAAAACATCTGCGGCTGAGTCAGACCGGCACCAACTGCCCCGCGTCGAGCCGAATTTGACGGTCCATCCGGGCCGCCAGTTCGAGATTATGCGTGGCGATCACCGCCGAAAGCCCGGTGCCGCGCACCAGCGCCATCAGCGCGGCAAAGACCTGATCCGAGGTCGAGGGGTCGAGGTTGCCCGTGGGCTCGTCTGCCAGCAGCAGGCGCGGCTCATTGGCCAGCGCGCGACAGAAGGCCACCCGCTGCTGCTCGCCGCCCGACATGGCGGCGGGGCGGTGGTCGGCGCGCTCGGCGATGCCCACCTGCGTCAGAAGCTCCCGCCCCGCGCCTCGGCCGTCTTGCGCGCCACGCCATTGGCAAGCTGCGGCAGCACGATGTTTTCCAGCGCTGTGAACTCGGGCAGCAGGTGGTGGAACTGGTAGATGAAGCCCACGTCGGCGCGGCGCACGGCTGTGCGGCGGCGGTCGCTCTGGCCGGTAAGGTCATCGCCCGCGATCTCCACCGTGCCGCTGTCGGCGGTGTCCAGAAGCCCCGCGATATGCAGCAGCGTCGACTTGCCGGCCCCGGAGGGTGCGACCAGCGCCACCACCTCGCCGGGGGCGACGGCAAGGTCGATGCCGCGCAGCACCTGCACCTCATTCGGCGCACCGGGGTTGTAGGCCTTGGAAATGGCGCTCAGGCGCAGGACGGGATCATTCATAGCGCAGGGCCTCCACCGGGTTCATCCGCGCCGCGCGGCGGGCGGGAAAGATCGTGACGACAAAGGACAGGCCAAGCGACAGCGCCACGGCTGAGAGTACATCGCCCAATTGCAGTTTCGCGGGCAAGAAATAAATGCCGCGGATCGAAGCGTCCCAGGCATTGCCACCGCTGAGGTAGTTCACGAAGCCGAAGATCTGGTCGACGTAAGTGGCAAACAGCACCCCAGCACCACGCCCGCAATGGTGCCGATGATGCCTGTGAAGGCCCCGCAGATGAAGAAGACCCGCAGCACCGAGCCCTCGCTCAGCCCCATGGTGCGCAGAATGCCGATGTCGCGGCCCTTGTTCTTGACCAGCATGATCAGCCCCGAGACGATGTTCATCGCCGCGATCAGCACCAGAACGCTGAGGATCACGAACATCACCCGGTCCTCGATATCGAGCGCCGAGAGGAAGGAGCTTGAGGCGTCGCGCCACGTCCAGACCTGCGCGCGCTCACCCGCCGCCTGCATCAGCGCGGGCGCCATGGCATCCACCCCTTCCGGGTCCTCGACCATGACCTCCAGCTCATCGGCCACGCCCTCGCGGTTGAAAAAGCTCTGCGCCTCGGTGATCGGCAGGTAAACCCGAGTTTTATCAATGTCGTAGCGCCCGGCAGAGAAGATATAGACCACCTCATAGGCATTGACCCGCGGGCTGGTGCCAAAGGCCGTCTTGACCCCATTGGGCGAGATCAGCTTGACGCTATCGCCGACCTGCACGCCCAAGGACTGCGCCACGCCGCTGCCGATGGCCATGCCCTCTTCAAAACGCGTGATGTCACCGAAAGAACGCTCCGAAGGCTGGATGCCGGGGATGGTCATCAAATCATCCGAAGCGATGCCGAAGACCTCGACGCCTGCGTTCGACTGGCGGCGGTTGGCCATGACCTGTTGCCGCACCAGCGGGGCGACACGGGTCACGCCTTCGACGGTTGCCACCCGCTCGGCCATGGCCTCGTAATCGTCGATGGTGCGGTCGATCTGGCCGTTGGGCAGCACCTCCCCCATCGTGTAGACGGTGACATGGGCATTGGCCCCGAGGATCGTGTCGACGAACTCGGCGCGAAACCCTGAGCGCACCGAGAGCGTGGCGATCAGCGCGAAGACCGCCAGCGTGATGCCGATGAGGCTGATCCACGTCATGACGCTGACGCCCCCTTCGGCGCGGCGGGCGCGCAGGTAGCGCCAAGCGATCATCCATTCAAAGGCCGCGAATGGGGCGGTGCGTGTGGGTTTGCTGGCCATGCGGGAAGGCTCCGGTCTGAGGTGCGCGCAACCTGAGGCTTTGCCCCAGCAGGGTCAAGAACGCAATGCCCGGCGGCGGCGGAAGCGCGCGGGCCATGTGGGCAGCCACAGCAGCAGGCCGGTGAGACTGGCCCCCGCGGTGAACCCCAAACCGGCGAAGAGCCATTCGACCCGGCTGCGCGGGGCGGTGGGGGCAAAGCCGCGCAGGGCGGCGCGCAAAGCTTCGGCATCCGGGCTGCGCCATAGCAGATAGCAGCGCAGGAACGGGCCCGCTGACTGGAGCCGTGGCAATGCGGCCTCAAGCCACCCTTGCCGTTCGATGTTGCGGCGCATGTCCAAGCCCCGGCGTTCCAGCAGCGCCGATCCACGCAGCCGCGCCACGGCGCCTTCCCGGTTCAGCCCTGCGGCCTGCGCGGCGGCATCGAAATCCGCCACGACTTTGGCGAGGCGCTGCTCCGCCGCCTCCAGTTGAAACACATAGGCCCGGGTGAACCCCGGGCCTTGTGCGGCAATGCCTGCGCTTACGATCCCACCGGCCAATGTCAGCGTCCGCAGGATCATCGCGGCCCTCAGACGATACCGGCGTAGATCTTGGCGATCTTCTCAACCGCCTGTTCGGGCGGCAGTTCCTCGCTCTCGCCCGTGCGGCGGCTGGTAAGTTCGACCACGCCGTTCTTCAGCCCGCGCGGGCCGACGGTGATGCGCCATGGCAGACCGATGAGGTCCATCGTGGCGAACTTCATCCCCGCCCCGCCTTTGCGGTCGTCATAAAGCGGATCGAGGCCCAGCGCCTTGAGGCTGTTGTAAAGTGCGTCACAGGCGGCGTCGGCCTCCGCATCGCCCTGTTTAAGGTTCACGATCCCCGCGTGGAAAGGCGTCACCCCTCGGGCCAGATGATGCCCTTGTCATCATGGCTGGCTTCGATGATCGCGCCCAGCAGGCGGCTGACGCCGATGCCGTGGCTGCCCATATGCACCGGCACCTGTTTGCCGTCGGGGCCTTGCACCTTGGCGTTCATCGCGTCGGAATATTTGGTGCCGAAATAGAAGATTTGCCCCACTTCGATGCCGCGGGCGCTGCGCTGGCGCTCTTCCGGTACCTTGGCAAATACCTCCGGGTCGTGGGTCTCATCCGTGCGGGCGTAGCGCGAGGTGAACTCTTCGAGCACCGCGCGGCAGGCGTCGTGATCATTTGGGTCGATCTCGCGGTCACCAAAGGTCAGATCGGTGATCTCGCTGTCATAGAAAACCTCCGACTCGCCCGTTTCGGCCAGCACGAGGAACTCATGCGTGTCATCGCCGCCGATGGGGCCAGAGTCGGCGCGCATCGGGATCGCTTGAAGGCCCATCCGCTCATAGGTGCGCAGGTAGCTGACCAGATGGCGGTTATAGGCGTGCAACGCGTCTTCTTTGGTGAGGTCGAAGTTGTAGCCGTCCTTCATCAGGAACTCACGCCCCCGCATCACGCCGAAACGCGGGCGGATCTCGTCACGGAACTTCCACTGGATGTGGTAGAGCGTCAGCGGCAGGTCTTTGTAAGAGCCGACATGGCTGCGGAAGATGTCGGTGATCATCTCCTCGTTGGTGGGGCCATAAAGCATGTCGCGGTCCTGCCGGTCGCGGATGCGCAGCATCTCGGGGCCATAGGCGTCATAGCGGCCCGATTCCTTCCACAGGTCCGCCGATTGCAGCGTCGGCATCAGCATCGGGATATGGCCCACGCGCTGCTGCTCTTGGTGCACGATCTCTTCGACCTTGCGCAGCACCTTGTAGCCCAGCGGCAGCCAAGAATAGATCCCCGCGCTGGATTGCTTGATCATCCCCGCCCGCAGCATCAACCGGTGGCTGACGATCTGCGCCTCGGCAGGGTTTTCCTTCAGCACGGGTAGAAAATATTGGGACAGACGCATGGTGTTTCCTCATTGACGCATTGCCCCCTGACTAGTGCATGTCAAAGGGCGAGACAATCACATCGCTGAGGTCTGGCGGCCCGCTGGGCCAGTTCCACCACTTGCCCGTTCCGCGCCCCTGACGCGCGCGTCACCCGCAGCCAAGGCTTGAAACGAAACGCCACATGGGCGATGTGATGGCATTCCCTGCCGGAGATCGCCATGGCCCTGCCAATCAGAGACCAATTGAAGTACTGGGGCATCGCGGCAGCGGTGTTCATGGTGGCGCTGTGGTTCATCGGCGATGTGATGCTGCCCTTCCTGCTGGGCGGGGCGATTGCCTATTTCCTCGACCCCGTGGCCGACCGGTTGGAGCGTTTGGGGCTCAGCCGTACGATGGCCACCGCCGTCATCACCGTGGTGGCGCTTTTGGTCTTCGTGCTGATGGCGCTTTTGGTGATCCCGACGCTGGTCAATCAGACCGTGAACTTGATCGAGACCGCGCCCAAGCTGACCCGTAATTTCACCGATTTCATCACCGACCGTTTCCCCTCTCTCTTGGATGACGATTCGACCCTGCGCACCTCGCTGACGACGCTGGGCACCACCATTCAGGAACGCGGGGGCAATTGCTGCAAACCGCGCTGGCCTCCTTTGCCTCGCTGATCAACGTATTGCTCTTGTTCGTCATCGTCCCCGTGGTCGCGGTTTACCTGCTGCTCGATTGGGACCGTATGGTCGCCGCCATCGACCGGCTGCTGCCGCGCGACCATGCCCCTACGATTCGCCAATTGGCGCGCGAGATTGACGCGACGTTGGCCTCTTTCGTGCGCGGCATGGGCACGGTCTGCCTGATCCTTGGCACCTATTACGCCGTGGCGCTGATGCTGGTGGGGCTGCAATTCGGCCTCGTCGTCGGCTTTGTCGCGGGGCTGGTCACCTTCATCCCCTACCTCGGCGCGTTGATCGGCGGGGCGCTGGCGATCGGTCTGGCGCTGTTCCAATTCTGGGGGATTGGCTCTCCATCGGTCTCGTCGCGGGGATCTTCGTGCTGGGCCAAGTGGTCGAGGGCAATTTGCTGACACCAAAGCTCGTCGGCAATTCGGTCGGCCTGCACCCGGTCTGGCTGCTGCTGGCGCTGTCGGTCTTCGGCACGCTCTTCGGCTTCGTGGGTCTGCTGGTCGCGGTGCCCGTGGCCGCCGCCATCGGGGTGATCGCGCGTTTCGCCACGGCGCGCTACCGCGAAAGCGTGCTCTACAAAGGCCGCGAGCCTGAAACGACCGTCGACGAGGACATCCGCTAACATGGCCCACCAACTCGGGTTGAACCTGCCCAGCCGAACGGCTCTGGGCCGCGACGCTTTCTTTGTCGCCCCCTCCAACGCCATGGCCATGGCGATGATCGACGGATGGCGCGGTTGGGCAGGCGGCAAGCTGGCGCTGACCGGGCCGCAAGGCTCGGGCAAGACGCATCTGACGCATGTTTGGGCGGACCTTTCCGGCGCGCGGATCATCAGTGCGGCGAACCTGCTGGAGGCCGATATTCCCGCCCTTGCCCGTGGCCCCGTGGCGGTGGAGGATGTGCATCTGATCGCCGGGGACGCGGCGGCGCAAACGGCGCTGTTCCATCTGCACAACCTCGTGCTGGCCGAAGGTCAGGCGCTGCTGCTCACCGGCACCGGGCCGGTGGCGCATTGGGGCCTCACGCTGCCCGATCTGGTCAGCCGGATGCGCGGCGCCACGATGGTCGAGATGGAGGCGCCCGACGATGCGCTGCTCTCGGCCCTGCTGGTCAAACTGCTGGCCGACCGGCAATTGACGCCCAAGCCGGAGCTGATCAACTACCTCATGACGCGGATGGACCGCTCTTTCGCCGCCGCCATCGCGCTGGTCGACCGGCTGGATGCCGCCAGCCTTGCGCAGAAGCGCCCCCTGACCCGCGCACTGGCCGCGCAGGTGCTGGACATCGCCCCGCCTCGCGCGTGATACTGGAATAATTAACGCAAGCCTTCGCAAACCCGTTACATTCCAATGTCATGAGGCCCGCATGACCCAAGCCGATTTCCTGCAAGCGCCCTTTCCGCCCGCCACCGATCTGCCCGATCTCGACACCGCCGGGCCGGGCCGGTTCTTTAACCGTGAGCTGAGCTGGCTCGACTTCAACTGGCGGGTGCTGGAAGAGGCCGAGAACCCGCGCGTGCCGCTGTTAGAGCGGCTGCGCTTCCTGTCGATCTCCGCAACCAATCTGGACGAATTCTATACCGTGCGCGTGGCGGGCCTGCGCGAGCTTGCGCAGGCGGGCAACACCACCGCCGCCGCCGATGGGCTGAGCCCCGGCGAGCAACTGGTGTTGATCAACGAAGACGCGCGCAATCTGATGATGTCCCAGCAACGCGTGCTGGTCGACCTCATGGCCGAGATGGACGCGCAGAACATCATGCTGGAGCGCACCGCCGACCTGACCGAGGCCGATTACAAACATCTCGAAGGGGTCTTCCTCAACCAAGTCTTCGCCGTGCTCTCGCCGTTGGCGATCGACCCCGCGCACCCCTTCCCCTTCATTCCCAACACCGGCTACGCGCTGGCGCTGCAACTGGAGCGGACCCGCGACAAACGCCCGCTACAGGCGCTGCTGCCGATCCCGGCGCAGATCGACCGTTTCGTGCCCCTGCCCGCCCCCGATGGCTGCCTGCGCTATCTGCCGCTTGAAGATCTGCTGATCATCAATATCCCCAACCTCTTTCCGGGCTACAAACTCAAGGCGCATTTTGAATTTCGCGTGCTGCGCGACAGCGATCTTGAGGTGGAGGATGAGGCCGAAGACCTCGTGCGGGAATTCGAAGTCGCGCTGAAACGCCGCCGCCGGGGCGAGGTCGTGCGCCTGACCCATTCCGCAGGCGCGCCGGAAAAGCTGAAATCCGTCGTCATGCGCGAACTTTGCGTGCGCCCCCAAGACGTGATCGAGATCGACGGCATGTTGGGCATCGCTGACCTGTCAAAACTGGTGACCGATGCCCGGCCTGACCTGCTCTGGCCGCAGTTTACCCCCCGCGTGCCTGAGCGGGTCAGCGACCATGACGGCGATATGTTCGCGGCGATCCGGCAGAAAGACATGCTGCTGCACCACCCTTACGAGACCTTCGACATGGTGGTGCGTTTCCTTGCCCAAGCGGCCCGCGACCCGGATGTGGTGGCGATCAAGCAGACGCTCTACCGCACCTCGCGCGACAGCCCCATCGTTAGCGCGCTTTGCGAAGCGGCGGAGGATGGCAAATCGGTCACCGCGCTGGTCGAGCTGAAGGCCCGCTTTGATGAGGCTGCCAACATCCGCCAATCGCGCCGGCTGGAGCGGGCGGGCGCGCATGTGGTCTACGGTTTTCTCGACCTCAAGACCCACGCCAAGATCTCGACCGTGGTGCGCCGCGAGGGTGACCAATTGGTGACCTATACCCACTACGGCACCGGCAATTACCACCCGATCACCGCGCGGATTTATACGGACCTGTCGCTCTTCACCTGCGATTCGAGCCTTGGGCGCGATGCGACGAAAGTTTTCAATTTCCTGTCGGGCTACGCCCCGCCAGAGCAGTTGGAAAATCTCGCCATCTCCCCCACAACGCTGAAGCCGCGCTTGCTTGAGATGATCCGCGCCGAGGCCGAACATGCCCGCGCCGGACGCCCCGCTGTGATCTGGGCCAAGATGAACGCGTTGATCGACGCCGAGGTGATCGACGCGCTGTATGACGCGAGCCAAGCCGGGGTGGAAATCAGCCTCGTCATTCGCGGCATCTGCGGGCTGCGCCCCGGGGTGAAGGGGCTGTCGGACAACATCCGCGTCAAATCCATCATCGGGCGCTTTTTGGAGCACAGCCGCATCGTCTGTTTCGGCAACGGGCACGGGCTGCCGCATAAAAAGGCACGGGTCTTCATGTCTTCGGCCGACTGGATGGGCCGCAACCTCAACCGCCGGGTTGAGACGTTGGTCGAGATCGAAAACCCCACCGTCAAGGCGCAGATCACCAGCCAGATCATGGCGGCCAATCTGGCTGACGTGGCGCAAAGCTGGGTCATGGGGCCGGATGGTAAATTCACCCGCCCGGCGATCCCCGAAGGCACTTTCGCCTTCAACTGCCACCGCTTTTTCATGGAAAACCCCTCGCTCTCGGGCCGGGGCAGCGCCGGGGCCTCGGATGTGCCCAAGCTGACCCATACCGAGGATTGACCGGCAAGCGCCCTTTGGCAATTGACCTCACCGCCCCCCTGCGCCAATTATCCAGTGAAACGGATGGCCCGCAGGAGCATTGATGGCAGACCAGACCGACCCTTCCCGAGCCGCCCCCGTCCCTGAGACGGGTGTGGCGGAACTGGGCCTTTTCGGAAAACCCTTGTTTCAGGATCCGGGCGCGCGGGCGCTGGCCCGCGTGGGCGTGGTGGATGTGGGGTCGAACTCCGTCCGGCTGGTGGTCTTTGACGGTGCAGCGCGCTCTCCGGCCTATTTCTACAACGAAAAGATCATGTGCGCCTTGGGCGCGGGCATGGCCGAGACCGGGCATCTGTCCCCCGAAGGGCGCGCCCGCGCCCTCTCGGCACTGCGACGGTTCAGCAAATTGGCCGATGGCATGGGCCTGTCGGAGCTTACCGTCGTCGCCACGGCGGCGGTGCGCGATGCCAGCGACGGCCGCGCCTTCTGCGCCGATGTGCTGCGCGAAACCGGGTTGCGCATCTGGGTGATCGACGGCGAGGAAGAGGCGCGGCTCTCGGCGCAAGGGGTGCTTTTGGGCTGGCCCGGCGCTTACGGCCTTGTCTGCGACATCGGCGGCTCTTCGATGGAGCTTGCCGAAATCTCGGGCGGGCGCGTCGGGCGGCGGGTCACCTCCCAGCTTGGCCCGCTCAAGCTGCGCGACCTCAAGGGCGGCGCCAAAGGGCGGCACGCGCATATCAAAGAGGTCATCACCGGGCTTCAGGAAAAAATGGGCAGCCAGCGCGACCGGCTGTTCCTCGTGGGCGGCTCATGGCGGGCAATCGCGCGGATCGACATGTACCGCCGGGGCTATCCGCTGCATGTGCTGCATGAATACCGCATGACCGTGACCTCGGTTCGCGAAACAGTGAAATTCATCCAAACTTCCGACCTTGAGGAATTGCGCAATGCCTGCGGCGTCTCCTCCAGCCGGATGTCGCTGGTGCCCTACGCCGCCGAGGTGCTCAGCCGTCTGGTCAAGACTTTTCGGCCCAAGGACATCGCCATCTCCAGCTACGGTATCCGCGAAGGCATGCTTTATGAGCAGATGCCGCAGCGCCTGCGCGACCGGGATCCGCTGATCGAAGCCTGCTATTTCGCCGAGGCGAAGGACGCGCGGATGCCCGGTTTCGGCAAGGTGCTCTATAACTTCATCCTGCCGCTCTACCGCTCTGCCCCCCACGCCCGCAGGCGTTTGGTCAAAGCGGCCTGCCTGTTGCATGATGTCAGTTGGCGCGCGCATCCCGACTACCGGGCCGAGACCTGTTTCGACAATGCCACCCGCGCCAATCTCGGCGGGCTGAAACACGCCGAACGCATCTACCTCGGGCTGGCCCTGCTGCACCGCTATTCCAACAAGCGTGAGAACACCCGTTTCGAAGACCTCTATGAAATGGTCGATGAGAAGACCCGGTTGGAGGCCGAAATCCTTGGCAAGGCCATGCGCTTTGGCGCGATGCTCTGGATGGACAAGGGCGAACAGCGCGGCGAATTGCGCTGGTTCCCCAAGAAGAAGCAATTGGAACTCTGGCTCACCCCCGACATGGTGCCGCTTTTCGGCGAGGTCGCAGAGGCGCGGCTGAACTCACTCGCCAAATCGCTTGAGGCAGAGGTGCATGTTCGGACCGGCAAACGCGCCGCGCGTTAAAGCTCGATCTGCGGCGCGGGTTCGGTTGGAGTCTCTGGCGGGACCATCGGGTGATCGGGCTTGCGGCGGATGATGATATCGCCGTTGGGCTGCATCTCGGGCGCTTGATAGGCGCTCCAATCCTCGACCTCGTCCAAGAGCTCCGTAAGCTTCGGCCCCATCTCCCGCGCGAAGTCACGCAGCGCGGGGCGCATGGCCTCGGTAACCCCTTCAAACCTCTCCATGACCGGGCCCATCTCATCCATGATCCCGTCCATGAACATCTGCGCGCCGCGCTCCATCAAGCCGAGGCCGCGTTCTTCGGATTCTTCCTGCGCATGGGCTGCGAGGGGCAGCACCGTACAAAGGGCGATAAGGGGCATAAAGCGTGTCATGGGATTGAGGTAGGCGGCGCCGCGCGCATGTCCAGTCTTACGCCACGCCGCTGGCAGCCCCCCGCCTAAAGATCGACATCCAGCGTGACGGGGAAGTGATCCGAGGCGGCCAGCAGCGCGTCACGCAGGGCGAGATTTTGCCAGCAGGCCGGATCATCCATCGGGTGCCAGATCCGCCAGCGGGCCGCAGGGGCGGCGATCTGCGGGCTGACCATGATGTAGTCAAGCAGCGCCTGAAGATAGCGTTCCTCCGGCGCGATCCAGAAACGCGCGCTGGTCGGCGCGGCCCCCAAACGGCGGCTGAGCGCCTGTTTGGCATGAGGGTCGAACAGCGCCGCCGCCCCCTGCCCCAGCACGATCTCGACCGAGGACCGGCCAAACAGGCTTTCGAATTCATCCAGCCCCGGCCCGTCGTTCAGATCGCCCAAGACCATCACGGGCCGTTCCGCCGCCAAATGCATGTCGATCCGCCGCCTGAGCCAGATCGCCTGTGCCAATTGTTTGCGTCGGTTGGCGATGGCGATGCGCAGCACATCGGCCTCGGACTTAGCCCCATGGGGCGCTTTGGATTTGAGATGCGCGCCGATCATCTGAAAGGCGAAACCGGCCTTCGTGGTGACCTCCAACTCCAAGGGCGGTTTGGAAAAGACCACCGCGTCTTCCGTCGCATCCACGTCAAGGTCGATCCGCAGCGTCTGGTCAAAGCGCGGGGCATCGGCGGCACCCTGCGGCACATGGCGGGCGCTGAGCTTGTCGGGATCATAGAGCAGCGCAATCTCTTGCTCGGTATCGTTGGAAAACCCCATGACGGCGGCCCGCGTGCGCAGGGAAAACCGCGCGGCAAAATGCTCAAGCGCCGCCACGGTGGATTGCCGCCGCCCGTGGTTCGGCGCTTCGATCACCATGACCGCATCGGCACCCAGCGCGTTGAACACTTGGCCCAAAGCCGCCGTCTGCTGCGCACGGGTCACCCCATGCCGCCCGGCCCAAGCGTCATCGTCGTAAAGCCGGTTGTCATTGTCAAAAAGGCTCGCGAACCACTCAACATTGTAGGTCGCGATGCGCATCAAGCGTGTTTGCCCGAGAGCGTTTCCCATGCGCGGTTGATGTCGATCATGCGCTTCTCGGCCATCTTGATCGCCTCTTGCGGCAAGCCCCGCGCCACCAGCGCGTCGGGATGGTTCTCGCGCACCAGCCGCCGCCACGCGCGGCGGGCCTCTTCCAACGTCGCATTGGGGCCGATGCCCAGAACCGTGCGCGGCAGGGGCGAGCTATCGGGCACGAAACGCGCTTTGAGCGAGGCGAAAGCCTCTTCATCCATGCCGAAAATCGCGGCCACATCCTCAAGAAAGGCGTTTTCGTTGGGGTGGTAGATGCCATCGGCCATCGCGATGTGAAACAGCCCCTCCATCAGGTCATGCAGGGTCTGGGGCTGGTCACTGAACATCCGCGCGATGCGGCGGGCGTAATCCTCGAAACCGGTCACGTCTTGGCGGGCGAGGTTAAAGACCCGCGCCGCCCCTTCCTGATCCGCCTCGGCAATCTGGAACACTTCGCGAAAGGCAGTCACCTCATCGCGGGTCACCAGCCCATCGGCCTTGGCCATTTTGGCGCCAAGCGCGATCACCGCGATGGTAAAGGCGACCGAGCGCTCGGGCGGGCTGCGTAGCCGGTCAAAGACAGCCGACAGCCCTTCGCCCGCGGTGAGGGCTGACAGAGCTTCGGAGATGCGCGTCCAGATCGACATGGGCTGACCCTTTGGTATTCGGCCCCCAGCTTAACCGCTGGCATCGGGGAAGTCAGGATGCAGTCAGCGTTTTCTGCATCAAGATCAGATCGAGCCATCGCCCATGTTTGCGCCCCACCTCGGGCATCCGCCCGACCTGCGCAAAGCCCAGTTTTTCATGGAACGTCACAGCGCCGGGATTAGCGCTGCTGATCGCGGCGACCATGGTGTGACGGCCCTGCGCCGCTGCCGCCTCTATGGCCTGTGTCATCAGGTCGCGGCCCAGCCCCTGCCCCTGCGCCGCCTCGGACAGAACGATGCTATGCTCCACCGTCGCGGCATAGCCCGGCCCGCCGCGAAAGCTGCCATAGGTGACAAAGCCCAGCACCGCGCCCTCCCCTTCGGCCACCCAAAAGGCATTGGCCCGGGCGGCGATCAGCGCTGCGATCTCCTCTGGCGTCTTTTCCTCGGTGGTGAAGGTCGACAGGCTGTCGCGGATCATACCGTTCCAGAGCGCCGCCACGGCGGCGGCATCCTGCGCCCCGGCGCGGCGGATCACGCCGCCCCTCAGGGCGGCGCTTCCGTCGTCTTGCATCACTTCCGCGTCTCGCGGATCAGCTTCAGGATGTCCTGCGCGGCGGTTGGGATATTGGTGCCGGGCCCAAAGATCGCCTTCACGCCCGCGTCTTGCAGGAACTTGTAGTCCTGCTGCGGGATCACCCCGCCGCAGATCACGAGGATATCCTCTGCGCCCGCATCCTTCAGCGCCTGAATGAGCTGCGGCGCCAGCGTCTTGTGCCCCGCCGCTTGGCTCGAGATGCCGATGACATGCACGTCGTTGTCCACCGCATCCTGCGCTGCCTCCGCGGGCGTCTGGAACAGCGGGCCCACGTCCACGTCAAAGCCGATGTCGGCAAAGGCGGTGGCGATCACCTTGGCACCGCGGTCGTGGCCGTCCTGACCCATCTTGACCACCAGCATGCGCGGGCGGCGGCCCTCGGCCTCGGCGAACTCATCCACCGACTTCTGGATGTCGGCAAAGCCCGCGTCGCCCTCGTAGGCCGCGCCGTAAACGCCTGAGAGCGTCTTGACCTCGGCCCGGTGCCTTCCGAATTCCTTTTCCATCGCCATGCTGATTTCCCCACTGTGGCGCGTGCGCGCGCGGCCTCGACCGCGGCGTCGAGCAGGTTGCCGCCCTCGGCCGCCCGCCGTGTCAGTTCCGCCAAGGCGGCGGTGCCGGCCTCTTCGTCGCGCTCGGCGCGGATGCGCTCCAGACGCGCCACCTGTCCTGCGCGCACCTTGACGTTGTCGACGTCGAGAATGTCGATCGGCTCTTCCTTGTCGCGGCGGTACTTGTTGACGCCCACGATCACCTCGGTGCCGCGGTCGATGCCCGCCTGACGCTGAGCCGCGGCTTCCTCGATCCTGAGCTTAGGCATGCCCGAGGCCACGGCCTTGGTCATGCCGCCCATCTCCTCGACCTCCTCGATCAGCTTCCACGCCGCTTCGGCCAGATCGGCGGTCAGCTTCTCGACGTAGTAGCTGCCCGCCAGCGGATCGACGACATTGGTGATTCCGGTCTCTTCTTGCAAAATCAGCTGGGTGTTCCGGGCGATGCGCGCCGAATGGTCGGTGGGCAGGCCGATGGCCTCATCCAGCGAATTGGTGTGCAGCGACTGGGTGCCGCCCAAGACCGCCGAAAGCGCCTCGTAGGCCGTGCGGACCACGTTGTTGTAAGGGTCCTGCTCGGCCAAGCTGACGCCGGAGGTCTGGCAATGGGTGCGCAGCATTGAGGACTTGGGGTTCTTAGGCTCGAACTCCTCCATCACCCGCGACCAGAGCAGCCGCGCGGCGCGCAGCTTGGCGGCCTCCATGAAGAAGTTCATGCCGATGGCGAAGAAGAACGACAGACGCGGCGCGAAGCGGTCGACGTCCATCCCTGCCGCAATCGCCGTGCGCACATATTCGCGCCCGTCGGCGATGGTGAAGGCCAGTTCCTGCACGAGGTTCGCCCCCGCCTCCTGCATGTGATAGCCCGAGATCGAGATCGAGTTGAACTTGGGCATGTGGTCCGAAGTATATTCGATGATGTCCCCGATGATCCGCATCGACGGCTCCGGCGGGTAGACATAGGTGTTGCGCACCATGAATTCCTTGAGGATGTCGTTCTGGATCGTCCCCGAGAGCTTGGCCCGGTCATGGCCCTGCTCTTCGCCCGCGACGATGAAATTGGCGAGGATCGGTATCACCGCGCCGTTCATCGTCATGGAGACCGACACCTGATCAAGCGGGATGCCATCGAAGAGGATCTTCATGTCCTCGACCGAGTCGATGGCCACGCCCGCCTTGCCGACATCGCCCTCCACGCGGGGATGGTCACTGTCATAGCCGCGGTGCGTCGCCAGATCGAAGGCCACCGAAACACCCTGCTGCCCGGCAGCAAGCGCGCGGCGGTAGAAGGCGTTGGATTCCTCCGCCGTAGAGAAACCCGCATATTGCCGGATCGTCCAAGGGCGGCCCGCATACATCGTCGCCTTCACGCCGCGTGTAAAGGGCGCCTCGCCGGGGATGCTGCCGAGATGCTCAAGCCCGTCCACATCCTCGGCGGTGTAGAGCGGCTGGACGTCGATCCCCTCCAGCGTCTTCCACGTCAGATCGTCAAGGCTGCGCCCACGCAATTCGCCGGTAGCCAGTTCCTGCCAACGCGCCTTCGCGTCCTTTTGGTCGGATGTCATATGCTTGTCCTTCTCCCTTAGCGCCCGGCGGCAGGCATCGGCCTGCGCAACTGTGGCGGCTGAATTGTCAAAGGCCGCGCCCCTAGGGGGATAAATACCCCCTGCGGCGCTTTGCCCTTCGCAAACTGGCACAGGCCCCCTATATTTGAGGGGACAGGAGCCTTGATGAAACGTTTGATCTCACTAGTTTTTGCAGGATTGATGACCACGGCGGCCATGGCCCAAGGGGCCGATGCCCCGGTGGAGGATCCGTTGTTCCTGCCTGCCGATATGGCCGATCTCAGCACCTTCCAATGGACCAAACGGCCCGTACTGGTCTTTGCCAATTCCGAGAATGACCCCGCCTTCGTCGCGCAGATGGAATACCTCCGCGAGCGCGAGGATGAGTTGCGCCTGCGCGATGTCGTCGTGCTGACCGATACCGACCCCGCCGCGCAGAGCCCGCTGCGGATGCGGATGCGCCCGCGTGGTTTCATGCTGGTGCTGGTCGACAAGGAAGGCCAGATCGAGCTGCGCAAACCCTTCCCTTGGGACGTGCGCGAGATCACTCGTAGCATCGACAAGATGCCGCTGAGGCAGCGAGAAATCAGAGAGGCGAAGGAGCGCGGCGTCAACCGCTGATGCCCCGCGCCCTGCCCGCCCTGATCGCCCGCGCGTCGCACCCTATTCGAACTCCATGATCACATCGTCCACCGCAAGGCTGTCGCCCGCACCTGCGTTGACCTTGCTGACGACGCCCTTCTTCTCGGCGCGCAGGATGTTTTCCATCTTCATCGCCTCGATGGTGCAGAGCGCTTGACCCTCCTGAACCTCGTCGCCAACTTCGACGTCGAGTTTCACCACCAGACCCGGCATCGGGCAGAGCAACATCTTGGAGGTATCGGGCGGCAGTTTCTCGGGCATCAGGGCCGCCAGTTCCGCCTGACGCGGCGTGCGGACATGGACCTTCAGATCCGCACCGCGGGTGCGGATCCGGAAGCCGCCTGAGATTTTGCCGACCTTCAGCACCAAAGGCGCGCCATCGACGGTCATCTCGGCCAGTTGGTCCCCCGGGGTCCAATCGCCGCTCACACGCATTTCGCTGCCGTCAGAGAAAGCCACCGTCGCCCCTTCGGGATCGGCCTTGGTGACCACATCAAAGTTCTCACCCTGAAGCTTCACGTTCCAGTCGCTGCCGACTTTGCGCTCGTGGTTGTCCATCCGGCCCGAAACGCGGGCGCGGCGGATTTCGCCAACGCGGTGCATGGCGGCACAGGCGGCGGCGATGCGGCGGAGCTCGCTCTCCGGCAGGGACACCCCTTCGAACCCATCGGGATATTCCTCGGCGATGAAGGCGGTGGTCATCTCGCCCGAGACGAACTTGGGGTGATCCATCACGGCGGAAAGGAACGGCAGGTTGTGCCCGATGCCCTCGACCTCGAAACTGTCGAGCGCCACGCGCATCTTCTCGATCGCCTCGGCGCGCGTCGGCGCCCATGTGCAGAGCTTGGCGATCATCGGGTCGTAATACATCGAGATCTCGCCGCCCTCGTAGACGCCGGTGTCGTTGCGCACGGCCATGTCGCCCGCGGGCGCGTCACCCTGCCATGTGCCCTGCTCCAGAAGCGGCCCCGCGGCCACCTCCTGCGGCGGGCGATAGCGGGTCAGACGGCCGATGGACGGCAGGAAGCCGCGGTAGGGGTCTTCGGCGTAAAGCCGGTTTTCGATGGCCCAGCCGGTCAGAGTCACGTCGTCTTGGGTGATCGACAGCTTTTCGCCGTTGGCCACGCGGATCATCTGCTCCACCAGATCGACGCCGGTAATCAACTCCGTCACCGGGTGTTCCACCTGAAGGCGGGTGTTCATCTCAAGGAAGTAGAAATTCTTGTCGCCGTCGACGATGAATTCCACGGTGCCCGCGCTGGTGTAGCCCACGGCCTGCGCCAGAGCGACGGCCTGTTCGCCCATCGCTTTACGGGTGGCTTCGTCAAGGAAGGGGCTCGGGGCCTCTTCGACCACCTTCTGGTTGCGGCGCTGGATCGAGCATTCACGCTCGCCCAGATAGACGCCGTTGCCGTGGGCATCGCAGAGCACCTGAATCTCGATGTGGCGCGGCTGGGTCACGAATTTCTCAATGAAGATCCGGTCATCTCCAAAAGAGTTCGCGGCCTCGTTCTTGGACGATTGGAAACCCTCGCGCGCTTCCTCATCGTTCCAAGCGATCCGCATGCCCTTGCCGCCGCCGCCAGCGGAGGCCTTGAGCATCACCGGGTAGCCGATGTCATTGGAGATCTTCACCGCCTCCTCGGCGTCCTCGATGAGGCCCATGTAACCCGGCACGGTCGAGACCCCGGCCTCCTTGGCGATCTTCTTGGAGGTGATCTTGTCGCCCATCTTCTCGATGGCCCCTTTGGGCGGGCCGACGAAGGCCACGCCCGCAGCCTCGAGCGCCTCGGCGAACTTGCTGTTTTCACTCAAGAAACCATAGCCCGGATGCACCGCTTGCGCGCCCGATTGCTTGATCGCCTCCATCACCTTGTCGATGACGATATAGGACTGGTTCGCCGGGGCGGGCCGATGTGAATGGCCTCATCCGCCATTTCCACATGCAGCGCCTGCGCGTCTGCATCGGAATATATCGCCACGGTGGTCAGGCCCATTTTCTTGGCGGTCTTGATCACACGGCAGGCGATTTCGCCTCGGTTGGCAATGAGGATCTTGTCAAACATCAGCGGTTCCTTTGACGAATGCAGGCAACGCAAAAAGCCGCGTCAGCCGGGGCTGCGCGGGTGCCTGTAGGGGTAAAGATGAAAGGGAGGCCGCCCTGCCCGCGCGGATGGCGGGCAAAGCGGCTATTGTAGCTGGATCAGTTACATTTGCCGGGGTTGAGCTGACAGTAACCGACGTTGGCTGCAGCGCCGATGGCTGCGCCCTGCGCCAGCGACCCGCCTGTGACGGCTGCCGCACCTGCGCCGACGGCTGCGCCGCCCAAACCTTGTTCGCCGATGTTGTCGCCGCATGCGGCCAGACCGGCTGTCGCGCCAAGCGCGAGGATGATGTTACGAATGGACATGTGCCTGCTCCTTCACTGCTGTCTACTATCCGACAAACGCCGTGGCGCTGCACAAGTTCCCGGCCAGATTTTCGGCCTGCTGCGCTGTGACCTGAAAACCACCCTGTGGAAAAGTCGGACAGCAGAGCGCAGGCGCGGATCGGCTGCCCGATAGAGGAAGAGGTATGGTCTTCAGGCTCGGCGGCACGCGGGATAACGGACGCGCCGCCAGACGCATAAAGCCTGCCGCAAGCCCGCCTTTGCGCCAAGCACACCGCGCGGCTTGGCCGGGCTTCGGCAAAGCGGTGCTGAACGGCGGAAAGGCGCGGCGACATCATGCCGATCAATCCTCAAAAGCTTCGGGAAAGGCGGCGCGGGCGGCGGCCACGTCGAGCACCAGCAGCGCTTCGTAATCGGCAGGGTCGAAAGGATCGGTCGCGGGCAGAACCTCACGGCCAAAGAGCCAAGACAGGCGGCCCGCATCCAGATTGCCACGCTCGAACGGATGTTCGCCAAAGGCTTCCCAAAGGGCTTTGACAAAAGCGGTATCGGCGCGGCGATCCGGGGCGCGGCGGTCGGGGCGACGCTCACGCCGGGTGATGGGCGTGACCCCTTTGGGGTTCGGGCGGCGAATGGTGAATTGAAAATCGGTGCCGGGCAGACGCCCGGGGAACCCGCGGTGTTTTAGCATATAGGCGGGCATCAGACACCCCTCCCGGTTGCAGGGGTGGCTGGGATCAGGGCAGGCGCAAACGCCTGCCCTGCAACGGCATTACTTGTACTTGCCGGTGTAGACGGGCTCAACCGAGATGGGCTCGGGCTCGACCACGACATACTCTTCTTCTTGCTGCGCGCAGGCCGAAACCGCTGCAACGAAACCGATGGCTGCCAGCAACTTGATGCTCTTGGACATGTAAATCTCCTATTAACGTTAAATGAACCTGACACGACAACACGCCGGCCAAGCCCGGGTTCTGAGGTAAGGGATACGTGGGTATTCCTTGACCGCATCATATGCGATTCACATGGCAATGGATACGGTTGCAAGTGCAATCGGTCGCGTTGTGACTCCAAAGCATCATTCCAATCCGAGGATCGGCGGATTCTTGCAAGATATTGCCTGTGCATCACAAACCCTCCCAAATGCAGGTGTCATCCTGCGCCCGGAAAGCTTCGAAATACTGGGTCGCTTCGGGGTCGGCCGCGCCGAATTCCACCGGACGGTCAGCGAGGGAGACGACGATCACCTGCCCCGCTAGCGCATGTTCAGTCATGTAAGGAAGTGCGACGACCGCGCAGAGATGTTCCATATCCGGCGCGGCGCGGTCATAGGCGATGGCCCCCGGCCCTTTGGCAATCTGCGGCGCGATAAAACGGAAGCGAAGCCAAGTCTCACCGCCGAGCTCCTCGACCAAGACCTCTTGCAGATCAACGGTTTGCCCAGAGGGGACATCAATGGCCCGCGCGGGGCCTGCAAGCCCGACCGCCAGCAGGGCTGGCAGCCAGACCCGACGCAGAAGAGCGCCTAGTGGTTGCGCAGCGCGTCGATCAGCGTTTCCTTGTCCATGTCCGAGCGCCCTTCGATCCCGAGCTCTTGCGCCCGGTCGTAGAGAGCGTCTTTGGTCCAATCCTCGTAGGGCGGCTGTTTGCCCCCCTTCTTGCCGGGGTGCTGGCTGTCGTTGGCCTGCGCATTGGCAATGCGGGCGGCTTTCTCCTTGCTCGCCCCATCCTCGCGCAGGGACTTGTAGGTCTCTTCGTCCTTGATGGATGAATTCGGCATGATCCGGTCCTCCTTTGTAAGGAAAACCACCCAGCCCGCCGAGGGTTCCGCGCGCGGCCCTCGTGGGATCGGTATTTGAGAAAGGATGAAGCTGCATGATGGCGCTCAGAGCGGGATGTTGTCGTGTTTCTTCCACGGGGTCTGCACTTTTTTGTTGCGCAGAGAGGCGAAGGCGCGGGCGACCCGTTTGCGGGTAGAGCGCGGCTGGATCACCTCGTCGATGAAGCCACGTTCGGCGGCGACGAAGGGATTGGCGAAACGATCCTCGTAATCCTTGGTGTGTTTAGCGATCTTTTCGGGGTCGTTCAGATCCTTGCGGTGAATGATCTCGGTCGCGCCTTTGGCGCCCATCACGGCAACTTCGGCGGTGGGCCAAGCGTAGTTGAAATCCGAGCGCAGGTGTTTCGAGGCCATCACATCGTAGGCGCCGCCGTAGGCTTTGCGCGTGATGACGGTGACCATTGGCACGGTCGCCTCGCCATAGGCGAAGAGCAGTTTCGCGCCGTGTTTGATGACACCGCCGAATTCCTGACCGGTGCCGGGCAGGAAGCCGGGCACGTCTACCAGGGTGAGGATCGGGATCTCGAAGGCGTCGCAGAAACGCACGAAACGCGCCGCTTTGCGCGAGCTGTCGATGTCGAGGCATCCGGCCAGCACCATCGGTTGGTTGGCCACCACGCCGACGGTACGCCCCTCAAGGCGGATGAAGCCGGTGATGATGTTCTTGGCGAATTCCTCTTGGATTTCGTAAAAGTCGCCCTCATCCGCCAGTTTGAGGATCAATTCCTTCATGTCATAGGGGGTGTTGGCGTTCGACGGCACCAGTGTGTCGAGCGAGGGTTCGATCCGGTTGGGATCGTCGAAGAAGGGGCGGACCGGCGGTTTCTCGCGGTTGTTGGCGGGCAGCAGATCGACGAGGCGGCGCACCTCGGCCAATGCCTCCACGTCATTTTCGAAGGCCGCGTCGGCGACGGAGGATTTGCGCGTGTGGGTCGTGGCGCCGCCCAGCTCTTCGGCGGTGACGACTTCGTTGGTGACGGTTTTCACCACGTCCGGACCGGTGACGAACATATAGGAGCTGTCTTTGACCATGAAGATGAAGTCGGTCATCGCGGGCGAATAGACCGCCCCGCCCGCGCAGGGGCCCATGATGACGCTGATCTGGGGGATCACGCCGGAAGCTTCGATGTTGCGCTGGAAGACCTCGGCATAGCCTGCAAGGCTTGCCACGCCTTCTTGGATGCGCGCGCCGCCGGAATCGTTGATGCCGATCACCGGCGCGCCATTTTGCACTGCCATATCCATGATCTTGCAGATTTTCTGAGCATGGGTTTCCGAGAGCGAGCCGCCGAAGACGGTGAAATCCTGGCTAAAGACATAGACGAGGCGGCCGTTAATCGTGCCCCAGCCGGTGACCACACCATCGCCCGCGGGCTTTTGATCCTGCATGCCGAAATCGGTGCAGCGGTGGGTGACGAACATGTCGAATTCCTCGAAGGAGCCTTCGTCGAGCAGCAGATCGACGCGCTCCCGCGCGGTGAGCTTGCCACGGCTGTGCTGCGCATCGATCCGTGCCTGACCGCCGCCCAAACGCGCATCTTCGCGACGCCGCTCCAGTTGTTCGAGAATGTCTTTCATGACGCACCCCTATTGTGATTTCGACCAGTCTACCGGATGAGCGCAACTGACCAAAGCGCAATTTTGCAAATTTGCAAAATCAATACAGACACTGCGAAGCAAAATGAAAAGTTGCAAAACAATCTAGTTAACATGGACATTTCCCATGCCCCCGACTACTTGCATTTGCATGAGCGATATCCCCCGGGTCCGGTATTTAGACCGGACGACCCCACCCCATATCTCAACGCTGATCCTGCTGGCCGGGCTTTCGGCCATGGTCATGAACATCTTTCTGCCCAGCCTGCCGAAGATGGCAGAGCATTTCGGCACGGATTATGCGGTGATCCAGCTTTCGGTGCCGCTCTACCTGTTTTTCAGTGGGATACTGCAGATTTTCATCGGGCCGATTTCGGACAACCTCGGGCGGCGGCGGGTGATGCTTTGGGGCTTGGGCATCTTCTTCGTGGCCACGGTGGGCTGCCTGCTGGCGCCGAACATCGCCGTGTTTCTGGTGTTTCGCATGGCGCAGGCTGTGATCGCCACGGGCATGGTGCTGAGCCGTGCGGTGATCCGCGACCTTTATACTCAAGACGAATCCGCCTCCATGATCGGCTATGTCACCATGGGCATGGCGCTGGTGCCGATGATCAGCCCGGCCTTGGGCGGTTTGCTGGAGCAGGGTTTCGGCTGGCAGGCTTCCTTCTGGGCGATGCTGATCCTCGGCGGGTTGGTCTTTTGGGTGGCTTGGGCGGATTTGGGCGAAACCGCCCGGGCCAGCGGCAAATCGCTGCGGCAGCAGTTCGGCGAATACCCCGAGTTGCTCCGCTCGCCGCGGTTTTGGGGCTATGCGCTGGCCACGGGTTTTTGCTCGGGCGCCTTCTTTGCCTATCTCGGCGGCGCGCCCTTCGTGGGCACCGTGGTCTTCGGGATGGAGCCTGCGGTGCTGGGCCTCTATTTCGGCGCGCCCGCAATTGGCTATTTCATCGGCAACTTCGTCACCGCGCGGACGGCGACCCGTTTCGGCGTCAATACGCTGGTGCTTTGGGGCTGCATTTCCAACGCCGTGGGCGGCACGGTGTCGCTGCTGATCTTTCTTGCGGGCTACGGCTCTCCGCTCAGCTTTTTCGGGCTGATGACGCTGGTGGGGCTGGGCAACGGGCTTTGCATCCCCAATGCCACCGCCGGGATGCTGTCGGTGCGCCCGCATTTGGCGGGCACGGCCTCCGGGCTGGGCGGGGCAATCATGATTGTCGGCGGCGCGGCCTTGAGCGCGCTGGCGGGCGCCCTGCTCACCCCTGAAACCGGAGCCTATCCGCTGTTGTGGCTCATGTTGCTGACGGCCATCGCCTCGGTCGCCTCCATCTGGGTGGTGATCCGGCGGGAGAAAGCTTTGGGCCTCTAGGCCCACGCTCCCCGCGCTTGTGGCCCCGGCTTTGCAAAGCTAGGCTGCACCTAACTGCAAAGTTGCAAAGGTGCGCGGATGGCGATCCAGAAACTCTATGCCGGTGTGAAACTGCGTGAGACCCGGACCCGCGCGGGGCTGACGCAGAAAGACTTCGCCGCCCGGCTGGGCGTCTCCTTGCCCTATCTCAACCAGATGGAGAATAACAACCGGCCCGTCAGTACCAATGTCGTGCTCGCTCTGGCGTCGGAGTTCAGGTTGGATGTGACCGAGCTTTCCAGCGGCGATGGGGAGCGGTTGGTCAGCGATCTGCGCGAGGCGCTGGCCGATCCGATTTTCGCCGGAAAGGCACCCCCGGTGGCCGATCTGCGCCTCACCGCCTCCAACGCGCCGGGGCTGGCACATGCCTTTCTCGCGCTGCATCAAAGCTACCGACAGGTGCATGAACGGCTGGCCTCGCTGGACGAAGCCCTGGGGCGTGAAGACGCCCGCGCGATGCCCTCCCCTTGGGAAGAGGTGCGGGATTTCTTTCACTATTGCGACAATTACATCGACGCCGTCGACCGTGCGGCAGAGCATTTCGCGACCCGCGAAGGCAGCGGCAGTGACACGCGGGCGACCGCGGCGCGTGCGCTTGAGAGTGCCGGGGTGCGCGTGGTTTTTGAGGATGACGACCGGCTGCGCGCCTATGATCCCGCCCGCAAGGTACTGCATCTATCGGCCCGTGCGGCGCCTGAGACACAGACCTTTCAGATGTTGCTGCAGGTGGCGCTGACCCAGCAAGACGCGCTGCTGGAGGCGACGCTGGACCTCGCCCGTTTCCACAGCACCGCGGCGCGGGATATCGCAAAGATTGGGCTGGCCAATTACTTCGCCGGGGCGGCTCTGTTGCCCTATGGGCGGTTCTTGCAAAAGGCGCAGGATTGCCGCCATGATCTGGAGGTGCTGGCCGGGCATTTCGGTGCCTCGATCGAGCAGGTGGCGCATCGGCTGTCGACGATGCAGCGGCCCGGTGCGAAGGGAGTGCCCTTTTTCTTCGTCCGGGTTGATCAGGCGGGCACGATCACCAAACGCCATTCCGCGACCCGGCTGCAATTCGCGCGTTTCGGCGGCGCCTGCCCGCTTTGGAACGTCCACCGCGCCTTTGAAACGCCGGGGCGGTTCCTTCGGCAATTGGCCGAGACGCCGGATGGGGTGCGCTATATCAGTTTGGCGCGGGACATCTCGAAACCGGCGGGGCGGTTTGGCGCGCCGGTGCGGCGCTATGCGATCTCACTCGGCTGCGAGGTGCGCCATGCGCCCGCGCTGGTCTACGCCGACGGGATGGACGTCACCCGCAGCGATGCCTTTGAACCAATTGGCATTTCCTGCCGGATTTGCGAGCGCCGGGATTGCCATCAACGCTCCGTTCCGCCGCTAGAGCGGCAGTTGGTGGTCGACCCGCATCTACGCGACACCCTGCCCTACCGGGTGGAGTGATCAGCGCCGCGCACGCCGCCAACCCGCGCCGCGGGCCTCGGCTTCGGAGCAGAACCAACGCTCGCCTTTGCGGGCGCTGATGCGGGTGCGGCTGTAAAATTCCTGCCCCGGCATATGGTAAATCTTGACCCCCTTGGCGCTGATATTGCCTTTGATCTGGCAGCTCCCCTCGGGCCGGGCAGGCTCGGACCCGCTGCGGCGGGTCACGCGGTAGCGGGCGGGGGAAACCGTCTTGAACCCGTGAATCCCACGGCCTGCGACAAAGGCGGCTTTCTCATCCAGATCATAGTCCATCGAATATTTGCGATAGGCAAAGGCCAGCCCGTCACGCACCAGCGCCTGCCCCACGTCAACGTCGCCCACATGGCAGCGGGCGACGATGCGATCATAGCGGTCGCGGTCCAGTGCCTCACAACGCGCGTTGGCCCCTTGGTATCTGTCGCGCACCTCCCTCGTTGTCCAATCTCCGCAGGCCCAAGCCTGCCCGCCCTCTGTCTCGCAGGTCTGGCTGGATTCGAGCGCATCGATACCATGCAAGCGGATGCGCGTACCGCCGAGATCGAAAGTATCCCCGTCGATCACGCGGACCACGCCCGAGACCGTCTGCGCCCCTGCGGGTCCAGTCACGATACTCAGCGTCAAACTGAGGGCGAAAAGTGAACAAATCCTTAACATGAGGCAGGTATGACGCCCTGCCCTGCGGCCTTCAAGACAGGATGTTAAGGCAGGTTAACGATCAACGCTGCGCCACCTGCCAGTTCGGATGCACCCATGGTTCGTCATTCGCGCGCGGCAGCGGATCGCGGCCCAGAAGCAGGTCCGAGACCTTTTCACCGACCATGATCGAGGGCGCATTGAGGTTGCCATTGGTGATCCGCGGGAAGATCGAACTGTCGGCCACGCGTAGCCCCTCGACCCCGATCACCCGCGCTTGCGGGTCGACCACGGCGCCCGGATCGTCCGCCGCCCCCATGCGGCAGGTGCCGCAGGGGTGATAGGCGCTTTCGGCGTGTTCGGCGATGAAAGCGTCAAGCTCCGCGTCCGATTGCAGCGCTTCTCCGGGCTGGATCTCGTGTTTGACGAAGGGCTTGAAGGCATCCTGCGCGAAGATTTCCCGCGTGAGGCGGATACAGGTGCGGAACTCCTCCCAATCGTCGGAATGGGACATGTAGTTGAAACGGATGCGCGGCGCCTCGGCCGGGTCGGCGGAGCGCAGGGTGATCTCGCCCCGCGACTTGGAGCGCATCGGCCCCGTGTGCGCCTGAAAGCCATGCCCCTCGGCCGCCGCCTGCCCGTCGTAGCGCACGGCAATGGGCAGGAAATGGTATTGAATATCAGGGTATTCTACGCCGGGCTTCGAGCGGATGAAGGCCGCGGATTCGAACTGGTTCGAGGCGCCCATGCCGGTCTTGGTAAACAGCCATTGCGCGCCGATGACGGCCTTCGACAAAAGGTTCCAGTGCTTGTAGAGCGTGATCGGCTGGCGCGAGGCCATCTGGATGTAGAGCTCCAGATGGTCCTGCAGGTTCTGACCCACGCCGGGGCGGTCGGCCAGTACCTCGATGCCATGGTCGGCGAGATGCGCGGCAGGGCCGACCCCCGAGAGCATCAGCAGTTTCGGCGAGTTGATCGAGGACGCCGCCAGCACCACTTCGCGGCTGGCACGGATCACCTCCGTCGCGCGGCCACGCTTGACCTCGACACCCACGGCACGCCCCTCTTCGATCACCACGCGCTGCGCCAGCGCACGGATCAGGGTGACATTGCCGGTCTTCTGCGCCGGACGCAGATAGGCATTGGCCGCCGACCAGCGCCGCCCGTTCCAGACGGTCTGCTCCATCGGGCCGAAACCCTCTTGCTGCTCGCCGTTGTAGTCATGGGTCACCGGGTAGCCCGCCTGCGCCCCGGCTTGCACGAAGGCGTCGAAAAGAGGGTTCTCGCGCGGGCCGCGGCTGACGTGCAGCGGGCCGTCCTTGCCGCGCCATGCCGCATCGCCGCCATGGCCGTTCTCGTGCCATGTCTCCATGCGTTTGTAGTAGGGCAGTACATCCGCGTAGGACCAGCCGCGCGCGCCGGACTCCTCCCAATGGTCGAAATCCTTGGCATGGCCGCGCACGTAGACCATGCCGTTGATCGAGGACGAGCCGCCGATCACCTTGCCGCGCGGGCAGACCAGCTCGCGGTTGTTGAGATGCGGCTCGGGCTCGGATTTATAGCCCCAGTCGTAGCGCGGCATGTTCATCGGATAGCTGAGCGCCGCGGGCATCTGGATGAAAGGCCCGGCGTCGGTGCCACCATGTTCGATGACGATGACCTTGCGACCCGCCTCGGCCAAGCGGTAGGCCATGGCGCAGCCCGCAGAGCCCGCGCCGACGATGACAAATTCAGCTTCCATAGCTCTTCCTTCCGTGATTCCCCGCCGGGTCAAGGATGCGCAGCACCGCGCGTAGGCGCGGCTTGTCCTTGAGGCGGTGGGGAATCGCTCCCCAGAATTGACGAGGTGACTTGAGGATCAGGCTGATCCCTCAAGCACCTCTCAGCAAATTCACCCCTTAGAAGGGCGCCTCGACATCGCCCATGCGCACGTAGACCGACTTCACTTGGCTGTAGTGCTCGATCGCGGCCTTGGCGTTCTCGCGGCCCACGCCCGAGTTCTTCATGCCGCCGAAGGGCGCTTCGACCGGGGCGTCGTTGTAGCTGTTGATGTAGCAGGTCCCGGCCTCGAACCCCGCCGCCACGCGGTGCGCGCGGGCAAGGTCGCGGGTGAAGACACCGGCGGCGAGGCCGAACTCGGTGGCGTTGGCGCGCGCCATGACCTCCGCTTCATCCTCGAAATCCAGCACCGCCATGACCGGGCCGAAGATCTCCTCGCGGGCGATGATCATGTCGTCTTTCACATCGGCGAAGACGGTGGGCTGCATGTAGAACCCCTCGCGCTCGATGCGGCTCCCGCCATAGACCAGCCGCGCGCCCTCGGCCTTGCCCTTCTCAATGTAGTCCAGCGCGATTTGCATCTGCCGCTCGCTGACCATCGGGCCAAAGCTGGTGTCGGGGTCCATCGGGTCACCGATCACGGCCTTGTCCAGCCGCTCGGACAGCCGTGCGAGGAACGCCTCCTTGATGTCGCGGTGCACGAAGACCCGCGTGCCGTTCGAGCAGATCTGGCCGGAGCTGTAGAAGTTGCCGAGGATCGCGCCGCCGACGGCATTGTCGATATCCGCATCCTCGAAGACGATCAGGGGCGACTTGCCGCCAAGCTCCATCGTCACATGCTTGATGCCTTCGGCAGCGGCGGCATAGACCTTGCGCCCCGTGGGCACCGAGCCGGTGAGCGAGACCTTGTCGACGCGGGCATCGGTGACCAGCGACTGGCCGACCTCGCCCATGCCCTGCACCACGTTGAAGAGCCCCGCCGGCAGCCCGGCTCCAATCAAGATTTCGGCCACTTTCAGCGCGCAGAGCGGCGTGGTCTCGGACGGTTTGAAGATCATCGCATTGCCGCAGGCCAGCGCGGGAGCGGCCTTCCAGCAGGCGATCTGCGTGGGGTAGTTCCACGCGCCGATGCCGACACAGACGCCCAAGGGCTCGCGCCGGGTGTAGACCCAGTCTTCGCCAAGCTGGATATGCTCGCCGGTCAGGCTGCCGGCGAGGCCGCCGAAATACTCCAGCGCGTCCGCGCCGCTGGTGGCATCGGCGACGGAGGTCTCCTGATAGGGTTTGCCGGTGTCTTGGGTTTCCAGCACCGAAAGGTCGTGGTTGCGGTCGCGGATCATGTCGGCGGCGCGGCGCAGGATACGGCCCCGCTCGGTGCCGCTCATCGCGCCCCATGCGGCCTGCGCGCGGCGGGCCGAGGCGATGGCCTGCTCCACGATCTGAGGCGTGGCGGCATAGACCGTCGCGATCTTTTCGCCCGTGGCGGGATAGATCACCGGGATCGGCGTGCCATTGGTGTCTTCGACATAGGCGCCGTCGATAAAGTGGCTGGCGGTGGGTTGGGGATCATAGGACATCAAAGGGACTTTCTTGCCTGAGGCGAGGAGTGTTCAGAGAGGCGGAGCGCGGCGGTGCCGCCCGTCTCCGCGGTGTTCAACGGCCAGCTTTGAGCAGCAGGTCGAGCGTATAGAGCGCGCGGGTCATGGCCTCTGCCGCGCTGACGCCATCCGACAGCGCCGCGCGCAGGTAAAGCCCATCGATCAGGGCCGCCAGAGTGTCGGCATCGCCTTCGGGCTGGGGGCTGATCGGGCGCAGCGCATGGGTGAGGTTGGACCGCAACCGGCTTTGATAGGCCGTCAGCAGCCGCCGGGTTTCGGGGTTGGTGCGGGCATGGGCGTAGAGTGTCATCCACGCGCTGATCGTGCCGGGGTGAAAGCCGGTGTCGTCGAAACTTGCCACGATGATCGCCGCCGCGCGGTCATGCGGCGTGCGGGCCGTGGCCAAACGTTCGCGGACCCCGGCGGCATATTCCGACAAGATGTGCCGCATCGCCGCCAGAAAGATCTGGTTCTTACCGCCGAAGTAATGATGCGCCAGCGCGCTCGACATGCCTGCCCGCTTGGCGATCTGGCTCACCGTCACATCCAGCGACTGGGCCTCGCCAATCTCGGCGATGGTGGCTTTGACCAGCGCAGAGCGACGAATGGGTTCCATTCCGACTTTGGGCATTGGATTCGGATCCTTGGGGCAGTGTTGACCGCCTCAGGATAGGGGAATCTTTATTGACTCGTCAATCAAGTACCGCCCGGCTGGGCGAAAGGTCAGAATTTCGTCGCATGCGAGGGGGGCGTAACCTGCCGTTTCAGCATCGCTTCACGCCATGTGATAAAGGTGACCGAGCCCAAGATCACCGCCCCGCCCAGCACGACCCAGAGGTCCACCGGCTCGGCAAAGACCACCACGCCGAGGATCGTTGCCCAGACCAATTGCAGGAAAGTGACCGGCTGCGTCACCGTCACCGGGGCGGCGGCAAAGGCCAGCGTCATGGTGAAATGACCCGCCGTCGCGAAAAAGGCGACCCCGGCAAGGATCAACAGTTCCTGCGGTGTCGGCGTGATCCAGACGGCGAAGGCAAAGGGCGCCAGCCCGATGGTCACAAAGATCGACAGCATCGTCACGATCATCACCGGGCGCGCCTCATCCGCCAGCACCTTGGCCAAGAGGTAGGATCCGGCAAAGACCACCGCCGCCAGCAACATCGCCAAATGCCCGGTAGAGACTTCGCGAAAACCGGGCCGCAGGATGATCGCCGCCCCGCCAGCCCCAGACAGACCGCCACGATGCGCCGCGCGGCCAGCTTCTCTCCCAGAAAGATCGCAGCACCCACGGTGACATAGATCGGCGCGAGGTAGTTCATCGCGGTCACCTCGGCGATGGGCAGGCGGGTCATGGCGTAGAACCACAGGATCACCCCGCCTGCGTGGCACAGGCCCCGCATGCCGAACAGCCCCATTGCCGCCGGCTCACCGGTGTGGCCAGCAGCGACCGCAGGACCGGCAGGACAAAGACCAACCCCATGGCGTAGCGCAGGAAAGCGGCCTCTGCCGAAGGCAGCCGCGGCCCCATGTATTTCACCAGCGCGGTCACGCCTATGAAACAGGCCCCCGTCACCAACATCCAAAAGACCCCGACAAGCGGGCGGTTGGGCGGAGCGGGGATGTCGGGGGTGGTGGCGGGAGAGTGTGTCATGCCGCGACCCTTTCCCAAAGCGCTGCCAAGGGCAAGATGGACGCGGCATTTTTATTCACATCGCAAGCAATTTGATGGCAATCGCCCACATGGTCACGGCGATGATGGCGTCCAAGA
The DNA here is from genome assembly GCF_029870955.1 of Sulfitobacter faviae. Classification (NCBI taxonomy): domain Bacteria; kingdom Pseudomonadati; phylum Pseudomonadota; class Alphaproteobacteria; order Rhodobacterales; family Roseobacteraceae; genus Sulfitobacter; species Sulfitobacter faviae. The sequence goes on along the minus strand of NZ_PGFQ01000001.1, from coordinate 2,316,322 downwards.
CCTGCCAACTGCGCGGTCTGGCAAAGAGCGGCGCCAGCAGCCGCGCGCCATAGCCCAGTGAGAAGAAGAAGACGAAGCTTGCCAGCACCGCCCCGATGCCAAAGCTGAGCCGGTCCGGATATTGCGCCGAGATTGAGCCGAGCAGCACCAAGGTGTCGAGGTAGACATGCGGGTTCAGCCACGTCAGCGCCAGCAGCGTCAGGATCGCCTTGCGCAGGCTGCGGGTGGATTGCCCCTCGACCTCCAGCGCCTCCCCGCCCTGCCATGCGGAAACCGCGTTGCGCCAGCCGTACCACAGCAGGAAGGCCGCGCCGCCATAGCGCATCAGCGGTCCGAACCACGGGGCCGCCTCGGCCAGCGCGCCAAAACCCGCGACCCCCGACATGATCAACACCGCATCCGAGGCAGCGCAGACCAGCACCACCGGCAGCACATGTTCGCGGCGCAGCCCTTGGCGCAAGACAAAGGCATTCTGCGCCCCGATGGCCATGATGAGGGTGAGGCTGAGGGCGAAGCCGGGAAGGAGTGAGGTGAACATTAAAGGCGTCCTATAACATGGGTTGCCTTTGCCTAACCCGGAGGTTCAGATTACTCAAATTTAATAGTCTACATCAGGATTAGCAAATCTTATGCAGCTCGACAGCGCGCAGCTAACCGCATTGGCCCATATCCTGCGGCTCGGCAGTTTTGATGCCGCGGCGGCGGTGCTGGGGGTGACCCCCTCGGCAATCTCGCAACGGGTGAAGGCGCTGGAGGATCGTGTGGGGGCCACCCTCGTTCTGCGCGGCCAGCCCTGCACCGGCACGCCCATGGGCCAGCGTCTTGCCAAACATGCGGAAGATGTGGCCCTGCTCGAAGCGCAGGCGCTTGGCGCGGGCGATGCCACTGCCCCGCCCCGGCTGCGCCTTGCGGTGCCTGCGGATGTCTTGGCCACATGGCTGATCCCGGCGCTGGCGCAGGTGCCCGACATGCTTTTCGATCTGATGATCGACGACCAAGACACCTCTGCCGATTGGCTGCGTCGGGGGGAGGTCAGCGCGGCGGTGACGGGGCAAGCCCGCGCGGCACCGGGCTGCGACGTGCTGCCCTTGGGGGCGCTGCGCTACCATGCCACTGCCAGCCCCGCTTATCGCGAGACGTGGTTTGCCGAAGGCGTCACGACCGAGGCACTGGCCCGCGCGCCGATGCTCACCTTCGATCATAAGGATCAACTGCAAGGGCGATGGTTGATGCGAAAGACCGGGCAACGGCTGACCCCGCCAAGCCACCATCTGCCCTCAAGCCACGGCTTTGTCGCAGCAGCGCGGCAAGGGCTGGGCTGGGGGATGAACCCCACACCGCTGGTGGCCGAGGATATGGCGGCGGGGCGGCTCGTGTCACTGGACGAGGCGCTGCCGCTGGACGTGCCGCTTTACTGGCAGGTGGCGCGGATCATGGCGCCCGCGCTGGCCCCGCTCACCGCCGCCATAAGGGCCGCGGCGCGCGAGGCGCTGGTGCAAATGCCGCGTTAAAGCTGCGACATAACCTCGTCGGAGGCCTCGAAATTGGTGGTGACGCGCTGCACGTCGTCATCCTCCTCAAGCGCATCGATCAGCTTCATCAGCTTTTCCATGTTCTCGAGATCCATCTCGGTGGTGGTGGTCGGACGCCAGATCAGCTTGGTCGATTCCGACTCGCCCAATTCGGCCTCAAGCGCGGTCGACACATCGTTGAGATCGGTGTCGGCGCAATAGACCACGTGACCGTCCTCGGAGCTTTCCACGTCTTCAGCGCCCGCTTCGATCGCGGCCATCATCACGGTGTCGGCGTCGCCCACGGAAGCCGGGTAGATCACCTCGCCCTTGCGCTCAAACATGAAGCCGACCGAACCGGTCTCGCCCAGATTGCCGCCGTTCTTGGTGAAGGTCGAGCGCACGGTCGAAGCGGTGCGGTTGCGGTTGTCGGTCATCGCCTCGACGATCACGGCCACGCCATTGGGGCCATAGCCCTCATAGCGGATTTCTTCGTAATCTTCGCCCTCACCGCCCACGGCCTTCTTGATGGCGCGTTCGATGTTGTCCTTGGGCATGGACTGGCCCTTGGCCTCTTTCACCGCCAGACGAAGACGCGGGTTCTTGTCCGGGTCGGGGTCGCCCATCTTGGCCGCGATGGTGATTTCCTTGGAGAGTTTGGAAAACACCTTGGCGCGCAGCTTGTCCTGACGGCCCTTGCGATGCTGGATGTTTGCCCATTTGGAGTGACCGGCCATGAATACCTCGTTCTGGCAATGCGTTTGCGCCACTCTATATGCCAGCATCACCGCTGGAACAAGCCACCCGGCCTGTGCTTACCTTTCCGCCGATGGGGCAACCACGTTAGACCGGATATATGACCACTGATCAGATCATCCTTTTCACCCTCTTCGGCGCGGTCTTTGCTCTGCTGCTCTGGGGGCGGTTTCGCTATGACATCGTGGCCTTCGGGGCGCTGATGCTCGGCGTGGTGCTGGGGGTGGTGCCCACGGAAAACGCCTTTGACGGTTTCGGCCATCCGGCCACCCTGATCGTGGCGCTGGTCTTGGTGGTTTCGGCTGGGTTGGTCCGTTCGGGCGCGGTGATGCTGATCACCCGCACATTGGTCGACAGTTCGCGCAGCTTGGGCGCGCATATCACCATGATGGGCGCCGTGGGCGGGGTGCTGTCGGCCTTTATGAACAACGTCGCCGCCTTGGCCCTGCTGATGCCGGTCGACATCCAGACCGCACGCAAGGCAGGCCGCGCGCCGGGGCTGAGCCTGATGCCACTCAGTTTCGCCACCATCCTTGGCGGCATGGCCACGCTGATCGGCACGCCGCCCAATATCATCATCGCCTCCATCCGGCAGGAATCCTTGGGCGCGCCTTTCAAGATGTTCGACTTCGCCCCCGTCGGCGGGTTGGCCGCCATTGCGGGGCTGATCTTTGTCGCGCTGATCGGCTGGCGGCTGATCCCCGCCCGCGAAGACGCCATGATCGAGGCCGAGGACATCGCTCAATATATCGCCGAGCTGACCGTGCCCGAGGGCAACAAACAGATCGGCAAACGGCTGGCCGAGTTGCAAGAAGAGGCGCATCGCGCCGATGTGGCGATCTTGGGGCTGATGCGCGACGGCAAGCGGCGCTATGGCACGGCGCGCAACGTGGTGCTGCAAGCCGGAGATGCGATCGTGCTCGAAGCCACGCCCGACGCGCTGGACGAATTTCGCAGCACGCTCAACCTCGCGCTGGCTGACCGGGATCGCGAAGACCTGCTGCTGGCCGATGGTGACGGGGTCGAGATTGTCGAGGTCGTGGTGACCGATGGCTCGCGGCTCAACGGGCGCACGGCGCAGGCGGTGGGCCTGTCGTGGCGGCAGCGCACGGTGCTGCTGGGCCTGTCGCGACAGGGCCGCAAGATCACCTCGCAACTGCGCACGACTGAGCTGAAACCGGGGGACATCCTGTTGCTGCTGGTCCCGCGCGACACGGTGGCCCATGTCACCGACTGGCTGGGCGTGCTGCCGCTGGCCGACCGGGGTCTTGCGGTGACGCAAGACAGCAAGACTTGGCTTGCCATCGCGATGTTCGCGGGGGCCGTGGCGGCGGCCTCCTTCGGGCTGATTTACCTGCCCATCGCGCTTGGCATCGTGGTGGTCGGCTATGTGCTGGCCAAGATCGTGCCGCTGTCGGAACTCTACACCCATATCGAATGGCCGGTCATCGTTCTGTTAGGCTCCATGATTCCGCTCGGCGCGGCGCTAGAGACTTCGGGCGGGACCGAATTGATCGCGGGCGCGCTGGTGGGGCTGACCGAGGGGCTGCCCGCTTGGGTGGTCCTCACGGTGCTGATGGTGGTGACCATGTCGCTGTCGGATGTGCTCAACAACACGGCGACGACCATCGTCGCGGCCCCCGTGGGCATCCAGATGGCGCAGTCGCTCGGCGTCTCCCCTGACCCGTTTTTGATGGCGGTGGCGGTGGCGGCCTCTTCGGCTTTCCTGACGCCGATCGGGCATAAGAACAACACGCTGATCCTCGGCCCCGGCGGCTATTCCTTTGGCGACTATTGGCGCATGGGGCTGCCGCTGGAGATCATCGTCGTCGCCGTGTCGATCCCCGCGATCCTGTTCTTCTGGCCGCTTTAATCGCCGCCCCGCGCGTCGGACTTGCCAGAGCATATTTGCCGCCCCTAGGCTGAAGATCAGCTTTGGGGGGACAAATGGACATTCTGATCAACGTCGTACTGCCGCTGTCATTGGCGATCATCATGCTGTCGCTGGGGGTGGGCCTCACGGTCCCAGACTTCACCCGCGTGGCGAAATACCCGCGCGCCTTTGCCTTGGGCGCGCTTTGCCAAGTGGTGTTGGTGCCCGCTGCCGCATGGGCGGTGGCCATGGCCTTCGGCCTGCGCGGAGAACTGGCCGTCGGGCTGATGATCCTCTCATTCTGCCCGGGCGGCGTGACCTCGAATATGATCAGCAAATTCGCGCGGGGCGATGTGGCGCTTTCGGTGACTTTGACGGCAGTGGTCTCGCTTCTGAGCATCCTGACCGTGCCGGTCTTCACCGCCATCGCCGTGCGGCACTTCATGGGCGATGCCGCGCCGGATGTTTCGGTCGCGGCGCTGGCGGTGGCGATGTTCGTGATCACCACCCTGCCCGTGGCGCTTGGGCTTGCCCTGCGCCACCTCGCCCCCGGCTTTGCCGCGCGGATCGAGCCGGGCCTCTCCGCCCTCGCCGCGCTGCTCTTTGTGCTGATTGTCCTCGCCGCATTGGCCGGGAATTGGAGCGTTTTCACCGAGAATCTCGCCCGGCTTGGTCCCGCGCTCATCAGCATGAACGCGGCGCTGATGTTGCTGGGGCTGGGCATTGCCGCAGCGGCTGGTCTGGCGTGGCAGACGCGCAAGACGATCTCGATCGAAGTGGGCATCCAGAACGCGACGCTCGGCATCACCCTCGCCGGGTTGATCTCAGGCCAAGCGTCGGGGTTCAGCGCCTATGCTCTGCCCTCGGCGGTCTATGGCATCACGATGTATCTGGTGGCCCTGCCCTTCGTCCTTTGGATGCGCGGGCGCTGAGGGCGACGCCCGCCAAGCAAAAGGCGCGCCCCGAGGGACGCGCCTTTAGTTTTTATATTGACGGCCCCTTAGGCCATGTCGAAGGCGTCATCCTCGCAGGTGTCGCCCCCTTCGTCTTCTTCCTCCGGCACGGAGGTGAGGGTCAGCGCGTCCATGAGGGCGCTCGCGGGGTCGGAGGTATCGGCCTCGGGGTCCTCCATGTCAGGGTCGACCATACCGGACACCTCAAGCACCTCGCCGCCGCTCTCATCCGAGTCCACCACAACCCGCATGCCGCTCAGATCGATATCTTCGAAAGACAGCGAGCCGGGATAGGTCCATAGGGTGAAGTTCGTGCTTGTGACCTCATCATCGGAACTGTCAGCGGTCGTGCCGAACTGCAGACCCACATCGAAGCTGCCCCCCGCTTGAGGACCACCCACGAAACCGTCGACACCGTCATCCACGGCCTTCACATCCGTCAGGTGATAGCCTTCGGCGTTCACATCAGGGAAGAAGTTCAGTTCTTCGATTGCGCTGCCATCAGTCACATTGAAGAAAAGCCCGTTGATGTCAGCGTGGGATTCCGCTTCGGGATCAGTGGGCGAAAGGTTGAAGTGCAACTGCCCCTCCGGCGTTTCCGTGACGGCGATTGTGATCTCCCCACTCTCTCCCATCAGGAAATTAAGAACGGACTTATCGTCGCCACCGGTATGCCCCCCTTGCGTACCACCCGAGCCAGACCCCTTAGTGCCGCAAGAGCCGGAGCCTTTTGTGCCGCCAGAGCCGGAACCTTTGGTGCCGCCAGAGCCGGAGCCCTTGGTACCGCCAGAACCAGAGCCCTTGGTGCCACCAGAACCGGAACCCTTCGTACCGCCAGAGCCGGAACCCTTCGTTCCACCTGAGCCGGAGCCCTTCGTGCCGCCGGAGCCGGAGCCCTTCGTACCACCAGAGCCGGAGCCCTTCGTGCCGCCGGAGCCGGAGCCCTTCGTACCACCAGAGCCGGAGCCCTTCGTGCCGCCGGAGCCGGAGCCCTTCGTACCACCAGAGCCGGAGCCCTTCGTGCCGCCAGAACCGGAACCCTTGGTACCGCCGGAGCCGGAACCTTTCGTGCCTCCAGAACCGGAGCCTTTCGTGCCGCCGGAACCGGAGCCCTTGGTCCCACCCGAGCCGGAGCCCTTCGTGCCGCCGGAACCGGAACCCTTCGTGCCACCCGAACCGGAACCCTTCGTACCGCCAGAGCCGGAACCCTTCGTGCCACCCGAACCGGAGCCCTTCGTGCCGCCCGAACCGGAACCTTTTGTGCCACCGGAGCCGGAGCCCTTCGTACCGCCAGAGCCGGAGCCCTTCGTGCCACCCGAGCCGGAGCCCTTCGTGCCACCCGAGCCGAAGCCCTTCGTGCCGCCCGAACCGGAACCCTTCGTGCCGCCAGAGCCGGAGCCTCCCTTCGTACCGCCAGAGCCAGACCCCTTGGTCCCACCCGAACCGGAGCCTTTGCCGTCATCATTCCCTTCGAACTTCCCGGCCAGGTGCGCGTCATACCACTTCGCGAAGGAGGAGCCCTCTACCCCGCCGTTGTGATAGGACTTCGTTCCGCTGGCACCGCAACCGCTGCCCGCTTCGCCGCCGGTGGACCAGCTATTGTCCTTGCTGTTCCAACCCTTCGAGAATCTGTAACCCATGACGCCAATCCCTCATATGCATTTGCAGCCGCGGCCGTTTTGCAGCGCCGCGTCCCCCACTGACCTGTGAACCTAGCAGCGGCGCCTATTTCCGCCAAATTCTTTCCATTTTTTGGGTAAATTGGGCTGACAAAGCGCGCCAAATCGAAACAGTGCGATACCCCGAGAGGGCATTGTTCTTTCGTATAGATCAAATGCGCTGATGGGGTGCGAATCACTCCCGCCGGGATAGGTGGAAATTGCCTTTGTTTTGCCCAAAACCCGCCGTACCCTCGTCAGCCAGCCGACCTAGACAGGCGAAAACACCAGCGGAGGCCTCATGGCACGACCCAAGGAACAAAGCGCTCAGGCCCAGATCGTCGCGGCGGCGCGCAAGCATTTCGGGCAAGATGTGGCGCGGGTATCGGCGCCGGGCGGCGAAAACCGGTCGAGCTTTCGGCTGCATCTGACCGACCGCACGGTGATCGCCACGCTGCGCCCGAACTTCCGCCGCACCCATCTCGAAGCGCATGTGCTGACCGAGCTTGGTCGCTACTGCAGCGACCTGCCCGAATGTCTGGGCGTGGTCGGCGAGATCATGTTCCAATCCGATGTCGGCAAACGCCGCCTCAACGTTGAGGTCGCGCGGGTGGAACGCGCCGAACAGCTTGACCTCGCAGCCGAGGCCGTCTCAGCCATCTTCCGCATCCACGGCGCCGCGCGCCAGACCGAGTTGAACGCGATCATGCCGCATCTGGGCAACAACCGCGACTGGGTGCTGAACTTTGTCGATGCGGTGGATTTTCTAAAAGACCTCGGCGGCGGCATCTCGGACCAGTTCGACCGCACTGCCGCCTATGAGCGCATCAACGCCCCGGCGCGGCAATTCGTCAAATGGGACTGCCGCTCAGGCAATGCCGCGATTGGCCGGGATGACAAGCTGCGCTGGTTCGACTTTGAATATGCCGGGCTGCGCCACGGGGCCGAAGACATCGCTTGGCTGATCGGGGATGAGGCATGGCCCATCGCCCCGCCGGATATGGTGGATGTGGTGATCGACGCCTTCGATCCGACCTGCGGCATCGCCCTGCCCGACTACCTCGATTACCTCTCGGTCTACCTGACCTTCCACGCGGTGCAGCGGCTCAAACTGATCAGCAAAGAGGCCAAGAAACGTGGCTGGCTCAGCAAAGACCGCATCCGGCGCTATGACGACGCCGGGGTGCATCCTGAATTCGCGGCGCATATCTGTCGGGTCGGGGCCTATTTCTCGGACCAATCCGAACTCACCGCCCCGCTGACCCGCAACTTCCTTGAGGCGCAAGCGGGCTTTGACGCAATCGTCGCCCAGTCCGACGTGCCGCGCAGCGCCTAAGCTACCAAATGAGCGGGATCACCGCGCTGACCAGCACCGACATGCTCAGGTTCAGCGGGATTCCGATGCGCATGAAATCGGTGAAGCGATAGCCCCCGGCCCGTAAACCAGCGTGTTGGTCTGATAGCCGATGGGCGTGGCAAAGGCGCAGGAGGCCGCGATCATCACCGCCACCACCAGCGGGCGCGGGTCCATGCCAAGCGCGGTGCTGAGGCTGATGGCAATCGGCGTCATAATCACCGCCACGGCATTGTTGCTGACGATCTCGGTCAGCGTCGTGGTCAGCAGGAACACCGCCAAGATGATGAAAAACGGCGGCAATTGCGCCAGCCCCGGCGCGATATTGTCGACGATCAGCGTGATCGCGCCGGAGTTCTGCAAGGCCGCGCCAACGGCCAACATGGCAAAGATCAGCGCCAGCAGACGCCCCTCGACGAAAGAGAAAGCTTCCTCCGCGTCGATACAGCCCGTCACCAGCACCACGGCCACGGCGATCACCGCCAGCAGGAGGATCGGCGCCACGTTGAAGGCCGCCAGCGCCACGATCCCCACGAGAGCGGCAATGGCAATCGGCGCATGCCCCCGGCGGAACGCCCGGGCCGAGGGTTGGGTCACATCGACAAGGTTCATCTCGCTCGCCAGCCGCTGGATATCCTCGGCAGCCCCTTCCAGCAGCAGCGTATCGCCAACCTTGACGATCAACTGATCAAGCTGCTGGCCGATGTTCTGGTTCCGCCGATGCACCGCCAGCGGATAGACTCCATAGCGCCGCCGCAGCCGCATGGAGCCCAAGCTGCGCCCCACCATCCGGCAACCGGGGTGATCAGCACTTCGACGGTCGTGGTCTCCACCGCCGACAGCTGGTCGACCCGGCGCAACTCCTTGTTGTTTTGCAGACTGAGAAGCTCGGTCATCTGGGTGCGCAGCACGACACGGTCGCCCACCTGAAGCGCGACTCCTTTGAGGTTGCGGCGCAATGAATCGTCGCCCCGCACCACGTCGATCAGCCGCACGCCCTCGCGTTTGAAAAGCTGCACGTCCAACACTTCGCGGCCAATCAGGTTGCTTTCAGGCGGGATCACTGCCTCGGTAAAGAATTTCATCTTGGAGCGGTCAGAGAGCATATTCGCCATGCTGTCGCGCGCGGGCAGCAGCCGGTCGGCGAAAAGTAGCATGTAGAGCAAGCCCCAAGCGCAGACCACAAGGCCCACGGGCAGGATCTCGAAAATGCCGAAAGGGGCCATGCCCTGCGACCGCGCCACACCGTCGACCAACAGGTTGGTCGAGGTGCCGATCAGCGTCAGAGAGCCGCCCATGATCGCGGCATAGCTGAGCGGTATCAACAGCTTGGAGGCTTTGGTGTTCAACGTGCGGGTCAACTGCACCACCACCGGGATCATCACCACCACCACGGGGGTGTTGTTCATGATCGCACTGGCCGCCATGACCGACAAGATCACCCCCGCCACCGCCGTTTTGGGATGCGTCTTGGCCGAACGTTCGGCCAGTCGCGTCAAGACATCCAGCGCGCCGGTGCGGACCAAGGCCCCCATGATGATGAACATCGCCGCGATGGTCCAAGGCGCGGGGTTTGAAAGCACCTCAAGCGCGTCGTCATAGGGCAGCACGCCAAGCGCCAGCAGCAAGGCCGCCCCGGCGATGGCGACCACTTCGGTCGGAAAGGCTTCGCGCAGGAAAAGCACGAACATCATGCCGACGACCACGAGGGTCAGCACCGCCGTCTCCATCGGAGAGAAGCTGAAAAATTCCATCAAGAACCTGTCATTCGGGCAAAAGGCCGTTGTCCAGTTACGCCGATTGCCGCCCTCGGTGCAAGCGCGACGCGCGGGCCGCGCCTTGCCGGTCTTAAGGGGCGCTGGCCTGAAGGGCACCGCCCTCACGCACCGGGACGATCCGCGTGGCGCGGCCCGTGCGGTCGTCAGTCTCGATATAGACGCCCGACAGGGTCGCCTCGCCATTGGCGGGGGTGAAACGTTCGCGCGGCATGCCGGTGATGAAACGGCGCAGCGGCTCGGCCTTATCCATGCCGATCACCGAATGATAATCGCCGCACATGCCGGCATCGCTCAAGTAGCCCGTCCCGCCCGGCAGGATCATCGCATCCGCCGTCGGCACATGGGTATGGGTGCCGACCACAAGGCTCGCCCGCCCGTCGCACCAATGGCCCATGGCCATCTTCTCACTCGTGGCTTCGCAGTGCATATCGACAATGATCGCCTGCGCCATGCCGCCCAAAGGATGGGTTTTCAACACCGGCTCCAGCGCCGAGAAAGGGTCATCGAAGGGCCGTTTCATAAAGACCTGCCCAAGCGCTTGGGTCACCAGAACCTTCTTGCCGTTCTGCGCCGTGAAGAGTTTAGCCCCCTTGCCCGGCGCGGATTTGGAGAAGTTCAGCGGGCGGATCACCCGCGGCTCCTGCTCGATAAAGCTGAGCATGTCTTTCTGGTCGAAAGCGTGATCGCCAAGGGTCAGACAATCGGCCCCAGCATCGAGCAGCGTCTTGGCATGTGCGCCCGAAAGCCCCATGCCGCCGGTCGCATTCTCGCCGTTAACCACAATGAAATCGAGCTTCCAGTCGCGCCGCAGCCGCGCCAGATTTTCGGTGATCGCCCGCCGTCCGGCCCGGCCCATCACATCGCCAAGAAACAAAATCTTCATGCCCATGGACTAGGACGCGCGCGGCTTGGCGGCAACCCTTATTCCGCTCGGGACGGAGGCTGGCCCGGCGTCACCTCGATCACCCCGGCCTCGGTCACGATTAGATCGAGCGGCGCGTCGGTGTCTTCCAGCGGGATGTCGTCCCACTCTTGCCCCGCGAAAGCAAAGCCAATGGCCAGCGTGGCCCGCCGCGCACGCAGCATCGCCAGCGTACGGTCATAAAAGCCGCCGCCATAGCCCAGCCGCCCGCCCGCGCGGTTGAAGGCCAAAAGCGGCACGATCACGATCTCAGGCTCGAAAAAATCGGGCTCAGCGGGGATCATCGCGCCAAAGGTGCCCGGCACCATCGCTGTCTCGGGGGTCCAACGGGCAAAGGACAGAGGGTGGTTCGGCTTTTCGATCACTGGCACGCCGACAGGACCATGGGCGCAAGCCTCGGCCATGGCGGGGCGCGGATCAATCTCCGTTCGGATCGGCATGAAACCCGACAGCGGCACGCCGCGGTAGCCCGCCAAAACCTCGGAAAGATAGCCCGCCTGCGCCGCATTCGCCTGTTCGAACAAAGGCTTACGGCGGGCAAAGGCCGCTTTGCGCGCCTCGGCCTTCCGGGCGGCGCAATCGCTCACAACAGCACCAAGGCGGCAAGGCCGAGGAAGGCGAAAAAGCCCACCACATCCGTCACCGTCGTCACAAACGCGCCCGAGGCGAGCGCCGGGTCCACCCCGAACCGCTCCAGCAAGATCGGGATGCCGGTGCCCGCAAGCCCCGCCACCACGAGGTTGATCACCATCGCCGTGGCGATGACATAGCCCAGCCCCGGCGAGCCGAACCAGAGCACGCCGACAATGCCCATGATCACCGCAAATATCAGCCCGTTGACCAACCCCACCAAGACCTCGCGCCGGATCACCCGCCATACGTTGGAGCCGGTGAGGTCTTTGGTCGCGATGGCGCGCACCGCCACCGTCAAGCTCTGCGTGCCCGCGTTGCCGCCCATTGAGGCCACGATCGGCATCAACACGGCCAGCGCCACGATCTGCGCAATCGCCGCCTCGAATTGCGAGATCACCACCGAAGCCGCAATCGCCGTCACAAGGTTCACCGCAAGCCACGGCAGCCGCTGCTTTGTCGTCTCCGTCACCCGGTCAGAAAGCGACCCCTCGCCCACACCCGCCAGTCGCAGGATGTCTTCTTCGTGTTCTTCGTCGAGCACGGCCATGGCGTCGTCAATGGTGATGACCCCGATGAGTCGCCCCTCCTCGTCGACGACAGGGGCCGAAATCAGGTGGTACTGGTTGAAGGCATAGGCCACATCGCCCTCATCGCGCATGGCAGGGATAATCTGAAAGGTCTCTTCCAGAATATCCGCCAGCCGTGTTTCTCGGCGCGAGCGCATGAGCTTGCCCAAGGTCACATTGCCCACCGGATGCAGGCGCGGGTCGACCATGACGATGTGATAAAACTGATCCGGCAGGTCTTCTTCCTTAGTGGCGCGCAGATGGTCGATGGCTTGACCCACCGTCCAATGCTCTGGCGCCATGACAACCTCGCGCTGCATCAGACGACCGGCGGAATATTCGGGCCAGTTCAGCGCCTGTTCCACCGCGACGCGGTCGGTCTCTTCCAGCGCGTCGAGGATGGTTTCCTGCTGCGCGTCTTCCAGATCTTCGATCAGGTCGACCACATCGTCGCTGTCCAACTCGCGCACCGCTTGGGTCAGAACCTGCGGCGTCAGGATGCTGATGACTTCCTCGCGGACCGACTCGTCGAGTTCCGACAGGATTTCCCCGTCGAACTCCTGCCCGTAAAGCCGGATCAAGGCGGCGCGGTCGTCCTCGTCGATCTGCTCAAGAAGGTCGGCGATATCCGCCGCGTGCAGCGGCTCCATCAGTTGGGTCAGATGCGCCTGATCGTTGGCCTCTACCGTCTCAAGGATCGCGGCCACGGCTTTCCGGTCGAGCACATAGGCCTCGGCACGCTCTTCAGGGGAGGCCGCCGGATCCAGCTCTTCGATCTGCTCTGACATCCGCTGCTCTCCGTCTCTGCGCCTTTGTTGGGAACGATGATATGCGAGCGCCCAAGCCGGTACAACGGCACCAGCGACGCTTCGGTATTGTTCCCCGTCCCGCCCTCACCTAAACCACTGGCATGACAAATCAACGACTCCTTTTGGGCGCGACGCTCACCTATTCCGGCAACCCGATGCAAAGCGCTTGGGAGGATGCCGTGAAGATCGACACCCAAGGCGGTGTGCTGATCGAAAATGGCCTGATCGCCGCCGTCGGCAAGGGGGACGCGCTGCGCGCCGCACATCCGCAGGCCGAGGTGACACGCTACGCCGATGCGCTGATCTGCCCGGGCTTTGTCGATGCCCATGTGCACTACCCACAAACCGCAATCATCGCCTCATGGGGCAAGCGGCTGATCGACTGGCTGAACACCTATACTTTCCCCGAAGAAATGCGCCTGTCGGATCCCGCTTACGCGGGCGAGATTGCCGCGCGCTATCTGGACCTGACGCTGTCCCATGGCACCACCACGGTCGCGTCTTATTGCACCATCCACCCCATAGCGCCGACGCGCTGTTTCAGGCGGCAGCGGAGCGAGGCCAGCGGATCGTCGCGGGCAAGACCTGCATGGACCGCAACGCGCCCGAGGGGCTGCGCGACACGGTGCAATCGGCCTATGACGACAGCAAAGCGCTGATTGAGCGCTGGCATGGCAAGGGCCGCGCGACCTATGCGATCACGCCACGTTTCTCGCCCACCTCCACGCCCGAGCAGCTTTCCACCCTCGGCGCGCTTTGGGCAGAGCATCCGACCTGCCTGATGCAGACGCACCTCAGCGAGCAGACGGATGAGATCGAATGGGTCCGCGACCTGTTCCCAGAGGCGCGCGATTACCTTGATACCTATGAGGCCCATGGCCTGCTGGGCGAACGCGGCCTCTACGGCCATGCGATCCATCTGGAACCGCGTGAGATCGACCGGCTGGCGGAGGTCGGCGGTGCGCTGGTGCATTGCCCGACCTCAAACACCTTCATCGGGTCGGGGCTGTTCGACATGACCGGCCTTGCTGCGCGGGGCATCCCGCTGGCGCTGGCGACGGATACCGGCGGCGGCTCGTCCTTTTCGATGCTGCGCACCATGGCTGCGGCCTATGAGGTCGGCCAGCTGCGCGGCACGCCGCTGCATGCGGCACAGCTCATTTGGCTGGCCACCGCAGGCTCGGCCCGCAGCCTGCATTTGCAAGATCATGTGGGTTCACTGGCCGAAGGGATGGAGGCCGACATCACCGTGCTGTCGCTCGACTCCACCCCCGCCATCGCGCAGCGCCATGCCGCGGCCAAGGACATTTGGGAAAGCCTTTTCGCCACGATCATGATGGGCGATGACCGCGCGATTGCGGATGTTTGGGTGGCGGGCGCGCAGCGGGGCGGCAGGGCGTAACGCCCCCCGCCTATGGCTGGGATCAGCAGGGCGCGCCCAGCACCATGACCCAGACCGCGTCATCAGCACGCACCAGCCCCATCTCCTCGGCCCGGGCGTCGACCATATTGCGGTAATGCCCCGGCGAGTTGGTCCAGCCGGTCATGACCTCATCAAGCGATTGCTGCCCCTTGGCGATATTCTCGGCCACGAAACACCATTCATAGCCTGCCACCGCCGCGCGGCGGCCGACATCGGTGCCATCGCGGCCTTGGTGGCTGAAATAGTCATGCGTGGCCATGTCGCGGGCGTGGTCCTTTGCCGCCTGTTCCAAACGGCTGTCATAGCTCAGGGGCTGCAACCCCTTCACATCGCGCAGGGCGTTCACCCTGTCCAATCCCATCGGGTCGGCCAAGGCGGGCATCCCCGCCAGCATCAGTATCGAGAGTAAAACCGGCTTCATTCAGCCAAGCCTTTCGCCAAATCATTCTGCCGCGCCACCTGAGCGGCCAAGTCGATGGTGGTGATCCGACCATCGCGCACCACCTGTCGGCCTTCAACGAAAAGGTCGCGCACCGCCGTAGGACCGGCAAGAAGCAGCGCAGCCGGGTCCCAACTGCCCGCGCTGTGCACGCCCGAGACATCCCAAATCGCCACATCGGCCCGTTTGCCGGGAATCAGCCGCCCGCAGTCGGGCCGCCCCAGCACATCCGCCCCGCCCCGCGTGGCCAGTTCGAGCGCCGCGCGCGGGCTCATCGCATCCGCCCCCGCGCCACCCGCTGCAACAGCATCGCCTGCCGCGCCTCGGCAGCCAGATTGCCGCTGTCGTTGCTGGCGGAGCCATCGACGCCCAGCCCCAGCGGCACGCCTGCGTCCAGCATCGCCCGCACCGGCGCGATGCCCGAGCCGAGGCGGCAGTTCGAGCAAGGACAATGCGCAACCCCGTGCGGGTCTGGGCGAAAAGGTCGATCTCGGCCCCATCCAACTGCACGCAATGGGCGTGCCAAACGTCGTCGCCGAGCCAGCCGAGGTTTTCGGCATATTCCCCCGGGCGGCAGCCGAATTTCTCCTGCGAATAGGCGACATCCTCGGCATTCTCGGCCAGATGGGTGTGCAGCATCACGCCCTTGTCGCGCGCCAGCAGCGCCGTGTCGCGCATCAATTCGCGGCTGACCGAAAAGGGCGAACAGGGTGCCAATCCGACCCGGCACATCGCCCCTTCGGTAGGGTCGTGAAAGGCGTCGACCACGCGGATGCAGTCTTCCAAAATGGCCGCCTCACGCTCCACGAGTGCATCGGGCGGCAGGCCGCCTTCGCTTTCGCCAATGCTCATCGAGCCGCGGGTGGGGTGAAAACGCAGCCCAAGTTCGGCGGCGGCGTGGATCGTATCCTCCAGCCGCACGCCGTTGGGGTAGAGATAAAGATGGTCCGAACTTAGGCTACAGCCCGAGAGCGCCAGTTCCGCCAGCCCGATCTGGGCCGAGACGAACATATGCTCCGGCCCCATGCGCGCCCAGATCGGGTAGAGCCGTTGCAGCCAGCCAAAAAGCAGCGCATCCTGCGCCCCCGGCACGGCACGGGTCATGCTTTGGTAAAGATGGTGGTGGGTGTTGACGAGGCCCGGCGTTACGACGCAGCCCTTCGCCTCGACAATCTCACCCTCTGTCCGAAGACCCTGCCCGATCTGGGCAATCACGCCGTCGCGCAGCAACAGGTCCGCGCCTGCAAGCTCCTGCCGGGTGTCGTCCATCGTGAGAAGGTAATCCGCGCCGCGGATGAGGGTCTCTGCCATAGGTCACACTTTCGCTATGCCCGTCTCATGCAAAGCGTGTGTGATCGGTGGAAAACGGGCGAGAGAACCGACCTTCTGCGGGATTTATCGCATCCCGCCGGGGCCGGTCAATCCGGGCTTTCCCGACAATTGAAACAATAGGCGGAAAGGATCGCAAGCGCTTGGGCGTGGATGTCGCGGTTGGCCGCGGCCAGCGCCCTGCCCCCTTCATGCACCGGGTTGCCCTGCCAATCGGTGACGATCCCGCCTGCGGCTTGGATCACCGCGATGGGCGCTTGGATGTCATAGGCGTTCAGCCCCGCTTCGATCACCAGATCGACCTGCCCCGCCGCGACCAGCGCATAGGCGTAGCAATCCATGCCATAGCGGGTCAGCAACGCCTGCGAGGCGACGGCGCGAAAGGCGCTGGCCTCCTCACTGCTGCCGACCTCGGGAAATGTGGTGAAGACGATGGCCTGCCGCAGATCTCGCGCCGCACGGGTCTGCAAGGGGCGGCTTCCATGCGGCCCGGTCATCAGCGCGCCATCCGGCGCCCCCTCGAACCGCTCCCCGATATAGGGCTGGTCAATGATGCCATAGAACGGCCCCGAGGCATCGGAAACCGCGATCAGCACGCCCCAAGTCGGTGTGCCGCTGAGAAAGCCGCGCGTCCCGTCAATGGGGTCGAGCACCCAAGTCAGCCCCGATGTGCCGGGCTGCGCGCCATATTCCTCGCCCAGAATACCATCCGCGGGCCGCTCGGCCGCCAGAATATCGCGCATCGCACGTTCGGCGGCGCGGTCGGCCTCTGTCACCGGATCGAAACCGGTGCCGAGCTTGTTGTCGGCCTGCAAATCGAGCCTGCGGAAATAGGGCAGGATCACCTGCCGCGCCGCATCCGCCATCAGATGGGCAACGCGGCGGATATCGGGATCGAAGTCACTGGTGTTCATCATGGCGAAGACCTGACAGTTTGCGCCCCTTTGCGCAAGCCTGTCAGTGCGTTAGAGCCGCGTCCAGACGCGGGCGGGCAGGCTCAGGCCACGTCGCTCAAGACGCGGGCGAGTTCAAACAACCGGCGGCGCTGGTTCTCGGGGATGGCGTAGTAAGAGCGCACCAGTTCCATCGCCTCCTTGTCGGCCATCAAATCGGCAGGCAGCCCGTCCATCGGCGCACCTTCGGCGACGTCCTCATCCTTCAACCCTTCGAAAAAGAATGACACAGGCACCCCAAGCGCATCGGCGATATCCCACAGCCGGGAGGCGCTGACGCGGTTCGCGCCGGTTTCGTATTTCTGTATCTGCTGGAATTTGATCCCAACCAGTTCCGCCAGTTTCTGCTGGGTCATCCCCGTCAGCCAGCGGCGCTGCCGGATACGTTTGCCTACATGTACATCTACCACATGCACCATATTCTCTAATCCTTATAGGGCACATGCGACCGTGCCAATCTCAGTTCCAAACAAGGACGAAGTGTGCCGTCGCCTCGCACGATACCGCAGGGGTTGCGCGAAAGTTCTGCCTCCTATCATAGCGGTTGCGTTGAATTCGGCCAAGAAATTTCACGGGATGGTAAAAATCTGCCCTGTATCGACTGCAACCTCAGGCGGTGCACTGCCCCTCTCTCTCTGCGACCGGCGGGCGTGAAATCCCCAAGTTTCCTTGGGCCTGTCGGTTTCCCGCTCGGCAACCACTGGATGAACGCGAAGGATATCAATCGGTTCCCGTCGGAATGCGTCAAATGCCATGTTTCCGTGTTTGGGGCGGTGAGAACGGCTGCTGCCCGCGCGCGTGTCGCTTGAAACGCATCGGTGCTTTTCCGCCGATCGACCGGTCGCGGCAGCCCCGTCCAAGGCGCGCGCAGGGTAAGCCGACGCCCCGCGCTCGCCCCGAACATCCCCACCCGTAAAACCCGCGATTATTGCCGTGTTAGCAGCCCGCAAGACACTTGAAATTCGCCCCCTCAGGCCCGATATTCAGACCCAAGAACGTGTCGGCCTGGTTTCGACACGCAACTTTGCCAATGGGAGTCACTAAATGGCTGACGTCAATTCAATTCGCTCTGCTGCCGGGTCGCGCGTCTCCGCGATCGACGAGGGTCTGCGCGCTCATATGAACAAGGTGTATGGCACCATGTCGATCGGCATGCTCATCACCTTCGCCGCGGCCTGGGCCATCTCGGGCCTGTCGGTCACCACCGACCCCTCCGCCGCTGTGGCGCAGCTCAGCCAGGATAAATACCTGACGCAATTGGGTTATGCGCTCTATGCCTCGCCGCTGAAATGGGTCGTGATGTTCGCACCCCTGGCCTTTGTTTTCGGCTTTGGCGCCATGATCAACCGCATGTCCGCCGCCACGGCGCAGGTTGTGTTCTACGCCTTCGCCGCCGTTATGGGCATCTCGATCAGCTCGATCTTTCTGGTCTTCACCGGCTATTCCATCGCGCAAGTCTTCCTGATCACCTCCATCGCCTTCGCGGGTCTGTCGCTCTGGGGCTACACCACCAAGAAGGACATCTCCGGCTGGGGCAGCTTCCTGATCATGGGTGTGATTGGTCTGGTCGTCGCGTCGATCGTCAACATCTTCCTCGCCTCCTCGGCGCTGATGTTCGCGATCTCGGCGATCGGTGTTCTGATCTTCGCGGGTCTGACCGCCTATGACACCCAGAAGATCAAGACCGAGTATCTGGCCCACGCCCATCACGGCGACACTGAGTGGCTGGGCAAGGCCGCGATCATGGGCGCGCTGAGCCTCTATCTGGACTTCATCAACATGTTCATGATGTTGCTGTCGCTCTTCGGCAACCGCGAGTAATCGCCCTGCCATCTAATGCGAAAGGCCGGCTCCGAAAGGGCCGGCCTTTTTCTTTGGCACCGTCTTGGTCCAAGCCGCTCATCCAATCGCGCCGAACAGATGCCCGACCCCGGCCGTGACGGCCATTGCCAGACCTCCCCAAACCACGACGCGCCCGATGGCGGGCCGCTTTGGCGCACCGCCCAGTTGCGCGCCGCCCGCGCCGAGCAGTATCAGCGCCAGCAGCGCCACCAAGGCAATGGTCACGCCGCGCAGCCCCGCAGGCGCCAGAACCGCCGCAAACAGCGGCAGCCCGCCCCCAAGGCAAAGGCCAATGCCGAAGCGCCCGCAGCCTGTAATGGATCGGCCTGACCGGCGAGACCGAACATGCCCAACTCTTCGCGCGCATGGGCGCCGAGGGCGTCATGGTCGGTCATCTGGGTGGCGACCTCTAGGGCGAGGTCGCTTTGCACGCCCCGGTTCTCCAGCCCTTCGGCCAGTTCGCTGAGTTCATAGTCAGGATCTTCGATCAGGGCGACGCGCTCACGCTCCAGATCGGCCTTCTCCACATCCGCCTGCGCCGAGACCGAGACATATTCCCCCGCCGCCATCGACAGCGCCCCGGCGGTGAGCCCCGCAAGCCCTGTCAGCAGGACATTGCCCTGCGTCATGCCCGCCGCGCTCACCCCGACCAGCAGGCTGGCCGAGGAGACGATACCATCATTGGCCCCAGAACGGCGGCGCGCAGCCAATTGCTGCGGTTGATGAAGTGGCCTTCTTTGGGCATCTGACCCGCCTTGCGTCTACTGCGGCTGATACACCAACAGATGCGCCGGGAAGATGACCGGCCTGTCGCCGCCCACCCCGGTAAAGCCGACACTGCCTGTGGGCTCCGCCCGGCTCAACGGTGCGCAGGCCCCCAGTGTCAGCAGCAAGATCACGGCAGTCGATTTGGCAAACATGGCATTCCCCCGGCAGTTCCTTCAGGTATCCCCGTTCCGCCCCGCCGCGCAAGGCGTCGGGGCGGAGGAGGATCAGACGGTGATCGGCTGCATCACCTGCGGCTCCACCACATCGACGCCCGGAAGCCCGTCAATCAGCGTCTGCGCCGATTGCTCCAACGCGTCGAAGGTGCGGTAGTGGCAGGGGATGACTGTCTTGAAATCGAAATAGCGTTTGGCGGCATAGGCGGCCTGCGCCATGTCCATCGTGAAATGCCCGCCCGCCGAGAGAATGCCGATATCGGGTTTGTGATAGTCGCCCATCCAATCCATATCCGCCATGATCGCCGTATCGCCGGAGTGATAGATCGTATGCCCCTCACCCGAGATCATGAAGCCGGTCTCCATCCCGGTGTAGATCGGCCCGTTTTCGCCTTCCACCGATGAGGAATGCGAGGCCGGGACCATGGTGATCGCCACCGCGCCTGCGCGGATCGTACCGCCTTTGTTAAAGCCCGTGGTCTGCTGCACGCCTTTGCTTTCCAGCCAGCCCATCAGCTCGACCATCCCGCGACCGGGGCATTGGTGCGGCTGGCGATGTCGGCGATATCTGCCGTGTGGTCGAAATGGCCATGGGTCACGAGGATCTGCGTAGCGCCCTTGATTGCATCGGCATGGTGCGCCTCGTCCAGCATGGGGTTGTCTTTGAGCCAAGGGTCGATCAGCAGCACTTGGTCTTCGATTTCGATGCGGAATGAGCCGTGGCCGAGCCAGATGATGTTCATGGGGGTCCTCCTGATTGCGGTGGGTCTAACATCAGATTTGACCCTATGCTGCGCGGAATCAAGTAACCCCGAACATGCCACCCTAGCCCGGAATCAAGGGCGCATGCCCGCCGGGCTGGCGCTTCTGCTACCCGGACGCCATCCCGACATCACCGAATACCGCCGTAGCCATGAATTGCCCAACTGCCTCGGCGCAAGCACCATCCCCGGTCTGGCGCCGCCCGGCTCCGTTCCGAACCTCTCAAACCCTTGCGAGGCCCGCCCCCAAACGGTAGAGGAGCCTCAAAGAGATGGAGATGTTCATGTCGATCGACGAAAACACCGCCGCACGCGTGGCGAAACTGGCCCGGATCAAGGTTGAACCCGACGCGCTGCCGGCGCTGGCGGAAGAGTTCAACACCATCCTCGGCTTTATCGAACAGCTGTCCGAGGTGGATGTCGAGGGCGTCGAGCCGATGACCTCCGTGACCCCGCAGCGCCTGAAACGGCGCGAAGACGTGGTCACCGATGGCGACCAGCAGGACCGCGTGCTGGCCAATGCCCCCGATGCCCGTGAAGGGTTCTTTGCCGTGCCGAAGGTGGTGGAATAATGACCGATCTGAACAAACTGAGCCTGGCCGAGGCCCGCGACGCCCTGCGCAAGGGCGAGACCACCTCGAAAGACCTGACCGAGGCCTGCATCCAAGCCATCGACGGCGCAGGCGCGCTCAATGCCTTCGTGCACCGCACGCCCGAGATCGCGATGGAACAGGCCGCCGAGGCCGACGCGCGCATCAAACAGGGCGACGCCCCCGCGATGTGCGGCCTGCCCATCGGCATCAAGGACCTTTTCTGCACCAAGGGCGTACCGAGCCAAGCGGGCAGCCGCATCCTCGAAGGCTTCCTGCCCGAATATGAAAGCACCGTCAGCCAGAAACTGCGCGACAGTGGTGCTGTGATGCTGGGCAAGCTCAACATGGACGAATTCGCCATGGGCTCGTCCAACGAAACCTCCGTCTACGGCAACGCGGTGAACCCGTGGCGGCGCGAAGGTGACACGGCGGAACTGACGCCCGGCGGCTCCTCGGGCGGCTCTGCTGCCGCCGTGGCCGCAGACCTCTGCCTTGCCGCCACCGGCACCGACACCGGCGGCTCGATCCGCCAGCCCGCCGCCTTCACCGGCACCGTGGGGATCAAGCCAACCTATGGCCGCTGCTCCCGCTGGGGCATCGTGGCCTTCGCTTCCTCGCTCGACCAAGCTGGGCCGATGACCAAGACAGTGCGCGACGCGGCCATCATGTTGGAAGCCATGTGCGGCCATGACGCCAAGGACAGCACCAGCGCCGATCTGGCCGTGCCGAACTTTGAGGCGGCGCTCACCGGCGACATCCGTGGCAAGAAGATCGGCATTCCGCGCGAATATCGCATGGATGGCATGCCCGAGGAGATTGAAAAGCTGTGGGCCGACGGCATCGCCATGATGAAAGACGCGGGCGCCGAGATCGTCGACATCTCGCTGCCGCACACCAAATACGCCCTGCCCGCCTATTACGTCATCGCGCCCGCCGAGGCCTCCTCGAACCTCGCGCGCTATGACGGTGTGCGCTTTGGCCACCGCGCCAAGCTCGACCACGGCGACGGCATCACTGAGATGTACGAAAAGACCCGCGCCGAGGGCTTCGGCCACGAGGTTCAGCGCCGGGTGATGGTCGGCACCTATGTGCTCTCCGCCGGTTTCTACGACGCCTATTACAACCGCGCCCGCAAGGTCCGCACGCTGATCAAGAAGGACTTCGAAGACGTCTTCGCCCAAGGCATCGACAGCATCCTGACCCCGGCAACCCCTCCGCCGCCTTTGGTCTGGGCGAGATGAAGGACGCCGATCCGGTGGCGATGTATCTCAACGATGTCTTCACCGTGACGGTGAACCTCGCCGGCCTGCCCGGCGTGGCACTGCCCACGGGGCAAAGCAGCACGGGTCTGCCGCTGGGTCTGCAACTGATCGGGCGTCCGTGGGAAGAGGCCGACCTGCTGTCCTCCGCCTATGCGCTGGAGAAGGCCGCCGGTTTTGTGGCCAAGCCCGAGAAATGGTGGTAAGCCGCAGAGCGGTGAACAAGAGCGAGAGCGGGTCAGATGATCACACGGACACTTCTAGCGATGACGGCAGGCGGTCTTTTGGCAGCCTGCCAACCGGCGATCCCCGATTCCGGGAACATCAACACCGGGCGCGGTGTCGGCTTTGGCGACGGCAGTTTCGAGGCCGAGCAGCGCGCGCGCGATGCCGCGCTGGCGGGCGACGGCAGCTACATGCCCGCCGCCTCGGAGGTGACCGCCCAGCCTTTGGATGACGGCTCTCCCGAAGCGACGGCGGCGGAAACCGCCCGTGTTCTCGCCGCCACCCGTCCGGGTGGGGCCAGCAACGGTCTGGGCAATGACGCGGCCACCAACTCGGGCGTGGCCCCGGTGAACGCCAGCCCGTCGAACCCGCCCCCCGCCGCGGTCAACGCCGTGGGCATCTCGAACGAGAACAACTTCGACGCCGTGTCGGGCCAGCGCAGCATTCAAGACGACGCCGCCCGCGTGGCCGCGAACCGCGCGCAATATCAGGTCGTCCAACCCGAGGCCCTGCCCGAGCGCCGCAATGTCGGCCCGAATATCGTTGCCTACGCCCTGCAAACCAATCAGTCGGTCGGCCAGCAGATTTATAGCCGCATCGGTTTCAACAAGGCCCGCAAGTTCGAACGCGCCTGTGCGCAATACGGCCACGCCGACCAAGCACAGATCGCCTTTCTTGAGGCCGGCGGCCCCGAGAAAGACCGCCTTGGCATGGACCCCGATGGCGATGGCTTCGCCTGCGACTGGGATCCCACACCCTTCCGCCGGGCTGCACAGGGCTGAAAGATGCCTGCCGCGCCTGATGTGACGGCGCATCCCTCGCCCAATTGCAGCCCGCGGCGCGGCGGGCTGCGCCCCCGGCTGATCGTCTTGCACTACACCGCCATGACCAGC
Source organism: Sulfitobacter faviae (assembly GCF_029870955.1). Classification (NCBI taxonomy): domain Bacteria; kingdom Pseudomonadati; phylum Pseudomonadota; class Alphaproteobacteria; order Rhodobacterales; family Roseobacteraceae; genus Sulfitobacter; species Sulfitobacter faviae. Next base: position 2,292,851 of record NZ_PGFQ01000001.1, on the reverse strand, counting down.
GCCCAAGCGGCGTTGGAACGGCTGTGCGACCCCTCCGCCGAAGTCTCGGCCCATTACCTGATTTCAGGCCGCGGAGAGGTCATTCAGATGGTCGAGGAAGAGCAACGCGCGTGGCATGCAGGCGCGGGCGAATGGGCGGGGTTGGAGGACATCAACTCACGCTCCATCGGGATCGAGTTGGACAACCGTGGCGACCACCCGTTTTCCGAGCCGCAGATGCAGGCGCTGGAGACCCTCCTGCCCGGCATCATGGCACGCCACAGCATTCCGCCCGAAGGGGTGATCGGCCATTCCTGCATGGCACCGGGCCGCAAGATCGACCCCGGCCCCCGATTCGACTGGGCCCGGCTCGCAGGGCGCGGGCTGGCGCTGCCTGCGGGCGATGGCCCCCTTCCTGACAGCGTAACCACCGCAACCTTTCGCGCCGCTGCGCAGGCCGCAGGCTTCACTGCGCCCTGCGACGATGACACGCTGCTAGACACCGTGCGGTTGCGTTTCAGGCCATGGGGGCGCGGCCCTCTCACCCCCGCAGACCTTGCCGCCCTTCCCGCCCCCATTGACGCGCCGCGCGCCGGCGTCTAGGGCGGGGCTGCGCGGAAGGCTGGATGGCCGCTGCGTCGACTCGCGTCGCATGACCGACGTCCGCTCTCGTCACACGCATGTGTGACATCCGCGGCGTCGCTTTTGCGGGGCAAAAGCGACGTAGAGGAAAGTCCGGACTCCAAGAAGAAACGGTGCCGGGTAACGCCCGGGCGGGGCAACCCGACGGAAAGCGCCACAGAAATGAAACCGCCCTTCGGTCCGGCCTTGCCGGATCGGCCGAAGGGTAAGGGTGAAACGGTGGGGTAAGAGCCCACCGCGGGGCTGGCAACAGTCCCGGCATGGCAAGCCCCACCGGGAGCAATGCCAAATAGGGACCGCGTGCCGATGATCTTCGGGTCAAAGGCGGGGCTCTTCTGCCCCAGCAGGTCCGGGTTGGCAGCTATAGCCGCATCGGCAACGGTGCGGTCAGAGGAATGGTCATCGCCTGTTTTCGGACAGGTACAAAATCCGGCTTATAGGCCTTCCGCGCATATTTCTGCTCTTTCGAGGCTGAAAGGCAGGTTTTTCGACGAAACCGGCGTCTTTCGGCACCGGGCGGGCAAATAGCGGTTGACTCGGGCGCGGGTCTGACTAGAACCCGAAATTCAGAATTCACGCAGGCCTGCGCGGCGCTGCAGCAGGAGAAGACACATGGCGAAGCCAACCACGATCAAGATCCGCCTGAACTCGTCCGCGGGCACAGGCCATTTCTACGTGACCAAGAAAAACGCACGCACCATGACCGAAAAGATGGTCATCAAAAAGTACGACCCCGTTGCGCGCAAGCACGTCGAATACAAAGAAGGCAAGATCAAGTAAGATCGCCTGACTTTTGAGTTTCAAAAGGCCATGCGGTTTCGCGTGGCCTTTTGCATTGTGCAGGGCTGGATCGCGCCCGCCCTGGGGGCGGGTCGGGCGCGATCCGGACGCGGGGCGTCCGGATAATCGTTGAGACGCCTGAATGCCATCCCCGGTCCGGCGCTGCCCGGCTAGCGGTCTCTCTTCTCGCGGAAAAACCTCACGAGCATCTCTTCCGCCTCTCCCGCCGCGATTCCGTCGAAGACCTCGGGCACATGGTGACATTGGGGATGCGAGAACACCCGCGCGCCCTGCGCCACGCCGCCTGATTTGGGGTCCGCCGCGCCGTAGTAGAGCCGCTCCACCCGGGCGGCGGCGATAGCACCGGCGCACATGGCGCAGGGTTCCAGCGTGACGTAAAGCGCGTGACCGATCAGCCGTTCCGAGCCGACGGCGGCGCAGGCGGCGCGCAGGGCCAACATCTCGGCATGGGCGGTTGGGTCATTGCGGGCGCGGGTCTCATTGCCTGCGGCGGAAACGATCTGCCCTTTCGGAGAGACAACGACTGCCCCCACTGGCACTTCGCCGCGCGCAGCGGCGGCGCGGGCCTCGGCCAAGGCCTGTCCCATATACGAGCGAAACTCCATCCCGTCACATGGCCGCAAACGCCACCCTTTCGCAAGCCCGTGAAACAGGGTAAGCGCAGTGTATGAACGCAAAAACGCCCCCTCTGGCTCCGGCCCGCAAAACCCCGACACCGATGCAAGTGCAGGCACCCCCACCGGCGACCGCATCGCCAAGGTGCTGTCGCGCGCGGGCATCGCCTCGCGCCGCGAGGCCGAGCGCATGATCGAAGCGGGCCGCGTGCGCGTGAACGGGGAGCAGATCACCTCGCCCGCGCTGAACGTGACGCCCGAGGATAAGATCACCGTTGACAACACCCCCGTCGGCGCGCCCGAACCGCCGCGCATGTGGCTGTATCACAAGCCTGCCGGACTGGTGACCACCGCCCGCGATGAAAAGGGCCGCGAGACGATTTTTGACGCCCTGCCCGAGGATATGCCCCGCGTGATGACCGTGGGCCGGCTCGACCTCAACTCCGAAGGGCTGTTGCTGCTGACCAATGACGGCGGGGTGAAGCGCAAGCTGGAACTGCCCAGCACCGGATGGCTGCGCCGCTACCGGGCGCGGGTGAATGGCCGCCCCACCGATGAGATGCTGGAGCCGCTGCGTAAGGGCATCACCGTGGAGGGCGAAAACTTTCAGCCGATGGACGTGACGCTCGACCGCCAACAAGGGGCCAACGCTTGGCTGACCGTCGGCCTGCGCGAAGGCCGCAACCGCGAGATTCGCCGCGCGATGGAGGCCGTGGGCCTGACCGTGAACCGGCTGATCCGCATCTCCTACGGCCCGTTCCAACTGGGTGAATTGAAGATCGGCGAAGTGGAAGAGCTGCGCCGCAAGGTCGTGCGCGATCAACTGGGGCTCGAGTTGGAAGACCCCAGCGGCACCGCCACCAAGAAACCCACCGGTCTGCGCCGCCCGCCGCGCCGCAAGCCCGGCGGTTTCGGCGGCGCGGGCCAGCCGGGCCTGCCCGTGCAACGGGGCGAAGACGACGAACCGCCGCCCCGCCGTGGCGGCGGCAAGGCAAAGAACGCACCGCGTGGCAAGGCCGCGATGGGCAAGACGGCTGGCAAAGCAGGCGGCAAGGCAAGCGGCAAACCGGGGGCGCGCCCGACGGGGCGACCGAATGGCAAAACGGGGCCGAAGCCCACAGGCCGGGGGCCAAAACCCCGCCGCTGACCGGCTCTGCCCCAAGCTGCCCCTACGCGTTTCCGGAACGCGGCCGACTTGCGTGCGTTGAATAGAGAACGGCAGGCAAGATCAGCGCGAAACCGCTGTCAGAAAAGGGCAATATGGCGCGAATAGTGATGTTTTTGGTGGCCTTGGCCGCGCTCGTGGTTATCATCCTCGGCGCAGCCTCGCTCGTGGGGCGTGCGGCTGACAGTGCCGGCACGGCGTTGCGCCCGATCTGGGGCAGCAAAAGGGGAAACATGATGGCGCCAACAACCTTTCAGAAAATCGCCTTTGGCGCGTTGCTGGTGCTGCTGCTTGGGCTCACCAGCGGTTTTCTTGGGGGCTTTGACCTATGGCGCAGCGCTTTGGCGGCAAATATAGCCCCGACCCCGACGCCACCCCCGGCAGCGCCCCGCGCAAGACCGCGCGCCTGCGCGTCGATCCGGCGGGCGGTCGGGTGAACCTGATGTTCCTGCCGCCGGTGCTCTTGGCGGCGACTTCGCTCATCGGGGGCGCGGGCACGCTGGTCCTCGGCCTTGGCGGCGCGTTCCTGTTGGCCTCTGGCGTCTGGTTGTTGCGCGATGGCTTGCTGGCCGAGGCGGAATACCACGAGCGCAAAGTCGCCCGCCGCCCCGTCCTGCCGCGCAAGATTCTGGCTGCCCTCTTGGCCGGTGCGGGCGCGGCCCTCGCCGCTTATAGCAACGATCCCAGTCTCGCCGCGGCCCTGCTCTATGGCATCGCCGCCACTGCGCTGCACTTCGCCGCATTCGGCATCGACCCGCTACAGAACAAGGGCATGGAGGGCATCGACACCTTCCAGCAAGACCGCGTCGCCCGGGTGGTGGATGAGGCCGAAAAACTGCTCTCGGGCATGAGCCAAGCGATCCTGCGCGCGGGCGACCGCCGCGCCGAAGCGCGGCTGGCGGAGTTTCAAGAAACCGCCCGCCATTTGATCCGCACCGTCGAGGAAGACCCCCGCGACCTGACCGCCGCCCGCAAATACCTTGTCGTCTATCTGCGCGGGGCGCATGATGCGACGGTGAAATTCGCCGACCTCTATGCCCGCAACCAAGACACCCAAGCACGCGATGACTACCTCGCCTTGCTGGACGATCTGGATCAGAACTTCGCCGCGCGCACGGCCAAATCGCTGCTGGATGACCGCAGCGATCTGAACGTGGAAATCGATGTGCTGCGGGCGCGCCTCTCTCGTGAGGGGGTCCGACTGGAACAACCCACCCCTGCAAATACTAAGGAAGAACAGTGATGACCGATGCCCTCCGTGACAAAGCTGCCCAATCGCAAGGGTTGGTGGAAGAAGTGAACGCAACCGTCTTGCCCGAACCGGCGGATGCCAATGCCATCGTGCCGCTGAACAAAGCCGATCCCGAACAGAGCGCGGAAATCCAAAAGCGCATGGCCGAGATCGACGTGACCGATACCCAGTCCATCGTCAGCTTCGGCTCTGCCGCACAGGCCGAGTTGCAAGAGATCAGCCAATCCATGCTGGCCGATGTGCGTAACAAAGATGTCGGCCCCGCGGGCGACAGCCTGCGCACCATGGTCAGCGCGATCCGCGGCTTCTCGGTCTCGGAATTGGACGTGCGGCGCAAGCAAAGCTGGTGGGAGAAACTGCTGGGCCGTGCCACGCCCTTTGCCAAGTTCACCGCCCGTTTCGAAGAGGTGCAGGGCCAGATCGACCGGATCACCGACAACCTGCTGGCGCATGAGCATACGCTGTTGAAAGACATCAAATCGCTCGACCTGCTTTATGAAAAGACGCTGCAATTCTATGACGAACTGGCGCTTTATATCTCTGCCGGTGAGGCCAAGATCGAAGAGCTGGATCACAAGACTATCCCCGCCAAACAGACCGCGCTGGATAAGGCGAGCGAGGACGATCAGGTGATGCGCGCGCAGGAGCTGCGGGATCTGCGTGCCGCCCGTGATGATCTTGAGCGTCGGGTGCATGACCTGAAACTGACGCGGCAGGTCACCATGCAGTCACTGCCCTCGATCCGTCTGGTGCAGGAGAATGACAAAAGCCTTGTGACCAAGATCAACTCGACCTTGGTCAACACCGTGCCCCTGTGGGAGACGCAGCTGGCGCAGGCTGTCACCATCCAGCGCAGCGGCGAGGCGGCAAATGCGGTACGCGAGGCCAATGATCTGACCAATGAACTGCTGACCTCCAACGCCAAGAACCTGCGCGACAGCAACAAGGTGATCCGTCAGGAGATGGAGCGCGGCGTCTTCGACATCGAGGCGGTGAAACAGGCCAATGAAGACCTGATCGGCACCATCGAAGAATCCCTGCAAATCGCGGATGAGGGCAAGGCGAAACGCGCCAATGCCGAGAAGGAGTTGCAGGAGATGGAAGGCCGCCTGCGCGATACGCTCGCCGCCGCCAAGGCCCGCGAAACGGGGTTGGGCGATACCACCGGCAACGCGGTGCCAAGCTAAGACTGACGTGAGGGAACAGGCCATGCAAGGACGTCTGCGCAGAAATCTGCGCGCCGCAGGGGCGCTGGCGCTGAGCACGCTGCTCTTGGCCTGCGCCGAACCTGCGCCCGTCTTGCAAAAGGTCGCCAAACCGCAGGCCCGCCCTGCCGCCGCCACCCCTTCCCCGGCGGCGGTGGCGAAACCGACCTCGCAGAAAAGCGCCATGCTGCGCAGCTATTTGCATCAGGTCGAAAAGGCGCAGTTGGGCCAAGATCTGCTGCGCCAAGACGGAGGCGGAGAGGACACACCCTTTACCAGCGAAATGCTGGCGCGCAACTTTGAGCAGATCGCGCTGTATAACGAATATGACGGCAATTTCTCAGGCCAAGGCGGTGCCAGCCCGCTGCGCCGTTGGGATGCGCCGGTCCGGATGCAGATTATCTTCGGCGACAGCGTACCGCCCTCGCAGCGCCGATCCGACACCGCCAAGATCAACGCCTTCGCCCGCCGTTTGGCGCGGGTGACCGGGCATTCGATCTCGATCGGCGACAGGCCGAATTTCATGGTGGTCGTGGCCTCGGAAGATGACCGGGTCGATGCGCTGGCCCAAGCGGCGGAAAAGGTCGCGGGCGTCAGCAAATCCTCGCTCCGGGCCATGCGCAACATGCGCCGCGACACCTATTGCGCCGTGGCCGCCTATGCCGCGGGGACAACCCCAATGTCTATACCGCCGCCGTTGCCGTGATCCGCTCGGAAAACCCCGAATTGCTGCGGCTGTCGTGCATTCACGAGGAATTGGCGCAGGGCTTGGGCCTTGCCAATGACAGCCCCGCCGCGCGACCGTCGATCTTCAATGACGACGACGAATTCGCCCTGCTCACCAAACATGACGAACTTCTGCTCAAGATGCTCTACGACCGGCGCCTGCGCCCCGGCATGACGGCAGAGCAGGTCAACCCGATCACCCGGATCATCGCGCGCGAGTTGACGGACGGGCCGGTGTAACGCAGCATTACGACGAAAGAATAAGGACCATCCCCATGGGCATTTTCGATTTCCTCTCTGGCCAGTTCATCGACGTCATCCATTGGACCGACGACACCCGCGATACGATGGTTTGGCGGTTCGAGCGTGAGGGCCATGAGATCAAATACGGCGCCAAGCTGACAGTGCGTGAGGGGCAAGCGGCGGTTTTTGTGCATGAGGGGCAGTTGGCGGATGTCTTCACCCCCGGTCTCTATATGCTTGAAACCAACAACATGCCGATCATGACGACCCTGCAACACTGGGATCACGGCTTTCGCAGCCCGTTCAAGTCTGAGATCTATTTCGTCAATACGACCCGCTTCAACGACCTGAAATGGGGCACCAAGAACCCGATCATCGCCCGCGACCCTGAGTTTGGCCCCGTGCGCCTGCGCGCCTATGGCACCTATTCCGTGCGGGTGAGCGACCCCGCGAAGTTCCTGACCGAGATTGTCGGCACCGATGGTGAGTTCACCATGGACGAAATCTCGTTCCAGATCCGCAACATCATCGTTCAGGCTTTCTCGCGCACACTCGCCTCCTCCGGCATTCCGGTGCTCGACATGGCCGCCAACACGCGCGAGTTGGGGCAGTTGGTGGGCAAGGATATCGCCGCCCAGATTGCGGAATACGGGCTGGCGATGCCCGAGCTTTACATCGAAAACATCTCCCTCCCGCCCGCGGTCGAGGCGGTGATGGACAAGCGCACTTCGATGGGCGTGGTCGGCAACCTCAACGAATACATGCAGTTCCAAGCGGCTGAGGCGCTTGGCCGCGAAGGTGCGGGCGGGGCCGCGATGCAAACGGGCCTCGGCGCGGGGTTGGGGATGAGCATGGCCCAAGCCGCCACCGCGCAGGCAGGCCCCTGGGGCGCGCGCCCTGCCCCCACCGCCGCCGCACCGGTGCCGCCGCCCCCGCCGCCGGTCGAGAAGGTCTGGCACATCGCCAAGGACGGCGCGACCTCTGGCCCGTTTTCCAAGGCGGCCATGGGCCGCAAGGCGAGTGAGGGCAGCCTTACCCGCGATTCTCTGGTCTGGACGCCGGGCCAAGATGGCTGGCAGCGGGCCGAGGATGTGGCCGAACTGGCGCAGCTTTTCACCGTGATGCCCCCGCCACCGCCGCCGCCCCCGGCCTGATCCGCAGGCGCGTGGGCAAAGGACCTTCGCGCGTCCCGCCCGTGGCCCCTCAGGTCCACGGGCCACCCCCATCCGCCCCGCCGCGATTGACCTTGCAAAGCACCCCTTATGTCCGCCACCGATCTGCCCCCCGCCGCCCCGCTTGAAGAGCACCGTTTCCCCTGTGACACCTGCGGCTCGGACATGCGCTTTGACCCGGCGCAGGCGCTGCTGATCTGCGATCACTGCGGCAATGTGGAGCCAATCGACGGCAGCGGGCGCCACGCCCATGCCATCGCCGAACAGGATTTTCGCGCCGGATTGCAGGCCGCCCTGCCCGCCGCCGAGATGGAAGAGACCCGCGTCACCACCTGCCCCAACTGCGCAGCGCAGGTGGAATTCGAGCCCGGCAAACACGCCGCCGAATGCCCTTTCTGCGCGACGCCCGTGGTGATCGACACCGGCACCAACCGCCATATCAAACCGCGCGCCGTGCTGCCCTTCGCCCTGCCCGAAGAGCGCGCCCGCGACGCGATGAAAGACTGGCTTGGCAGCCTTTGGTTCGCCCCCAACGGGCTGCAACAATATGCCCGCAAGGGCCGCCGGATGCAGGGCATCTATGTGCCCTTCTGGACCTATGACGCACAGACCGCCTCCAGCTATCGCGGGGAGCGTGGAACCGTCTATTACGTCACCCGCACCGTCATGCGCGATGGCAAGCGGGTGAAGCAGCAGGTGCCGAAAATCCGCTGGCGGGCCGCGTCGGGGCGGGTGGCTCGGTTCTTTGACGATGTGCTGGTGCTGGCCTCCCGGTCGCTGCCCAAGAAACACACCGACGCGCTGCACCCTTGGGACCTCTCCGCGCTGGAGCCCTATGCGCCCGAATACCTCGCCGGTTTCCGGGCCGAAGCATATGGCATCACGCTGGAGGAAGGCTTTGTTCAGGCCCGCGCCCATATGGACCGGGTGATCGAGCGGGACGTGAAGTTTGACATTGGCGGCGACCGCCAGCGGGTGCATGACATCAACACCCAAGTCAGCGATGTGACCTTCAAACATATCCTGCTGCCGGTCTGGCTTGCCGCCTATAAATACCGTGGCAAGACCTATCGTTTCGTCGTCAACGGCCATTCCGGCAAAGTGCAGGGCGAACGCCCCTATTCCGCCGTCAAAATCACCTTTGCCGTGGTGCTGGGGCTGATCGCCGCCGCCATCGTCGGCTATTTCATGGCCCAGCAATGACCCAGAGCTACGACCAGTTCACCGACCTCTTGCAGGCGCGCTATTCCTGCCGCGCCTTTCGGCCCGATCCCGTCCCCAAAGACAGCATCACCCAGATCGTCAGCGCCGCGCGCCATGTGCCCTCGTGGTGCAATGCGCAGCCATGGCAGGTGACCATCACGCGCGGCGCAGGCACCGATGCCTTTCGCGCAGCCCTCCTTGAAGCCGCCAGCGCCGACACCCCGGTCGCGCCGGACCTGCCATGGCCCACGGGCTACTCCGGGGCCTATGCCGAACGCCGCCGGACCTGTGGCTTCCAGCTTTACGATGCGGTGGGCATTGCCAAATCCGATCGCGCCGCGCGTCAGGCGCAGATGCTGCGCAACTACGCGCTTTTCGACGCGCCGCATGTGGCCATCGTGACCGCCCCGGCCGAGCTTGGCCCCTATGGCGCGATGGACTGCGGCGGCTTCGTCACCGCCTTCACCCTCGCCGCGACGGCGCTTGGCGTGGCCAGCATCCCGCAAGCCGCCATTGCCGCCTATGCGCCCTTGGTGCGCGAAGTTCTCGCGTTGCCCGAAGATCGGCTGGTGCTCTGCGCAATCTCCTTCGGCTATGCCGATGAGACGCACCCCGCGAACGCCTTTCGCACCGAGCGGGCCGCCCCTTCTGACATCATTGATTGGAAAGACTGACATGCGCGCATTGCTGCAACGGGTGACCGAGGCTTCGGTCACGGTCGAGGGTGAGGTTATCGGAGAGATCGGCCCCGGCCTGCTGATCCTCGTCTGCGCCATGCCCGAGGACACCGAAGAAACCGCCGAGAAACTGGCCCTGAAAATCTCAAAACTGCGGCTGTTTAAGGATGAGGGTGGCAAGATGAACCTGAGCCTTGCCCAAACCGGCGGCAGCGCTTTGGTGGTGAGCCAATTCACCCTCGCCGCCGATACCGCGCGCGGCAACCGCCCCGGCTTTTCCGGCGCGGCGAAGCCCGAGATGGCCGAAGCGCTCTATTCCCATTTCGCCCGCAGCCTCGCCGGGCTCGACATCCCCGTGCAGACCGGACGGTTCGGCGCGGATATGGCCGTGGCGCTGGTCAACGATGGGCCGGTGACCCTCTGGCTCGATACGGCGGCGCCCTGATAAGTCGGTGGAAAACATGGGCCGGCAAGCTTGGGAGGAGGTAAGCTTGCCGGCCGGTATAACGGGTCCGGGAGGAGGAGGACCGTTAATATGCGGTGTCAGATCAACCCGGGAAGGAGCGGGGTCCGGCACCTGACAATGCAGCGCGTAAGGCGCGACATTGATGGCTGAGGGTCAAAAGCGCAGTGGCTTAAAGACCGTCGTATTCTTCGGTCACCAGCGCTTGGGCGTGCTGGGGAATTTGGTTGCGGTCGATGCCCGCACGCTCAAGCTGTGCGTCGCTCATGCTGTTGAGGACGGCCTGCATGCGCGAGATCTGCATCTGAGTGACGCCACGCGCCAGCAGGCTGCCGACCTTGCCCGCCGCGGTGCCAAGCGCGCCGAGGACCGGAGCGGACGCATCACGCAGGGAGAAACCGTGGGGGCGGATAGGATATTGTCATACTTCATAGGTCTGTTCCTTTGAAAGTTCTTCCGACGCCACACGCCGGATCTCGCACCGTGCGATGCCGATATCGGACAGTTCGCGATCGCTCAGTACGTTGAGTTCTGTGAAAGTTCGGTTGTAAGCTGCGCGCCGGGCTTTGATCTGGGCCACGCGACGGCGCATGCCGTCAACGCTGTGATGAAGCCCATCGAGCGCGGAGCTCAGGGTAGTGCCACGTGAGATTGCCATCGTCATAAGCGCAACTCCTTTCAGAATGCTGCAAGTGCATTATCAATGCTGCAATGCAGAAGTAGTACGCTCTGACCCTATTTTGAACCCGCAGAATTTGCATAGGCGCTATGCCCGAAACGAAAGGCCGGGGGCTAACTACAGGTAAACAGCCTAAAATTTTTGCGCCGATACACAGGAAATGTGCATCGGCGCAACGCAGCGGGGCTGCAATCAGGGGATTTGGGGACGGGCGGCGGCGTGCCGCCCTTTCTTGTGTGAGTCGTTTAGCTCGCCGGTTCCCAAGGGCGCGTGTAGACGCTGAGCACCTTTGAGACCTCATCGTGGGTCGCGTCGTTCATCGTGACCTGCGCCACCAACCCGCGTTTCTTGTCGTCCACCACCTCGGTCACCCGCGCGGCACAGCCCGCCTTTTCAAGGCTGCCGTTATAGACCCGCGTGATCGCGTCCTTGCGCAGATCGGGTTTGAAGATCTTGCCGACAGCCGTCTTGGGCAGCTCGTCCATGATCTTGAGGTGCTTGGGCTGGGCTGCGCGTTCCGCGACATGCTCACGCGCATAGGCCAACAGTTCCTCTTCGGTGACATTGGCACCCTCAACGAGTTCGACAAAGGCGCAGGGCACCTCGCCCGCGTGGGGGTCGGGCTGGCCGATGGCACCCGCAAAGGCGACGGCCTCATGGCCCAGCAGCGCCTCTTCGATCTCGGCGGGGTCAATGTTGTGGCCGCCGCGAATGATCAGGTCTTTGGCGCGGCCCGTGATCCAGATATAGCCATCGCTGTCGATCCGGCCCAGATCGCCGGTGCGCAGGTATTTGCCGTGGTAGAAGAGGTCTTTGTTCTTGTCTTCCTCGACATAGGTATGGCCCGAGAAGACGCCGGGGTTCGAGACGCAGATCTCGCCAATCTCATCCGTCTCCGCGTCGATCGGACCATCCACGGTGCCCTTGATGATCCGCACGTCCGAATAGGGGAAGGCGATACCGATGGAGCCGACCTTCTTGATCCCGTCCGTCGGGTTGCAAGAGACAAGGCAGGTCGCCTCGGTCAGGCCGTAGCCTTCGACCAGCGTGACGCCCGTGGCCTTCTCAAACCGGCGGAAAAGCTCCAGCGGCAGCGGGGCGGAGCCGGAGAAGGCGGTTTTCACCGTGCTGACATCCGCATCAATCGGGCGCTGCATCTTGGCCGAGATCGCCGTAGGCACAGTAATGATAAAGGTGATCTTCCACCGCTCCACCAACTTCCAGAAGTTGTCAAAGACACCATCCCCGCGATAGCCCTGCGGCGTGGGGAAGACCACATGCGCGCCCGACGACACGGCGGCCATCAGGATCACATGGCAGGCAAAGACGTGGAACAGCGGCAGCGGACACATGATATTGTCTTGCTCGCTGAACAGCAGCCGATGCCCCAGCCAGCCGTTGTAAATGAGGCCCGAATACTTGTGCTGCGCCACCTTTGGCATCCCGGTCGTGCCGCCGGTGTGGAAATAGCAGGCAACGCGATCCTCTTGCACATCCTCAAAGTTGAGCGAGGTGTTCTGCTTGGCGATCTCGGCGTTGAAGTTGAGGTATTTGGCTTGGTTGTTCACCATCCCCTTGGGCCGCACCAGCGGGACGATCCAGCTTTTCGGCGGGGTGAGATAGCGCACCAGATCAACCTCGAGCACCGTGTGCACCTTGGGCGCAAGCCGCACCGCTTCGGCGGTCTTCTGGGCCACGTCCGTCTTCGGGAAAGGCCGCAGGGTGACGACCACGGAGGCGCCCACTTCGCGCAGGATGGCACCGATCTGTTCGGCGTCCAGCAGCGGGTTGATCGGGTTCACGATCCCGGCCACGGCACCGCCCAGCAGGGTGATCGTCGTCTCGTTACAGTTGGGCAGCACATAGGCCACCACGTCCTTCTCACCTACGCCAAGGCTGCGGAAGAGGTTCGCCGCCTGCGTCACGCGGCCATGCAACTCTTTCCAAGACAGCGTTTCGGCCTTGTCCTTGGGGCCCGAGAAAATCTGATAGCTGACGGCATTGTGGTTGGGGAATTTCGCGGCCGTATTGCTTAGCATTCCGTAAAGCGTCTTGGCCACGTCGCGGTCTTCCCACGGCATTTCCGCCGCGATGGCATTGCGGTCTTCGATCCCGGCGAATGTCATGGTGTCTCCTCCCCTGTGCCGGTGTTCCGGCTTATTCTCCTCGCGCCAGATTGCGGCGAAACGCGCCGTTTCGCAAGCAATCGGCGGCAACAAACGCAACGTCACACTAGGGTGACGTAACGCCGGGGTTGCACTGTTCAAGGGCGGCTCAGGCCGCGGCGGCGGCCCCATCGGTGAACTGAAGCCGCGCCAGACGCGCATAAAGCCCGTCACTGGCGACCAATTCGTCATGGGTGCCGATGGCCGCGATGCGCCCGGCCTCCATCACCACGATGCGGTCGGCCTTTTTCACGGTGGCCAGACGGTGCGCCACGATCAGCGTCGTGCGATCCGCGCTGAGCCGGTCGACGGCGGCCTGCACCAGCCCCTCACTCTCGGAATCCAGCGCCGAGGTCGCCTCGTCCAACAGCAGCACCGGCGCGTCGCGCAGGATGGCGCGGGCGATGGCGATGCGTTGTTTCTGCCCGCCCGACAGCATCACGCCGCGCTCGCCCAGATAGCTGTCATAGCCATCGGGCAGCGCGGTGATGAAGTCATGCGCGGCGGCGGCGCGGGCGGCTTCCTCGACCTCTGCGTCACTGGCATCGGGGCGTCCGAACCGGATGTTCTCAGCCGCCGTGGCAGCAAAGATCACCGGATCTTGCGGCACCAGCGCGACCGAACGGCGGAAGTGGTCCCGCGCCACATCGCGCAGGTCGACCCCATCTAAGGTGATCCGCCCCGACTGCGGGTCATAAAAGCGCAGGATCATCTGGATGATCGTCGTCTTCCCCGCGCCCGAGGGGCCGACAAAGGCCACCGTCTCACCGGGGTTGATCTCAAGGTCGACGCCATCCAGCGCCGCCACATCGGGGCGGGCGGGATAGGTGAACTGCACGTTCTCAAAGGCGATCCGCCCCGCGACAGGCTGCGGCAGGCTGCCCTGGCTTGCGGGCGCCGGGTCTTGCACCGTATCCTGACTTTGCAACAGGTCGATTAGCCGCTCCGTGGCGCCCGCAGCGCGCTGCAACTCGCCCCAGATCTCTGACAGGGCGGCGACCGCGCCCGCGACCATGACCGCATAGATCACGAATTGCACCAGCGCGCCCGCGCTCATCACATCCGCCCGCACGTCTCGCGCGCCGATCCACAGCACGCCCACCACGCCCGCGAAGACCAGAAAGATCACGATCATCGTCATCACGGCGCGGGTCTTGATCCGGCGCTGCGCAGCATCGAAAGAGGCTTCGGTCATCTGCGCGAATTGGCCCCGGCTTGCGGCCTCATGGGTAAAGGCCTGCACCGTTTGCACCGCGCCCAACGTCTCAGAAGCATTGCCCGAACTTGCCGCGATCCAATCTTGGTTCTCGCGGCTGAGCATCCGCAGGCGGCGGCCCAGCGTCAGGATGGGGATCACCACGGCGGGCACAATCAGCAGCACCAGCCCGGTCAATTTGGCCGAGGTCAGCAGCATCAGCCCCAGACCGCCCACGAAGATCAGCAGGTTGCGCAGCGCGATCGAGACCGACGATCCGATCACCGAGAGGATCAGCGTGGTGTCGGTGGTGATCCGGCTGAGCACTTCGCCAGTCATGATACGCTCATAAAAGGCCGGGCTCATGCCCACCACACGGTCAAACACCGCGCGCCGGATATCGGCCACCACCCGTTCGCCCAGCCGTGTCACCAGCGCATAGCGCAGCCCGGTGCCAAGGGCGAGCAGCCCCGCGATCAACAGTGCGGCGATGAAATAGAGGTCGAGCAATTCGCTCTCTCCCGTGCCGAAATTGTCGATCACCCGCCGCACCGCCAAGGGCAAAGTGAGCGAGATCATCGCGGTCAGCACCAGCGCCGCCCCGGCGGCGGCCATCAACCAGCGATAGGGCGCCATGAAAGGCATCAGCGCCGCCAAAGCCCCGATCCGCCGCGACTTTTCGCGTTCGTCTTTGGCGCTTGGTGCGGGGGCTGGGGTGCGTGCCATGGGCTTTCCTTTGTCTTTCCACATCGGTCATGGCGCGGGGGCTGGGCGGGGTCAAGCAAGACCGCCCCGATAAGGACAATCTGCCGCCCCCGACAGACAGCGGCGGTCGCATCTATCCCGCGCGGCGGCGGTCACGAAAGTTTCGGGGAAAGAGTGGAGCGGGCGACGGGAATCGAACCCGTATCATCAGCTTGGAAGGCTGAGGTCTTACCATTACACAACGCCCGCGCTACGGCTCCTCTCCTATTTTATCGCTCCCTGAGCGTCAAGTGGAGCGATGCCCCTTTGGCAAGATCAATCACATGAGCCTGCTCTCGCCTGTGGCCGGTCATCAAGGTGGCAGCGCGGGCCAAGGGGCACTAGCTTAGCCTCACGGGATGAAAACGAGGCATTGGAATGGACGCCAGACCGGCCCAAGACCAAAAGCGCGAGGTCGTCATGACCCACGGAGTTCTCAGCGAGGACCCCGAGGATCTGTTTCACGGCACCGGGTTGCGGGTCGTGCGGGCCGTCCTGCACGAGGCGGTGCTGCGGCTGTGGAGCGATGATGCTTTTGGCATGGCCGGAAACGTGGCCTTTCGCGCGCTGCTGGCGATCTTCCCCTTCCTGATCTTCACCAGTTCGCTCACTGCCTTTGTCGGCGACCGGTCGATGGCCGATGACCTGATCCATTTCCTGATCGCCATTGTCCCCCTGCCCTGATCGAACCGATCGTGTCGGAGGTGGAAAAGGTCATGACCGTGCCGCGCGGCGATCTGCTCAGCGTGGGTATCCTGCTGACCGTCTGGTTCGCCGTGGGCGGAGTCGATGGGGTGCGCGTGGGGTTGAACCGCGCCTATGGGCTGCGCGAGACGCGGTCGGTCTTCACCATCTACGCCGTGCAGGTCGCCATGGTGCTGCTGGCAAGCCTGATCCTCGTGATCGTGGGCTATCTGCTGGTGCTCGCCCCTCGGGCCGGGTCTTGGCTGCATATGTTGATGCCGGGTTTCGATCCGCGTTCGGTCACCGTGGGGCTGGTCCGCTTTCCCGCCTCGGCCACGATCCTGCTGGTCGCCCTCTTCGCGGCCCATGTGATCCTGCCCGCACGGCGGACGCGGTTTAACAACATCTGGCCCGGAGTTGTCGCCACCGCCGCTGCTTGGACCGTGCTGGCGGTGCTGTTTTCATCCTACCTGCGCAGCTTTGGCACCTATGCCAGCTATTACGCGGGCATGGCAGGGATCATCGCGGCGCTTTACTTCATGTATCTCGCCGCGCTGGTGCTGATCTTTGGCGGAGAGTTGAACCGCGCCCTGCGCATCCGCAGATTGGCCCGCGCGATGAGCGATCAGCCCTGATCCCCCGCACAGGGCGTGCCCGCAGCGCCCCAGACCCTCACGTCATGCACCAACGCATCGAGCGTCCCCTCGGGCACCGACCTCCCCGCGCCGGGGGCGAAACCCCAGTTTACAAAGGCGGAGTTTTGCAGGTGATCGACCAATGAGGCGATGTCATGCCCGTCGTTGGTCTCAGGATCGCGCAACTGGATGCAGACCTCGGCTGAGGACTTGCCGAACCACGCCAATTCTACCGGCGGCAGCCGCCAAGCATCGTCGATATGCGGTGGGGCATGGGGCACCGTGTTCGCAGCGGCAGAGGTGACATGGCAGGCGTCACAAGGGATGCTCTCGGCCCCGATCCGGCTCTCGCCCGCGCGCACATTCATGCCGTGCACCGCCTCCGGCCCATAGCCCAAGCCCTGCCACATCGGCTGCCCCTCTTCGCCTACATGGCAATTGGTGCAACGCGGATGCGCGGTGACGGTGAAAATCCGATCCCAAGCGGCCAGCCCCTCGGCGCGATCGGGCGCCTCCTGCGCAAAGGCGGGGGCGGCCAGCATGAGTGCGGCGCAGGTCAATAGATATCTCATGCGAAATCCACGGATTTAGACAGGGGGAGTTCACGGATCCGCTGGCCCGTGGCGGCGAAGATTGCATTGGCCAGCGCAGGCGCCGCGGGCGGCACGCCCGGCTCACCAATGCCGCGCAGCTTGCCGCCATTCTCCAACCCGCGCACCTCGATCTTGGGCGTCTGATACAGCCGCAACCCTTCATAGAGGTGATAGTTGTCCTGCTGCGGCACCCCATCGCGATAGGTTAGTTCGCAGTTCATCGCATGGCCCAAGCCCCAGATCACCGCGCCGGCGAGTTGCGCCTCGAAGTTGACCGGATCCATCACGCGGCCCACTTCGGCGACAACGAAAACGCGGTCGATCTTGAGACCCGCGTCGGTCTGGCTGACCTCGACCACCTCGGCCACCGGCACGCCGAAGGACAGGCAGAACGCCAGCCCCCGGCCCCGCCCCGGGCCAAGGTCTGCGCCCCAGTCCGACATCTCGCCCACAGCCTCCAACACCCCGCGCGAGGGCGCATGGGTGCACAGCCGGAGCCGTTCCTCCAAAGGATCGACGCCCGCGGCATGGCACATCTCATCCATGAAGCTTTCGTGCAGGAAACCGTTGCCCGACGCCCCGACCGACCGCCACGAGCTTACCGGCACCATCGCGGGCACACGGTGGCCGGTCACGCGGTAATCGGGGATCGCAAAGGGCTGATCCCATGCGCCTGCGACGATGGCGATGTCGGGGCCGAAGACCGGCTGGTTCAGCCGCGCCATCTGCGATTCCGCCGTCGAAGGTGCTGCGATGGCCAATTCATAGGCCGCGATCTGCCCCTCCGAGACTTTGCCCCGCGCCCGCGCCATGGCCAGTGGGCGGGGGAAGTCATGGGTGAAATCCTCCTCCCGCGACCAAACCATTTTGATCGGTGTGCCGGGCAGTTGCATCGCCACTTCGACGGCGCGCAGGGTATAGTCATCCTCAAGCCGCCGCCCGAAACTGCCGCCCGACATCAGCACATGGATATGCACATTCTCAGCGTCGATCCCGGTGAGCGCGGCCACATTGGCCTGCATGAAACGCGGGATCTGCGTGCCGGTCCAGATATCGACGCGGGCCTTCTCCAGCTTCACCACCACGCTCATCGGCTCCAGCGGGGCATGGGCCAGATAGGGGATGCGGTACGCGGCCTCCAACACCTCCCCATCGGCCAGTGCGGCGCTGACATCGCCGTCATCGCGAAACCGGCTGTCCTGCCGGTCATCGGTGAAGGAGGCCGCCACGGCTTTGAATTGATCCGCCGTGTCGCCGATATAGGGCGACGGGCCCCAGTCACATTTCACCGCCTGCGCGGCCTGAAAGGCCCGCCAGGTGTTGTCGGCCACCACGGCGACGCCGCCGGTGATGGGCAAGACCGCCTTCACGCCGCGCATCTTTTCGGCGCGGCCCGCGTCAAAGCCCATGATCGCCCCGCCCTGCGCCGGGTTGGTGCGGGTCGTGGCGTGAAGCATCCCCTCCATCACCATGTCGATGCCATAGGTCTGGGTGCCAGTGGATTTGGCCATGATATCGGTGCGCATCTGCGGCTTGCCAAGGTGCCGCCACGCGCCGGGGTCGCGCAGCGTGACCTCGGTCACCGGGTCGATCTCCGCCGCGGCGGCGGCGAGGTCTTGATAGGCCAGCCGCATGCCGTCGGGCAGCACCACCACGCCCGCCTCGGTCTTGAGTTGGCTCCGTTCCAGCCCCGTCTGCGCCACGGCGGCGGCCAACAGGGTTTCGCGGGCCACGGCCCCGGCCATGCGCAGCCTGTCGTACATATCCGGCACGGTCGAACTGCCGCCGGTCAATTGCAGGCCGAGCAGCTTTCCCGCCACATCCGAGGCGCCGCGCCCGGTCCGCGCCAGCAGCGTTTCCGAGGTCGCGGCAATCGGCATCGCCTCAACCCCGACCACGCCGTTGTAATAGACCGGCGAAGGCGGCCCGGGCGTGATCTGCACCCTGTCGAGGTCGACATCCAACTCCTCGGCAATCATATGGGCTTGGATCGAATAGGCCCCCTGCCCCACATCGGCGCGCGGGGTGATCAGCGTGACGCCGCTTGCATCAATCTTGACGTAGGGCGTGATCGCCGCCGCACCGGGTGGCAAGCCTTCGAGCAGCGGGTTCTTCAGGTCACGTTTGTACAGATAGGTGCCAAAGGCCACGCCCCCGGCAATGGCGGCGGAGCCAACGATGAAACTGCGGCGGGTGATGGTGCGCAGGCGCGACATGTCAGGCCCCCCGCAGCCGCGCGGCGGCGCTGTGAACGGCGGCACGGATGCGCGGATAGGTGCCGCAGCGGCAGAGGTTCCCGCTCATCGCGGCGTCGATCTGATCGTCGGTCGGCTCGGGGTTCAGCTCCAGAAAAGAGGCCGCCTGCATGATCTGCCCCGATTGGCAGTAACCGCATTGCGCGACCTGATGCTCCACCCATGCCGCCTGCACCACATGCAGCGCTTCGGGCGTGCCCAAGCCTTCGATGGTGGTGACATCGCCGTTCACATCCGCCGCCCGCAATTGGCAAGACCGCACGGCCAGCCCATCGACATGCACCGTGCAGGCACCGCATTGCGCAATGCCGCAGCCGTATTTTGGCCCGGTGATCCCCAGCTCGTCGCGCAAAACCCAGAGCAGCGGCATGTCGTCATCCACGTCCACCTCGTGGACCGTGCCGTTAACCGTCAATTCCATCGGTGATCCTTCCGCGCTGGTGCCCCCAATGTAGCCGGTAGCGCCTATCGCGCAAGACCACGCGCGGCGGGTCGCGCAGCGTCACCCTGGCGGGGCGGTCATGGCGGCGGGTGCCGCCGCTTCGCTTACTCGAGGTCTTGGGCCGTCAGCGCGCGGTGAATTTCGCGGCGGACCAATTTGCGCACATTGCGGGTGATCCGCTCGCCCAAAGCCCCCTGAAGCTCGGCGCGGACGATCTCGGTCACCATGTCGCGCAGTGCTTCCTCGTCGAGGAACTGATCCTCACCCGCGCTGCCCGCCTCCTGCGCGGGGGCGGCATAGTCGAATTCCGGCGCGGTGGCGGCAGGATCGGCCACACGCGGGCCACTGTCCGCAAAACGGCGCACCTGCTCTTCGAGCTGCGGTGTCGTGGGCTGCGGGCGGCTTGGGGCGGGCGTCTCAGCCTCTACCGTCGCCGTATCGGCAATCGGGGCCTCAGGCGCGTCAAGCTCCGCATCGTCTTTCCACTCCATCGCCGGAGGTTCGGTGCCGGAATAGTCATTATCGCCGGGCGCGTCCGGATCCCAGTCGTCAGAGATTTTGCCGATGGCCGTCTCGAGCGCCGCCAGCTTGTCGCTGCGGCTGGCCCCGGTCGCCTTGGCCACTGCGTCAGAGACGGCGCGAGCCCGGGCCTCATCCGCGGTCTCCGGCGCGGGTGTGCGATAGTCTTCGGCATGCAGATCGCTCGGATCGTCATGCAGCATATCATAGTCCAAGGGCGAGACCTTGGCCGGATCAACGGCAGCGGCCTTTGGGCGATCCTCGCCATCCGACGTGGCAACCCTGAGCGCAGGGGTCAGCACCAACCGGTCGCTCGAGGCCGCGGGAGCCTTCTCGGCAGGCGGGGTCGCGGGGTGACGGGCCGAGACGAATGGACGCTCTGCCTCATCGGCACTATCTTCCGCTTCGGTCTGCATGGCTTGGGTCAAGCTCAGCGGCTGCGGCGCGGCTTTGGATGCCTCACCGACGCCCTCGTCAGAAGCGGGACGCGCCGTGCCGCCCGAGGCTGTGCGCAGCGACAGGTGCGGAGTGAAATCCTCGGACGTGACGCTGTCCGATGTCGGCTCGTCCAATGCGGCCCCCGCATGCTTTTGAACGCGGCACCGGTGTCATCTGCAGAATCGGCAGCCTCCGGCTTGGAAACCGGCGTAGGGTTGGACGTTTGCAGGGGACGCTTGTCTTCGGACACCAATCGGCGAATCGACGACAGGACGTCTTCCACCTCCGCGTTTGTGACGGGTTCGGACATATTTCTCTACCACTCTTGCCTCGCGGATAGCTTAACCGCGTGGGAGGATTCTCACAATGGGGCGGTGCAAAATGCCAAACGACCGTGCAAAACGTCAGTCTTTTTGCAGCGCGCGCAGCACCCGATCCAGCGCTTGGCCCTCTTTCGAGTATTTAGCAGGGGCGTCCTTAACAAGGTTGTAATAGGCCCCCGCGTCATAGATCTGCACCGGCAGCTTCAGGTCCTGCGCGGTGAGACGGCCCGTGGCAGCCAGCACGGAATAGGCCGCCACATAGAGATTGGCACGGGCCGAAACGCGGGTCGATTCCGCATCCAGCAAGGATTGTTCGGCGTCCAGCACGTCCAATGTGGTACGCGCGCCGAGGGTCGCTTCCTCGCGGACGCCGCGGAAGGCAATACGCGCCGCGCGGATCTGGCGGTCGGAAGCCTCCAACTGCGCCCGTGCCGAGGCCAGCGCGGCATAGGCGTTGCCCACCTCCTGCTCAACATCTTGGCGCACCACATGCAGGTTCGCGCGCTGCGCGTCCCGCTGCGCCATCGCGCTGCGCACGGCCGAGGAAAGCGCCCCGCCCTGATAGATGGTCTGACCGACCTCCACCCCAACGCTGCCGCTGCGGGTATAGGCTTCGCTGTCGAAAGTCTCGTTCAGACCATATTGCCCGTTCAGCGTGATCCGCGGGCCCATGGCCGCCTCATTGGCTTCGACGCTGAGATCGGCTGCCGCCACCTGATGCTGTGCGGCGATGATCGACGGGTGAGTGCGCACAGCCAAAGCCTTGGCCGAGGCGAGGTTGCCGCCGACATTCGGCAGGCTCGGCGGTTGGCTAAGGTTGCCCGGGCATGGCCCACGGCATTGCGATACTCCTCGACCGCGCGCAGCAGCACGCCTTCGGCGCCCGCCAGCCCGCTGCGGGCATTGGCAAGCTGCGCTTCGGCCAAGGCCACATCGGTGCGGGTAACTTCGCCCACGTCGAAACGATCCCGCGCGGCGCGCAGCTCTTGGGTCAGCAGCCGCAGGTTGTTGTTGCGCAGCTCAACCGTTTCCGAGGCTTCGATCACGCCCATATAGGCCGCAACCGCGCGCAGCAGCACCTGCTGCTCTAGGTTGACCAAAGTCTGGCGGGTGGCCAGCACGGCCTCTTTCGCCGCCTCCACCCGATAGGCGCTCGCGCCGAAATCATAGAGCAGAAGCTCGCCAATCAGGCTGATCGACGCCTTCAGGCTTTCCGTCGACTGCGCTGGCAGAAGAGAGGAACTGCGCGTGGTGCCAAAGCTTTGCGTCAGCCCGGCGGCCCACCGCAACACGGGTTTCAGCGCCGATTTCGCCGCGGCCACATCCTCATCGGCGGCCCGCAAAAGCGCACGGTTTTGCTCCAGCAGACCGGAATGCTCATAGGCCCCCACCAGCGCATCGGCCAATGTCTCGGCGGCAGCCACACGCGGCAGGGCAGCGCCGCTGGCGAGGACAAGGCTCACCGGTACGGCGATGGCAAAACGTTTGAGGGATTTCGTGAAACTGTTCGCGCTCATGGCTCAATGCCCCTGAATGGCTTTTGTAGACCTTTGGACCGGCCCGTAGGCCGATCGGGGCGGGTGCCCCTCCCCTGAAAGCGAAGTGGCGCGCGGTATGACCGGCGCGCCACCCTGTCGCTTACAGCTGAAATTCTGCCTGACGTTCAAAGCCACGCAGCACCGGCGCACCGGCGTTGAATTCGGGCCGCCAAGACACCTGACCGCCGCGTTTATAGCCCAGGCGTACCTCGCCCAGACCCCGATCCATAAAGAGGCAAGCAATCCGCCCGCCCTCTTTCACCTGCTCCACCAGCGCTTCGGGCAGTTCACCCACCGCACCTTGGACGATGACCACATCATAGGGCCCATGCTGCGGCGCGCCTTCGGTCAGCGGGGCGACATGGACGATCACATTGTCCGCGCCCGCCTGCGCCAGCGCCTCTTGCGCCTCGGCGGCCATGGCTTCGTCTTCCTCAACGGCGACGACGGCCTCGGCCATATGGGCGATCACGGCGCTGGAATAGCCCATGGCGCAGCCGATATCGAGCACGAGTTCCTCATTGGTGATGTCGAGGTGGTCGAGCATTTTGGCCAATGTCCGCGGGTCGAGCAGCACCCGATCCTGCCCCAGATCGAGGTTTTCACCCAGATAGGCAGCCTCGCGCTGTGCCGCCGGCACGAAGTCTTCGCGCTGCACGGTCAGCATCGCGTCGATGATTGGAAACTTGGTCACATCCGAAGGACGAACCTGCGTATCTACCATGGTTACGCGGCGGGCGGCGAAATCACTCATCAGCTAAACTCATTCGTTCAGGGTGTCTGAAGAGTGATGTGCCACATTGCCGGGCCAGCGGCAACGCCCTGACCGCATTTTCGCGCGCATATGGGACTTGCGGCCCCCTTCGTGATCCGTTAGCAGTGCGCCAACCACCGGTCGGCGAGTTGGCGGAGTGGTTACGCAGCGGATTGCAAATCCGTGTACACCGGTTCGATTCCGGTACTCGCCTCCACCTTATTTTTATGGCAATTCTTCATTCTGCTCGCCGATCGAGACCTTGGAATTCTGTTGGTTTACAGTTCAGTTTACAAAGACACTGGCCAAGACCTCCAACGATCACCCCTATTTCACATGGAGTGCCCCCACTGAAGTGGTCCGCCAACTGGGATAGAATGATCCCGTCATGGAGAGGACCAGAGAATGGCTGGAAAGCGAGAAAAGTTCGAAGACATCGTCTTGAACCTGCGCCAGGTTGAGGTGCTGCAAGGCCAAGGCCTTTCGATCGGTGATGCGGTGCGCCAGGTCGGTATCACACAGCAGAGCTACTATCGGTGGCGCAGGCAGTATGGTGGCATGAGCCGTGATCAGCTGAAGCGGCTAAAGGAGCTCGAGGCGGAAAACCAGCGGCTTCGGCGCGCTGTCTCCGACCTGACCCTCGACAAAATGATCCTGAGCGAGGCGGCACAGGGAAACTTCTAAGCCCCTCGCGCCGACAAAAGTGCATCGACCACGTGCGGCAGACGCTTGGCGTATCCGAGCGCCGCGCCTGCCGCACGCTCGGACAGCATCGCTCCACCCAGCGGAAGGTGCCGCAGGGGCGGTCGGACGAAGCGCAGCCGACGGCAGATATCATCGAGCTGGCTCGCCAGTATGGCCGCTACGGATATCGCCCCATCACGGCGCTGCTGAACCAGGCTGGCTGGCAGGTGAACCGCAAGCGGGTCGAGCGCATATGGCGACGCGAGGGGCTGAAGGTCCCGCACAAGCAGAAGAAGCGCAGCCGTCTCTGGCTCAACGACGGGTCCTGCGTCCGTCTACGGCCGGAGCGGCCCAACCACGTCTGGTCCTACGACTTCGTCCAGGACCGCACGCATGACGGCCGCGCCTAACGCATCCTTAATATCATCGATGAGTTCACGAAGGAGGCGCTGATCATCCGCGTCGACAGGAAGCTCAATTCAACCGACGTGGTCGATGCTCTGACCGACCTGTTCATCCTGCGCGGGCCGCCCGAGTTCATTCGGTCTGACAATGGCCCCGAGTTTGTTGCGCTCAAGGTGCGGGAGTGGATCGAGGCAGTGGGGGCGAAGACAGCTTACATCGAGCCCGGCTCCCCTTGGGAGAACGGTTACTGCGAGAGCTTCGACGCCCGGTTCCGCAACGAGCTGCTCGACGGAGAGGTCTTCTACTCACTCCGCGAAGCTCAGATCCTCATCGAGCGATGGCGCCGTCACTACAATACAGTCCGACCTCACAGCGCCCTGGGCTACAGGCCACCGGCGCCGGAGAGCATCTCGGCCGTCGACCGGCGGCCTGAAATGCACTAACAATCAAATTGGACCACTCGTTTGGGGCAGCTCACACAAACGAAACCGCGCAGATTGCTCTACGCGGCTCATTTTCCACCGTTTTTTTTCAGTTCGTATGTACAACCCCTCGCGGGGCCAAGGCATACGTTTACCTTCGCAACGAAGACATCATTTCGGCTTTTCAGCTTTTTTCTCATGCTTGCGCTTAGCCTTCGCATCTTTGCGCTTAGCCTTGAGCAGTTTCTTGTGGACCTCGTCTGTGACTTCGGGAACCAACGCGGCATAGCGTTCGATCACGTTGGAAGCATGACGGAGGCCCCATCCCATGGTGACTGCAATCTCATTTAAAGAACACCCCGCTCGCAATAGCGCCGTAGCGGCAGTTCCCCGCATATCGTAGGGCCGTAGTTCATCGCGAATGCGGACCGGCAGCAAACCTTGCTCAACCTTTTCGTTATGCCTGATCTTGATATCCCGAATAATCTGGGAAGCACGCAAGGCCTTTAACGGTTCTCCTGTCAGCGAGGTGACCAGGAGCTCTTGATCTTGGGGGAGTGCATCAATTAGGCGCCCCAAGGCTTCGGTAACAGGAAGACTGACGGGATTATCCGTTTTCTGCCGCCTAAAGAATAGCCGGCGCCCCTTCGGTGTTTCCTGAACGTGTTTACGGCTTAAGTGGACCTGACGCGACTTTCCTTTCGAAAGCGACCGGGCTTTTCCAACCCAGTGCTGAGTGCCGCCTTCGCGGATTGTAGAAGCCGTTGATGTATTGGAAGATGGCCAGCTCTGCTTCTCTTCGCGTATGCCATGGTCTCCGCCAGATCAGCTCTGCCTTGATCGTCTTGAAGAAGGTCTCGACGGCAGAGTTGTCATAACAATTGCCCTTGCCGCTCATCGATACCATGAACCCATGGTGGCGCAGAAGCTTCTGGTAGTCGTGCGAACAATATTGCGACCCACGGTCGGTGTGATGGATGCAGCCCTTGGGCGGCTGCCGCAGCGCAACAGCCATTTTCAATGCCCGGATTGCCAGGTCGCGCTTCATCCGGTTGCTCACCGCCCAACCGATCACCCGGCGTGAATGCAGATCGAGGATAACCGCGAGATACAACCACCCTTCACGGGTCCACACATAGCTGATGTCACCTGCCCACTTCTGATTGGGTCCCTCCGCCTGGAAGTCACGGTTCAGCAGGTTGGGCGCAATGTTGAAGGCGTGATTACTATCCGTTGTCACCTTGTATCTCTTCGATCTCTCGACCCGTATGCCATTCTCACGCATCAATCTGCCAACCCGACGATGGCCGACATTCAAGCCCAGCTCTTTCAATTCTTCCGTCATCCTCGGTCGTCCATAGCTGCCCAAGCTTAGACGGGATTGCTCCTTGATGTGGGCCAGCACGACCATGTCAGTCCTCTGTCTTTGGCTGGCAGGGCGGTTGCGATAGGCGCGCAGGCCGCGTGAGCTGACACCCAGCACGTCACACATCCGCTTGGCGCAGAAGGCGTGACTGGACCTGTCGCGTTTTTGTGCCGCCCCACGTGCTCGTTTAGGCCACTTTCCTTTCGAAAGCGACCGGGCTTTTCCAACCCAGTGCTGAGTGCCGCCTTCGCGGATTGTAGAAGCCGTTGATGTATTGGAAGATGGCCAGCTCTGCTTCTCTTCGCGTATGCCATGGTCTCCGCCAGATCAGCTCTGCCTTGATCGTCTTGAAGAAGGTCTCGACGGCAGAGTTGTCATAACAATTGCCCTTGCCGCTCATCGATACCATGAACCCATGGTGGCGCAGAAGCTTCTGGTAGTCGTGCGAACAATATTGCGACCCACGATCGGTGTGATGGATGCAGCCCTTGGGCGGCTGCCGCAGCGCAACAGCCATTTTCAATGCCCGGATTGCCAGGTCGCGCTTCATCCGGTTGCTCACCGCTGTTGATTGTCACTGAGAACTGACCCGGTAGCCCCATAAATTGTCACTGAGAATTGACCCATGTGAACACACTTCCCCGACGGTTTTGGTTGGGGGGATTTGGAGTGATCGACATGGGATTTTTGAGTGTCATTCGACGCTGGGCATTGCGTGACAAGATGCCAATCAGGGAGATTGCCCGGCGGACGGGTTTGTCTCGGAACACGATAAAGAAGTATCTGCGTGAAGGTGCGGTGGAACCGCAGTTCAAGACGCCCAAGCGTCCAAGCAAGCTGGATCCCTATTCGGATCGGCTGTCAGCCTGGCTTTTAATCCAGACGCGGAAGTCACGCAAAGAGCGGCGGACAGTGAAGCAAATGCATGCTGATCTGGTGAAGCTGGGATATGATGGCTCCTATGAACGCGTAGCAGCTTTCGCCCGGGCATGGCGTGAAGATCGGCATCGAGCGGAACAGACGACGGGGCGCGGCACCTACGTGCCTTTGGTGTTCGCGCCCGGCGAAGCCTTCCAATTCGATTGGAGCGAGGACTGGGCCAACATTGGCGGTGAGCGCGCCAAACTTCAGGTCGCGCATATCAAACTGTCACACAGCCGCGCTTTCTTGGTGCGGGCCTACCCGCTGCAAACGCACGAGATGCTGTTTGACGCCCACTGGCATGCATTCCGCGTCTTCGGCGGCGTGCCTGGTCGCGGGATCTATGACAATATGAAGACCGCCGTTGATCGTGTGGGCAGAGGCAAGCAGCGGGACGTCAATGCACGCTTCAAGGCTATGGCCAGCCACTACGTGTTTGAGCCCGAGTTCTGCAATCCAGCCGCAGGTTGGGAGAAAGGCCAGGTTGAGAAGAACGTGCAGGATGCGCGCAACCGCATGTGGCAAGTCATGCCGGTCTTTGCCGATCTGGACGAGCTGAACCAATGGCTTGAAGATCGCTGTATCGCCCTTTGGGCAGAGACACCGCACAAGGCTTTGCCGGGGTCCATCGCTGACGTGTGGGAGGCCGAGAAGCCCACGCTGATGGCACTGCCGCCGGCATTCGATGGCTTTATCGAACACAGTAAGCGTGTGTCACCCACATGCCTGATCACGTTCGAACGCAATCGCTACAGCGTTCCCGCCAGCTTCGCGAACCGACGTGTCAGTTTGCATGTTTATCCCGAACGGCTGGTCGTGGTCGCTGAAGGGCAAACGGTTTGCGAGCATGCGCGGATCATCGAGCGATCTCATCGCAAGCCCGGCAAGGTCATCTATGAGTGGCGTCACTATCTCGCTGTCATCCAACGCAAACCAGGTGCCTTACGCAATGGTGCGCCGTTCACGGAGATGCCGGATGCCTTCCGGCAACTTCAGGATCACATGCTGCGTAAAGAAGGCGGTGACCGAGAGATGGTCGACATTCTGTCTCTGGTCCTTCAGCACAACGAAGATGACGTTTTGTGCGCAGTGGAGCTGGCACTTGAAGCGGGCGTCCCCACCAAGACGCACATCCTGAACCTGTTGCATCGATTGATCGACCGCAGACCGACAGATCACCCCGAGGTCGATCCGCCGGACGCACTGGCATTGCAGTCAACGCCAGAGGCCAACGTCGATCGCTATGACGGGTTGCGACAGACTAAGGAGAAGCGCCATGCGTCATGACCCAGCAGGAGCTTCTATCGTGATCATGCTACGCAGTCTCAAGCTGTACGGCATGGCAAATGCGATTGAAGACTTGGTCGCCCAGGGCGCGCCAGCGTTCGAAGCTGCCACACCAATGCTGTCACAGCTGCTCAAGGCTGAGATCGCCGAACGCGAGGTACGGTCTATCGCCTACCACACGAAAGTCGCCCGCTTCCCCGCATACAAGGATCTGACGGGCTTCGACTTTGCATCGAGTGAGGTCAACGAAGCGACAGTGCGGCAGCTACATCGATGCGAGTTTATCGAAGCGGCCGAAAATGTCGTTTTGATCGGCGGTCCCGGAACGGGCAAGAGCCACACGGCCACTGCAATTGGCGTCCAAGCGATTGAGCACCACAGGCGCAAGGTCCGCTTCTTCTCGACCGTAGAATTGGTCAATGCGTTGGAACAGGAGAAGGCGCTTGGAAAGGCAGGGAAACTGGCTGAGACGCTGACGAAGGTCGACTTGGTCATTTTGGACGAACTCGGCTACCTGCCGTTCAGTTCATCTGGCGGGGCGCTGCTCTTCCATCTGCTCAGTAAGCTCTATGAGCGCACCAGTGTGATCATCACCACCAACCTTAGCTTCTCAGAATGGGCGCAGGTCTTCGGGGATGCAAAGATGACCACCGCTCTCTTGGATCGGCTTACCCACCGCTGCCACATCCTCGAAACCGGAAACGACAGCTACCGCTTCAAGGTCAGTTCTGAGGCAGCAAAGAAAACTGCAAAGGAGGCCAAAACATTGACCGCATCATAGACCACGACGCATAACTGAGGGTGGGTCAAATCTCGGTGAAAATACCGGGTCAGTTCTCAGTGACAATCAACACCGACCTTCAGAAGTAACGCCAACCCGGCTCGATACACACATTGCGCCCCGGCCTTGGTCGGGGCGCGCATCGCAATAAGGACTTCAAGCCCATGTCGGCAGATATCGTCATCCATAACGGCGCGTTGGTCACCTTCGATCCGGACCAGCCTCATGCCAGCGCTCTGGCCATCACCGGCAACAAGATTGCGGCGGTCGGATCAGACGCTCAGATCATGGTGCTGATCGGCCCAACGACCAAGGTGATCGACGCGCAGGGCGGCACGGTGCTGCCCGGGTTCATCGACAGCCATGTGCATCTTTTTGGCGGATCGGTCGAACTGGAATATCTCAGCCTCTACGGCATCACCGGGCTGGAGGACATGCGCCAAGCCATCCTGCCCTATGCCGAGGCCAACCCCGAGGATAAGATGCTGTTCTGCGTCATGGCGGATTACGGCATTCTGGGCACCGGCAAGACCCTCACCCGCCATGATCTCGACGCCATCCTGCCCGACCGCCCGCTGGCGATGTTCGCCCCGGACCATCACACCGTCTGGGCCAATACCGCGGCATTAGAGGCGGCGGGGCTGTTGCAAGGCGGCACGGTCGATGCAGGCTCCGAGATCGTGATGGGGGATGACGGGCTTGCCAGCGGCGAATTGCTTGAGCCCGGCGCCTATAGTCCGATCCTGTCGCTCACCCGATATGGCGGCCGCGATATGCTGGGTCTCACCGCCGGGCGCGACCCCGAGCCGCCCGCCACACCGGCAGAACGTGAGATGGACAAGGATGTCATCGCACGCGGGCTGGCCCATTGCGCGGCGCAGGGCATCACCGGTCTGCATCTGATGGACGGCAACCGCTATCAACTCGAACTCCTGTCCGAGTTGGAGGCCGAGGGCCGCCTGCTCTGTCGCTGTCTTGTCCCCTTTCACCTCAAAGGCACGGACCCCGTTGCGCGGCTGGCCCGCGAAGCCCCTGCCCTGCGCGCCGATTTTCAAGGCGATAAGGTCCGCTGTAGCCACGTCAAAATGTTCATCGACGGGGTGATCGAAAGCGGCACCGCGCTGATGCTTCAGCCCTATCCGGGCAAAATGGGCAAAGACGGCAATTGCGGCGATGAGGTTTTCACCCAAGAGCATTTCGTCGCGGCCTGTGTCGAAGCGGATCGGCTAGGGTTTCAGATCGCTGTCCATGCCATCGGCGATGCCGCCGTGCGCCGCACCATCGACGCTTTCGAGGCTGCCCAAAAGGCAAATGGCAAACGGGACAGCCGCCACCGGATCGAGCATATCGAAGTGATCCACCCCGACGACATTCCCCGGCTTGCCGCCTTGGGCATCGTGGCCTCCCTCCAGCCCGGGCACGCCCCCGCGGCCATATCTTTCCGCCTTCTGGGGTGGGCAACTACATCCATCCCCAGCAGATCGAAGGCGCCTATGCATGGCAAACCATTCGGGAGACAGGGGCCAAGGTCATTTTTTCGACCGACTGGCCCGTGATCCCGGTGGATGTGATGGCCACGGTCAAAGCCGCCATCGCGCCGCTGGACCTTGGAGAGACGTGGCCAGATCAAGCGCAAAGCCTGCAAGACACCCTCGCCAGCTATACCCGCGACAACGCTTGGGCGGAGTTCGCCGAGGACAGGCGGGGGCGGCTGGCAGAGGGCATGGACGCTGACATCGCGGTTCTGAGCCATGATCTGACCCAATGCCCTGCCGAGGCGGTCACCGATGTGAATGCGATTGCGGTGGTCATGGACGGTCAGATCACGTTTCAGCGGGGCGCTGCAGGCTGACGTTTTAAGAGCAGCTTAAGTTCAGGCATGGCGGCGCGGGCGCGGCCGGCCTCACCCCCACCACCTTTCCCCGCCGCCGCCAAAACCTCGCGCAACTCATCCTCATTCCGGTAGCCGATTAGAATACCCGCCGTCGCCTCGCCCATCGTGGCATCGCTGGCTGCAATCTTGGCGTCGGTGATGGTGGTGCGCTGAGCGGTACGGCGCGTCCAGCGAAACAGCAGTTGCTCCAGCCGCGCGCGCTCAGGCGCGTGGGCGGGGTCGGCCCCCAGATCGACCAACTCATCGGGATCGCTTTCAAGATCGAACAGCATCGGGCCGAACCCTTCGGCAAAGACGTATTTCCACCGCCCGTCGAAGAGCATCGTCAGCTTGGCGTCCTTCACCTCGACCCCCAAGCGTTTGCGCACGTCGCGCTGCGCGTAGTCGTATTCCGAGACCACGAAATCGCGCAGCCCTTCGGCCTTGCCATGTAGCAGCGGCAAGAGGGATCGGCCTTCGATGATATGCGGCACGGCGGCGCCGCCGAAATAATCAAGGATGGTGGGCACCACGTCGATCGCCTCGACCAGTGCCGAGGATTTTGCGCCGCGGGTCGCATCGGCCTCGGGGCTAGGGTCGACGACGATCATCGGGATGCGCGCGGAGGGGTCGTGAAAAAGCTCTTTCTCCCCCATCCAGTGGTCGCCAAGGTAATCGCCGTGATCCGAGGTGAAGACAATCATCGTGTCATCCGCGACCCCCTCTTCGGTCAGGAACGCCATCAGCCGGCCGATCTGGTCGTCGAGCTGTTTGATCAGCCCCATATAGGCGGTCAGAACCCGGCTTCGGGTGGCATCATCGGCAAAGGCTTGAGAGACGCGCTCCTGCATGAATGCGCCATAGACGGGATGCGGGTCGCGCTTTTCCGCCGCGCTGCGCACCGGGTCCAGATGGCGCTCAGGCCCATAGAGATCATGGTAGGGCGCGGGGACGATATAGGGCCAATGCGGTTTGATATAGCTCAGGTGCAGGCACCACGGCTGATCGCCGGCCTCGCGGATGAAATCCATGGCGCGGCCCGTGATATAGGGTGTCTCACTATCTTCACCCGCCGCGCGGGCCGGTTTGTCGGCGTGGTCCAGAAACCAGCCGCTCAGGATATTGCCCTCTGCGTCCTCGGCGCTGTTGGCGACGGAATGCCAGGGGTTCTCATCCTGCCACCCGCGGTCCTTCATATGCGCGTCATAGGCGGAGTTGCGGGCGTAGGGCCCGCCGTCGGGGTGCAGGCCGTCGTCACGCTCATAGGGTTCGAACCCGCATTCCGAAATCAGCACGCCAATCTCGCTGTCGGGCGACAGGCCAAGGCGGCGCAGCCCTTCGATATCGGCGGCCATATGGGTCTTGCCGCAAAGCGCCGTGCGCACACCCAAGGGGCGCAGATGGTCGCCCAGCGTCATCTCCCCCACCTTCAGGGGGATGCCATTCCAAGTTGACCCATGCGAGCTGACATAGCGGCCCGTATAGAACGACATGCGCGAGGGGCCGCAAATCGGCGATTGCACATAGGCGCGGTCAAAAAGCACCCCGCGCGCGGCCAACGCATCGATATGCGGCGTGTGCAGATGCGGATGGCCGGTGCAGGAGAGGTAATCCCAGCGAAGCTGGTCGCACATGATGAAAAGAACGTTCTTGGGCATGGGCCGCTTTCCCTGTGATGGTCCTTCGCGCGCCCTGCCCGCGAAGCATTTCGTCGTGCCGCGACTTGATTTTGGCTCGCCTGCCAATGCTTTGCAGTTTCTTAGCCAAGTTTAACCAAATTTTTAGCATTCACGGCCCAACCTTTACCAGGACGATGGGAAAGGCAACTCAAGCCGCGCAAAGCGAGGATGCCAGAATGGACAGCACGCAAAGGATACTTGTCACCGGCACGGGC
Source organism: Sulfitobacter faviae (assembly GCF_029870955.1). NCBI lineage: Bacteria > Pseudomonadati > Pseudomonadota > Alphaproteobacteria > Rhodobacterales > Roseobacteraceae > Sulfitobacter > Sulfitobacter faviae. Next base: position 2,260,112 of record NZ_PGFQ01000001.1, on the reverse strand, counting down.
GGTTTCATCGGTTTTCACCTTGCCCGGCTGTTGCTGGCCGAAGGCGCGCGGGTGCAGGGCTATGATGGGATGACCGATTACTACGATGTCGCCCTGAAACAACGCCGCCACGCGATGCTGCTTCAGCATGAGCATTTCACCACCAAAGAAGCCCTGCTGGAAGACCGCGAGACCTTCGACGCGCTGGTCGATGACTTTGCCCCCGACATGATCGTGCACCTTGCCGCACAGGCGGGCGTGCGTCATAGCATCGACCACCCCCGCGCCTTTCTGGAGGCGAATATCACCGGCACCTTCAACGTGATGGAAGCCGCGCGGCGGTTGGAGGTGAAACACCTGCTCATGGCCTCCTCCTCGTCAATCTACGGGGCCAATACCGATATGCCTTTCGCCGAGGCCGGGGCCACCGACCGGCCCCTGTCGATCTACGCCGCCACGAAAAAGGCGAATGAGGGGATGGCCCATGCCTATGCGCATCTCTGGGGTCTGCCGACGACGATGTTTCGGTTTTTCACCGTCTACGGGCCTTGGGGTCGGCCCGACCTTGCCTTGAGTAAATTCGTCGACGCGATCCTCGATGGCCGCCCGATCGACATCTACAACCACGGCGAGATGTACCGCGATTTCACCTGCGTCGACGATCTGGTGCGCGCCATCCGGCTGCTGATGGATTGCGTCCCGCCGCAACCGGGCACGGCGCCACCGCCGCCGGACTGGGATTCGCTCTCCCCCGCGGCCCCCTACCGTGTGGTGAATATCGGCAATTCCGAAAAGGTGCGCCTGCTGGATTTCGTCGAGGCGATCGAAGCCGCGCTCGGCAAGCGGGCGGTCCGTAATTACATGGGGATGCAGATGGGTGACGCCCCCGCCACATGGGCCGATGCGGCCCTGCTACATAGGCTCACCGGCTACCGCCCACAGACCGGCATTCACGAAGGCATCGCGCGTTTCGTCGCTTGGTTTCGGGACTATCACGGCAGATAGCCGCAGCGCTCAATGCTGGTGCTGCTGGCGGACGTAGTCCATCACCGCGCCCCTGACCGACATCTCGCCCTGCTCTCGTGCGGCATGGATGACCGCGCGCACGTCGTCGAGATTGCAACGCCGCAGCAGGCTTTTGACCGGCCCGATGGAGGCCGGGCGCATCGACAGGGTCTTGAGCCCGATGGCCGCGAAACACAGCGCCTCGACCGGGCGGCCCGCATCCTCCCCGCAAAAAGACAGCGCAGTATCTGTTTCGGCGCAGCGTTCTACGATGCCCTCAAGGAAGGTCAGGAAAGAGACGTTCAGCGTGTCATAGCGCCGCCGCACACGCTCGTTCTCACGGTCGGCGGCGAAAAAGAACTGCTTGAGATCATTGCCCCGATCGACAGGAACTCGACCTCCTCAAAGAATTTCTTTGGGGCAAAGGCGAGGCTGGGGGTCTCTAGCATAGCGCCGACCTCCAGCTTTTCAGGCAGGACATGGCCCAGAATACGCTCTCGCTCCATCGCCTTGTCGACCTCGGCCCGTGCGGCGCGGAACTCCTCGAACTGGGCGATAAAGGGGAACATCACCGCCAGCGGGCGGCCCGCGGCGGCGCGGATCAGGGCCTGCAACTGCATCCGCATGACACCGGGCTTATCCAGCCCCACCCGGATCGCGCGCCAGCCGAGGGCCGGGTTCGGCTCATCATGGGGCTTCATATAGGGCAGCACCTTGTCCGACCCGATGTCGAGCGTACGAAAGACCACGCGGCGGCCATGGGCGGCATCGAGCACGCGGGCATAAAGCGCGGCAAGCTCGGTCCGGCGGGGCATCTGGTTGCGCACCAGAAACTGCAATTCGGTGCGGAAGAGCCCGACCCCTTCGGCCCCCGACCCTTCGAGCGAGGGCAGATCGGCCATCAGACCTGCGTTCATCTGTAGGCTGATGATCCGCCCGCATTTCGTCTCAGCCGGTTTGTCGCGGATCGAGGCATAGCGTTCCTGCGCCGCCGCCTGCATCGCGATCTTGTCGCGAAAGGCCGTGGCCACGGTATCGTCCGGGCGCAGATGCACCACGCCCTGCTCACCATCGACCATGATGTGATCACCGTTCAGCGCGTCATTGGTCACGCGGCTGGCATGGACGATCAGCGGAATCGCCAGTGCTCGCGCGACAACAGCGGCGTGCGAGCCGACCGAGCCGCCCTCCAGCACGATGCCGCGCAGCGACCGCCCGTAATCCAGCAGTTCCGCCGGGCCGATGTTGCGCGCCACGAGGATCGGATCGACCGGCATCTCGGCCCCGGTATCGCTGCCCTGCCCCGTCAAATTGCGCAGCAAGCGGTTCGACAGATCATCCAGATCCGACAACCGCTCGCGCAGGTAGGCATCATTGACCTGCCCCAGACGGGCGCGGGCCATAGATTGCTCTTTCTCGACCGCGGCCTCAGCACTCAGCCCGCTTTGAATATCCTCCACCATGCGCCGCATCCAGCCTTTGGAATTGGCGAACATGCGGTAGGCTTCGAGCACCTTCTGCTGCTCTTTGTCGGCGGTAAGGCTTAACAATTGGTCAACGCTGAGCCGCAATTGCTCAACCGCTTCGGTCAGCCGCTCCGTCTCGCGTTCAGGGTCATCGGCAATGGGGTTGGAGACCACCACCCGCGGCTCATGCAGCCAGACGTGCCCCTCGGCCACGCCTTCCTGCCCCACGGTGCCGCGCAGCAGCACCGGCTGGCTATGCCGGGCCGACATCGCAGCCCCCTCGCCGACAAAGGCGCCAAGCTCGGCCATTTCGGCCAGCACCATCGCGACAACCTCAAGCGCATAGACCTCATCGGCGGAGAACTCCCGCGCGACTTTCGACTGCACCACCAGAACACCCAGCGTCTCACCCAGACGTTGCACCGGCACCCCAAGGAAGGAGGAATAAATCTCCTCCCCCGTCTCGGGCATGAAGCGGAAACCGGCGGCTTGGGGCGCATCGGGCGTGTTAATGACCGTGCGCCTCTTGGCGACCCGACCGACCAGACCTTCGCCCAGTTTCATGCGCGTTTCGTGCACCGCCGCTTCGTTCAGCCCTTCGGTGGCACAAAGCTCAAGCGTGTCTTCGTCGCGGAACAGATAGATCGAGCAGACTTCGCAGCCCATGGAATTGGCGATCAACTGGGTGATCTTGTCCAGCCGCGCTTGGCCCGCCACATCGCTGGCCATCGCATCACGCAGCCGCCCCAGCAGCTTGCGGCTTTCTGTCTCAACCCGTTCGGCCATATGATCCGGTCCCTGTCCCTCTGGAGCAGGGTTTAGCGCACTCGCGCAAGGATAGAAATGCTATTCGCGCCATACCCTACATCCTCAGCCAGCATATCGGCGGGATGCTGCAGATTTACGCAAGGGGTCACCTTGCGTAAAACCCGTGTCATCGCAGGTGTTTAGGCCGCTTTATCAAGCTCGAAAGCGTCGTGCAGGGCTTGCACGGCCAATTCCATATACTTGCGGTCGATCAACACGCTGATCTTGATCTCAGAAGTGGTGATCACCTTGATGTTGATCCCCTCGTCCGAGAGCACCTTGAACATCTTGGCGGCCACGCCGGTATGGCTGCGCATGCCGATCCCCACCACGGAAACCTTGGCCACGGCCTTGTCGGCGATCAACTCCTGATAGTTGATGATCCCCTCTTCATGGGCCTTTTCCATCGCCTTTTCAGCGCGGATCACCTGATCGACGGGGCAGGACCACGTCATATCGGTGCGCCCCTCTTCGGAAATGTTCTGAACGATCATATCGACGTTCACGCCGCCCTCGCTGAGCGCGGTAAAGATCGTCGCGGCGATGCCGGGGCGGTCCGCCACGGACACCAAGGTCATCTTTGCCTCATCACGGGAAAACGCGACCCCGGCCACCACATTGCTTTCCATGATTTCCTCCTCATCGCAGACGAGCGTCCCGGCGTCGTCAGATTGTTCTTCGAAACTGCTCAGCACCCGCAGTTTAACCTTGTAGCGCATCGCCAGTTCGACCGAACGGGTCTGCAAAACCTTCGCCCCGAGAGAGGCCAGTTCCAGCATCTCTTCAAAGGAAATCTTGTCAAGTTTGCGGGCCTTGGATTCGACCCGCGGGTCGGTGGTGTAGACACCATCGACGTCGGTATAGATATCGCAGCGCTCCGCGCCAAAGGCGGCGGCAAAGGCGACGGCGGTTGTATCAGACCCGCCCCGGCCCAGCGTGGTGATCCGGCCCTGCGGGCTGATGCCCTGAAAACCTGCGACCACGGCCACCTTCATGCCTTCGCCGAACTTGGCGTTGATGTTGTCGGTGGGGATCTCTTCGATCCGCGCGGCGGAATGGGCATCGGTGGTGCGCACCGGCACCTGCCAGCCCTGCCACGAGCGTGCGGGCACGTCCATTTCCTGCAAAGTCAGCGCCATCAGGCCAGCGGTGACATTCTCCCCGCTCGACACGATGGCGTCATATTCGCGCGCATCATAGAGCGGCGAGGTCTCATTGACGAAGCCCACCAGCTTGTTCGTCTCGCCCGACATGGCGGATACGATGACGATCACGTCATAGCCCTTGGCCACCTCGACGCCGACGCGCTTTGCCGCGCGGCGGATACGGTCCAAAGTGGCAACCGAAGTCCCACCAAATTTCATAACCAGAACAGGCATATTGTCCCCGCGCAACAGTCCAGCGCGGTCTAAGCCCACGGCACGGCAAGGGCAAGCCTATTTAACATGACGTTATGTAGCGCCGCCTAGAACGGATGCGCGCGGCCATCCCATGTTTCGAAACAACCCGTTTGGGCGAGGTCCAGAGCGGCGATCCGCCCGGCGAGCCCCTGTGCGGAGTCCTCAACGCTGATCTCGCCCTGATCGCCACCCATATCGGTGCGCACCCAGCCGGGGTGGTAAATGCCCACCGAGATGCCCTCGGGCTTTAGATCCACCGCCAGATTGCGCCCCAGATTGATCGCCGCCGCTTTGGAGGCGCGGTAGATATAGCTGCCCCCCGGCGCCCGCGTCTGCGACCCCATCTGCGAGGCAATGATCGCGATTTTCGCCCCCTGCGCCGCCCGCAGGTTGGGCAGCAGGGATTGCACGGTGAGGAAAACCCCGGTCACATTGGTCGCAAAGCTCTGCGCCCAGAGGTCGGGGCCAAAGCCGGTATCCAAGCCATCGCCCTTGTCGAGATACACACCCGCATTGCAGATCAGCAGGTCCAGCGGACGGTCTTGCAGGCTTGCGGCGAAGGACGCGTGGCTTGCCGGGTCGGTCACGTCCAGCACGGCCTGCGCGCCTGCGCCGCGTGCGGTGCCGATCACCTCTTCGCCCGCGTCTTTATACTGGCGGGCCAGCGCCGCGCCGATGCCGCGGCTGGCGCCGGTGATAACGATGGTCATGGGCGATCCTTTATGAAAACGGGCCTTTAGGAAAGTTGGCGTTTGGGTTTGAACGGGAGCGGCATCAGGGGCACACCCTCCGCCACCAAGGCCCGCGCCTGATCCAAGCGCGCCTCGCCATAGATCGGGCGCTCGGGGCTGCGCCCTGCGTGCATGTCCCGCGCCTCGCGCACGAAATTCTTGCCGACGTAATCGGAGGTGGATTCGACCTTTTTGCGCAGGGCGCTCAGCGCCTTTTCCACATCACTTGCCGGATTGGACAGGGCCGGAGCCGGTGTCTCGGCGGGTTGCGGTTCTTCTGCCGCTTCCGGCGCAGCCGGAGCGCTGCCGCCCGAGGTGACCCGCGGGGCCATCAGCGATTTGCTCACCTCCGTCGACCCGCAGACCGCGCAGCTCAGATGGCCCGCACGGGCGAGGCTGTCAAAGGCTGCCGCGGATTGGAACCAACTTTCGAAACCATGCCCGGCTTCGCATTTCAGTGCATAACGGATCATTCGCCCGGTCCTCAAACTCTCTGCTTTAAATGGGCTGCAGCGCGAAAGAGGTCAAGACAAGCGCGGGCGCGGCGCGCATCGAAACGCCGCGCGGTCAGCCTGCCAAACCACCGCTGCGCGGATCGAAATCTCGGATCAGCCGCGCCAGATCGGGGGCCTCCACCAGCCGGGCGGCCTTGCGGCGCGAACACCACATCCGCTTGCGCTGTCCCTTCTCGGGGAAGTGTTTGGCCAGCGCCTTGACCTTCACCGGGTAGAGCATCGCCAGACAGGGCAAGGTCCCATCCGCGCCGGTTTTGGCATAGCTATAAACGCCCAGACATTGCCCCCGCGCCTGCCCCACAACGCCGCCTTCCTCCCAAGCCTCGACCAAGGCCGAGGCGGCGGGGGTCTTGCCCTCCATCGGCCAGCCCTTGGGAATGATCCAACGTTTGCTCCCGCGCGAAGTGATCAGCAGGATCTGCAACTTGCCCCGTTTACGACGCCAGCAAAGCGCCGCGAATTGAATGCGCAGCTCATCCTTCTGTCCGCCGTTCAAGGATATCGGAGCCTGTTTCACCATCCGTTGCAGCCGCGCCCCTTGGCAGGTTGTTTCCCCTTGACCCTAGCGCGGCGATCCCCGTCTGGCCATATCCCCTTGCCCCCTTTCATCGCATCAAAGATACTACCAAAATGATAAGATTTTCCGCTCTTCTGACCGTGCTTTGCAGCCTTGCCCTGCCCCTTCGGGCCGAGGCGCCCGTGACGGTCTTTGCCGCCGCCAGCCTGCGCGGCGCGTTGGAGGAGGTCACGGCGGATTTCCCCGCGCCGGTGGTGCTGTCTTACGGCGGGTCGGGCACGATGGCACGGCAAGTCGCCTCCGGAGCGCCCGCCGATGTGGTCTTGCTGGCCAATAGCGACTGGATGACATGGCTCGCGGACAAAGGCGTGGAGGGGGCAGAGACTGCGCAGATCATCGCCCGCAACCGGCTCGTTTTAATTGCCCTCGCCGACAGCGCGCCGCTGGCCGATCCCGCCGAGATGCCCGCCCGGCTTGGCCCCGAGGGGCGGCTTGCCATGGGGCAACGCGATGCCGTTCCCGCAGGCAGCTATGCCCGTGCATGGCTCACCCATGCGGGGCTTTGGCAGCGGCTGCAAAGCCGCTTGGCCGAGACCGACAATGTCCGCGCCGCATTGGCCTTGGTCGCGCGAGGCGATGCGCCGCTTGGCGTGGTCTATGCCAGCGACGCGCAGGCCGAGCCGGCGGTGCAGACCGTCTATGAGGTGCCCGCCGAGGCCCATGCCCCGATCACCTATCCCGCCGCCGCATTGACGCCCGAGGGCAAGACGCTGGTCGATTTCCTGACCACCGAGGCGGCACAGGCGATCCTTGTGGACCACGGGTTCCTTCGGGCCGATCATGGATCTTGATGCCGCCGCTTGGAGCGCGCTGTTGCTGTCGCTGCGGGTGGCCAGCGTGGCGATGCTCTGCTCCCTGCCGCTGGCGCTTTGGGTGGCGTGGATCCTCGCCCGGAAGGAGTTTCGCGGCAAAGGTGTGGTGAGCGCGCTGGTCCATCTGCCGCTGGTGCTGCCGCCGGTGGTGACGGGCTATCTGCTGCTGCTCAGCTTTGGCCGCAACGCCCCTTTGGGCCGCCTGTTAGAGAGCCTCGGCATTGGTCTTGCCTTTCATTGGACGGGCGCGGTGCTGGCCGCGCTGATCATGGGCTTCCCGCTCATGGTTCGCGCCATGCGGCTGGCGATCGAAGCGGTCGACCCCCGGATCGAAGACGCCGCCGCCACCTTGGGCGCGCCGCGCCTGAGCGTATTTTGCCGCGTCACCCTGCCGCTGATCTTTCCCGGCATCCTCGCCGGGGCGGTGATGGGCTTTGCCAAGGCGATGGGTGAATTCGGCGCCACGATCACCTTTGTCGCCAATATCCCCGGCCAGACCCAAACCCTGCCAAGCGCGATCTGGACAGCCTTGCAGGTGCCCGGCGGTGAGAACCGTGCGCTGGCGATGGCCGCGCTGGCCGGGCTGGTGGCGCTGGCCGCCGTGCTGCTCTCCGAAGCCTTGGCGCGGCGGGTCGCCAAACGCATTTCGGGGGCGCGCTGATGCTAGAGGTCACGCTGCGCCATGGGTTCGACGGCTTTGATCTGGACCTTTCTTTCACCACCCAAGGCGGAATCACCGCGCTCTTTGGCCGCTCCGGCGCGGGCAAGACGACGGTGATCAATGCGCTTGCCGGATTGCTGCGCCCCAGTGCCGGGCGCGTGGTGCTGGACGGTGAGGTGCTTTTGGATACGCAGCGCGGCATCTGGGTGCCGCCGCATCGCCGCAGGCTGGGCTATGTCTTTCAAGACGCGCGGCTTTTTCCTCATTTGGACGTACGCGGCAACCTGACCTTCGGCGCGCGCTATGCGCCCCGCGGCAGCCAAGGTGCGGGTTTTGCCGATGTCGTGGCACTTCTGGGGCTTGAGCCCCTGCTCGGCCGTGCCCCGGCAACGCTTTCAGGCGGAGAAAAACAGCGCGTCGCCCTTGGTCGCGCCCTGCTGTGCCATCCGCGCATGCTGCTGATGGACGAACCGCTGGCCAGCCTTGACGGTCCGCGCAAGCAAGAGATCCTGCCCTATCTCGAACGGCTGCGCGACGGGGGGTTGGGCCTGCCAATCCTCTACGTCAGCCACGCGGTGGACGAGATCGCCCGCCTCGCCGATCGCTTGGTGCTGCTGCAAAACGGGCGGTTGAAGGCGCAGGGCGCCCTGTTTGACGTGATGGCCGACCCCGCCGCCGTGCCGCTGCTGGGCGTGCGCGAGGCGGGCGCAGTGTTGGAGGCCGATGTCATTGCCCATGCCGAAGACGGGCTTTCGACCCTCGCCGTGCGGGCGGGGCAGTTGGAGCTTCCCGGCGTGCAAGCGCCGGTGGGCGCGCGGGTGCGGCTGCGGGTCTTGGCGCAGGATGTGATCCTGTCGCGCGCGCGGCCCGAGGGGCTGTCTTCGGTCAACATCCTGCCCGTGCGGGTCGAGGCCGTGCATCCCGGCGACGGCCCCGGTGCGGCCATCGCGCTCGACGCAGGCGGAGACCGCCTTTTGGCGCGGGTGACAGCGCGGGCGGTCCGCGACCTTGATCTGCGCGCGGGCATGAGCTGCTATGCCATCCTCAAGGCCACCACCGTAGCCCCGGGCAGCATCGGGCGCTGATCATAGTTTGGGCGGCGTCCTGCCCATTTTCTTGCGTAGGCGGGCGACCAGTTCCTCTTGCGGGATATCCGCCTCAATCGCCAGTTTGCGCAGGCCGAAATGCACATGGGCCATGTCCTGATAATAGCTGGTATAGGCATAGTTCGTCGCAGCCCCAGCCACTGCACCCAGCACCGGCACCGCCTGCGCCGCAAGCTTTTGCCCCAGCACCAGCGCCAGACGCGGCGCCACCCGGGCGATCACCGCATTCATCGCGCGGCCCGTGAGCGCCATGCGCACGGTAAGAAACCCCAGATCGGCGCTATCGTCATCCGCCAGCGGCCCGGCGGCGGTAAAGACATGCACGCAGTCGAACTGCACATTCTCCGCCGAGGGATCGAACCCATGTTCCGCCGCCACCCCTTGGATGACCCGCAACAGCAGCGTGGTGGTCACCGGCAGTTCAGCCAATGCGGTCGGCAGCCCCCCGGCCCCGCCTGCGGCGCCCATCGCGGTCGAGACGGCTTGGTTCAGCCAGCTCTGTTGGTCTTTCACATAGCTGCGGCTGGAATGGGCGGCCTGCATGGCATGGCTAAGCGCCTTCATCGTCGCCCCTTCGAGGTTGCGGCGCACCGCCCCCGGCAAACGGTCGATCAACCCATCCGCGCTGCCGCCGATGAGGTTGAGCACATGGATGCCCACGCCACCCGCCTGTTTATACCGGCGGGCGATCTCATCCAGCCGGGCATCGACATCAATGGTGCTGGGCAGGTTGCTTTCGATCTGCATGGGCGTCCCTCTTTGAGCTTAGGCTCAATGTGGGTCGCGAGCGGGGTAAAATCAATCGTGCCAGCGGCGAACCTTGCCTGTCACCCCGGCCCAAGCCCCCTCGGTCAAGGCGCGGCCCAAGATGCGCGCGGGGTTCGTGGGCGGCGGCATCTCGACACCCTGCAACAGGGCAAAGCCGAAGCGGTTGTAATAGGGCGCGTCGCCCACCAGCATCACCCGCTCCCAGCCCAGGGGGGGCGCCTGCGCAAGCGAGGTCTCGATCAGCCCCGCGCCCAGCCCTTCGCCCTGCCTTGTGGGGTGCACCGCCACCGGCCCCAGCAAAAGCGCTTTCGCCGCGCCGATGCGCACGGGCCAATAGCGGATCGCCCCGGCCAGAATCCCACCGCTATCGCGCGCCACATGGTTCAGCCCCGCCACCGGCGGCACGCCATCGCGCAGACGGTAAGACGACAGCGCCTCGCGCCCCGGCGCGAAACAGGTGTCATAGAGCGCTTCGACCTCCCAATGGTCGCCGGGCACCTCCGGGGTCATCTTGTAGGGCGTCTGATGCAAGGCCGGAGGCTTTCGGGAGCAATTGCGGGTGGCGCTGGACGTAGCATGAGGCTAGCCATGGGTGCAAACCATCAAGGAGTGTACATGTTCTATCGTCCCGAAGACGGCCATGGTCTGCCGCATAACCCGTTCAACGCCATCATCAGCCCCCGCCCGATCGGCTGGATCTCCACCCGTGATGGTGCGGGCCGCGACAACCTCGCGCCCTATTCCTTTTTCAACGCCGTCGCCTATGTGCCGCCGCAGGTGATGTTCGCCTCGACCAGCGCCAAGGAAGACGTGGACGGCACCAAGGATTCCGTGGCCAACATCCGGGAGACCGGGGTGTTCTGCGTGAACGTGGTGGAATATGCGGCGCGCGACGTGATGAACGTGAGTTCTGCCATGCTGCCTCATGGCGAGGATGAATTCGCCCGCGCCGGGATCGACAAGGCCGAGTGCGAACAGATCGCCTGTGCGCGGGTGGCCAATGCGCCCGCGAGCCTCGAGTGCAAGCTGACCCAGATCGTGCAACTGCCGGGCGAGGCGAATTTCGCGGTTTTCGGTGAGGTCGTGGGCGTGCATATGCGCGACGATTGCGTGGTCGACGGGCGGTTCGACGTGACCCGTTTCCAGCCGCTGTCGCGTTTGGGGTACCGCGATTACACAGTGGTGCGGGATGTGTTCGAATTGAAGCGGCCGGATGATTGATGAGGGCCATCGCCTGCCCGCGGGTCGGCGATGCAACGCTAGGGTCGTGCCACTTTATGGCTCAGCCGTGATGTGCCTTCTCAGTGTCACACCTAGCCTCACCAAATCGCCTACCCGGTCGCACCGGAGGTGCGCTCAGAATAATACGGCACGCCTTTGGCGTGACGGGCGGGCAGGCGATGGCCCGGCGCCTGCGGCTTGTCCCGGGCCGGCTGGCAAACTTGACCGAAAAGTTGCTGACTAAGAAGGCTACAAAAAACCCGGCACCTCTCGGCGCCGGGTTTTCCATTCAGTGTCCGCCCAGAACCCCGGTGCGCACATCGTAATCAACCGCCAATTCGTAATCGGGGTCGTCATCGCTATCGACCATCAAATGCCCCGCCTTGTTCAGCAGACGGTGACAATCCCGGCTGAGGTGGCGCAGTTGCAAGCGCTTGCCCGCGGCCTCGTATTTCGCGGCCATCGCTTCGATCGCCTGAAGCGCGGATTGGTCCACCACCCGGCTGTCGGCGAAATCGACGATCACCACCTCGGGGTCGTTCTCCACGTCGAAAAGCTCGGCAAAGCCATCGGAAGAGCCGAAGAACAGCGGCCCGTGGATCTCATATACCTTGGCCCCCTTCTCGGTCACCGATTCCCGCGTGGTCGCGTGGATGCGCCGGGCGTTGTTCCATGCATAGGCCAGCGCCGAGACGATCACGCCGACGACCACCGCCACGGCGAGGTCTTCCATCACGGTCACCACGGTCACCAGAATGATGACGAAAGCGTCCATCAGCGGCACTTTGCGCAGGATGGTCAGGGAGTTCCACGCGAAGGTGCCGATCACCACCATGAACATCACGCCCACCAGAGCGGCCAGCGGAATAAGCTCGATCACCGAGGAGCCGACGAGGATGAAGAGCAACAAGAACACCGCCGCCGCGATCCCGGCGACACGGGTGCGACCGCCGGATTTCACGTTGATCATGCTTTGCCCGATCATCGCACAGCCGCCCATGCCGCCGAAGAAACCGGTGACCGTATTGGCCACACCTTGGGCGATACATTCTTGGCTCGCGCCGCCGCGCTTGCCCGTCAGGTCACCGACGAGGTTCAGGGTCAGCAGGCTTTCAATCAGACCGATGGCAGCGAGGATGACGGCGTAAGGCAGGATGATCTCAAAGGTTTCCCAAGTCAGCGGCACCATGGGGATATGCAAGCTCGGCAAGCCACCTTGGATCGACGCCAAGTCACCCACCCGCGGCACGTCGAGGCCGAAACCGATCACCACGGCGGCAATCACGCCGATGCCCGCAAGCGGCGCGGGGATCACCTTGGTGATGCGCGGGGTGATCCAAATGATCGCCATGGTCGCAGCCACCAGCACCAGCATGAGGTAGAGCGGCTGGCCCGAAAGCCATTCACCACCGCCCACGCCATGACCGGTGTCGACCATGGTGCCCGGCACTTTGAACTGGCTCATCTGGGCGAGGAAAATCACGATGGCGAGGCCGTTGACAAAGCCCAGCATCACCGGATGCGGCACCAGCCGGATGAACTTGCCCCATTGCATGACGCCCGCGAAAATCTGCAACAGCCCCATCAACACGACGGTGGCAAAGAGGTATTCGACCCCGTGCTGCGCCACCAGCGCCACCATGACCACGGCGAGCGCCCCGGTCGCGCCCGAGATCATCCCGGGCCGCCCACCGATCAGCGCGGTGATGAGACCCACGAGAAAGGCGGCATAGAGCCCGACCAGCGGGTGCACACCGGCGACGAAGGCGAAGGCCACCGCCTCGGGCACCAGCGCCAGCGCCACGGTCAGCCCCGACAGCAGTTCGATCCGCAGCCGCCCGATGGAGAAACCGTCATCCGGCATCCAACGCAGATCGGTCACATCGAGGTTCTTGGCGAAATTGTGCAGCGTGGCGCGCATGGGGGCGTCCTTTGACTTTCGGAAAACGGATAGAGCGCCCTGACCGCGGATGCGGGGCGCTTTTGGCTGCACCTAGAGGAATTTCGCCGCAAAGAAAAGCATCTTGGCGATTGGGCCACGGAAGTTGCTGCATTGCAGAAACACTTTCACCCCCTCCCCTGACGCAGTCGTGTCTTGCTTCTCGGCAAAAACACTTGATCCCCGTGGCATTCTATGAGGTTCTTTGACCCTTACCCGCAACCATCCAAGGCACAGGCTTACCCCTCATGACAGATACGAAAATCGCCGTGATCGGCGGCTCCGGCATTTACGACATCGACGGGCTTCAGGATGCCGATTGGGTCACCGTGGAGACCCCATGGGGCGCACCCTCGGATCAAGTGCTGACCGGCACGCTGGATGGGGTCGCCATGGTCTTTCTGCCACGCCATGGCCGCGGGCATGTGCATACGCCAACCTCCGTCCCCTACCGCGCGAATATCGACGCGCTGAAACGGCTGGGCTGCACGGATGTGATCAGCGTCTCGGCCTGCGGGTCGTTCCGCGAGGAGATGGCCCCGGGCGACTTCGTGATCGTCGACCAATTCATCGACCGCACCATGGCGCGCGAGAAGAGCTTCTTCGGCCCCGGCTGCGTGGCCCATGTCTCGGTCGCCCATCCCACCTGTCCGCGCTTGGGGGACGCCTGCGAGACCGCAGCACGAGACGCGGGCATCAACGTGCACCGGGGCGGCACCTATCTGGCGATGGAGGGGCCCCAGTTCTCAACGCTTGCGGAATCCAAGATGTACCGCGACAGCTGGGGGGCGGATGTGATCGGCATGACCAATATGCCCGAGGCGAAACTCGCCCGCGAGGCGGAGCTTTGCTATGCCAGTGTCGCAATGATCACCGATTACGACAGCTGGCACCCGGACCACGGCGAGGTGGATGTGACGCAGATCATCGCCACGCTGATGGGCAACGCCGACAAGGGCCGCGCCATGGTCTCGCGCCTGCCCGCGCTTCTGGGGGCCGCGCGCGCGCCCTGCCCGCACGGCTGTGACCGGGCGCTGGAATTTGCGATCCTGACCCAGCCGGATGCGCGCGATCCGGAACTGCTGGCCAAGCTGGATGCGGTGGCGGGGCGGATGCTTTGACCGCAGGCGGCGGCTCTGCTTGGCGGAGGGCGGAAGGTATTTAAGAAAGGATGAAGGGAGGGGGTTGGCGCCCCTTCTTGGATGTTGTGCGGCGGGCGCAGATGGGGGGTTCGCCCGGGCGGCGCGTTGCGCTAAGACGGGTCCGGTCAAACACGCGGAAGGGCGGCATGAAACAGGTTCAGGACTATATTCGCACGATCGTAGATTTTCCCCATGAGGGGATCATGTTTCGTGACGTGACAACGCTTTTTGCCGATCCGCGCGGGTTTCGCATGGCGATCGACCAGATGCTGCACCCCTATGCGGGGATTGCGATTGATAAGGTCGTGGGGCTGGAGGCGCGTGGCTTTATTCTTGGCGGGGCGATTGCGCATCAGTTGAGCGTGGGTTTCGTGCCGATCCGCAAGAAGGGCAAGCTCCCCGGCACGGTGATCAGTCAGGACTATCAGCTTGAATATGGCGAGGCCATTGTCGAGCTGCATGACGATGCGATCAAACCGGGCGAGAAGGTTCTGGTTGTGGATGATCTTTTGGCCACCGGCGGCACGGCGGAGGCTGGGATCAAGCTGATTGAGCGTTTGGGCGGCGAAATCGTTTCTTGCGCCTTTATCATTGATCTGCCCGAGTTGGGCGGGCGCAAGCGGTTGGAAGCGCTTGGCAAAGAGGTCCATGCGCTCTGCGCTTTCGACGGGCTTTAAGCCCTTAGGACGGCGCCGGGGTTCATGATGCCTTGGGGGTCGAGCGCCGTTTTGATGGCGCGCATGGCGGTGAGTTTGGCGGGGTCGCCGTAGCGTTCGAGGTCGTCTACCTTGATGCGGCCCACGCCATGTTCCGCGCTGAACGACCCGCCGAGGTCGTGGACGAGGTCGTGCACCAGACGTTTCACGGCGTCGCGCTTGTCTTCGTAATCGGCGCGGCTTTTGCCCTTTGCGGGGAAGACGTTGTAGTGCAGGTTGCCGTCTCCGACATGGCCGAAACAGTTGATGCGGAAGTCGCCAAGCGCCAAGAGCGCATCGGTGGCGCGGGTGATGAATTCGGGGATCGCGCCGAGGGGCACCGAAATGTCGTGGCTGGAAACCGAGCCGATCAGGCGGTTGGCCTCGGGGATGGTTTCGCGGATGGCCCAGAAGTCTTGGGCCTGTTGGGCGTTCTGGGCGATAAGTCCGTCGGAGACGAGGCCGGCGTCGAGGGCTGCAGCGAAGAGGGCCTCTAGGGCGGCGTCGGTATCGATCTCTCCGGGGGTGCCGATGTCGATCAGGACGCACCATTGCGGGGTTTCGGCGAAGGGTTGGCGGATGTTGGGCAGGGTTTCGTTAAGGAAATCGAAACCTCTTCGGTGCATCAATTCGAAAGCGCTGATCATTTCGCCCAAGTGGTCGCGCGCGAGGGAGAGGAGCGCCAATGCGGCGGCGGGGCTCTCGACCACCATGAGTGCGGTGCCACTGCGGGCGGGGCGGGCGTAGAGCTTGAGGGCCGCGGCGGTGATCACGCCGAGGGTGCCTTCGGCGCCGATCAGCAGGTTGCGCAGATCGTAGCCGGTGTTGTTTTTGCGCAGGCGGGTCAGGCCATGCCAGATTTGGCCATCAGGCAGGACGGCTTCGAGGCCGAGACAGAGGTCGCGGGCGTTGCCGTAGCGCAGCACGCCGGTGCCGCCTGCGTTTGTCGAAAGCGTGCCGCCGATGCGCGCGGTTCCTTCGGCGGCGAGGGATAGGGGGAAGAGGCGGTTTACCTCTTCGGCGGCGGTTTGGACATCGGCGAGGATCGTGCCTGCTTCGGCAACCAATAAGTTCTCTTCGGGCAGGACGGCTCGGATGCGATTCATGCGTTCGAGGGAGAGGATGAGAGGCGCCAGGCCATCGCTGCTGATCTGGCCGCCAACAAGGCC
The DNA here is from genome assembly GCF_029870955.1 of Sulfitobacter faviae. Taxonomy (NCBI): domain Bacteria; kingdom Pseudomonadati; phylum Pseudomonadota; class Alphaproteobacteria; order Rhodobacterales; family Roseobacteraceae; genus Sulfitobacter; species Sulfitobacter faviae. The sequence goes on along the minus strand of NZ_PGFQ01000001.1, from coordinate 2,244,119 downwards.
GGTGCCGCCGCCATAGGGCACGACTGGCACGCGGGCGGCATGGGCGGCGCGGATCAGGGTGGCGACCTCTTCGGTGCTGCGCGGCAGGGCCAAAACGCCCCCCTGGCCCGCGTAGCGGCCGCGGGGTTCTTCGAGGTAGCGCTGCTCTGGGTCGCGCAGCACATCGTCTGGCAGTTGCGCGCGCAGGGTGTCGGTGAAGGCGGTGTCGGCGGGGTTCAATGTCATGGGCCTTTGATCCTGCGCGTGGCGCGCGGATGCAAGGGCAAAGCGTCGGAACGGCTGGGAGAATGCGGGGCATGAGGCGGGGCGATCATGCCCCGGCGATGCTTATGTTGTCAGCGAAGCGTTTCGCGTTGGGGCTTAGCCTACGTCCGTGCGGCCCCGCCGGTCCTTGCGCAGGGAGGCGTAGAGCACATGGGTCCGCCAGCGGCCATCGATTTGCAGATAGCTCTGCGCAACGCCTTCGTATTTGAAGCCCGCCTTTTCGAGCAGGCCGCGGGAGGCTTGGTTTTCCGGCAGGCAGGCGGCCTCAATGCGCGACAGGTCGAGCCGGGTGAAGGCCTGATGCACCGTCGCTTCGATCGCCTCGCGCATGTAGCCTTGGCGGGCGAAGGGTTCGCCCGTCCAATAGCCCAAGGTGCCGGATTGGGCCGGCCCGCGGCGGATGTTGTCGAGGGTGATCGCACCGACGAGGTTTTGATCGCTGCGCCGGATCAGGAAGAGCGGCATGGCGTTGCCTGAGGAGACCGAGCGCTGCGCCCAGTAGACACGGTTGGTGAAAGCCTTGCGGGTCAAGTGATCCTCGGCCCATGTCGGCTCCCACGGGCGCAGGTAGTCGTTGCTGGCGCGGCGCAGGGCCGCCCAGGCGCGGAAGTCGGCGTGGATCGGCGGGCGCAGGGTCAGCCGTTCCGTCTCTATCCGCAGTTTGCGTCGCCCCAGCATCAGGCGGCGCGTCGGTTGTGAAGGTCGTCCAGCGTCGGGGCGGCATCGACCGGACCGTAGAGCGCGAGAGCCGCAGGGGCTTGTGTGGCCATGCGTTCGGCGAAATCGCGCACGTCGCCGGTGGTCACCGCGTCTATCTGCGCGACTGTTTCTTCCAGCGGCGGCACGCGGTCCCAGATCTGGATCAGACGGGCAAGTCGTTCGGCACGGTTGGAGGGGCTTTCGAGCCCCATGAGCAGCCCGGCCTTCATCTGCGCACGGGCGCGGGCGACTTCGGCAGGCGACATGTCGGCGGCCGCGCGTTTCATCTCGTCGATGGTGATATTGGCCAGTTCGGGCAGTTGTTCGGCGCTGGTGCCGGCGTAGATCGTGGTCATGCCCGTGTCGGCATAGGCGCCGGCTTGGGCGAAGATCGTATAGCAAAGGCCGCGATTCTCACGAATCTCTTGGAACAGGCGCGAGGACATGCCGCCGCCCAAGGCCGAGGCATAGATCTGGGCGATGTAGATGTCGTCGGAGCGGTACCCGGGGCTCTCAAAGCCAAGCGCGAAATGGGCCTGTTCCAACTGTTTGACCTGTCGATATTCGCCGCCGCCGAAACGGGCGCTGTCGATCTGGTAGAGCGTCTTGGCGGGCATGTCGCCAAAGAGGCTTTCGGCGAGTTTGACGATTCTGTCATGGTCCACCGCACCGGCCGCCGAAAGGATCATCTGCTCGGGCCCGTAGTGATCGGCGATGAACCGTTGCAAGTCGTCACGCGAGAAGGCCGAGACCCGCTCGCTTGGCCCAAGGATCGTGCGACCGATGGGCTGATCCGGGTAGGCCTGCTCTTGCAGCCAGTCGAAAATCACATCGTCGGGCGTGTCGAGCGCTTGGCCGATCTCTTGCAGGATCACGCCGCGTTCGACTTCAACCTCCGAAGGGTCTAGCACCGGGTTGCGCAGAATGTCGGCAATCACGTCGAGGCCGAGCGCCACATCGTTTTCCAGCACGCGGGCATAATAGGCGGTGACTTCGCGCGAGGTATAGGCGTTGATATAGCCGCCCACATCCTCAATCGCCTCGGCGATTTGCAACGAGGAGCGGGTCGCGGTGCCTTTGAACGCCATATGTTCGAGGAAATGCGCGATGCCGTTTTGCTGCGGCGTCTCGTGGCGCGCGCCTGCGTTGACCCAGACGCCGATGGCGGAGGAGGCAAGCCCCTCCATATGTTCGGTGACGATGCGAAAGCCGTTGGGCAATGTGGTCTGTTGTAGGCTCACGCGGAGAGGTTTCCTTTGATATGCGCCTTGAGCGCGTCGAGGTCGTTGGACAGCCGGGTGAAACGTTCTTCCCGGTCGAAAAGGTCCGCCATGCGGGGCGGCAGGCCCGGGCGGATGCCAGTGGCGGCTTCGACCGCGTCGGGGAATTTTGCCGGATGGGCGGTGGCGAGCGTGACCATCGGCGTTGCCGGATCGCGCAGATCATCCGCGACTTTCACACCGACAGCGGAATGCGGGCAAAGCAGCTCGCCGGTGGTGCGGCGGCGGTCGGCGATGGTGGCGGTGGTTTCCTCTTCGGAGACGCGGCCCGAGCGGTAGATGTCTTGCAGCGCTTGCATCGCCCCTTGAGAGACGTCGAAACCGCCCTGCCCCAACTCGTCCATCAACTGCGCCACGGCACCGGCGTCGCGGTCATAGGCGTCAAAGAGGGCGCGTTCGAAATTCGAGGAGACCTGAATGTCCATCGAGGGGCTGATCGAGGGGGTCACGCTCCCCTTATGATAGCCTTGGCCCGAGAGGCAGCGGTGCAGGATGTCGTTCTGGTTGGTGGCGACGACCAGATCGGCGATGGGCAGGCCCATGCGCTTGGCGATATAGCCCGCGAAGATGTCGCCGAAATTGCCGGTGGGCACGGTGAAGCTGACCTCACGCAGGGGCGCGCCAAGGCTGGTGGCGGCGGTGAAGTAATAGACCACCTGCGCCAGCACCCGGCCCCAGTTGATCGAGTTCACGCCCGCCAGCCGCACGGAATCGCGGAAGTCGAAATCGTTGAACATGTCCTTAAGGCGCGCTTGGCAATCGTCGAAATCACCGTCGATGGCCAGCGCGTGCACGTTGGATTCCGCAGGCGTGGTCATCTGGCGGCGCTGCACGTCAGACACCCGGCCATGGGGGTAAAGGATGAAGACATCGACATTGTCGAGCCCCTTGAAGGCTTCGATCGCGGCGGAGCCGGTGTCACCCGAGGTGGCGCCCACGATGGTCACCCGCTCGCCCTTGCGGCCCAAGGCGGCTTGGAACATCTGGCCGATGAGCTGCATGGCGAAGTCTTTGAACGCCAGTGTCGGCCCGTGGAAGAGTTCCAGCAGGAAGTGGTTCGGGGCGAGTTGCACCATCGGCGCGCGGGCGGAGTGGCCGAAGCCTGCGTAAGCGCGGGCGATGATGGCGCGGAATTCGTCGTCGGTGAAAGTGTCACCGATGAAGGGGCGCATGACGGTGAAGGCCACCTCTTCGTAGCTTTGGCCCTGCATGGCCGCGATCTGTTCCGCGCTCAGCGTCGGGATCGTTTCGGGGACGTAGAGGCCGCCGTCACGGGCAAGGCCGGTCAGCATCGCCTCTTCGAAGGACAGAACAGGGGCGGAGCCACGGGTAGAGATATAGCGCATAGGGTCAGTCGACTTTCGGCGTTGCAGGGGCGCGGCGGCGGCGCAGGAAAAGGACGGTCATCGCCAGCCAGATGGCGGCGAGGGAAAACCAGGTGATCGCATATTGCAAGTGATCGTTGGGGATGCGGGCGGTATCGACGGGCAGCGGGGTGATCTTTGGGTCCGGCCCGGTGCCTTCGCGCATGACAATCAAAAGCGGTTCGGTGTCGAGGGTTTCGGCCATGAGTTCAACATCGCGGGCGAACCAGATGTTGCGATCCATGTCGGCCTCGGGCGTGAAACTGTCGACTTCCTGAGGCCATTGCAGGTTGCCGGTCAGGGTGGCGGTGCCTGCGGGGGCGATAGCGTCTTTGTTCGATGTGGCGGTAAAGCCGAGGTCGATGAGCACGCGCCGCCCGCTTTCCAGCGCCATAGGCGCGATGACGCGGTAGCCCGCCCCTTTCTGCTTTTGGCTGACCAGCACATGCAGCGCCTGCGCCCCGATCTCTCCGCTGACGGTGACGGGCAGATAGGCGTCGGCCTCCGGGTCAGGATCGGCGGGCAAGGCGACGGGCGCGGCGGCGATGCGGTTGTTGATGTCGGCGATGATCGCCTCTTTCCACGCCAGCCGCTGCACCTGCCAGACCCCGAGTGCGACGAGGATGGCTGCCCCGCCAAGGCCGACGATGATGAAGAACAGGCTGCGCCGCATTCGAATCTCTCTGGCTGAAACGACAAACGCGCGAAGAGGGCTTCGCGCGTTTGGGTTTTACGGGTGTGGGGCGCGGATGCAACCCCGCCCTATGGTCAGGGCTGGCCCCACATGTAGACGGCGAAGAAGAGGAACAGCCAGACCACGTCAACGAAGTGCCAGTACCACGCTGCCGCCTCGAAGCCGACATGGCGTTCGGGGTGAAGTGGCCGCGCATGGCGCGCAGCAGGCAGACGAAGAGGAAGATCGTGCCGATGATCACGTGGAAACCGTGGAAGCCGGTCGCCATGAAGAAGCTGGAGAAATACATGTCGCCGCCGAATGTCCAATCGTCATGGACCAGCAGCTCGTAGTATTCGTAGGCTTGCAGCGCGGTGAAGAGCACGCCGAGGATCACCGCGATGGTCAGGCCCGAGATCAGGTCTTTGCGGTTGTTCTCATGCGCCAGCGCGTGGTGCGCCCATGTCACGGCACAGCCCGACAGCAGCAGGACCAGCGTGTTGATCAGCGGCAGGTGGAAAGCGTCAACCGCGTGAATCTCGGGCTGGACGTATTCCGTGCCGACATATTCATACATCGGGTAGAGGGCCTGTTTGAAGAAGGACCAGAACCACGCGACGAAGAACATCACTTCAGACATGATGAAGAGGATGAAGCCATAGCGCAGGCCGATCCGCACCACGCCGGTGTGATCGCCCACTTCGCTTTCCGAGACGACTTCGGCCCACCAGCCGAACATGACGTAGAGGGTGGCGACCAGACCGCCCAAGAAGACGAAGGGCGTCATCCCGTGCATCCACATGACGGCACCCGCCAGCATGACAAATCCGCCTACCGACCCCAGCAGCGGCCAGGTCGAGGGGGGAGAATATGGTAGTCGTGGTTTTTTGCATGGGCCATGGTTGCGGGTCCCTCACCTTTGTTCAATCAGGTCGTTAATTGGTTGTTGTGGCGCTGACCTGATCAAGGGCGGCATAGCCCTCGGGCAGGTCAATTTCGTAGAATGTATAGGACAGAGTGATGGTATGTACAAACTTCCCATCACGGTCTTCGACCATTTCCGGGTCGACGAAGAAGCTCACCGGCATCTGCACACGCTCGCCCGGGGCCAGCACCTGTTCGGTAAAGCAAAAGCAGTCGATCTTCTCGAAGAAGGCCCCGGCGGTATAGGGGGTGACGTTATAGCTCGCCTGCCCTGCCACCGGTTTGTCGGTCGGGTTGTAAGCCTCGTAGAAGGCCAACCCGGTCTCGCCGATGCGGACTTCCATTTCGCGCACCACGGGTTTGAACTCCCACGGCATGCCGTCATTGAGGGAGCCGTCGAACCGCACCTTGACCGTCTGATCCAGCACATCGGCGCTGGCGGCAGAGACCTGCCCCGGCGTGCCGCCAAAGCCGGTGACGCGGCAGAACCAGTCGTAAAACGGCACCGACGCCCAGGCGAGCCCGCCCATGAGCACCACCACGCCGACGGTTTGCATCACTGTTTTCTGAGGACCGGAAAGCGCCATTACTGTGTCACCTCGCGTTGCTCCGGGGGAGTTCGAAATCGGTCTGGGTGATCTTGACGTAGGTCAGCGCCATGATCAGCACCACGAAGGCGCCCAGCATCAGGCCCACGCCGATGTTGCGGCCACGGCGGCGGTCGTGCAGCTCATGCTCGGGTCGGATGCCCATTACCAGCCTCCCAAGCCAAAGGTGCGCAGGGCCGCTTCGCCCAAGATCGCGCCGAAGTGCAAGAAGAGATAGGCCAGCGACAGGCGGAAGAACTTGCGCTCTTCGGCATAGTCGTCACCCTCGGCCATGACCTCATCCCGCTTCCAGATGCGGTAGGCGCCCAAGAGGAAGGCCGCGTTCAGCACCAGCGCCACGGCGAAATAGAAGATGCCGCCGATGGCCGTGAAGGCCGTACCAATGGCCAGAGCAGCCAGAAGGACGGTGTAGACGAAGATATGCAGCCGCGTGGCCGGGCGGCCATGGGTCACGGTCAGCATCGGCACCTTGGCGTCGTCGTAGTCCGAGCGCATGAAGAGCGCCAGCGCCCAGAAATGCGGCGGTGTCCACATGAAGATCAGCGCGAACATCAGCCATGCCTCGACCGAGAAGCTGCCCGTGGCGGCGACCCAGCCGATCACCGGTGGGAAGGCCCCCGCGGCGCCGCCGATGACGATGTTCTGCGGCGTCAGACGCTTGAGCCACATGGTATAGAAAACGGCATAGAAAAGGATGGTGAAGAGCAGCATCCCGCCCGCCAGCAGGTTGGTCGCCAGTGCCAGCATCATCACCGACAGACCCGAGAGCGCAACGCCAAGCGTCAGCGCCTCACCGGGCTGGACCCGGCCCGAGGGGATCGGGCGCCCGCGCGTGCGGCGCATCACCGCGTCGATATCGGCGTCCCACCACATATTCAGCGCGCCCGAGGCACCGCCGCCGATGGCGATGAACAAGATCGCGCAAAAGCCGATGACGGGATTGACCGAAACCGGCGCGGCCAACAGCCCCACGAAGGCCGTGAAGACGACCAGCGACATGACGCGCGGCTTCAGCAGGGCGAAGTAATCCCCCAGCTGCGCGTCGTATTCACTTGTTGGCGTATTGGTGATGTCAGTCATCCCGAACCTTCCAAGGGTAAACACGGGGCACGGGCCTGCGCCCTGCCCCGTGGAACTGGCTTACTTAGAGGCGACGGTCAGCGGCTGTTCGATGCCAGCATATTCCGCCTTGGCGTTGCCAAGCCATTCCGCATAGGCCTCTTCCGAAACCACTTTGACGGTGATCGGCATATAGGCGTGGGCCTGACCGCAAAGCTCGGAACATTGGCCAAAGTAGACGCCCTCTTGCTCGGCGGTGAACCACAGTTCGGCCAGACGGCCCGGCACGCCATCCTGTTTCACGCCGAAGGCGGGGATTGTCCAAGAGTGGATCACGTCGCTGGCGGTCACCTGCACGACGATGGTCTTGCCCACGGGGATCACGACGGATGTGTCGGTGGCCAGCAGGAAGTCGTCGCGGCTGTAGCCTTCGTCTTCGAGCTTGGCGACCATCGCGTCATCCAGCACGAAGGGGTCACGTCCTCATCGCCGTCGCCCAGCGTCGCCGGGGCGCCGATCATGTAGCTGTCAAAGGCGATCTCTTCGTCGACATATTCATAGGTCCAGTACCACTGGTTGCCGATGGCCTTGATCGTGATGTCCGCCTCGGGGATTTCCTGCTGGCGGAACAGGATCGGCAGCGAATAGGCACCGATCAGCACAAGAATGAGAATCGGCCCGATGGTCCAAGCGATCTCGATCGGGGTGTGGTGGGTGAAGGACGAGGGGTTCGGGTTCCGCTTTTTGTTGTAGCGGATCATGACCCAGACGATCAGACCCGTCACGAAGACGGTGATCGCCGTGATGATCACGAGAATCAGGTAATCGAGATCGTGGATATCCCGCGCCAATTCGGTAACGGCGGGTTGAAAGCCTGTCTCGCCGTCAACAGGTCTGCCGATGACATCAAGCCCGTCAATGCGCAGGCTGTCCTGTGCCAATGCAGGCAGGGCGGCAAGGCTGGTCAAAAGACCGGAAAGGGGGAGTAGATGTTTCATATGTCGTCCTGATCTTGTGACCATTAAGAAGCCGATAAGCACCCCAAACCGCGGCTGCGATCCGGTGCCGTTGTAATCCTGGGTGCTTACAATCATATTCTGCCTACAAGATAAAGTCACATGCTTGCGTCATAGAGCCGCGCGAGACAGTTTTGTGACAGCAAGCAAGGATACCCCGATGAGCCGCGCGCATTTCACCCCCTTCGAGGCCGATCTGGACCGAGAAACCGCTCTGAGCGTGCTGCGCGAGGCCGTGGCCGGTGCCGATGACGGGGAATTGTTCCTCGAACGCCGCCGTTCAGAGGCGCTGGTTTTCGACGACGGACGCCTCAAAACCGCAAGCTATGACGCCGCCGAGGGCTTTGGCCTGCGCGCCGTGCGCGGTGAGGTGGCAGGCTACGCCCATTCGACCGAGCTGAGCGAGGCCGCCCTGCGCCGCGCGGCGGAAACGGCGCGGCTGGCGGTGGGCGATGGCGGCGGCACTTGGGCGGATGCGCCTCAGGCCAGCAACACGCGTCTCTATACGGACGAAGACCCGATCGCGGGCCACGCCTTCCCGGTCAAGGTCGATACCCTGCGCGAGATCGACGCCTATGCCCGCAGCCTCGATTCCCGCGTGGTACAGGTGAGCGCCACGATCGCCGCCAGCATTCAAGAAGTCGAGATTCTCCGCCCCGAAGGACATTCGGTGCGCGACGTGCGCCCGATGACGCGGGTCAATGTCTCGGTCATTGTCGAGCAGGAAGGCCGCCGCGAAAGCGGCGGGGTCGGCGGCGGCGGGCGGATCGGCCTCGACGGTATGCTGGCCCCCGAAGATTGGCAGGCCAAGGTCCGCGAAGCCCTGCGCATCGCCTGTGTGAACCTTGAAGCCGTCCCTGCGCCCGCGGGCGTGATGGACGTGGTGCTTGGCCCCGGCTGGCCCGGCATTCTGCTGCACGAAGCTATCGGCCACGGGCTTGAGGGCGATTTCAACCGCAAGGGCTCCAGCGCCTTCGCCGGGCTGATGGGCCAACAGATCGCCGCCAAGGGCGTGACCGTGCTGGATGACGGCACGATCCCCGACCGGCGCGGCTCAATCTCAGTCGATGACGAGGGCACCCCCTCGGCGCGCAATGTGCTGATCGAAGATGGCGTGCTGGTCGGCTATATGCAGGACCGTCAGAACGGGCGGCTCATGAGCGGCGCCTCGACCGGGAACGGGCGGCGGCAGTCCTATGCGCATATCCCGATGCCGCGCATGACCAACACCTATATGCTGGGCGGCGAGGCGGCCCCGGGCGATATCGTGGCTGATCTCAAGGACGGGATCTATGCCGTGGGCTTCGGCGGCGGGCAGGTGGATATCACCAATGGTAAATTCGTCTTCTCCTGCACCGAGGCCTACCGTGTGCAGAACGGCAAGATCGGCGCGCCGGTCAAAGGCGCCACGTTGATCGGCGATGGGGCCACGGCCTTGCAAAAGATCCGCGCCATCGGCAATGACCCGACGCTCGACCCCGGCATGGGCAACTGTGGCAAACAGGGGCAATGGGTGCCGGTGGGTGTGGGCCAGCCCACTTTGATGATCGGCGGGCTGACCGTCGGCGGGGCTGCGACCTGACAGCACGCTGGGGTTGAATCAAATACGCGGGGAAATGTTCATAGGTTGTTAAGCACTAAATCCTATACCTGATTCTGCAACGGACGGAGTTTCGGGATGACTGACAAGGACCTACATCCTTCTTCCACTCACCCCCCACTCCCACCCACCCAGGAAGATGAACAGTTTGCCCGGCTTCGTCTGTTGCGCTCTCGCCGCGTGGGTATTTCGACCTATCGCCGCCTGCTGGATGAACATGGCTCTGCCCAAGAGGCGCTGAAGGCGCTGCCGGAAGTCGCGCGTGCCGCCGGGATATCAGACTACCGCATCTGCCCCGAAGGGGTGGTTCAGGCGGAACTCAACGCCGCCCGCCGCGCCGGGGCCCGGCTACTGGTTGAGGGGGAGGCACCCTACCCGCGCCTGCTCAGCGACCTTCCCGATGCGCCGCCCTTCCTATGGCTGATCGGCGACCCGGCATTGCTGGGCCGTCCGATGATCTCCCTCGTGGGCGCGCGAAACGCCTCTTCGCTTGGGCTGCGCATGGCCCGCAACCTCGCCGCCGAACTGGGGGAAGCTGGGTTAGTCGTGGTCTCCGGCCTTGCTCGGGGCATCGACGCGGCGGCGCATGAGGCTGCATTGCCCCGCGGCACCATCGCCGTGCAGGCGGGCGGGGTCGACATTATATACCCTAATGAGAACACTGCGCTGGCCGGTCAAATTGCCGCGCAGGGGCTGCGTTTGTCAGAGCAACCGATGGGGCTGCAACCGATGGCGCGGCACTTCCCTCGCCGCAATCGCATCATCTCGGGCCTGAGCCGTGCAACGGTGGTGGTTGAGGCGGCGGCCCGCTCGGGCAGTTTAATCACCGCCCGCGATGCGCTGGATCAGGGCCGCGACGTGCTTGCGGTCCCCGGCCATCCGATGGACGCCCGCGCGGCAGGCTGCAACATGCTAATCCGCGACGGCGCGGTGCTGGTGCGCTCTGCCGCGGATGTGTTGGAGGTTTTGCCGGAGGGGGAGCTCACACCCCGCCACCCCGCAGAAAGCCCCCCGCGGCCCCGCGCCCGGAATCGCCGCCGCGAAACCAAAGCCCTGTCGCGAAGCTCCATGCGCAGATCCTCTCTCGTCTCGGCCATGCGCCGGTTGCGGAGGATCAATTGATCCGCGACCTGCAAGTGCCGAGTAGCGATGTCGCCCCCGCGCTCCTCGATCTTGAGATGGAGGGGGAAATTCAGCGCCAACCCGGCGGGCTGCTCAGCCGCTCTGCCTGACGCCGCGAAGGAGCGCGGCCCGGTTAAAGCGCCGCGAAACCGGGGACCAACCGGGGGCAGTTGGTCGGGCCAAGCAAGCCTCGAATGCCGAGGGTCGATGCCGCCGAAATGGCCCATCCGGCCTGCGAAACCGCTGCGCCGCAAATCCGCGATACGCAGCAGCTGCATTGACAAACACCCCTGCAATCCCACATGAGACAGCGCAAAGCCGCCCCCGTTTTTGATCTAAGGTGCCTGTATTTATGCCCGTCGTCGTCGTCGAATCCCCAGCCAAGGCCAAAACGATCAACAAATATCTGGGCGACGATTACACCGTTCTCGCCTCTTACGGCCATGTCCGTGACCTGCCGCCAAAAGACGGCTCGGTCGACACTGACGCCGATTTCGACATGAAATGGGAGGTCGCCAGCGACAGCAAGAAACACGTCAAAGCCATCGCCGACGCGCTGGCCCAAGACAACGCATTGATCCTCGCGACTGACCCCGACCGCGAGGGCGAGGCGATCAGCTGGCACCTGCAAGAGGCGCTGACCAAGCGCAAATCGATCAAGAAGGACACGCCGGTGAGCCGCGTGGTCTTCAACCAGATCACCCAAAAGGCGGTGACCGAGGCGATGCAGAACCCGCGTCAGGTCGACATGCCGCTGGTCGAGGCCTATCTCGCCCGCCGCGCACTGGACTATCTGGTGGGGTTCAACCTCTCCCCCGTGCTTTGGCGCAAACTGCCCGGCGCGAAATCCGCGGGCCGCGTGCAATCGGTCACCCTGCGCCTCATCGTCGAGCGCGAGATGGAGATCGAGGCGTTTCGCGCCCGGGAATACTGGTCGGTAAAGGCGCTGCTCGCCACCCCGCGCGGTCAGGAATTCGAGGCCCGCCTCGTCTCGCTGGCCGGAAACAAGCTCGAACGTTTCGATCTGGCTGACGCCACACAGGCCGAGATGGCGGTGCAGGCGATCACCTCCCGCGCGCTGAAGGTGATGAATGTCGAGGCGAAACCGGCCAGCCGCAACCCCTCGGCCCCCTTCATGACCTCGACCCTGCAACAGGAGGCCAGCCGCAAGTTTTCGATGGGCGCGCGCCAGACCATGTCGACCGCGCAGCGTCTCTACGAGGCCGGCCACATCACTTACATGCGGACCGACGGCATCGACATGGCGCCCGAGGCCGTCTCCATGGCGCGCGACGCGATCAAGGACCGTTTTGGCGCGGATTACGTGCCGAAAGAGCCGCGCATCTACAAGAACAAGGCGAAGAACGCGCAGGAAGCCCACGAATGTATCCGCCCGACGGATATGACCAAGGACGCCAAAGCGCTGAAGCTCGACGCCGATCAGGCGAAACTCTATGATCTGATCTGGAAACGCACCCTCGCCTGCCAGATGGAAAGCGCCCGGCTGGAACGCACCACCGTCGAGATCGGCAGCGACGATGCGCAGGTCGGCCTGCGCGCCAACGGTCAGGTCGTGCTCTTCGACGGTTTCCTGCGGGTCTACGAGGAAGGCCGCGACGATGTGGTTGATGAGGACGACAAGCGCCTGCCGCAGATCCATCAGGGCGATGCGATGGACAAGCGCAGCGTCACGCCCGAGCAGCATTTCACCCAGCCCCCGCCGCGCTACACCGAGGCGACGCTGGTCAAGAAGATGGAAGAGCTCGGCATCGGCCGCCCCTCGACCTATGCCAGCATCGTCACCACGATTCAGGACCGCGAATATGTTCGCAAGGATGGCAACCGCCTGATCCCGAGGATAAGGGCCGTCTGGTGACCGCCTTTCTTGAAAACTACTTCCGCCGCTACATCGGCTATGACTTCACCGCCGATCTGGAAGACCAACTCGATAAGGTCAGCGCCGGGGATGCTGCCTATAAAGAAGTGCTGCGCCGCTTCTGGCGCGATTTCTCGGCCGCCATCGCCGAGACATCCGAGCTGCGCATTACCGAAGTGCTGGAAAAGATTAACGAGGTGCTGGAGCCGCATCTCTTCCCGCCCACCGAAGACGGCAGCGACCCGAGGCTTTGCCCCAATTGCGAGATTGGCCGCCTGTCGATGCGCACCGCGCGCTCGGGCGGCGCCTTCATCGGCTGCTCGAACTACCCCGAATGCCGCTACACCCGCCCCTTCGGCCCGCCAGACCCGGAGGCCGAAGCCTCGGCCATTCCGCCCGACGGCAAGCTTCTAGGTGAGGATCAGGGCGACGAAATCCGCGTCTTCAAGGGCCGCTTCGGGCCCTACGTTCAACGCGGCCCGGTGACGGAAGAAAACAAGAAGCCCCCGCGCCAGTCGATCCCCAAGGATTGGGTGCCCGAGGATCTGACGCTGGAACAGGGCGTGATGCTCCTGTCGCTCCCGCGTGAGATCGGCCCCCACCCCGAGGATGGCGTCATGGTCTGGGCCAACATCGGGCGCTATGGGCCTTACATCAAACACGCCGAAAGCACCTCGCACCGGGGCGGCACCAATGCCAATCTCGAAGGCATCGATGAGGTTTGGACCGTCGGCATGAACCGCGCCGTGCAGTTGTTGGCCGAGAAAGTCGCCAGCCGCGGTGGCCGGGGCAAGGCCGCGAAACCGATCCGCGAGATGGGCGAGCACCCGGATATGGGCGGCGCGGTCAACGTCATGGAGGGCAAATACGGGCCTTATGTGAAATGGGAAAAGGTCAACGCCACGATCCCGAAGGAGATCGAACCGGCAGACCTGACCATGGAGCGCGCGGTGGAGTTGATCGAAGAGAAGCTCGCCAAATCCCCCGCCAAACGCAAAGCGGCGACGAAGAAGGCACCGGCCAAGAAGACGGCAGCCAAGAAGCCCGCGGCGAAAAAGACGTCCACCAAAAAGGCCCCGGCAAAGACGGCGGCCAAGAAACCCGCGGCCAAGAAAACAACCGCGAAAAAAGCCGACAGCGCGTAAGCCGCGCCTAGGCACAGCAACCGCGCCGGGGGTCGGCGTGGTTCCGCCTGCGGCCTGCCTTTATATCCGGCATCATGAATATGTGATTTGCCATTCCCCTTCGATTTTCGGATCAGGGGCGGCGGCAAGACCACTATGAAAGGCAGATCAATGTCAGGCATGAAATTCACCCGGCGCGGGCTGATCGCCGCAAGCGGCGCGGCGCTGATGACGCCGCAGATCCTGCGCGCGCAGGAACCCGGCCAAGCGCCCCGCGAATATTCCGCCGAACCTCCGGTGTCGCGCAACACGTCGAGCTTTGCCACCCAGCGTTGGCAGGACCATTTCGACAGCCTTGGCAAAGGCGCGATCGTAGCCGACACCACCAGCCGCGCCCTGCATTACTGGAGCGCGGACGGTCAGACCTATAAGGTCTACCCTACCTCCGTGCCCGCCACCGAAGAGCTGACCAAGCGCGGCTACACCGAGATCGTGCGCAAGAAGGAAGGCCCCGACTGGACGCCCACCGCCTCGATGATGGAGCGCTTTCCGCATTACAAATACATGCCGCCGGGCCCCGACAACCCGCTCGGCACCCATGCGATGTACCTCAGCTGGCCCGCCTATATCATTCACGGCACCCATGACACGCGCAAGATCGGGCGGCGGTCCTCGGACGGTTGCATCGGGCTTTATAACGAGAAGATCGAAGAGCTTTTCGGCCTCTGCCCCGTGGGCACGCAGGTGCGCATCATCTGACCTTCCGGGCGGCCTTTCCTGCGTAGCACCACGTAATTGACACTGCCCCGACGCAGGGTCACATATGGCGCAGCGAAACTGTAGGGAGGTCGCCCGTGAACAAAATCTATGGATCCGCCGCCGAGGCGCTGGAAGGCGTTCTGTCGGATGGCATGCTGATCGCCGCCGGGGGCTTTGGCCTTTGCGGCATTCCGGAATTGCTGTTGCAGGCGATCAAGGAAAACGGGGCCAAAGACCTCACCTTTGCGTCGAACAATGCGGGCGTCGATGACTTCGGCATCGGCATTCTGCTGCAATCGCGGCAGGTGAAGAAGATGATCTCCTCCTATGTGGGGGAGAATGCCGAGTTCATGCGCCAGTATCTCTCGGGCGAACTTGAGCTCGAATTCAACCCTCAGGGCACATTGGCCGAGCGCATGCGCGCGGGTGGTGCGGGCATCCCGGGTTTCTACACCAAGACCGGCGTCGGCACCCAGATCGCCGAGGGCAAGGAAGTGAAACAGTTCCACGGCGAGGATTACATCCTCGAAGAGGGCATCTTTGCCGATCTGTCGATCGTGAAAGCGTGGAAGGCCGATGACACCGGCAACCTCGTCTTCCGCAAGACCGCGCGCAACTTCAACCCGCCCGCGGCCATGTGCGGCAAGGTCTGCATCGTCGAGGTCGAAGAGATCGTCCCCCGCGGCAGCCTCGACCCCGACCACATCCACCTGCCGGGCATCTACGTGCATCGCATCATTCAAGGCGAGCATGAGAAACGCATCGAGAAGGTCACGACACGCAAGCGGGAGGACGCATAATGCCTTGGGATAGAGATCAGATGGCGGCGCGGGCCGCAGAGGAACTCGAAGACGGCATGTATGTGAACCTCGGCATCGGTATCCCGACGCTGGTGGCGAATTACGTCGGCGATAAGGACATCACCCTTCAGTCCGAGAACGGCATGCTGGGCATGGGCCCCTTCCCTTACGAGGGCGAGGAAGACCCCGACCTGATCAACGCTGGCAAGCAGACCATTACCGAGTTGAGCCGCACCGCCTATTTCGACAGCGCCATGTCCTTTGGCATGATCCGCGGCGGCAAGATCGCAGCGGCGATCCTCGGCGCCATGGAAGTGGCCGAGAACGGCGATCTGGCGAACTGGATGATCCCCGGCAAGCTCGTCAAGGGCATGGGCGGCGCGATGGACCTCGTGGCCGGTGTCCGCAAGGTCATCGTGGTGATGGACCACCAGAACAAGGCCGGTGACTCGAAGGTGCTGAAAGAATGCACCCTGCCGCTGACCGGCAAGGGTGTGGTCGACCGGATCATCACCAACCTCGGTGTGCTCGATGTGGTCGAAGGTGGCTTGAAGATCGTCGAATGCGCCGATGGCGTGACCGAGGACGAGCTGCGCGCCGCGACCCAAGCGACCATCGTTTGAGAAAACAGCCCTCGGCGGCATCCGGGGGCATGCCCGTCGCGCTCAGTTCATCGCGGCAAAAACGCAGCCATCGCTGATCAGTTCCGGCGGTGTTAGGCAAAGCCCCTGCGCCACTTGAAACGCCGCCAGCACCTTGGGCACATAGTCGCGCGTCTCGGCAAAAGGCGGCACGCCCGCATGTTTGCGCACCGACCCCTCCCCCGCGTTATAACCCGCAAGCACGAGAATCGGATCGCGGTCGAACTCCCCCATCAGCCAGTCGAGGTATTTGACCCCGCCCGAGATATTCTCGGCCGCGACCATACTGTCGCGCACACCAAAACGGGCGGCGGTATCGGGCATCAGTTGCATCAGGCCAGCCGCCCCCGCCCGGCTGACCGCATCGGCGCGGCCTGCGGATTCCACGCTGATCACCGCCAGCACCAGCGCCGGAGAGACATTCGTACCAACCGTAGCGCGCAGGATATCCACCCCATTGCTGCGCGCGATATCCTGCAGATGCTGCAAACGCGGCGCGGGGACTTGACCGCCGGAAAGCGCCGCCATCGCGGGCGCCAACCGCCCTGCCCCGCTCCGCTCAGCCGCTGGAGAGATTTTATCCCAGAACCAATCGAACTGCCCGGCATTCAAAGGCGCAATCGCGCCGCTCGGGGTCGCGGCGACCGCGGGGCCTGCGTCCACCTCCGCCGCTGCCGCGGCGCGGGCCGCCGGATCGATTTGCACCGTGATGCGTTTGGCCCCCTTCTTGGGCGGGCCGACCCGTTTGGCCGAGAACTCAGGGAACGGTTTCGGCCCTTCTGCCATGGCGGCAGGGGCCATAAGAGCCGTGACCAGCGAGAATGCCAATATGCGATACATGCCTGCTCTACCTTGCGTCTAACGCGCCTTTGCGCGGCAATATCACACGAATCGTGGAATCGGGCCAGCGTTTGAGGCGGGGGATCATGGCAATTTCGCCGCAATTGCGGTGTTCGACGGTGGGAAAGCGCAGGCGGAAGACCCGATACGAGAATTAAAACGACTATAAACAGAGAGTTAACATGTTTCCGCAAGAAAAACGCGGACAGTCTGGAAAAGGCACGTTTGCTGCCAAATTCGCGCCCCAATCTGACGGCTATATAGGGTCATACCAAGTCGGACAGCTTCAAATGAGAGAGCGAGGCAAACCGGACGGCGAGGTTAAGACCTTTTACTCAGTGATCCTTGGAGGGACATGACATGATGAACTTTATCAAAAACTTCCGCAAAGACGAAGACGGTGCCGTGACAGTTGACTGGGTCGTTCTGACCGCTGCGATCGTTGGCCTGGCCATTGTTGCGTTCAACACAATCGGTGACAACGTCGAAACAATGTCGGACAATATCGCCACAGACATCACTAACTTCGAAACAACAGCTGACCGCAGCAACTAATCGCTAGTTGAGCGAAATCTAATCATTAGGGCCGCACCTCCAGCCGGGAGCGGCCCCTTTTGTCTTCAAACTAGGCACGAAGCTTCTTAGGAAAAAAACCTTATGCGCCGCGCCCTTCACTATTTTTTACGCAGTCAATCTGGTGCCATCACTGTAGATTGGCTTGTCCTGACCGCCGGGCTGGCCGGCCTAGCGATCCTAGCGCTGAGCCTGTTCTCCGACAGCCTAGACGTACTTGTTGAATATATCCGGGTAAAGCTCACAACTTGAGCCATCTAATGCCGCGATGCACTAGGCCAAAGTCCTTCCCGTCGCCCCCACACAGACCAATTCTCGCCATAATCGGCAGCTAACTTTCTGGGGTGATCAAAGCGAGCCGAGATTCGCTTCCATAGCAAAGAGGTAACATCATGCGAGCCGTATTCGGATTGGTTCTTTTGGTAGGTGTCGCACTTGCCGGCGGCGCCGTTTATCTGGCGAAAGACCGGATTTCACAGTATCAAGCCGCCAACGCGCAAGCCCAAGCCGCGCTGGCGCAGGTCGTGCCAACGAAAACCGTTTGGGTGGCCGACAAGCCCTTGAAATACGGGCAGCCCCTCACCCGCGAGGACGTTCGTGCGGTGAAATGGCCTGAGAATGCCATTCCCGAGGGCAGTTTCGTCGAAGAAATCGCCCTTTTCCCGGAGAACACCAAAGAACAACGCATCGTGCTGCGCAACATCGAGAAAGATGAAGCGATCATGGCCGTCAAGGTGACCGAGCCGGGCGAAGATTCCGGTCTCACCTCCCGTTTGGCCCGCGGCACGCGTGCCTTCACCATCAAAGTCGACGTCTCTAGCGGCGTTTCGGGCTTCCTGCGCCCCGGGGACCGGGTTGACGTCTATTGGACGGGCCGCGTGAACGTGGGCAACCAATCCAGCAACGGCGATGTGACCAAGCTGATCGAATCTGGCGTGCAACTGATCGCCATCGACCAGAGCGCCGATGCGCTGGTGATGGAAGAAGCCTCGATCGCCAAGACAGTGACGGTGGCCGTAAAGCCGCAACAGGTGGCCGCCCTTGCCCAGGCACAATCTACCGGCAAACTCTCCCTCGCTCTCGTCGGCACGAATGACGACACCGTGGCCGAGGCCATCGAAGTCGACCAACGTTCGCTTCTGGGAATCGAGGCGCAAGAGACCATCGCCGAAGTAACCAAAGAGAAGGTTTGCACGATCCGCACCCGCCGCGGGGCTGAGGTGGTCGAACTGCCGATCCCCTGCACAAACTGACCTGAAAACAACCTCTTGCTAAGTTAATGAAGGCGCCGCACCCCCCCTGCGGCGTCTTTCATTTTTGCAGCTATGTTGCGCATAGCCCACATGCACAGCGCCCGCGAAGAGCTTGATTCTTGCAATAAATTTGGAATTGCCGCAGAGTGTTGCCAAACGAGGGCAAAAAGACCCATCCCGAGGCGTGATCAAAAAGGCAGGTCACATGAAAATCGATAGATTTCTTAAAGCGGCCCTTCTGGGGCTGACACTGGGCGCAATGCCGATGGCATTGACCCTGCCCAGTTCAGCTGGCGCCGACACGCTGCGCGTTGTCAAACGCGGCACCAATTCCAGCCTCGACGTCCCGATGAACCGCGCCGTGGTGGTGGAAAGCGACATTCCCTTCGCGGAACTCAGCATCGCCAACCCCGGCATCGCGGATATCTCCTCCCTGTCTGACCGCACGATCTATGTGTTGGGCAAATCGCCGGGGCTGACCACGCTCACGCTGCTCGACGCGGCAGGGCAGTTGATCACCAATGTCGATGTCCGCGTCGCGGCGGATGTCTCTGAATTCAAAGAACGGCTGCGTCAAATCCTGCCGGGTGAGAAGATCGAAGTGCGCACCGCTAATGACGGTATCGTGCTGTCGGGCATTGTCTCTTCCACACAACGGCTGCAACGCGCGCTCGATCTGGCCGAACGCTATGCTCCCGAACGGGTCAGCAACCTGATGAGCGTGGGCGGCATCCAGCAGGTCATGATGAAGGTCCGTTTTGCCGAGATGCAGCGCAACGTGTCGAAATCGCTCGGCTCTTCGCTGGCAATCAACGGCGGCTCCGATTTCAGCGCGGGCACTGGCAGCACCAATACGTCAGGCGGGGTCGCGACCTCGCTTGGCGGGTCGATCCCATCGGCGAACCAGAACGCAGGCGCGGTGCTTTTCGGCTTCAACGCAGGCTCTACCCAAGTGGGCATCCTGTTGGAAGCATTGGAAGAAAAGGGCGTGGTCCGGTTCTTGGCAGAGCCGAACCTCGTGGCGCTTTCAGGGCAAGAGGCCAAGTTCCTCGCCGGGGGCGAGTACCCGATCCCAGTCGCCCAAACCAGTGATACGGTGTCGGTGGAGTTCAAACCCTTCGGCGTAGAACTCGCCTTTATTCCGCGCGTCGTGGACAAGGATATCATCAACCTTGAGATGAACGCCGCCGTTTCGGCCATCGACGCAAGCAACAGCATTTCATTGGGCAACGGCATCGAGATTTCCGCCTTCACCCGCCGCGAGACCTCGACCACGGTCGAGATGCGTGACGGTGAAAGCTTTGCCATCGCGGGCCTTTTGACCGACGATTTCACCGACAGCACGCGGCAACTGCCGTGGATCGGCGATGTGCCGGTGTTGGGCGCACTGTTCCGTTCGGCGGATTACCAGCGCAGCCAGACCGAATTGGTCATCATCGTCACCGCCCATCTGGTCACCCCGACCCGAGGCGAAGCGCTGGCCCTGCCCACGGACCGCATCAAACCGCCCTCTGAAAAAGACCTGTTCCTGCACGGGCGCACGGCGGATGGCACCCGCACCCCGAGCCGCGGTGCTGCGGGCGAAGTGGCCAAGCAGGACTTCCGCGGTTCCTACGGTTATGTACTGGATTGATCCGATGACACGCAGACATATCACGTTGATCGCTGGCACCGCGGCCCTTGCCGGGCTCGCCGCCTGCGCGCCCAGCAACGATCCGGTCTATACGCAGTTCTACCGCGAGGCGGGGTCGATCGTGGACACCGGCCAATTCGGCAATGCTACGCTGCACAACCGCCAAGTCATGACCGGCGAAAAGCGTGTGACCTTTGATCTGGCGAACCGTTTCTCTAACGAAGTCCGCTCGACCGTCACCTTCGCCTTCAACTCGGCCCGACTGGACGCGAATGCGAAAGCCATCCTGCGCCAGCAGGCCAGCTGGATTCGCCAATTCCCCGAGATTCGCTTCCGCGTCTATGGTCACACCGATCTGGTCGGCTCGCAGGCCTATAACCGCGCCTTGGGGCTGCGCCGGGCGCAGGCCGTGGTGCGCTATCTCTCGACCTTGGGAATCAGCCCCAGCCGTTTGGAAGCCGTTGTTTCCTTTGGCGAAACGCAGCCGCTGATCGTGACCCAGGGCCGCGAGCGCCGCAACCGGCGCACGGTGACCGAGGTCAGCGGCTTCGTCCAGGGCCACCCGATGCTGCTGGACGGCAAATATGCGCAGATCATCTACCGCGAATATGTAGCCAGCGCCGTGCCCCCCTCTCAGCTAAGCTCCGGTGCCACCGAAGCAGGTGGCGGCGGGGAGTAAAGGTAAGCCCTTCTTTCGCATGGATAATATCCCCCGCGCCTTTGGGTCGCGGGGTTTTCGTCTCTGAAAAGCCATGTCCAATCGGGCGCGAATGGACGTATCGTTTCAAGATACCCAACAATAGAGGCTTTTTGGCCCCAATCTCGCCCCAGTTGGGGGTGATATTCGACGCAGAAGGATAAATGTGCCCGGCTCAAGAGCCGCGCATGAGGCAGAGGTCAGAGCGTTCGCAGCGACAGAATATCGCCGCCCTCCGGCCAAACCGTTGATGTAAAGGACAAAAGGTCATGAGCAGCACTATGCCACAACCCGAAGCAGCGCCGATCGTTGCCTGCACAATCAGCCGTGATGTACAGAACTTCGACCTCTTGATCGAAGATATGGAAGCCACTTTGGGCGAAAGCTGGGGCGATCTGGGATTCGCCGAGGCGCTGGCATTCTTCAGCCAACCCGAAGCCGAGGCGATGGAATTCGTCGCCCTCGCCATGGATGAGACCGACGAGGACAACCTCGTTTTGATGAGTGAAATCATCACGCAGGCCAAGGCGCGCAACATCCGGGTGATCCTGATCGCCGAAGACATGACCCCCGCCGCGTTGCATTCGCTGCTGCGGCAGGGGGCCGATGAATTCGTCCCCTATCCGCTGCCCGAAGGCGAATTGGCCCAGGCCATCGCCCGCGTCCGCGCCGGAGAGAACGCCCCCCTGCCCCCGCAGCCGACAGCAGCACGCCGCAGTTGAAGGCCGGTGCGCAAAAGGATGGCGCACTGATCGTGGTGCATGGTTTGGCTGGCGGCACCGGGGCCACGACCCTTGCCGTGAACCTCGCTTGGGAACTGGCGAATGCCGACAAGAAAAACCCGCCCTCGGTCTGCCTGCTGGATTTCGACCTGCAATATGGCTCGGTCGCGACTTTCCTTGATCTGCAACGTCGCGAGGCGGTCTATGAGATGATGTCCGACACGGAATCCATGGACGAAGAGATCTTTGGCCAAGCGCTGCAAACCTTTGAGGACAAGCTGCATGTGCTGACCGCCCCGGCAGAGATGCTGCCGCTCGACATCGTGACCAACGAAGATATCGACCGCATCCTCAACATGGCCCGCAACCAGTTCGACTATGTCATCGTCGACATGCCCTCGACGCTGGTACAATGGTCCGAAACGGTGCTGACCAGCGCGCATGTCTACTTTGCCATGCTGGAACTCGACATGCGCTCGGCCCAGAACGCGCTGCGCTTCAAACGGGCACTGCAATCCGAGGAACTGCCCTTTGAAAAGCTGCGCTATGTGATGAACCGCGCGCCGAAATTCACCGATCTCAGCGCCAAGAGCCGGGTCAAGCGCATGGCCGAATCGTTGAGCATTTCGATCGACGTGCAGATGCCCGATGGCGGCAAGGCGGTGACGCAGGCCAATGACCACGGGCTGCCGCTGGCCAATTCCGCGCCGAAAAGCCCGCTGCGCCGCGAAATCGCCAAACTGGCAAGCTCCATCCACGATCTCAAGGGCGAGCAGGCCAAAGCCGCCTGAGCCCCCTAGCGAAAGAGCGTACCGATGTTCTCGAAATACAAGAAACCAGCCTCTGCCAGCCCGAAAGCCGCCGCCCCCGCGCCGGCGCGTGAGGCCAAGCCAGCCAAAGCCGCCCAGCCCGCCCCCGCGGCGCCTGCGCCCGCGCCGGCGGCCAAACCGGTTTCAATGCGCCGCGCGGTCAAGCCCGCCGCCGTCTCCCCGAGGACCGTGAGGTCAAGCGCAAGCAGCGGATGAGTGAGATCAAACTCGAATTGCACCGCGCGCTTTTGGACAACCTCAACCTCGCCGCGCTGGAACATGCCTCGGAAGCTGATTTGCGGCAGGAAATCAACGATATCGCCGTTGAGATCCTTTCGGAAAAGAGCATCGTGCTCAACCGCGAAGACCGCATGACGCTGAACTCCGAGCTTTATGACGAGGTCACCGGTCTTGGCCCCCTAGAGACGCTGCTGAAAGACGACAGCGTCAATGATATTCTGGTGAACGGCCCGCAGCAGATTTTCGTCGAACGCGACGGCAAGCTGCAATTGACCGACATCACCTTCAAAGACGAAAAACACCTGCTGCGGATCATCGACAAGATCGTCTCGGCGGTGGGGCGTCGGGTGGACGAAAGCAACCCTTACGTTGACGCGCGTCTCAAAGACGGCTCGCGTTTCAACGCCATGGTGCCCCGGTGGCCGTCGATGGCTCGCTCGTGTCCATTCGTAAGTTCAAGAAAGACAAGCTGGGCATCGACGATCTGGTGAACTTCGGCGCCTTCTCGGAAGAGATGGCCGCCTATTTGCAGGCCGCCGTGGCCACGCGTCTCAACATCATCGTGTCGGGCGGTACGGGCTCGGGTAAGACCACCACGCTCAACGCGCTGTCGTCTTTCATCGACAATGCCGAACGCATTCTGACCATCGAAGACACCGCCGAATTGCAACTGCAACAGACCCATGTGGGCCGGATGGAAAGCCGCCCGCCCAACGTCGAAGGCAAGGGCGAAGTCTCCCCCGCGACTGTCTGAAAAACGCCCTTCGGATGCGCCCCGACCGCATCATCGTCGGCGAGACACGCGGCGAAGAGGTCATCGACATGTTGCAGGCGATGAACACCGGCCACGACGGTTCCATGACCACGATTCACGCCAACTCGGCCCGCGATGGCATCAGCCGTCTGGAAAACATGATTGCCATGGCCGGGATCGAAATGCCGCTGAAAGCGATGCGCAGCCAGATTTCCTCGGCTGTGAACCTGATCGTGCAGGCCAGCCGCTTGCAAGACGGCTCGCGCCGAATGACCTCGATCACCGAGATCACGGGCATGGAGGGCGAGGTCATCTCGATGCAAGAGATCTTCCGCTTCCAGCGCGTCGGCCTGACGCCTGAGAACAAGATCATCGGCCATTTCACCGCCACCGGCGTGCGCAGCCACTTCTCTGAGCGGTTCCGCATGTGGGGCTATGACCTGCCCGCCTCGATCTACGAACCCGTGGCGGCCCAGTAAGGATTGATGCAATGAGTGCCGAACCAATCATCTATGGCCTGATCTTCATCGGCGTTCTGGTGCTGGTCGAGGGGCTGTACCTTGTCGCATTCGGCAAATCCATCAGCCTCAACAGCCGCGTGAACCGCCGCCTTGAGATGCTGGAGAAAGGCGCCCGCCGCGAAGAGGTGCTCGATAAGCTGCGCAAGGAAATGCAGCAGCATATGAACGCCAAGTCGATCCCGCTCTACTCTCTGCTGTCAGAACGTGCGCAGAAGGCCGCGATTGCCTTCACGCCGCAGCAGTTGTTGATGATCATGGCCGGGTTGGCCGCTTTGGCATTTCTGGGCTGACCATCGGCACCGATACATCCGTGTCGGTGCGCGCGCTTATCTCCATCGGCATGGGCGTGGGCGCGGTGTTCTTCTGGGTGTCGCATAAGGCCAGCAAACGCATGGCGATGATCGAAGAACAGCTTCCCGATGCGGTGGAGCTGATGGTGCGCAGCCTGCGGGTGGGGCACCCTTTCTCCAACGCGATCTCCATCGTGTCGAAGGAAATCCAAGACCCGCTCGCCTCGGAATTCGGCGTGATCGCCGATGAGGCCGCCTATGGCCGCGATCTGGGCGAGGCGCTGAAAGATATGGCCGAACGGCTCGACATGCAGGATTTGCGCTTTCTCGCCGTCGCCGTGACCATTCAGCAGCAATCGGGCGGCAACTTGGCCGAGATCCTCGCCGGTCTGGCCAAGGTGATCCGCGCCCGTTTCCGCCTGTTCCGCCGTGTCAAAGCGATCACGGCCGAGGCGAAATGGTCGGGTAAGTTCCTGTCGGGCTTCCCGCTGGCCGCGCTGGTGGTGATCAACCTCGGCGATCCGCATTACTATGACGAGGTGCGCGATCACCCCTATTTCATTCCCGCCTGTTTCCTTGTGGGGATTTTCCTTGTGCTGAACCTTTTCGTGATGCGCATCCTTACCAATATCAAAGTCTGAGAGGCCGGTGATGGAATTTTTCAATCAGCTTAACGATCAGATCAACCAAGCCTTGGGCCGATGGGGCTGATCATCATCATCGGCACTTTGGGCGTCGCCTTGGTGGCGATCACGCTGGTCTTGATGCTGCGCCAGCCCGAAGACCCGCTGACCAAGCTCAAACGCACCAGTTCTGCCCCGACGGGCGACAGTTCGCGCGAAAAGCTGCGCCAATCGGATCAAAACGCGCAGTTGCAGAAATTCGCCAAGTTTCTTGAGCCCGAGGACGTGGCCGAACTCAGCGCCAAACAGTTGATGCTGCGCCAAGCGGGCTATCGATCGCGCGATGCGGTGCGGCTTTATTACTTTGCGCAATTCGCCCTTGGGATGCTCGGGCTGGTCGGCGGTCTGGTCTATACCAATGTCTTGGGCGGCGGCGAAGGGCTGACCACGCAGCAGACCATGATGTGGGCCATCGGCCCCGGCGCCATTGGTTACTACCTGCCGAAATACTGGGTCCGCCGCCGGGTCGATTCCCGCAAAGAAGAGATCACCCGGGGCTTCCCCGACGCGCTGGATATGATGCTGGTCTGCGTCGAAGCCGGGCAATCGCTGGACCAATGCATCGTCCGCGTGGCCCGCGAGCTGCGCGCCTCCTACCGCGCCCTCTCCGAAGAGTTCGAGATGGTCGCCTATGAGATGAAAGCCGGTAAGGACAAGGTATCGGTGCTCAACGACATGGGCGAGCGTTGCGGCGTGCAGGATGTCTCCTCTTTCGTGACCGTGCTGATCCAATCGGCGGCCTTCGGCACCTCCATCG
The DNA here is from genome assembly GCF_029870955.1 of Sulfitobacter faviae. Taxonomy (NCBI): domain Bacteria; kingdom Pseudomonadati; phylum Pseudomonadota; class Alphaproteobacteria; order Rhodobacterales; family Roseobacteraceae; genus Sulfitobacter; species Sulfitobacter faviae. The sequence continues at coordinate 2,218,538 of NZ_PGFQ01000001.1, read as the reverse complement.
CCGACGCCCTGCGCGTCTATGCCGCCGAGATGCGCGACAAACGTGTGATGCGGGCCGAGGAAGCGGCAAACAAGTTGCCAACCAAGATGACCCTTGCCACTATGGGCCTCACCGTGCCGCCGCTGCTGATCATTCTGATCGGCCCCTCGGCACATGGCATCTCGCAACTGGGTCAGGTAGGGAATTAATGACGGGCAAAATTCGGCGCAGCCTTCTCCGCGCCGTTTTCACCGGGCCGATCTTGGGCCTTGCTCTGGCCGCCTGTTCGACAGGCGGCTTTTCCGCGTTGCGCGGGATCAGACACCCGAAAACCTCTATGCCCCCGGCGTGAACCAACGGGCCGAGGCGGTTGATGGGATCGAAGTGGGCCATAGGCTCATCGCGGCGGGGCAATATGAATTGGCCATCAAATCCTTCAACCGCGCCGCGCTGGAGCATGGGCTGACCGGGGAAATCCTCTCGGCCCTCGGCAGCGCCAACCTCGGGCTCGGGCGTTTGGGACAAGCCGAAACCCTGCTGCGCCGCGCCGTTGAGAAAGACGCCGCCGAGCCGGAAGTCTGGAACAACCTTGGCGTCGTGCTGATGGAAAGCGGCCAGACCGCCGAAGCCGAGCAGATTTTCCGCAAAGCCTATGCGCTCGACAATGGCGAAAGTGACGCAATTCGGGACAATCTGCGCTTGGCACTCGCAAAAACGGAGAAATCTGTTATAACAGAAGTCAATGAGGATAATTACAAATTGGTGCGGCGCGGCAGCGGGGATTACCTGATCCGTCCGACACCATAACCCGGCAGAGCAGTAAGAGGACGCAAAATGCGCCATCCAATCATTCTGGCCGTCTGCATGGCAGGCGTCACCGCCCTTGCTGGCTGCGGTGAAAAAGACGCGAACGCCACCGTTGAACGGGCTTTCAAGGACGTCAACGTGGTGGATGAGACCAACCTCTCCGACGTGATGCTGACAGTGGCCGACCCGAATGAGGCGGTGAGCTATTTCGCGCGTTCGGTCAAGGAAAGCCCCGACCGCATCGACCACCAGCGCGGGCTTGCCGCGTCACTGGTCCGCGCCAAACGCACGACCGAGGCCGTGACCGAATGGGACAAGGTCACCAAGATGGAGGGCGCCACCCCCGAAGACCGCGTGCAACTGGCCGATGCGCTGATCCGCTCGGGCAACTGGGCGCGGGCCGAGACGGTGCTCAACGGCATCCCCCCCACTCATGAGACCTTTGCCCGCTACCGGCTCGAGGCCATGGTCGCCGACAGCAAGGAACAGTGGGACCGCGCCGACAGCTTTTACGAAATCGCCGTCGGCCTGACCACCACCCCCGCCGCCGTGATGAACAACTGGGGCTACTCAAAGCTGACCCGCGGCGATTATGCTGAGGCCGAGCGACTGTTCGGCGAGGCGATCCGTCAGGACAACACGCTTTTCACCGCCAAGAACAACCTGATCATGGCCCGCGCCGCGCAGCGCGACTACACCCTGCCCGTCATGCCGATGGAGCAATCTGAGCGCGCCCAGCTTTTGCACACGATGGCCCTCTCGGCGATCAAACGCGGCGATGTGGAAACCGGCAAGGGTCTGCTGCGCGAAGCGATCGACACGCACCCCCAGCATTTCGAAGCCGCCGTCCGCTCTCTGCGCGCATTGGAAAACGGCTGATCCATGGCGATCTCTGCCACGGCGGCCCTGTGGTTTCTGCCCTTCGTCCTGCCGATCTGCTTCTATGTCGCCTTCACCGACATGAAGCAGATGCGCATTACCAATCAGGCGGTCTTGGTGCTGACCGCGATCTTTGTGTTGCTGGGGCTGTTTCTGCTGCCCTTTGACACCTATCTCTGGCGCCTGCTGAGCCTTGTCGTGGTGCTGGTGGTCGGCATCGTCCTGAACGCCGCCGGGGTCATGGGGGCCGGTGACGCAAAATTCGCCGCCGCCGCCGCGCCCTATATCGCATGGGGCGATCTACGCCTCTTAATGATGCTATTTATGGCCACCCTTCTCGCCGCCGCCGCCACGCACCGCGGGGTGAAATACACCCCCCTGCGCCGCCTCGCCCCCGATTGGCAGAGCTGGCAGGAAACCAAGAAATTCCCCATGGGCCTCGCCCTTGGCACCACGCTGGGGCTTTATCTGATCTTGGGGGCGCTCTTCGGGGGCTGACCGCCCCGCTGCAAACTCTTTTTCAGCGCGCAAATGCGTCCACATTCACGCCATATTCAAGATTTACCCTCCAGTCTGACCGACAAGCCGCACCGCCGCATGACTTTCCAAGGAAGCCGTTGATGAACGCCCCGACCAGCACCGTGCTTGCCCCGCCGCCCCCCAAGCGGTTGGAGGATATGAAACTGCCCATCGTGATGATGCGCGATATCCTTTTGAAAACCATCTTTCGCAAGAACGTCGAGATGGTCAGCGAACTGGCCCAAGCGCTCTGCCTGCCGATCCCGGTCACGCAGGAGATGGTGGATCAAGCCCGCAGCCAGCGCCTGATCGAAGCCACCGGCACGCTCAGCGCCACCAGCGGCAATGAGATGGGCTACCAGTTGACCGATGCAGGCAAGGCGCGCGCATTGGATGCGCTGGCGCAGTCGGAATATTTCGGCGCCATGCCCGTCCCGCTTGAGGTTTACCGCGAGCAGGTCAAACGCCAATCCGTGCGCAATCTGCAAATCACCCGTGACCAGTTAACCGGGGCCATGGGCCATTTGGTGCTGCCCGACAGCCTGCTGGATCACCTCGGCCCCGCCGTCTCTGCCGGGCGGTCGATCCTGATGTACGGCCCGCCGGGAAACGGTAAATCCAGCATTTCCAACGGCATACGCGACGCGCTTGGCGATCGGGTCTATGTCCCCCGCGCCATCGAATACGCAGGCCAAGTCATTACCGTCTATGACCCGATCGTCCATTCCGCCGCCGAGGCCGAGGTGCAAGACCCCACCTCCCTGCGCCGGATCACGCGCTATGACGCCCGCTATGTCTGCTGCGAACGCCCCACCGTCATCACCGGCGGCGAGCTGTCGCTCGATATGCTCGATCTCGTTTACAACCCCACGGCGCGGACCTATCAGGCGCCGCTGCAGCTCAAGGCCACGGGCGGCATCTTCATCGTCGACGACCTTGGCCGCCAGAAAGAGCCGCCGCAAAGCATCATCAACCGCTGGATCGTGCCGCTGGAGGAAAGCAAAGACATCCTCGCCCTGCAATCGGGCGAGAAATTCGAGGTGCCTTTTGATACGCTGGTGATCTTCTCTACCAACTTCCACCCGAATGAGATTTTCGACCAAGCCGCCCTGCGGCGTATCTTTTTCAAGATCAAGATCGACGGGCCGGACCAAGAGAACTTCCTCAAGATCTTTGCCATGGTCGCCCGCAAACGCGGCATGCCGCTGGACGAGGCGACGCTGGTTCATCTGCTCAAGGTGAAATACCCCACCATCGACAATGTCTATGCGAATTATCAGCCGAATTTCCTGATCGACCAGATGATCGCGATCTGCGATTTCGAAGGCATCCCCTATCAGATGAACCCCGATCTGGTGGACCGGGCATGGGCCAATATGTTCGTTCGCGATGAGGTGATCGTTAAATAGCCGCTGCCGCTGGCACCGCGCCCTGCCGATACTACATTGGGTGCATGCGCGCCCTACCCCCCAAATTCGCCGATTGGTTCGCCCAGAACGGCTGGTCTTTGCACCCGCACCAGCAAGAGATGCTGGACCGTGCCGAGGCCCACGCCCTGCTGCTCATCGCCCCCACAGGCGGCGGTAAAACGCTGGCCGGTTTCCTGCCAACCCTCGTCGATCTGGCCGAGCATGATCACGAGGGGATGCACACGCTCTACATCTCGCCGCTTAAGGCGCTGGCCGCGGACATCAAACGCAACCTCACCCGCCCGGTCGAGGAGATGCGCCTGCCGATCCGCATCGAGGACCGCACGGGCGACACCTCGCAGTCGCGCCGCCGCCGCCAACGCGCCGACCCGCCGCATATCCTGCTGACCACGCCCGAAAGCCTCGCCCTGCTGACCTCCTATGAGGACGCCGCGCGCACCTTTCGCGGCCTCAAACGCGTGGTGATCGACGAGATCCACGCGCTGGCCGAAAGCAAACGCGGCGACCAGCTGATGCTGGCGCTGACCCGGCTGCAAGCCCTCTGCCCTGACCTGAAACGCGTGGGCCTCTCGGCCACCGTCGAAGACCCCGCGGCCATCGCCCACCTGATGGCTTGCCACCCCGACCCCTGCGAAGTGCTCTTGGCCGATCCCGGCCCCGCCCCCGACATCCAGATGCTGCGCACCGAGGAGGCCCCGCCCTGGGCCGGCGGCGGCGCCGCCTATGCGATCCCCGCGGTGCTGGAGCAGGTGCGCCAACACAAGACGACGCTGATTTTCCACAACACCCGCGCGCAGGCCGAGATCTTCTTCCACAAGCTCTGGCTCGCCAACGAGGACGCCCTGCCCATCGCCATCCACCACGGCAGCCTCGACCGCGCGCAGCGCGAAAAGGTCGAGGCGGCGATGGTACGCGGCGATTTGCGCGCCATCGTCTGCACCGGCACGCTCGACCTCGGGATCGACTGGGGCGACGTGGACCTCATCATCCAGATCGGCGCGCCGAAGAACGTGAAACGTCTGGTCCAGCGCATCGGCCGCGCCAACCACCGCTACAACGCGCCGTCGAAGGCGCTTCTGGTCCCCGCCAACCGCTTCGAAGTGGTGGAATGCGTGGCGGCACTAGAGGCGGTGCTCGAAGGCGCGCTCGACGGCGACCCACGGGGGGACGGCCCGCGCGACGTGCTCTGCCAACACATCCTCATCACCGCCTGCGCCGGGCCTTTCGACGCCGAGGACCTCTTTGCCCAAATCCGCACCGCCGGGGCCTATGCCAACCTGTCGCGCGCCGCCTTCGACGCCTGCTTGGATTTCTGCGCCACGGGGGCTACGCGCTGCGCGCCTATGACCGCTGGCAAAGGCTGCTGCAACGCCCCGACGGGCAATGGCAACTGCGTGACCCCCGCGCCGCGCAACGCATCCGCATGAACATCGGCACCATTCAGGACACCGACAAGCTCAAGGTCCGCATGAAACGCAACCGCGGCGGCAAACCCCTGGGCGAAATCGAAGAAGGCTTTGCCGCCACGCTAACCAAAGGCGATACCTTCCTGATCGGCGGGCAAATCGTGCGCTACGAAGGGCTGCGCGAAACCGTGGTGGAGGTCAGCCGAAATGCCGCGAAAAAGCCGAAAGTGGCCACTTTCGGCGGTACGAAATTCGCCACCTCCACCCAACTCTCGGCCCGTGTGCAACAAATGTTCACCCAAGACAGCTGGCCCGAACTGCCGCTCCACACCGCCGAATGGCTCAGCCTGCAACGCGAGGTCAGCCAACTGCCGCAGCCCGGCACGCTGCTGGTGGAAAGCTTCCCCCATGACTTTGCCGAACAGACGGTGTTCTACGGCTTCGCCGGACGTAACGGCCAACAAACGCTCGGCCTTCTGCTCACCAAACGCATGGAAGACCTTGGTCTACGCCCCTTGGGCTTCGTCGCGACGGACTATGCCACGCTGATCTGGGGGCTCTCCCCCGTCGATGATCCGGCACCGCTGCTTGATCCGACGGTGCTGCACGAAGGGCTCGACAGTTGGCTCGCTGGCAATGCCGTGATGAAACGCACGTTTCGCGCCGCCGCCACCATCGCCGGACTGATCGAGCGCAACAGCCCGCAGGCGCGCAAATCCGGACGGCAAACGACCTTTTCCAGCGATATCCTCTACGACACGCTGCAACGCTATGAACCGGACCACCTGATGCTCGACATCACCCGCGAAGAAGCCCTGAGCGGATTGGTGGATTTCGGCAGAATCGAAGAAATGCTCGGGCGGATCGCCGGGCGGATCACCCATCGCAAGCTCTCCCGCGTAAGCCCCCTAGCCGCGCCGCTGTTTCTCGAAATGGGCCGCGTGCCGGTCGAAGGCGCGGGGCAGGATCGCCTGTTGGCGGAAGAGGCGGAACGTTTGATGGAGGCGTCTGGCCTCGCGCAACTCACCCCGCCGCCGTCGGATCAGCCACTCTGGCGGGACGGTCGTTGAACATTGGCGTTTCGCGGGCAGAGAGGTTCTGCAAGGTATTTGAAAAAGGATGAAGATGATTAAGGGTTCTTTAACCAAGGTGGCGCATCTTCCTCTCGCGGTACAGGCTGAGGAGCCGATGACCGCAAAGGATGAAGGCGCGTCTCCGGTCCGGTGACCACCCGATCGCGGGGCGCGCTTTCTGCAATTCATCCTTTCTTAAATACCTCTGCGCTGCCCTATTCTGCATGCGCTACCTTCGCGTTTGGCCCTTGCCAAATCAGCGGCGATCTCAGATGAACAAAGGATGAACGGACTTGAGTTTTCATTCGCTGGAGCCGCGCTGACCGCGCTTGGCTCTGGCGCGCTTTGGTGGCGCGAAAGGGATTTGCTCTGCGTGAGCGACCTTCACTTGGGCAAGTCGGAACGGATCGCGCGGCGCGGCGGGTCGGCGCTGCCGCCTTATGAGACGCGCGATACGTTGAACCGGTTAGCGGCCGACCTGTCTTTCACGCAGGCGCGGCATGTGATCTGCCTTGGCGATAGTTTCGATGACCTCGGCGCGGCACAGGCGCTGCCAGAGGAAGAGCGGCTTTGGATTCTTGGTCTGCAGGCCGGGCGGCGGTGGGATTGGATCGAAGGCAATCATGATCCGGGTCCGGTTGGGCTGGGTGGTACCCATTTGGGTGAGTTGGCGCTCGGCCCGCTGACTTTTCGGCATATCGCGGCGAAGGGGGCCTGCGGCGAGGTGTCAGGGCATTATCACCCCAAGGCATCGATCCGCGCGCGGGGCCGCAGCATCTCGCGTCCGGCGTTTTTGTTTGACAGCAAGCGGCTGATCCTGCCTGCATATGGCACCTATACCGGCGGGCTGCGCAGCCAGTCGCGGGTGCTTTGTGATTTAATGGGGCCGGAGGCCTGCGCGGTGCTGACGGGGCCGCAGCCTGTGGCGATCCCCATGCCCGGAAAGAAGCGATGATGGATGATCAGATTGAACGCCGGGTGCGGGAAAGTTTTGCCAAGCAGACCATGATGCAGACCTTGGCGGCCGAGATCATCGATGTGCAGTCGGGTCTGGTCAAGGTTGCGGCGCCGGTCCTGCCCGGCGCGATGCAGCAGCAGGGTTTTGGCCATGCGGGGCTGACCTTTTCCATTGGCGATTCCGCGGCGGGCTACGCAGCTTTAAGCATGTTGCCGCCGGAGGTCGATGTCGTGACCTCGGAGATCAAGATCAACCTTTTGGCCCCCGCACGGGGAGACAGGCTGATTGCCACGGGCCGGGTGGTCAAACCGGGCCGGCGGCTTTGTGTGGTCACGGCAGAGGTGCATGCGGAAACGGATGGCGCGGCCAAGCTCATCGCCATCCTGCAAGGCACCATCGTGCCTGTGCCAGGCGCTTAGGCGGTCAGCCCTTCGGGTTCTGCCAACCCATTGGCGCGGCAGCAGGCGGTGACCGTATTGGCCAGCAGGCAGGCGATGGTCATCGGCCCGACCCCGCCGGGCACGGGGTGATGGCCCCTGCACGCTCGCTGGCGCTGTCGAAATCCACGTCGCCGACCAGTTTGGTTTTCTCGCCGGTCTCGATCCGGTTGATGCCCACGTCGATCACCGTGGCACCCTCTTTGATCCAATCGCCGGGCACCATCTCGGGGCGGCCAACGGCAGCGACCACGATATCGGCACGGCGCACCACTTCGGGCAGATCGCGGGTGCGGCTATGCGCGATGGTCACGGTGCAGTTATCGCCCAAGAGCAGCTGCGCCATCGGTTTGCCGACGATGCTGGAACGGCCAATGACCACCGCGTTCATCCCGGTCAGATCGCCATGGTGGTCCCGCAGCATCATCAGGCAGCCCAGCGGGGTGCAGGGCACCATGCTTTTCTGCCCCGTGCCCAGCAGGCCGACGTTGGAGATGTGAAAACCGTCCACGTCCTTGGCGGGCGAGACGGCGTTGACCACGCGGGTTTCGTCCAGATGATCCGGCAGCGGCAGTTGCACGAGGATGCCGTGGATCTCGGGGTCGTTGTTCAATGCGTCGATCAGCTTGAGCAACTCGCCCTGATCGACGGTCGCGGGCAGCTTGTGTTCGACCGATTTCATGCCGACCTCGCGGGTCATCTTGCCCTTGGAGCGGACGTAGACTTGGCTTGCCGGGTCTTCGCCGACCAGCACCACGGCGAGGCCGGGGGTGACGCCGTGATCCGTCTTCAGCCGGTCGACATGGCCCGCGACTTTCTCACGCACCGTTGCTGCAAAGGCTTTGCCATCGATGATTGTCGCTGCCATATCCGTCTCACTTTCGCTCGCTGCAGGTTGAACACGCTCTACATCACCGCGACGGCGGGCCATTGCAACCCGCCTTAGAACAATCCCTCCACATCGCCATCGGCGTTGAGCTTGATTGCCTCGGCAGAAGGCACCCGCGGCAGGCCCGGCATGGTCATGATCTCACCGCAGATGACGACGACGAAACCCGCCCCTGCCGAAAGGCGCACCTCGCGGATGGGGACGCTGAAACCGGTGGGCGCGCCGCGCAGGTCGGGATCGGTTGAGAAACTATACTGGGTCTTGGCCATGCAGACCGGCAGAGTACCGTAGCCCTGCGCCTCCCAATCTTTCAACTGGTTGCGCACCTTTTGGTCGGCCAGCACCTCATCGGCGCGGTAGACGCGTTTGGCGATGGTCTCGATCTTTTCGAACAGCGGCATCTCGTCGGCATAGAGCGGGGCGAAATTCGCGTGATCGCCATCGGCGATCTCGGCCACGCGGGTGGCCAGATCGGCGGAGCCTTCCGAGCCCAACTCCCAGTGGCGCGAGAGGATTGCCTCAGCCCCTTGGGCCGCGACATAGTCCTTCACAGCCGCCACTTCGGCGTCGGTATCGGTGACGAAATGGTTGATCGCCACCACCACGGGCACGCCAAAGGATTTCACGTTTTCGATGTGGCGGCCAAGGTTAGCACAACCCTGTTGCACGGCCTCGACATTCTCGGTCCCCAGGTCGGCTTTCGCGACGCCGCCGTTCATCTTCATCGCGCGCACCGTGGCGACGACGACCACCACCGAAGGCGCCAGCCCCGCCTTGCGGCATTTGATGTTCATGAATTTCTCGGCCCCGAGATCGGCGCCAAAGCCTGCCTCTGTCACCACATAATCTGCCAGTTTCAACGCCGTTGTCGTAGCGATGACCGAGTTGCAACCGTGGGCGATATTGGCGAAAGGCCCGCCGTGGACGAAGGCGGGGTTGTTCTCCAACGTCTGCACGAGGTTCGGCTGCATCGCGTCCTTCAAGAGCACTGTCATCGCCCCATCCGCCTTGATGTCGCGGGCATAGACCGGGCTGCGGTCGCGGCGGTAAGCGACGATCATTGCGCCAAGGCGCTCTTGCAGATCGGTAAGGTTCTTGGCCAGACAGAGGATCGCCATCACCTCGGAGGCTACAGTGATGTCAAAGCCCGTCTCGCGCGGGAAACCGTTGGGCACACCGCCCAAGGAGGCGGTGATCTGGCGCAGGGCGCGGTCGTTCATGTCGACCACCCGGCGCCATGTGACGCGGCGGGTGTCGATCTCCAACTCGTTGCCCCAGTAGATGTGATTGTCGATCATCGCCGCCAGCAGGTTGTGGGCGCTGGTGATGGCGTGGAAATCGCCGGTGAAATGCAGGTTCATCTCTTCCATCGGCACCACTTGGGCATAGCCGCCGCCCGCAGCGCCCCCTTCATCCCGAAGTTCGGCCCGAGCGAGGCTTCGCGGATGCAGACCGCCGCCTTTTTGCCGATCCGGTTCAGCCCGTCGCCGAGGCCCACGGTGGTGGTGGTCTTGCCCTCCCCCGCCGGGGTTGGGTTGATCGCGGTGACGAGGATCAGCTTGCCGTTCGCGCGCTCCTGCACGGAATCGATGAAGGATTGGCTCACCTTCGCCTTGTCATGGCCATAGGGCAGCAGGTCGTCGCTTGAGATGCCCAGCTTCGCGCCGATCTCCTGAATAGGGCGTTTCGCCGCTTCGCGGGCGATTTGAATGTCGGTTTTAAAAGCCATGAGAATCCCCTGTTGCCGTTGGTGGCGATCTTTATTCTTTAGCCATAGCGCGACAAGCCCCGACGGGGGGCCGTGTTTCCGACACTCAAAGTTCGCGAAACGGCGCGGGGTTAGCCGAGATGTGGCCAGACCGGCTGGTTCGGCACGAAAAGCCGCAGCGTGTCGCCCAGGCTCAACGGCCCCTCCCGCTCGACCCATGCGGTCACGCCGCGTTTGCCTTGGGCGGCGGCTTTGAAGGTTTTGCCATGGCCCGGGGCCTCCACCTCGATCTCACGGGCAGGCAGGTTGCAGGGGCCGTTTTCGATATCCACGACCAAGGTGGTACCATGCTCGTTTTGTAGCCGCGACCCCGGCGGGACGAGGGTGAAATCTGGGATCCCTTCAAGGATGATCGAAGCGCCCAGCAGGGTCGGGTCGAGCGTGGGCAGGTCGATGGCGGCGGCGATCTCGGCCATCTCTTCGGCGGAGAGGACGGAGAGTTGACGCGTGTTGCGTATCTCCGTCCCCTTGGCATGCAGGTTGCGCACGCGCACGCAGGCTGGACGGGTCAGCCCTGCGTGAAAATCCCCTTCGATGCCCGCATAGGTCGCAAAGGCCTGCTCAACCCCGACCGAGCGAATGTTTTCGCGGTCCTGAGGGACCATGCCCAGCCAAGTGATCCGGGCGGTATGGTCTGTCTTGCGCAGTTCGGGCATGGGGGAGTCCTTTGGCGTGGTTTGCTATGGCATCCTATGCCTAATTCCGGATCAGATGCACCTTGAAACCGCCCCCGCTTAGTGAGGCTTTGGCAAGGGTGCCCTCCGTATAGACAAGCGCCATCCCGAAGGATTTGAGATAAAAGGGCGAGACATAGCCCGGCCCCATGACGACACGGTAGGACATATCGCAGAACACCGAAGCCCCCTCCTCTCGGCTGCTCTGCGTCGCGATCTGCACCACGCGGCGCCCATCGTAGAGCGACAGCGGCGGGGGCAGCTTTTGCCGGTGGCCAGGGCGGCGAAAAGCTCGGGCGGGAAAAGGACACCGGCAGGCACCGCTCCGGCCTCCGACATTTTCGTCATTTCCGAAGCCGGGGTGATCGCCACCGAGGTGACCTGCCCCGCCGCCCGGTCAATCGCGATATCGCGCGTCTCGCTCCCCCGGTTGGACCCGAGATAGCTGACCGCGGCGCCATTCGACTGGGTGACCGCCTTGAAGCTGCCGTTCTTGATGCCGAAGGGCGCGTTGTCCAGCGACAAGAGGAAGGCCGCGTTCCGGCTTTGCCCGTTGAACTGCAAGGTCCCAAGCTGCCGCCCACCTAAAGCGACAGCATAGGTCTGCGGCTCGGCCCAGACCGGTCCGGCGGTGAAGGCGAGGAGAAGGGCGAGGGCAGAAAGGATGCGTCGCATAAGACCCGGCTTGTTCCAGAATTCCGTCCTTGTCTAACGCGATGGCGACTGTGAAGCGATAGTGGAATTCCCGCCCCGACCGGAGGGAGTGCCGAAAACGAAAAGACCCCGCCGAAGCGGGGTCTTTCAAATGTCGTAGGTCGGATCAGACCGAAGGTTCAGGTTCCATCCCCCATCCTTCGGCGGGGTTTTCTTGCCCTTCGCCTTGGGGATCGCGGTGACGCTCGGCGCGCTGCCGGTGTCGGAGTTGTCGTCGTCAGAGTCCTCTGCCGGCGGCAGGCCGTCCATGACGCGTTTGATCTCATCGCCGGTCAGGGTCTCATATTCCAGCAGACCTTGGGCCAGACGCTCGAACTCCACCTCTTTCTCGGTGATGATCTTCATCGCGCGGTCATAGCCGTCTTGGATGAACTGCTGCACCTCTTTCTCGACCAACTCCTTAGTGTTGGCCGAGACGGAGAAGCCCGCAGTGTTGCCCTGATAGCCCTGCGCGGCTTCGGAATAGTCGATGTTGCCGACCTTATCCGACATGCCCCATTGCAGCACCATCGCACGCGCCAGCGCAGAGGCTTGTTGGATGTCGCCCGCCGGGCCGTTGGAGACCGAGTCCGGCCCGTATTTGTGGATTTCCGCCGCCTTGCCCGCCATGGCCATGGCCAGACGCTGGTGGCATTCGTCCTTGAACATGTTCAGCCGGTCGATCTCAGGCAGGCTCATCACCATGCCGAGCGCGCCGCCGCGCGGGATGATCGTGGCCTTGTAGACCGGGTCGCACTTGGGCAGCGTCATGCCCACCAGCGCGTGACCGGCTTCGTGATAGGCAGTCATCTCTTTCTGCTCGGCGGTCATCACCATCGAGCGGCGTTCGGGGCCCATCATCACCTTGTCCTTGGCCTGTTCGAAGTCGACCATGGTGACGAAACGGCGCCCGACACGGGCGGCCATCAGCGCGGCCTCGTTCACGAGGTTCGCCAGATCCGCGCCCGAAAAGCCCGGCGTGCCACGCGCGATGATGCGCAGGTCGACGTCCGGCCCCAGCGGGGTCTTGCGGGCATGGACCGAAAGGATCTTCTCGCGGCCCTTGATGTCGGGGTTGGGCACGGTGACCTGACGGTCGAAACGGCCCGGACGCAGCAGTGCGGGGTCGAGCACGTCGCGCCGGTTGGTCGCGGCGAGGATGATGACACCCTCGTTGCTCTCGAAACCGTCCATCTCAACCAGAAGCTGGTTCAGGGTCTGCTCACGCTCATCGTTGCCACCGCCATAGCCTGCGCCACGGTGGCGACCGACGGCGTCGATCTCGTCGATGAAGACGATACAGGGCGCGTTCTTTTTGGCCTGCTCGAACATGTCGCGCACGCGGCTTGCACCGACACCCACGAACATCTCGACGAAGTCGGAGCCCGAAATGGTGAAGAAGGGCACGCCCGCCTCACCCGCAATCGCACGGGCCAGCAGCGTCTTACCGGTGCCCGGAGGGCCTACCAGCAGCGCGCCTTTCGGGATCTTGCCGCCGAGGCGCGAGAATTTCTGTGGGTTGCGCAGGAATTCGACGATCTCTTCCAGCTCTTCCTTGGCCTCGTCGATGCCGGCCACATCGTCAAAGGTCACGCGACCATGCTTTTCGGTCAGCATCTTGGCCTTGGATTTGCCAAAGCCCATGGCCCCGCCCTTACCGCCGCCCTGCATACGGTTCATGAAGTAAATCCACACGCCGATCAGCAGCGCGATGGGCAAAAGCGACATCAGGAAGGTCTGGAAACCGGACTGTTGCTGGGGGCGCGCTTTGACGGGGATGTCGTTGTCGATCAGAAGCTGGGTCAGCTCGGCATCGCCGGGTTTGATCGTCAGGTAGTCGGCACCATCCGCTTGGCGGAATCGCACTTGCTCACCATCCAATGTCACATTTCGGACATCCCCATCCTGTACGGAGGTGACGAATTCGGAATAGCTGACTTCGTTGTTTTGCAGCGACCCGCTGGACCCGCTGAACAGGTTGAACAGCGCCAGCACAAGCAACATCAGGACAACCCAGAAGGCGAGGTTACGAACATTTCCCAAGGGAATTCTCCTAAATTCACATGGCCGCGGGCAAGTCCCGCAACCCAAGGGGCGCCCGTTCGGGCAACCACCATACTAAGATAGACATGATGCGCTCATGTTCAATGCGATAATGGCGCGGTTTTGTTCCATTCCGCGCCGCTTTCGCGCCGGACATGCCATTTCTCGTCCAGCCCGGCAAGGGGCGCGGCAAGCAGCCGCGGGCCCTGCCAGATGGCCGGGGTCGACAGCAAGGCGGCACGGGGTCGCCCAAGGCTGCGCCAATCGGGGCATTGTGCCAGCCCCTCGGGGCCAAGCGCGCGCAATTCGGCCTCGGGGGGCTGCCCTTCGGGGGGATCGCACGCCAGCGTCCGTCCCAAAGCTGATCCGCAGGCACGCGCAGATCGCGCACCGCGTTATACTCACGAAAGACCCAGATTTCACCGCGCCGGAGCAGCGCCTGACACCCCGCCAGCGTGGCCGCCTGCCCTTCCGCCAGCCCCGCGATGAGGGCGGCCACGGGGCCACGGCGCGGGGGGTAAGCGCCGCCGTTGATCTGCCCGAGCGCGCGGAGCATCAGGCGGCGGCGGATCTCTTCCGGCTCGGCGAAAAAGGCATCGGCCTGCATCACCTGCGCGCCCGCTTCGATACGCAGGATATCGCCCGCGGCGCGGTCGGTTTGGGCGTCCAACGCCGCCCGTGCGGTGGCCATGTTGCGCGCGACCTCGGCCAAAGTCTCTACATCGATGCCAAGCGGCGCGAGGGCATCGAGGCTTTGACGGGTTCTGATCCGGGCATAGCGCGGGTCATCGTTGCTGGGGTCTTCGACCCAGTGCAGCCCCGCCCGCCGCAGATGATCGCGCAGGGGCGCGCGCCGGGCGAAAAGCAGCGGGCGCAGCCATGTGACACCGAACCTTTCGCTGCGCGGCGCCATCGCCGCAAGCCCATCGACCCCCGACCGGCGCGCCAAGCGCATCAGCACCGTCTCGGCCTGATCGTCCGCCGTATGGCCAAGGGCCACGACGGGGAGCCCGCGCCGCGCGGCCCAATCGGCCATCAGGCGATAGCGCGCCTCCCGCGCGGCGTTTTGAAGATTCCCCTGCCCGTCCCAATCGCGCCAGTGCAGGGTTTCATGGGCCAGCCCCAGTCGGGCAGCATGGCGCGCAACCATGGCGGCCTCTTCCGCCGCTTCCAGGCGCAGCCCATGGTCGACGGTCACGGTCTCAAGATGGCTACCGGCTGCCACCGCCATCCCATGCAGAAGTGACAGCAAGGCCATGGAATCGCCCCCGCCCGAGACGGCGACGCCAAGGCGGGGCGGCAGCGCGCCGCCCAAGCCCGAAAGCAACCCCTCGGTCAGCGCTGCATCAGCCGTCGCGGCGGGAGCAGTCATCTGCGGTCAGGAACAACCCAGCGTCTGGCGCTGCGCCTCGGCTTGGCTGACCTGCGGGGCGTTCGGGAAGCGCACGGCGACTTCCGAGAGGGTCACGCAGGCCTCTTGGGTCTGCTCCAACACGCCAAGGGCGCGGCCCAGCTCGAAGAGCGACCGCGGCGCCACCGGCCCTTCGGGATCGGTGCTGAAGGCCGCCAGATAGGCGCGCGCCGCTTCGCGGTTGTCGCCCAGACCAGTCAGGGCTTCGCCCCGGCGCATCTCGGCCTCGGCGGCTAGCGGACCGCCGGGGTAGGTCGTATTGAAGGACGCAAAGAGATCGGCGGCGCTGCGAAAGTCACCCGATGCGAGCGCCTCCTGCGCCCGCTCGAAATCGGCCTTCTCGCTAACCGCCAGCTCTGCTTCGTTGATCGGGGTGATGATGCCGCCGGAAGCGCCCGCATTGCCGTTGCCGGGGGTCACTTCGACCACCTCACGGCCCGCTTCGGCGGCGGGGGCCGCCACGGCGGGCGCCTCCCCTCCGCCGAGGGTCGAAGTCTCACCCAAAGCGCCCAGATCGCCGCCTTCAAGCTCGACCAGACGGTATTCCAGATCGCCGATCCGGTTGGTGCCATCGGCGACGATCCGGTTGATGCGGTTCTCCATCTCCTCGGTCTTGGAGGTGAGGCGCTGCAACTCGCTCTCCATGGTGCTGACCCGCTCCAACACCGAATTGCCACCGGTCTCGACCGAGGCGCCGCCGGTGGTCGACAGTTCGCGGCGCAGCTTTTGCACCTCGACGTTGAGCACGGTCAACTGCTGGCGAATATCCGCCAGCGTTTGATCGTTGTCCTGCGCCATAAGCGCGGCAGGGGCGGTCATCAGCCCCATCACGGCCACGAAGATATATCGCTTCAGCACATCGGCCTCCTTGGAATGGTCATTGCTTGGGCAGTTGCCGCGATTAGCTGGTCAGCGCGCCGCCAGCCAGCACGGTCACCGCGCGGCGGTTCTTGGCATAGCACGCCTCGGCCGAGCAGATCTCGATCGGGCGCTCCTTGCCGTAGCTGATGGTCTTGAGCCGCGAGGCCGCGATCCCGCGCGAGATCATATATTCGCGCACCGCGTTGGCGCGGCGACCGCCAAGGGCGATGTTGTATTCGCGGGTGCCCTGCTCATCGGCATGGCCTTCGATCACGGCTTGGTAGTCGGAATTGGCCTGAAGCCATGCGACCTGCCCGTCAAGCGTGGCGCGGCCTTCGTCGGTCAGGGTGGATTGGTCGACCAAGAACAGCACCCGGTCGCCCACGGCCTGCTGGAAATAGGCGGTGGAGGTCGGGTCATTCGCGCTGCCCGGCACCACGCCGGCGTTGACCCCGGCCCCTGCATTTGCCCCGCCCATGCCATCGGCACCAAAGCGGTCAGGGTTGGTACAGGCCGACACGGCCAATGCGGAAATCAAAAGCGTGCTGGTCAGAATGCGTTTCATGGGGTCTGCCTTCTATGTGGTGGCGTTATCGTTGCTGGTATTAACACAGGCGCGGGATCATTGGAATTGCCCGCACCCGTGGGTGGCATGGGGAAACCTTAGTCTTGCAGCGGTGACCACGAGGGGTCAGAGCCGCCTTCGGGCGTGCGCACAGGCTTGAGGTTGCGCCCCGAAATATCGACGGAATAGAGCGAGGAGGACCCGCCCGCCCCTTGGGTTTCGCGCGCGAACATGATCACCCGCCCATTGGGGGCCCAAGTCGGACCCTCATCGAGGAAGGAGGCGGTCAGCAGACGCTCTTCCGAGCCATCCAGCCGCATGACACCGATGTGGAAGCGGCCCTTGTTCTGCTTCGTGAAGGCCACCAAATCCCCGCGCGGCGACCAGACCGGCGTGCCGTAACGCCCCTCACCAAAGGAAATCCGCGTCGCCTCTCCGCCGGTGGCGGGCATGACGTAAAGCTGCGGGCTGCCGGAACGGTCACTCTCAAAGACAATCCGGCTGCCATCGGGCGAGAAGCTCGGCGCCGTCTCAATCGCAGGCGTGTTCGTCAGGCGCACCGACTGGCCGCTGTTGATGTCCATCGAATAGATATCCGTGTTGCCGCCTTGGCTCAGCGAATAGACGACCGTCTGACCGCTGGGCGAGAACCGCGGCGCGAAGGCCATGGAGCCTTCGGCGCTTTGCAGCGCGCGGCGTTGGACGGTGCCGATATCCAAGACATAGATGCGCGGGAAACCGCTTTCATAGCTGGTGTAGAGCACACGGTCCCCGCTGGGCGAGAAACGCGGCGCCAGCACGATGGAGCCGGATTCGGTAAGGTATTTCAGGTTCGCCCCGTCATAATCCATCACGGCCAGACGTTTCTGGCGGTTGTCCTTCGGCCCGGTCTCAGAGACGAAAACCACGCGGCTGTCGAAATAGCCGCCCTCGCCGGTGATCCGGCTGTAAACCGCATCGGCCACCTTATGCGCCATGCGGCGCCAGCCGTCGACGGTGCCGCTGAATTGCAGACCGCCCTGCCCGCTGGCATCCAGCAGTTCCTCACCCGAGAAGACGTCATAGACGCGGAACTTCACATTCACGCTATTGCCGGTGACATTAACCGCCCCGGTGATCAGCGCCTGCGCGTTGATCGCCTTCCAATCGGCATATTCGACCGGCGCGTTGAAGTCGCTCACGGTGGAAATATAGGCGCTGGCCGGAATTTCGCGGAAGAGGCCGGTGCCCGTCAGATCGTCCGAGACGACGCGCGCGATGTCGACGGCCAGCTGCCCGGCCTCGCCGCTTTCGGGCTGAAAGCTGGGGACGGCGAAGGGCAGCGGCTCGATGGTCGGGTCGTCAATCACGATGCGCAACGGCTCGGCGCGCGCGGTGTCCGGGGCCGCCGCGAAGACGGTCGCGGCCCCCAGTGCCAGAAGTCCCAGAAGTCTCGTCAGCATGTTATCGGCTCCTCATTGGATCGAATGTCATCTCGATGTCTTGCCACTGGCTGTATTTTTCCTGTGGCAGGTCGTAGCCGCGGCTGCCGCAGCGGATGATTGCACGTTTGGCCGCCTCGAAGGCCTGCCTTGCTGCGGCATCGCCACCGCCGGAGGCGCTGAGCATCCGGATCGACCCGATCACCGGCGTGCCGTCCTGATTCATCTGCAGCCCCACGATCACCGTGGTCCGCGCCGCTTCGGTCGACAGCGCGCCGATGTTCCAGCAGGCCGAGACCGCAACGCGCAGGCTCTCGCGCTCGCCCGAGGACAGCGGCGGGCCGCTCGGCACCGGGGCCTCGGCCTCCGGCTGGCCGAGGACTTCGCTCAGCGCATCGGCGATTGCGTCTTCGGTGGTGTCCTGCGCAGGTGCCTCGGCGGGCTCCGGCGTCGGCGTCTCTTCGGGTTCCTCCGGTGCCTCGGCCACCTCGACGGGCGGCGGCGGGGCCGGACGGCGACCGGGCGGGCGGGCCGAGGCCGCCGGGGCCTGATCGGCCTCGGTCACGATCTCGGTCGTAGTGTCCTCGGGCGTCTGCGCCTCTTGCGGCTCTTCTTCGACGACAACTTCCGGCTCGGCCTCGGGTTCGGGCGTCACGGCGGGCTGTTCGTCAAGGTCGGGGCGCGCTTCGGGCTCGGGCGGGGCCACGGGCTCGGGCGCCACGCGCGGGGCCTCGCGGGGGCGGGCCTCGGGGGCGATCTCGGGCACCAGCACGGCTGTGTCGCCGATGGGTTCGTTCAGTTCGGGCGCGCTGTCGTCCACTTCGGTCTGTGGCGGCAGTTCCAGCTCCGTCACCTCGGGCGGCCTGTCCTCGGGCGGGGTCTCGGTCTGCACCGGCTCGGGCTGTTCGATCGCGGCATCCGGCTCGGCGGTGACCTCGGGCGCCTCCTCACTCGGCGCGGGCAATGCGGGCTGGGCCACCTCGGTGGTCGAGGCAGGCGGCTGCTGGGCCGCGACCAGCGCGTCATATTCCGCCGCCGAGATCACCGAAACCTCGGTCATCTCGACCGGGTCCGGCTCGGAGGTGAAGATGTTCCCGAACAAAAGCCAGCCGATAAGACCCAGATGCCCGGCACCTGATATGTAATGCCCGGTATGCACCGCTCAGCCACCCGACGTGTCGCTGCCGTCCATCGCCGGGCCGCCGATGTCGGTCACCAGACCGATGTTGGAAAATCCGCCCGCGTTGAGCGCGCCCATGACCTCCATGACCTGCGCATAGGGCACTTTGCCGTCGGCGCGCAGGAACACCCGGTCGCTGGCCCGCTCGGACGCGATGGCGCGCAGCTTGGTCACCAGCTGGTCGCGCGGCGTGTCGGTGGTCTGGATCTGCACCGCCCCTTGGGCGGTGACGGTGACGGTCAGCGGCTCTTCCTGCTCAGCCGGCAGGGCCGTGGCGGCGGTCTTGGGCAGTTCCACCGGCACGCCGACGGTCAAAAGCGGGGCCGCGACCATGAAGATGATCAGCAGCACCAGCATCACGTCCACGAAGGGCGTGACGTTGATCTCAGCCATCGGCTGGGCGCGGCCCCGCCGCCGCCCCTTGCCGCCTTGCTTTTTCATGACACCCGCACCCATGGCTTAGCTGTCCAACTGGCGGCTGAGGATGGTGGCGAATTCGTCCGAGAAGGCCTCGTAGGTGCCGAGGATCCCATCACTGTCGGCGCTCAGCTTGTTGTAGAAAACCACCGCCGGGATCGCGGCCAGAAGGCCGATGCCGGTCGCCAGAAGTGCCTCGGCGATGCCCGGGGCCACGACGGCGAGGTTGGTGTTCTGCTGGGCCGCGATCTCGATGAAAGAGTTCATGATGCCGAAGACGGTGCCGAAGAGGCCAACGAAGGGCGCAGTAGAGCCCACGGTCGCCAGCACCGGCAGCCCCTTTTGCAGACGCTCTGCCTCCTTGGCGATGGCCACGTCCATAGACCGGTCGATGCGCGCCGTGGCACCGGGGATCAGCGCACCGTCCTCGCGGTGCGAGCGGCGCCATTCCGACATGCCGGCGGCGAAGATCTTTTCCGACGGCCCATCGGGATCGGCGCCAATGGTGTCAAAAAGACCGTCGAGCGGTTCACCCGACCAGAAGGCCCGATCGAACTGCGCTGCCTCTGCACGGGCTTTGCGGTATTGGATGGTTTTCTGAATGATGATCGACCACGACCAGAAAGAGGCCCCGATCAGCATGATCATTACAAGTTTGACCGTGACCGTCGCCTTCGCGAACAGACCCCACAGGGAGAAATCGATCCCCTGTGCCAATGCCAGCGTCTCTGCTTCCATTTAACTATGCTCTTTTACTGCCGCCCCTTCGGGGCATTCTGCCTCTGGGTTCTATCTCTGGGCCCTATTTTCCGGCCTCAATTTGGAGCAAAGCTAACGGACTGCAACCTAGATTGCCAGAATTATGGTATCACCGCGCCGGATCGCCGTCCGACAGGCGGAGTTTCGCTGGCAGCCGCGTGGGTTTTCCGCCCGTCGTCATGCAAACGGCGGTAACTTTGGCGCGAAAGATGACCTTGCCATCGCGTAGCACGTCTTGGTCGAACACCCAACGCACGGGCCCTTCGGCCTGATGGGTCGTCTGCACCTCCAGCCGGTCGCCAAAGCGCGCGGCGCCGAGGTAATCCGCCTCTACCCGCGTCACGACAAAGACCAGCCCCTCCTCGCGCATGGCACGTTGATCAAGGCCGATCTGTTCGACGATATCCGACCGCGCCCGCTCGATATAGCGCAGGTAGTTGGCGTAATAGACGACGCCCGCCATATCGGTGTCTTCATAGAAGATGCGGACCGGAAAACTATGGCTCATGATGCCACCTGCACCCGCGCGGCAAGGCGCAGCGCATGGCTCGCATCATTGGCGGCGGGCGGCATCACCGGGTCATAGGCGGCGCGGATCACATCCGCGACCTCGGGGCGCAGCACCAGCGCGTCATCGGCCATCGCCAGTGGGGATTGCTCTTGAAAGGCATCTTCGGACCACAAGAGGATGACCTGCACCGCTTGGCTCAGCGCCAGCACCTGCGCGGACATATCTTGCAGGCTCTCGTCCATGCGCAGGAAGACGAAAGCCGCCTTGATCGCGCCGTTCTCCTCAAAGCGAAAAAAGCGGTATTGGTTCGCTCCCGCCGCCTGCAACCGCTCGACCTGTGCGGCGAGGTCCGGCACCAGCCCCTCCATCCCCGGCACGTCGAGCAGTTCAGCCCAATCGGCGAAGAAGAACATCATCAGGTTGCTGCCCAACTCCGGGTCGGTTTCGGCCATGTCGTGACCGGCAAGCTTGGCCACCGCTTCGAGCGCGCCTTTCACCACCGGCAGCGCCTCTTCCTCGATCCCAAAGGCCACGGGGGCGATGGGGCGGCCCCAGCGGGCAAAGGCGAACTGCCCGTCGCGGCGGGTGAAAAGGGTCTCGATCTGCTCTGCGGTCATCGTCATCTGGTCTACCTTCGCTCCGAAACGTCAGCCGAAAAGGTCGCTCTGCCCTCTGGGCGCGGCAAGCCCGAGATGGCTCCACGCCTTGGCGGCCAACATCCTGCCGCGCGGGGTACGCTGGATCAGCCCCTGCTGCAACAGGAACGGCTCGATGACCTCCTCCAGCGCATCGCGGCTTTCCGAAAGCGCAGCCGAAAGCGTCTCGATCCCCACCGGGCCGCCCTGATAATTCTCAGCCATCAGCCTCAGGTAGCGTCGGTCGGCCCCGTCGAGGCCGAGGTGATCGACCCCGAGCCGCGTCAGCGCCATATCCGCCAACTCGCGCGTCACGCGACCATCGCCCTCGACCACGGCGAAATCCACCACCCGGCGCAACAGGCGCCCGGCGATGCGCGGCGTGCCGCGGGCGCGTTTGGCGATCTCGCGCGCGCCGCCTTCGTCCGCCGGGGCACCCAGCTTGCGCGCGTTGCGGTCGACGATGATGTAAAGCTCGTCCTCGGTGTAGAACTGTAGCCGCGTCGGGATGCCGAACCGGTCGCGCAGCGGCGTGGTCAGAAGCCCCATGCGCGTAGTGGCCCCGACCAGCGTGAAGGGCTGCAACTCGATCCGCACGGTGCGCGCGGCGGGGCCTTCGCCGATCACCAGATCAAGCTCGAAATCCTCCATCGCCGGGTAGAGCACCTCTTCGACCGAGGCGTTCAGCCGGTGGATCTCGTCAATAAACAGCACGTCGCGCGCCTCGAGATTGGTGAGGATCGCGGCAAGGTCACCGGCCTTGGCCAGCACCGGGCCGGAGGTCATGCGAAAGCCCACGCCAAGCTCGCGCGCCATGATCTGCGCCAGTGTCGTCTTGCCCAAGCCCGGCGGCCCGTGAAACAGCGTGTGATCCATCGCCTCGCCGCGCTGGCGGGCCGACTGGATGAAGACCGACAGGTTCGCCCGCGCCTCTGCCTGCCCAACGAATTCGCCAAGCATTTGCGGCCGCAGCGCGCGGTCGGTGTCTTCGGGCAGCGGGTCGGGCCGCACGGTGGGGTCGATGTCGGTCATAGGGCCTCGTTATGCCGTAGGGTGCGTGGTTCTTCCAGCGGAAGGTTCACGCACATGCCGCCGGGCGCATTCGCGCTCACCCCTTCGGCGCCAGCAGCTTGAGCGCCGCGCGAATGAGCGCCTTGGTATCGGCCTCGGGCGTCTCGCCCGCCGCCTGCGCCACGGCGCCCGCCGCATCGCCCGGCGCATAGCCGAGGTTGCCAAGCGCCGAGAGCGCCTCGGACTGGGCAGAGGCATTGGGGGCGGCAGGTTTCGGTGCGGGGCGCGGGGCGGCGGCCTCGATCACCGCCTCGTCGGCGGCGGCCTCAGTCTCGCCCATGGCGTCGGCCACCGTGCCGGTCATCGCCATGACGCCGGGCGCCTTGTCCTTGAGGTCCAGCACCACGCGCTGCGCGATCTTCGGGCCGATGCCCTTGGCGGCCTTCACCGCGTTCCAGTCACCAAGCGCGATGGCGCGGCTCACGCCATCCGGCCCCAGCGTGCCGAGGATCGCGAGCGAGGCTTTGGCCCCCACCCCCTGCACCGAGGTGAGCAGCCGGTGCCATTCCTTCTCCACCAGCGTCTGGAAGCCGAAAAGCTGCATCAGGTCCTCGCGCACCACAAGGTCGGTATAAAGCGCCACCGCCTCGCCCACGCCCGGGAGTGCTGCCATGGTCCGGTCGGAGACATAGACGAGGTAACCCACCCCGCGCACGTCGATCAGCACGTGATCTGCCGCGCGGTAGTCGATGCGGCCCGAAAGCTTGCCGATCATGCGCTTGCCCTCGCCACCGCTTGGGCCAAGGTGCTGGCGCCGCCGTGATGCGCGTGGCAGATCGCGATGGCCAGCGCGTCGGCGGCATCCGGCCCGGCAATCTCGATCCCCGGCATCTGCATCTTGACCATATGCGCCACCTGTCCCTTATCCGCATGGCCGACGCCGACCACGGTTTTCTTGACCTTGTTGGGGCATATTCGCCCACCGTCAAACCAAACTGCGCGGGCACCAGCATGGCGATGCCCCGCGCCTGCCCCAGTTTCAGCGTCCCGGCCCCGTCCTTGTTCACGAAGGTCTGCTCAACCGCTGCCGCTTGGGGCCGCCATGCCGTCAGCACGCGTGTAAGCTGCCCATGCAAGGACAAGAGCCGCGCGCCAAGGTCGTCGCCTTCGGAGTGACAGATGCCATTGGCCACATGGGCGATTCGGCTGCCCGAGACGTCGATCACGCCCCAGCCCAGATTGCGCAGCCCCGGATCTATGCCGATCACCCGTATCATCTCTGCCCCTCGATAAAATTGTTGCTTTTTTGGTGCACTAGCACGAAAGGCGAACATCGCAAAGCCCTGATGCGTGGCGGGCGCTTTGCGACAGGCGCTCTGTCGCTTTTGAACCGCGGTGTCGAATTGCGCCTCTCCATGGTTCAAAACCGACATGCTGGGCAGTGAATTTTTCCCGTAATGATAGTGGGTTAACCCTTTTATCGACCCATGCAAAAAACGCAAGCCTCACTGTCGTTTTTGAGGGATTGCGCGGGGCGAATTTCGGGCATACTTGCCGAAAATTCCGTTCGGTAAGGAAGGCCAGCCCGCCCCCTGCCGGCGCAACCTGAGATCAAACAAAGGACGGCCCCATGGCAGCTTTCGACACCACCCGCACCGCTTACGGCTCCCCCTCGGCCGTCACGCGCATCCTTGGCTTTTTCGGCGCCTTCTTCGCTGCGGTTGAGGCTTGGCAAGACAGCCGCGCCACCCGCAAGGCGCTGTCGGACCTGACCGATCTCGAGTTGCAAGACATCGGCTTGATCCGGGGCGACATTGACCTTGTGGCGCTGAACCACTTCGTGCGTTGACCCTACGGGATAAGCACCAGCCCCATTAGAAAAGCCGTAGCGGAGAGCCTCCGCTACGGCTTTTTCTTTACGCGAGGGGCGGCGCCACGTTACCGCATGATCGGGCCGGTCAGCTCCGCCAATGTCTGGGTCACCGGGTCGATGGCCATCATCTTGGCGCCGATCTGCTCAAGGTTCGACCCATTGGCGAGGCGCGAGAGACGCTCGTTATAGGTCACCGGGCCAATCGCGGCGAGGGTGAAGGCTTTGAAGCCGAAAAACACCAGAACGATCAGGAAAAGACCTGTCACCGGGAAACCCCGGCGGGCGCGTTTCGGCAAGACAGAGATCAACCCATCGCGTCCGACGCGGGTGACATATCCTCGTTCCAGCTTCCGATGCTTGCGCCCCAGAAGTTCGATCCGTTTCGCGAATTGAGCGTGTCCTTCAGCCATCACAGCCTCCGTAGCAATCCGGCCCCCACCGTTTGCTGCCAATTTGAATAAAGTCCAAATGTGGCAACAAAGCGGCAAAAGGGTCGAATGCAACGAAAATGAGGCGTGAATTATACTTTCGTTTGAAGCGTTAGTGTCGTCCAGTCACCAATGCTCTCGCGGTGGGTCAGATTGATGCCGGATCGTGCATAAACCTCGATCACCTCTTCCGCCTGTTCGTTTAGCAGGCCGGAGAGAATCGCATAGCCACCGGGTTGCAGCGCCGCCGCCATGTCGGGGGCCAGTGCCACCAACGGACCTTTGAGGATGTTGGCGAAGACCAGATCGAAGGGGGCGGCCTCGGCCAGCGCGGGGTGGTCGAAGCCCGCCGCCTCGACGCAGGTCACGCGGCCCGTAAGGCCGTTGGCATCGACATTAGCCTGCGCCACCTCGACCGCGACCTCGTCGATGTCGCTCGCCAGGACCGGCTCAGGCCAGATGCGCGCAGCGGCCATCGCCAGCACCGCGGTGCCGCAGCCGATGTCGGCGACGTTCTTGCCGTGGAACCCCTCGTTTGCCAGCCGGTCGAGCGCTCTGAGGCAGCCCAAGGTGGTGCCGTGGTGGCCGGTGCCGAAGGCCATGGCGGCCTCGATCAGCAGCGGCTCGCAGTCTTCGGGCACCTTGTCCGCGTCATGGCTGCCGTAGACGAAAAAGCGGCCTGCCTCCACCGGTGCCAGCTCGCGCCGGACATGGGCGACCCAGTCGGTCTCGGGCAGTTCGGAGACGGTGAATTCCTTGGCGCCCATCGCCTTGGCCAGCACGGCAAGTGCTGCGGTATCGGGCGCTTCTTCGAAGTAGCCGCCGACTTCCCACAGGCCCGAGCCGTCCTCGACCTCGAAAACGCCCACGCCGGTGGGTTCGGGGGTGAGCCGCTCCATCGCCTCGCCCAGAGCATAGGCGGGGTCGCGGCCTTCGAGGGTGGTCAGGGCGGTGAAAGTGGGCATGGCGCGGTCCTTTGCTGCGGTGCGGTTGCGTTTCGCCTAGGGCCGCGCGCGCGCCGGGTCAAGCCATGCCGGGTTTCGCACCTTATTCGGCGGCCTGCGGCACGACAGGTTGAAAGATCGTCTCATGCCCCGGCGCGGGGTGGCGCGGGATCAGCAGCGACAGCATCAAAGACACCGCCGCCATGCCAGCCGCAAGGAAGAACACCGCCGCCGGAGAGGCCAACCACAAGAGCCCCAAGAGCACCGGCAGGAAGACCGCGGCGATATGGTTGATGGTGAAAGCCACCGCCGCCGTGGGCGCGATATCCGCGGGGTCCGCGATCTTCTGGAAGTAGGTTTTTAGCGCCAGTGCGAGGGCGAAGAACATGTGGTCGAGCACGTAAAGCGCTGCCGCGATCACCACGCCCCAGCCGAGGTAGTAGACCCCGCCATAGGCCAGAAAGACCAAGATCAGCCCGATGTATTCCACCGCCAAGGTCCGGCGTTCGCCGAAATGGCCCACCGCGCGGCCCATCAGCGGTGCAAAGAGCATATTGGCGACAAGGTTGATGAGGTAGAGCATGGTGATCTCATGCACCTCAAAGCCGAAGCGTTCGACCATCATGAAGCCCGCGAAGACCACGAAGATCTGCCGCCGCGCGCCGGACATGAATTGCAGCGCGTAATAGAGCCAGTAGCGGCGGCGCAGCACCATTTTCTTGTTCTGCACCGTGGGCGCCTCGAACTGCGGATAGGCCAGCATGGCGGTGAGTGCGATGGCGACGGTGACGCCGCCGCCGATCATATAGACGATGTCGTAGCTAAGGCTCAGCGTCTCCCACAACGCCATGATCGCGAGATAGGCCACCAGCGTGGCCAGCGAGCCCGCGGCCATGAGCCAGCCGATCATCCGAGGGGCGTCCTCGATCTTCAGCCATTGCAGTTGCAGCGACTGGTTCACCGTTTCGTAGTAGTGAAACCCGATGGAGCTGAACATGGTAATCGTCAGGATACCGCCCATGGAGGGGAAATAGGCCGTGACCGCCGTGGCCGCGCCCAGAAGCGCAAGCGAGACCAGCCCCAGAACCTGTTCGCGCACGAAGAGCAGGATGGCGATGACACCGATGGCGAAGAAGCCCGGGATCTCGCGCACCGTATGCAGCAGCCCGATGTCGGAGCCGTCGAAATCGGCGACCTCGATGACGAAGTTATTCAGCAGCGCCGACCATGTGTTGAAAGCAATCGGCATGGCCAACGCCATGAGGAACAGCAGGGCCACGGGGCGGCGCCAGAACGGCAGGCGCTTGGCCTCTTCGAGGGTGATGAAACGGGTCATGGGATTTCATTACGCCCAAGGCCCGGGGATGGCGAGAGAAAAGGACATACGGCCCCGGAGCCGGGCAGCGACAGACCGGGGGCTGGCGCAAATGACCTTTCAGGTGGGCACTTTATGGTAGCAACTCATATGAAACATGCGCAAGCCACTCCGATCGCAAAAGCGCCAGACATTGGACGATCTGGCGCTGCCCGGCGGCCTTCGGCCTTGCTTCCGGGCTGTTGCGCGCGAGGCGATGGAGATGCGGGATATAGAGCGCATACCGCACCAGAATTGCACCCGGCCCGGGACAAGCCGCAGGCGCCGGGCCATCGCCTGCCCGCCCCCCGGGTAGGCGATTTGGTAAGGCTGGTGCGACCTCGCGAAGGCACATCACGGCTGAGCCATAAAGTGGCACGAGCCTAGCTTTGCATCGCCAACCCGCGGGCAGACGCTGGCCCTCGTCCTGCAATAGCTAAAGCCTCAATAAAAACTCTGCGGATCGATATCCACCGCCAGCCGTAAGTCCCCCTTGAGCCGCAGCCCGCCGACCCAGCGGCCCAGCGCCTCCTGCAACGCCACGCCCTTGTCCGCCTTCACCAACAGCCGCACCCGATGCCGCCCCGCACCCGGGCGATCGGCGCGGGCGCAGGGCCGAAAACCTGCGCCCCCACGGCACGCAAAGGCCCGTCATGCCGCGCAAGATGGTTGCCCAGATCAAAGACCGCCGCCGCGTCGCTGCCGCTGAGGATGATCCCCGCCATGCGCCCATAGGGCGGCACCCCGGCTTGCCGCCGCTCTCCGGCCTCGGCGGCCCAGAAGGCCTCCTCCTCACCCGCCAAGATCGCCCGGATCACCGGGTGCTCGGGCTGATAGGTCTGCAACAGGGCCGCGCCCGGCGCCTCGGCCCGGCCCGCACGCCCCGCCACCTGCCGCATCAGTTGGAACGTCCGCTCCGCCGCGCGCAGGTCCGACCCGGTGAGGCCGAGATCGGCGTCGATCACCCCCACCAACGTCAGCTTCGGGAAGTTATGCCCCTTTGCCACCAGCTGCGTGCCGATGATGATATCCGCCGCCCCCTCGGCGATGCCCGCGATCTCGGCTTTCAGCGCCCGCGCCGAGCCGTACATGTCCGAGCTCAGCGTCGCGATCCGCGCCTCGGGCCAGAGTGCCGCCGCTTCTTCGCCCAGCCGCTCCACCCCCGGCCCACGGGCGCGAGCTTGCCCTCGACCTTACAGGAGGGGCAGGCCTCGGGCATTGGCTTGCTCTCGCCGCATTGGTGGCAGACGAGGCGCTTGAGAAAGCGGTGTTCGACCATCCGCGCATCGCATTGGTCGCAGCCGATCTGCTCGCCGCAGGCACGGCAGAGCGTCACCGGCGCATAGCCGCGGCGGTTGATGAAGAGCATCGCCTGTTCGCCGCGCGCCAGCCGCGCGTCGACCTCACGTTTCATCTCGCCCGAAATCCACTTGTCCCCGGGCAATCCCGCCTGCCGCATGTCGATCGCGCCCATCTGTGGCATCACGGCCGGGCCGAAACGGGAGGTCAGTTCCAGCCGCCGGTATTTCCCGGCCTCGGCATTGGCCCATGTTTCGAGGCTCGGCGTGGCGCTCGCCAGCACCACCTGTGCGCCGCAGATCGAGGCGCGCAGCACCGCCATGTCCCGCGCGTTGTAGAGCACCCCGTCCTCCTGCTTGTAGGACGTGTCGTGTTCCTCATCCACGACGATCAGCCCGAGGTTCTGGAACGGCAGGAACAGCGCCGAACGCGCGCCGATCACCAGCTGCGCGTTGCCCTCGCCCACCATGCGCCAGATCCGGCGGCGCTCGGTCATCGTCACGCCGGAATGCCACTCGGCGGGATTGGCGCCGAAACGCTCTTCGACCCGTTCGAGGAACTGCTCGGTCAGCGCGATCTCAGGCAAGAGCACCAGCGCCTGCCGCCCCGCCTGCACCGCCGCCGCCACGGCTTCGAGATAGACCTCCGTCTTGCCCGAACCGGTAACCCGCGCAAAAGCGTCGTGCCGTAGGTCTCAGATTTGATCCCCTCGCGCAAAACCGCGGCGGCCTTGGCCTGATCCTCGGTCAGTGCCTTGCCGGGCAAGGATGGATCAAGCCGCCGGAACGGCAGGTCGCGGGGGCTTTCCTCCTCGCGCACGGCGCCTTGGTCGACGAGGCCCTTCACCACCGAGGACGTCACCCCGGCCATCTCCGACAACTCCTTCAGCGTGAAGGCCAGATCGCCATATTCCTCCAGCACCGCCATGACCCTTTGCCGCGCATCGGTCATCCGCGACGGTACACCGTCCCCGGCGCGGTAGATTTTGCGCATCGAAGGCGGATCGCCCAGGCCCGGCGCTCGGGTGGCGAGCCGCAGCATCGCAGGCAGCGGGGTGAGCGTATATGCCGCCGCGCGCAGCAGAAACTCGCGCATCTCCTCGCGCATCGGCGGCGCGTCGAGCACCCGGATCACATGGCGCACCTTGTTGATGTCGCAGTCCCCGGCCCCCGGCCCCCAGACCACACCCATCACCTTGCGCGGCCCCAACGGCACCTCGACAAAGGCCCCTGCATAACAACCGCCCTCGGGCGCGCGATAATCCAAAGCGCGGCCCAAAGGCTGGGTGGTCATCACCGACAACAACTCACCATGGTGGTAGAATTCAGCCATACCTGCCGCATGCTCCGTGTCGCTTGGGGGAATTGAGGCTTTAAGCATCGCAGATCATGCGGTAAAGCCAAGGCAACGAATTGACCCGATAGCGATCACATTCCAACCCGGAAGGAAAGCCCATGAAATTCTTCGTAGATACAGCCGAGATCGACGCCATTGCCGAACTCAATGACCTTGGCATGGTCGACGGCGTGACCACCAACCCCTCCCTCATCCTGAAATCGGGCCGCAATATCCTTGAAGTCACCAAAGAGATTTGTGACCTCGTCGATGGCCCTGTTTCCGCCGAAGTCGTGGCGCTGGAAGCCGACGCGATGATCGCCGAAGGCCGCAAACTGGCCGAGATCGCCGACAACATCACCATCAAACTGCCGCTGACATGGGACGGGCTGAAAGCCTGTAAGGTTCTGTCGGGCGAAGGTCACATGATCAACGTGACACTCTGCTTCTCGGCGAACCAAGCGTTGATCGCGGCCAAGGCGGGCGCGACTTTCATCTCGCCCTTCATCGGGCGCCTTGACGACATTAACCTCGATGGCATGGACCTGATCCAAGACATCCGCACCATCTATGACAACTACGGTTTCGAGACGCAGATCCTCGCCGCCTCCATCCGCAGCGTGAACCACATTCTGGACGCCGCACGCATCGGTGCAGACGTGATGACAGCGCCGCCCGAGGTGATCAAAAAACTGGCCGCGCATCCGCTGACCGACAAGGGGCTGGAGCAGTTCATGGCCGATTGGAAAAAGACCGGTCAGAACATCCTCTGATCCAGCCTACCTGCGAACATCAAACCCCTTCCGCCCGTGGCGGAGGGGGTTTTTCTTTGCCTTAGGCCGCGTTCCCTTCGACCGTCAGGTGATCGCCCGACCACAGGCCCGGGCGCACCTCGGCCTCTGCAGCACCCGCGCGGATGCGGCGGCACTGTCCCACGGGAATTGGCGGAGCTTGCAAGACCAAATCCATGCCCTGCGCCGCTGTCTGAGGCGGCAGGGCCGCATGCATTCCGTCCAAAGCCACCGAAACGTCGCAGGGCAAATAGACGCTCGCCCCGCCCACGCCGGTATCCTGCTGCCACGGGTCAGCGGCGCGCCCACTGCGCCGACACAGCAAACGGCGGTCTGCAATTCGATCGCCCGCGCCCGTGCGCAACTGAACACGCGGTTATAGCCGGTGATCATGTCGGTCTTGGCGGGAATGATCACCAGATCGAGGTTCAACTCCCCCAGTTTGGACCAGAGCGCGGTATATTCCGCATCGAGACAGATCGCGATGACACAGCGCAAACCGTTCCACTCGAACAGATTGATCCCCGTGCCCGCGATGGTCACGCCGCTGGCGCCATTCGCCTCAAGCGGGGTCAGGCTCAGTTTGTTCTGCACTTGCAGCCCGCCATCGGGGTCAGGAACCACGCTTGATTAAGGTAACCTTCGGGCGCATCGACCGAAGGGAAGGCCACGGGAAAGGTGCCGGGCAGCAGGGCCACGCCAATTTGCTCAACCATGCACCGCATTGGGTCAAGCGCCAGCGTGGCGGTCTGCGCGAGCCAGCCAAGCTGCTCTTCCGCAGGCAAGTCGGCGGGGGCGAAACTCAGCCACTGCGCGCAGCAGAACTCGGGCATTACCAAAAGCTGTGCCTCGCGCGCGGCGGCCTGTTGCAGGCGCGTCTCGACACTGGCGAGCCAGCTTTGCAGTGAGTCCGGCGCGACCTGAAGGTTGGCGGCCCAAAGATCGACAGAGACATGTTCCATGTAAGATTTCCTCTCCCGGCAAGGACCTGTTCCACCGCATCCGGGGATATGCGGCAGGCTTCGATCAGGCACGCGCGGCCCTACGGCTGAAATCCGCGCGTCGACCGGGGCCAACACGTCTGCGCCGCTTTTGTTCCGCCGGGCTTCGTTCTACATCCCGGCCTGACGCAAGGCGGCAACAAAGACCGCAGGCGGCAGGACCCGTGACCAATTGGGGGCAGATCTTGACGCCCCAGCATGCTATGACACCGCAAATCAAAAAGAGACGCCCATGAGCAGCAGCCCCAAAATCGACGACGCCCTGCGGGAGGCGATCATCTCAGCGCCCGACGTCATTCTTGACGACAGCGACGTGATGCAGGCGCTGATTGCGGCGAATGAAAAGGCCATGGGCGGCAATATCGTCGATCTGCGCGGCATCGCGATGGAGCGGCTGGAAACCCGTCTCGACCGGCTGGAGGACACACACCGCAGCGTCATCGCGGCGGCCTATGAAAACCTTGCCGGGACCAATCAGATCCACCGCGCCATCCTGCGCATGCTCGACCCGGTGGAGTTCGAGACCTTCCTGCGCGATCTCGGCGGCGAAGTGGCCGATATCCTGCGCGTCGATGCGGTGCGGCTGGTGTTGGAATCCACTCAGAACGACAATGACCCGGCGGTGCAGCGCTTGGGCGATGTGCTGAGCGTGGCCGAACCGGGGTTCATCGACGACTACCTCAGCCAAGGGCGCGGCGGCATGGTGCGGCAGGTGACCCTGCGCGCGCTGCAAGACGGATCCGAAGCGCTCTATGGCAGCAAGGCGGGGTGGATCCGGTCCGAGGCTTGTCTCAAGCTTGATTTCGGCCCCGGACGGCTGCCCGGCCTGTTGGTCATGGGCGCCGAAGACCCGCATATGTTCGGCCCGCAACAGGGCACCGATCTGCTCACCTTCTTTACCGGCGTGCTGGAGCGCTCCATGCGCCGCTGGCTGTCTTGAGCGAGAAGGCAAATCCGCTGCTGATCAGTCCCGCCGCGCGGGACGCGCTTCAGACGTGGTTAGAACACCAAAGCGCGCTGAAGGATGCGGCCGAAAATACGATCATCGCCTACCGGGGCGATGTGACCGAATTCCTCACTTTCATGACGCTGCATAAGGGCGAGACCCAAGGTCTGGGGGCGCTGGCGAAAATCACCATCAGCGATATGCGCGCATGGATGGCCAGCACCCGCAGCGGCGGGGCGGGGTCACGGTCGGTCGCGCGAAAACTCTCGGCGGTGAAAGCCTTTTACCGCTGGCTGGCCGAGCGGGAGGGGTTCGAGCCCACTGCCGTTCTGCTCGCCCGGTCGCCCAAGTTCACCAAGAAACTGCCCCGCCCGCTGGCCGAAGACGCCGCGCGTGCGCTGATCGACTGTGTCGAGACCCAAGCCCGCGCCCCATGGGCCGCGGCGCGGGACGTGGCGGTGCTGACCCTGCTCTGGGGCTGCGGGCTGCGGATTTCCGAGGCGCTGGCGCTGAAAGGCGGCGATGCGCCCCTGCCTGCCAGCCTGCGCATCCTTGGCAAAGGCGGGAAGGAACGTGTCGTGCCGGTCTTGCCCGCCGCCCGCGCCGCGGTCGAAGACTACCTCGCCCTCTGCCCGCACCCGCGTGAGGCGCAGGCCCCGCTGTTTCGCGCCATCCGCGGCGGTGGCTTGGGCGCGCGCGCCGTGGCGCAGGTGATGGCCGATGCGCGGATGCAACTCGGCCTGCCCGCCAGCGCCACGCCCCACGCCATGCGCCACAGCTTTGCCACCCATCTGCTGGACGCGGGCGGCGATCTGCGCGCCATCCAAGAGCTTCTGGGCCATGCCTCGCTCTCGACCACGCAGGCCTATACCGCCGTCGATACCGCGCGGCTGATGGAGGCCTATAACAACGCCCATCCCAAGGCGGGCCGCTGAGCCCCTTGCACCCCGCGCGTCAATCGCCATATTGGCCCCAAGCGAGGACGACCTCCCCCATTTGGGCAGCCACTCGGGACGACCCGACCAATACCGGGACCACCCCATGCGCAGCACCGCAGACCGCATCCGCCACGCCCTCAGTTTTGAGATCATCGCCCTGCTGATCGTCACCCCCGCCAGTGCTTGGCTCTTTGACAAGCCCATCGGCCATATCGGCGTCGTCGCTGTGGTCAGCGCCAGCATCGCGACGGGGTGGAACTATGTCTACAACCTCGGCTTCGACCACGCCCTGCGTCGGTTGCGCGGCACGGTGAAAAAGACGGTGCCGATCCGCGTGCTTCATGCCGTGAGTTTCGAGATCGGGCTGCTCTTTGTGCTCTTGCCCTTCATCGCGTGGTATCTAGAGATTTCTCTGCGCGAAGCCTTCTTGATCGACGTGTCCTTGGCGGTGTTTTACCTGATCTACGCCTTCGTCTTTAACTGGATCTACGACGTGCTCTTCCCCGTCTCGGAACCCGCAAACGCGTCTTAATCTGCCCTGAGGCGGCGGACGAATTCCGCCGCCGCTTCCGCAGGATCACGCGCCCCATCGGCCACGGCATCGCTGAGCCGCGTCAGATCGTCCTTGGCCTGCGGGGTCTCAAGCTGCGCCAAAAGCCGCTGCTTCACGTCTTGCTCGAACCAATAGCGCGCCTGTGCGGCGCGGGTACGGTCCCAGAACCCGTTCTTCCGGCGCCAATCGGTCAGTTCCTGCAAGGCGGCCCAAGTCTCCTCCAGCCCGTTTTCCTCCAGCGCAGAGACGGCGGTGGCGCGCGGAAAACCCTCGGGGTCCTGCGGGCGCTTGCGCAGAAGGCGCAGGGCACCGGCATAGTCGGCCCGGGTGCGGGCGGCGGTGGATTTCAGATCGCCGTCGGCCTTGTTGATGACGATGAGGTCGGCAATCTCCATGATGCCGCGTTTCACGCCCTGCAACTCGTCCCCGCCAGCGGGGGCCAGAAGCAGCACGAAGGCATCCGACATCTCGGCCACCACGGTTTCCGACTGGCCGACGCCCACGGTCTCGATCAGCACCACGTCAAAGCCCGCCGCCTCGCAGAGCCGCACCGCCTCGCGCGAGCGGCGCGCGACGCCGCCCAGGTGGGTCTGGCTGGGCGAAGGCCGGATGAAGGCATTGGGATCACGGCTCAGCCGGTCCATCCGCGTCTTGTCACCCAAGATCGAGCCGCCGGTGCGCGCCGAACTGGGGTCCACCGCCAGCACCGCCACGCGTTTGCCCTGCCCCGTCAGCATCATGCCGAAGCTTTCGATGAAGGTGGATTTGCCCACACCGGGCGTGCCCGACAGCCCGACGCGCAGCGCCTGCCGGTCGGTGGGCAGCTTCGCCAGCAGCTCCGCCGCCGCCGCACGGTGATCGGCGCGGCCCGATTCCACCAAGGTGATCGCCCGCGCCAACGCGCGGCGCTCTCCTGCTATGATGCCTGCGGCCAATGTCTCGATATCCATGGGGCAACTTTTGCGGGGGCGGCGTGGAATTGTCCATCCCCACCCTTGGCGCGCCGCGCGCGATGCCCGATAACCGCGCCATGTCCAATGCTGATTTCGCCCTGCCCATCGACGCCGTCCTGCCGGATGTGATCACCGCCCTGCGCGACACGGGCCGCTTCGTGCTGCAAGCGCCTCCCGGCGCGGGCAAGACGACGCGGGTGCCGCTGGCGATGCTAGATGCGGGGCTGACCCAAGGCCGCATCCTGATGCTGGAGCCGCGCCGCCTCGCCGCCCGCGCCGCCGCCGCGCGCATGGCAGAAAGCCTTGGCGAGGAGACCGGGCAGACCGTCGGTTTTCGCGTGCGCGGCGCCTCGGCGGTGTCGAAATCCACGCGCATCGAGGTGGTTACCGAAGGCATCCTGACCCGCATGTTGCAGGACAACCCAGACCTACCCGGCGTCGGCGCGGTGATCTTCGACGAATTTCACGAACGCTCGCTCAACGCCGATCTCGGCCTCGCGCTGGCGCTCGAAGTTGCGGGCGCGCTGCGCGACGACCTGATGCTGGTGGCCATGTCCGCCACGCTCGACGCCGCCCCGGTGGCCGCCCTGATGGCGGCGCCCATCGTGACCTCCGAAGGGCGCAGTTTCGAGGTCGAGCCGCGCTGGCTCGACAAGCCGATGGGCAAGCAACGGCTGGAGAAGGCCGTGGCCGACCTCACGCTAAAGGCGCTGTCGGAGGCGCCCGGCTCCGCGCTGGTCTTCCTGCCCGGCGAGGGAGAGATTCGCCGGGTCGAGGCGCTTCTGCGCCCCGCCCTTCCTCAGGATTGCACCCTCGCTCCGCTCTTCGGCGCGCTCGACTTCAAGGCGCAACAGGCCGCAATCGCCCCCGCCCCCTCCGGCCGCAAGGTGGTGCTGGCGACCTCCATCGCCGAAACCTCCCTTACCATCGAGGGCATCCGCATCGTCGTCGACGCGGGCCGCGCGCGGCGCGCGCTCTTTGATCCGGCCTCGGGCATGTCCCGGCTGGTGACCGAGCGGGTGACCCGCGCCGAGGCGACGCAGCGCGCGGGCCGGGCCGGGCGGCTCGATACCGGGGTCGCCTACAAGCTCTGGACCCGGGGCGAGGAAGGCGCGCTGGCGGCTTTCCCCCGGCCGAGATCGAGGCTGGCGACCTGACCGGTTTCGCGCTGGAACTGGCGCTCTGGGGGGCGCAGGCGAACGATCTGAGCTTCGTCACCCCGCCCCACGCGGGCCGTCTGGCCGAGGCGCAAGCGGTGCTCCAGATGCTAGGCGCGCTCGACGGCAGCGGGCGCATCACCGAACATGGCCGCGCCTTGGCGAAACTCCCCCTGCACCCGCGGCTGGCGCATATGGTGGCGCGCGGCGGTCCCTCCGCGCCGATGCTCGCGGCCCTTCTGGCCGAGCGCGATCCGATGCGCGGCGCGCCGGTCGACCTTGCGCTGCGGATGGACGCGCTGGCCGGCAAACGCACTGCCACGCCGCCCCATGCGCCCACGCTAGCGCGCATCAAGGCCGAGGCGAAACGCCTTGCACGCGGCGCGAAGGGCGACGGGCCGGGCTCCTTGGGCGTGCTAGCGGCCCTCGCCTACCCCGACCGCGTCGGGCTGCGCCGCAAGGGCGAGGCACCGCGCTATGTGCTCTCGGGCGGCAAGGGCGCCGTGCTGCCAGAGGCCGACCCGATGGCGGGCGCGCGGCTCTTGGTGGCCACGGACCTCGACGGCGACCCGCGCGAGGCGCGCATCCGGCAGGCGGCGCTGATCTCGGACGCCGAGTTGCGGGCCACTTTTGCCGATCAAATCCGCTGGCAGGATGTCTGCCTATGGTCGCGCCGCGAGGGGCGTGTGCTGACCCGCAAGCAAGAGGTCTTCGGCGCGCTGGTTCTGGAGGACCGGACATGGCCCGATGCGCCCGCCGATGCAGTGGCGGTTGCGATGCTGGACGGGGTGCGGCAATTGGGGCTGAACCCCGGCAAGACGGCAGCGCTGTTTCTGGCCCGCGCCCGGCTGATGCCCGCGCCCTTCCCCGATTTCACCGAAGCGCATCTGATGGAGACGCTGGAAGACTGGCTGCTGCCGCATCTCACGGGCGTGCGCAGCAGCGCGGATTGGAAAGGGTTCGACATCACCCCGGCGCTCAAAGCCCGGCTGAGTTGGGAGCAACAGCAAGAGTTGGACCGCTCGGCCCCTGCCCATTTCGAAACCCCGCTCGGGCGGCGCGTGGCCATCGACTACAGCGGTGAAACCCCCGGCATCGCGCTGCGTTTGCAAGAGATGTTCGGCGTGACGCGGCACCCGACGGTGGGCGGCCAGCCATTGCAGGTCACCCTGCTGTCGCCTGCGCAGCGCCCGGTGCAGGTCACGATGGACATCCCCGGCTTCTGGGCAAGCTCCTATGCGGATGTGCGAAAAGACATGCGCGGGCGGTATCCGCGTCACCCGTGGCCCGAAGACCCCACGGTGGCGGACCCGACCCTGCGCGCCAAACCGCGCGGCACCTGACAAGACAACGCGCGCCGAAAGCGGCGCGCGAACCGTTTGGGTGAGACCTATCCGTTAAGCCGCGACGAACTTCAGCGAGACGCCGTTGATGCAATGCCGCTTGCCCGTGGGCTCTGGCCCGTCATCAAAGATATGGCCCAGATGGCTGCCACAACGGTCGCAATGCACCTCGGTCCGGCGCATGAAGAAACTGTTGTCGGCCATGGTCTCAACCGCATTGTCGAGCGGCTGATAAAAGCTCGGCCAGCCAGTGCCGCTTTTGAACTTGGTCGCCGCATCGTAAAGCGGTTGATCACAGCCCTTGCAGATGAAGGTGCCGGGGCGTTTCTCATCGTTCAGCGGGCTGGTAAAGGCGCGCTCCGTATCGCCTTCGCGCATGACCGCATATTCCAAGTCGCTCAGCATCGCGCGCCACTCGGCTTCGCTGCGGGTAACCTCGAAGTCGCCCTCGACATAGGCCGCCAAGGTGCCGCGCGCGCCCAACCCGATGGCGGTGGCGCCCAGAAAGGTCGATGTCAGAAAATGACGTCTGTTCATGGTGTTACTCCTCGCGTTCGGGTGGGATGGCGCCGGGCCAGCATGGGGTACTGGCCCAGCAACAGGGGTGTGGGTTGCCTCTTATTTGGGCACCAGCACGCTGTTTACAACATGGATCACCCCGTTGGACTGGTTCACATCTGCGATAGTCACGCGTGAGGCGTTGCCGCTTTCGTCGATGATATAGACGTTGCGGCCCTTCACCTGCGCCGACAGTGCATCGCCAGAGACGGCGTTAAAGTGATAGAACCCATCACTGGAGGCGCGTGCCTTGGCGGCGATGTCGGCGGCGGACCATTTACCGGCCACCACATGGGCGGTCAGCACTTTGGTCAGCATGTCCTTGTTCTCGGGCT
Source organism: Sulfitobacter faviae (assembly GCF_029870955.1). Taxonomy (NCBI): domain Bacteria; kingdom Pseudomonadati; phylum Pseudomonadota; class Alphaproteobacteria; order Rhodobacterales; family Roseobacteraceae; genus Sulfitobacter; species Sulfitobacter faviae. The sequence goes on along the minus strand of NZ_PGFQ01000001.1, from coordinate 2,180,404 downwards.
TGAGCAGGGTCTCGACAGTGCCCGCAGGCAGCGCGTCAAAGGCGGAGTTGACCGGGGCGAAAACGGTGAACGGCCCTTCGGAGGCCAGCGTATCGACCAGACCGGCAGCCTTCACGGCGGCGACCAGCGTGGTGTGATCGGCGGAGTTCACGGCGTTTTCGACGATGTTCTTATTCTCGAACATGGGCGCGCCGCCCACTTCGGGATTAGCGGCGATGGCACCGGTGGCCAGCAGAGCGGCAGTGGCGGTGGCGGCGGCGAATGTCTTGAGCGTCTTCATTGGGTTTCCTCCCTTGAATGCCTCCCGTTGTGGGCGGCGATACTGGACCCACGGGGCAGACGTGAGAGGAGTTTCAGAATGGTTCAGAAAATTCGCAACAAAATCATAACGCGTTGTAAGGGAAATGAAAAATGAAACGCCCTGCTCGGTCAAAGCAGGGCGTTTCGGGGTTTAGAGCTCCGCCACAGCACCAGCGGCCATGACCTCCCCGGTGGGGACACCGCCGGGTGCGCCGCCGGGCGGCTCATCGGTAATGGCCAGCGTGATCTGCGCCGCCTCGGGCACCAGATTAGCGGGCAAGGCCACGCGGTTAACCTCCCCCTCAGGCAGCACGCCCAGAGAGATCGGCGCGCGGTCCGGCAGGATTGCCCAAAGCTCCAGCACGCGGCCTGCGGGCGCGTCGCCCGAGACACGGCGCAGCGCGATATCGCCACGCGACATGTCCATGACGGCCAGCAATTCCAGCGCGCTGTCCTCGGCGGCCATGCGGGTGGCATAGACCTCTGCCGGGGGCTGCATCGGCGCCTCGCGCAGCATCGGCAGGGCAAGGAAGGCCACGGTGGCCAGTGCTGCCACCGACACCCCCTGCCACAGCCAGAGCCGCTGCAACAGCGGCACCTGCCGCGCGGGGAAGAGCCGCGCCATCAGCGCGCGGCGCAGCTTCGCGGGCGGGGCGACGGGGGCGATATCGTCGGTCATCGCCACGAAACGCTCCTGCCAATCGGCCACGCGACGGGCAAAATCACGGTCTTGCATCAGCCGGGCGCGGGCGGCGGCACGGTCTTCGCCTTCCAACAGGCCCAAGGCCATTTCGGCGGCCAGCAGATCGTCGTCTTCGGGCGGGGTGATGGGGGTGTCGCTCATACGCTCATACACTCCCGCAGGGCCATCAGACCACGGCGCAGCCATGTGCGCATGGTGTTGAGCGGCACGTTGAAACGCTGCGCAAGCTCGGCATAGCTGTCGCCATCAAGGTACGCCCCGCGCACCGCAGCACCGCGATCCGCTTCAAGATCATCCAGACAATTGGTCAGCCGCTTGGCCTCAGAGGCGGCCACGGCGGATTGCTCGGGGTTCGGCCCCGGCGCGGCCAGTTCCAGCCCCGGCGTGTCGATGTTCTGATGGCCCTTGCGGGTGGCGCGCAGCCGGTCGATCGCTGTGTTGCGCGCAATGGTGATCAGCCACGTCATCGGCGACAGGCCATTGGCCTGATAGCGGTCGGAATTATTCCAGATTTTGACGAAACTGTCCTGCATGGCATCCTCTGCTGCGGCGCGTGTATCCAACACACGCAGGCAGACCCCGAATAGTTTCGCCGACACCCGATCATAGAGCGCCTCAAAAGCGGCACGGTCTCCCATTGCGACCTGCGCAATCAGACGCTCAATCTCTTCGCGGTCGCTGTCCAAGGGCCACTCCTTCGGGCGGTCATCTGTGTTCCGGCATAACGCTCATGGTGCGACAGCCGCAGTAAAAGTCAACCCTGCCTCATTCATGAACACAGGCGCAACCCATCGCCGCAAAACGAAAATTCACGCCGCGCTTCACAAAGATTGCAGGCTCTGGATGCTTAGGCTACCCACGATTCAGAGGGGAATGCGCAAAGGGAGACTGTGCATGCAAAACGCGCTTGAGACGTCCTATGACGTGGTGATCGTGGGCGGGGCCATCTATGGCTCGGCTTTGGCTTGGTGGCTGACCAACACGCCGGGATTCGACGGCGAGGTGCTGGTGGTCGAGCGTGATCCGACCTATGAATTCGCCTCGACCAGCCATACGAATTCCTGCATCCGCCAGCAGTTCAGCGCCCCCGTGAACATCCAGATTTCTCAGTTCGGGGCCGAGTTCATCAAAAACTTCCGCCACTTCATGCATGACGATCCCGAGGTGCCGGAACTGGCGTTGCAAAGCTTCGGGTACCTCTATCTTGCCGACACGCCCGAGTTTGCCCAGACCCTGCGCGAGGCGCAGGGCATCCAGACCTCCATGGGCGCGCATACCCAGCATATGACCAAGGATGAGATCGCCGCGCGCTATCCCTTCTACATGCTCGACGATGTGATCGCGGGCAATCACAACACGGTGGATGAGGGCTACTTCGACGGCGGCACCATGTTCGACTGGTTCAAACGCATGGCCAAGCGCCGCGGCGTGACCTTTGTGCATGACGAGGTGACGGGCATGGTGCTGAACCCTGCGGGCAGTGCCGTGGATGCGGTGACGCTGAAGTCCGGCGCGACGGTCTCCTGCGGGACGGTGGTCAATGCCTCCGGCCCCCGCGCGGCAGCGACGGCGCAGATGGCCGGGATCAGCCTGCCCGTGGTGCCGCGCAAACGCTACACCTTCATCTTCGATGCCGCCGAGCCGCTGGAAATGGACCTGCCGCTGACCATCGACCCCAGCGGCGTGCATATGCGCCAAGAAGGCAAATATTACATGGCCGGTTGCCCGCCAGAGGATGACTATGACGCCGCCTATGACGATTTCACCTTTGACCATTCGATCTGGGAAGAGAAGGTCTGGCCCACCATCGCCACCCGCGTTCCGGCCTTTGAGCGGGTCAAGGTGATCAACGAATGGGTCGGGCATTACGCCTATAACACCGTCGACCAGAACGCGATTCTGGGGCGGCACGACAAGGTCGCGAATTTCGTCTTTATGAACGGCTTTTCCGGCCACGGGTTGCAACAGGCCCCCGCCATCGGGCGCGGCACGGCAGAGTTGATCACCCATGGCGCCTACCGCACGCTCGACCTCACGCCACTGGACTACGCGCGGATCGTGCGTTCCGAGAAATTCGTGGAAAGGGCCGTGATATGAAATTGCGCGAGAACAGCTTCCTCACGGCCATCCGTGCCGGGCAAAAGCAGCTTGGCCTCTGGGTCTCCCTCTCCAACGGCTATGCCGCCGAGGTGGTGGCCCATGCGGGCTATGACTGGGTGATGCTGGATATGGAACATGCGCCCAGCGACATGGCCTCGGTGCTGGGGCAGTTGCAGGCGTTCTCGGGCAGTGAGACCACGGCGATGGTGCGGCCCGACTGGAACGATGCGGTCAAGGTCAAACGGCTGATGGACCTCGGCGCGCCGGGGCTGCTATTCCCCATGGTGCAGACACCCGATGAAGCCCGCGCCGCCGTGGCCGCCTGCCGCTATCCGCCCCGCGGCATTCGGGGCGTGGCCGGGCTGAACCGCGCCAACCAATTTGGTCGGGTCGCGGATTACAACGCCCAGGTCGAGAACCAAACCGCCATCCTGATCCAGCTTGAAACCCGCGCCGCCGTCGAAAACGCCGCCGCCTTTGCCGAGGTCGAGGGGATCGACGGTATCTTCTTTGGCCCCGCTGATATCGCCGCCGATATGGGCCATCTGGGCCAGACCCTGCACCCCGAGGTCTGGGAGGTGATCCGCCCCGCTGCCAAACTCTTAATGGACAAGGGCATTCCCGTCGGCACGCTGGTCACCGATCCCGATTTCGCCGCCCAACTGCTGAACGAAGGCTTCACCTTTGTCGCCTGCGGCACGGATGTGGGCCTTTTGGCCCAAGGGGCCGATGCGCTGCGCGCGCAGGTGCGCGACAAGATTTCTGAGACGTGAAAGGAAGATGTTATGAAATTTAAGAAACTGGTCCTGACAGGCGCCGCCGGGCGCCTCGGCTCCTACCTGCGCGAACCACTGGCCGCGATGTGCGAAGAACTGGTCAGCTCCGACATCGCCGAGGACATCGGCAAGCTTTACGACGGTGAGCGTTATCAGAAGGCCGATCTAGCGGAATACGACCAAGTCGCGGCCCTGATGGAGGGCGCTGACATGGTGGTGCATTTCGGGGCCATCGTGGACGAAAAACCCTTCATGGAACTCTTGGGCCCGAACTTCGTCGGCTCTTACAATGTCTGGGAATCGGCCTATCAAGCCGGGGTGCGCCGGGTGGTCTATGCCTCTTCGATCCATGCGGTGGGAATGCACAAAAAGGCCGATTTCATCGGCATCGACGCGGCCCACAAGCCCGATACTTTCTACGGCCTCGCCAAATGCTTCACCGAAGACCTCGGCTCCATGTACTGGGACAAGCGCCAGCTCGAATCCGTGCATCTGCGCATCCTGAGCGCGGCACAGGTCAACAACTCCCGCGCGCTCGGCTCGTGGCTCAGCTATGACGACCTGATCCAACTGGTGACCCGCGCGGTGGACACGCCCTCGGTCGGTTTCTCGGTGATCTACGGCGTGTCGAACAACGACCGCGCGCCGGTGGACAACTCGAAAGCCTCCTTCCTCGGCTACCGCCCGAAGGACAACGCCGAGCAATTCGCCGAAAAAGTGCTCGCCGAAGAAGGCCCCGCCGACATCAGCGACCCCGGCCAGATGTGCCACGGCGGCCCCTTCGCCAAGGTCGATCTGGGCGAAAGCGGCATCGCGCAGATGACCATCGTCGACGACAAGAAAGAGACCTAAGCGGCCAAACGAAAGGGACCGTCATGAAACTGCAAGACCTCGATATCATCGTGACGGCCCCGCCCGCCCCCGGCTGGGGCGGGCGCTATTGGATATTGGTCAAGGTGACCACCGACACCGGCATCACCGGTTGGGGCGAATGCTATGCCGCCAGCGTCGGGCCCGACGCCATGCGCGCGGTGATCGAAGATGTTTTTGCCCGCCATATGCAGGGCGAAAACCCCGAGAATATCGAGCTGATGTTCCGCCGCGCCTATTCCGCAGGATTCACTCAGCGGCCAGATCTGACGGTCATGGGCGCGTTTTCGGGGTTGGAGATCGCCTGTTGGGACATTCTGGGCAAGGACCGCGACCGCCCGGTGCATGCGCTGATCGGCGGGCGCACCAATGATCGGGTGCGCGGCTATACCTACCTCTACCCGTTGCCGCATCACAGCATGGCGGATTTCTGGACCTCGCCCGAGATGGCGGCGGAATCGGCGGCGGATTGCGTGGCGCGCGGCTATACGGCGGTGAAATTCGACCCCGCCGGCCCCTATACGCTGCGCGGCGGGCATATGCCTGCGATGTCGGACATCAGCACTTCAGCGGCGTTCTGCAAGGCCATCCGAGAGGCGGTGGGCGACCGTGCCGACCTGCTGTTTGGCACCCACGGGCAGTTCACCACCGCGGGCGCGATCCGGCTGGGCCAAGCGATCGAACCCTATAGCCCGCTGTGGTACGAAGAACCGATCCCGCCAGACGCGCCCGAGCAGATGGCCAAGGTCGCACGCGGCGTGCGCGTCCCTGTGGCCACGGGCGAGCGGCTGACCACCAAGGCCGAATTCGCGCCTTTGTTGCGGGCGGGCGCGGCGGAGATCCTGCAACCGGCCCTTGGCCGCGTGGGCGGCATCGCGGAGGCCAAGAAGATCGCCACCATGGCCGAGGTCTATAACGCGCAAGTGGCGCCGCATCTCTATGCCGGGCCGGTGGAATGGGCCGCGAATGTGCAGCTCGCTACCGCGATCCCGAACATCCTGATGTGCGAATGTATCGAGACGCCATTCCATGACCAATTGATCAAAGGGTCGATCCGGGTGGAGGACGGCTTTATCACCGCCCCCACAGCGCCCGGTCTGGGGATCGAAGTCGATGAGGAATTCGCCCGCGCGCATCCCTATACAGGCGATGGCCTGCATCTGGAGATGCGTGAAGAGCCTTGCGATTATGTGAATGGGAATAATTTCCAAGGCGGCGCACCGGCGGATAGCCACTAAGGGCCATCGCCTGCCCGGCCCGGAACAAGCCGCAGGCGCCGGGCCATCGCCTGCCCGCCCCCCGGGTAGGCGATTTTGCCACCTACACGTCCCTCTGCGACCCCACATCGAACCTGTGCCATAAAGTGGCATGAACAACCCGAGGCGTCGCCAACCCGCGGGCAGGCGCTAGCCCTCGACTACCCCAGCAAGTCCCGCGCCGCAGCGACAATCCCCTCCCGCGAGGGCAACGTCGCCGCATAGGCCGGCCCCGTGGCGATGAAACTGTCCTCCGCCGTCAGCCGCGCGAACCTTGCCACACCGTGCTCCGCCATCAGCGCCATCAGCGCCTCGGCCTGCCCGCCCGTCCGACGACACTCGTCCACGATCAGCACCGGACGATCCCCGATGGCCTCGATCAACGCATCCTCCGGCAAAGGCGCCAGCCAGCGCAGGTCGATCACCCGCGCATCAACACCTGCCTCGGCCAAATCGCGCGCCGCCTGCTGGCTCAGGTAATGCCCGTTGCCGTAGCTCACGATCGCCAGATCGCTGCCCGCGCCCGTGACCCCGACCTCGCCCAGAGCGATCCGCCGATCCGGGGCCGGGTAGCTACGCATCCAGCCGCCATCCCCGGCCTCCATCAGGTCGCGCATCGGGTAAAGCGCGATGGGCTCGACAAAGACCACCACCCGCTGCTCCTCGCGCGCCAGACGATGGGCTTCGCGCAGCATCATCGCCGCGTCGTCCCCTGCCGAGGGGCAGGCGATGATAATGCCGGGAATGTCGCGCAGCACGGCCAGCGAATTGTCGTTGTGGAAATGCCCGCCGAACCCTTTCTGATAGCCGAGCCCCGCAATGCGCAGCACCATCGGGTTGCTCCATTGACCGTTGGAGAAGAACGGCAGGGTCGCCGCCTCGCCGCGCAGCTGGTCCTCGGCGTTGTGCAGATAGGCGAGGAACTGGATCTCCGGCATCGGCAAAAAGCCATTGTGCGCCATGCCGATGGCGAGGCCGAGGATGCTCTGCTCGTCCAGCAGCGTGTCGATCACCCGCCCCGGCCCGAAACGGTTCTGCAGCTTCTGCGTGACGCCATAGACCCCGCCCTTGCGGCCCACGTCCTCGCCCATCAGCATGGTCTCGGGGTGCGAAAGCATCAGGTCGTGCAGCGCCCAGTTGATCAGCCGCGACATCGGCTGGAGGTTGTCCATCTGCCCCATATCGCTGCCAAAGGTCTCAGCCCGCGCCTCGGCGCTCGGCCCGTTGCTGGGCGCGCAGTCGCGCTTGGGCGGCACGAGGCTGGCCATGACGTCCGACGCCGTCTTCAGCCGGGGGCGTTTCACCACTTCGTCAGCCGCCTTCGCGACCACCTCTTGCGTATTGCGGTAGATCGCCAGCGCCTCCTCGGCAGACGCTCCAGCCTCAACCAGCAGCCGCGCGGAATGCAGCAGCGGATCGTTGGCCTCATCCGCTTCCACCTCGGCCCGGGGCAGATAGGAGGTCGCCACATCCGCCCCGGCATGGCCATAGAGCCGCACGGTGCGCAGGTGCAGGAAAGCCGGCTTGCGATGCACGCGCACGTAATCCGCCGCCTCCTTCGCCGCCGCATAGGCCGCGTGCAGATCGAGCCCGTCGCCCTCGAAATACTTCAGCCCCGGCCTGCCCGACATCGACGCCTTAATCCAGCCCGTCGGTGTCTTGGTCGAAATGCCGATGCCGTTGTCCTCACAGACAAACAGCAGCGGCAGCGGCACGCCCTGCACGGCGGTCCAGCAAGCGGCATTTATCGCCCCTGCGCGGTGGAGTGGTTGGCCGAGGCGTCGCCGAAACTGCACATGGCGATGCCGTCGCGCGGCAGGATCGCATGCTCGGGCCGGTGCCGCCGCGCCATGCCGATGGAATGCGCCGCCCCCACCGCCTTGGGCAGATGGCTTGCGATGGTCGAGGTCTGCGGCGGGATCATCAGCGGGCGCGAGCCCAAGACCTTGTGCCGCCCGCCGCTGATCGGGTCCTCGCAGAACAGGCAAAGCTGAGCAGCATGTCGCACATCATGTCCTGCCCGCCCGCCTGATCGCCCCGGGCGATCTGGAAGGCCGCATCGCGGTAATGCAGGAAAGCGATGTCATCGACGCGCAGCGCCGCCGCCACCGCTGCCATCCCCTCGTGCCCCGATGAGCCGATAGTGTAGAACCCCTGCCCCTCCTTCTGCATGACGCGGCTTTGCAGGTCGAGCGCCCGGCTCAGCACCTGAGCACGGTAGAGTTGCTCTAGCTGGTCGCGATCAAGCGCCTTTTGTGGGCAGGTGGAAACGGGAAAATCCCCCGCCGCAACGCGACGGAGGAAGTTCTCATGAACGATGGCAACGCGGTCCATGGGGCCTCTTCAAATAGAAATTAATCGCCCTCGGCGAAAGCATGTCGGCCAGAAAGAAAGGCGCCGCCCCTCTTTCTGGCCATAAGTATTCTCGGTGGCCGGGGGAGTGCCCCCGAAGCCAGTGTTTAGAAGAACGCCTGCAGGCCGGTCTGCGCACGGCCCAGGATCAGCGCGTGCACGTCATGAGTGCCCTCGTAGGTGTTCACCGTCTCGAGGTTCATCATGTGACGGATCACCTGGAATTCGCCCGAGATGCCGTTGCCGCCGTGCATGTCGCGCGACATGCGTGCCACGTCGAGCGCCTTGCCGCAGTTGTTGCGCTTGACGATCGAGATCATCTCGGGCGCGGCATTGGCGGCATCCATCAGGCGGCCCACTTGCAGCGAGCCCTGAAGGCCGAGCGAAATCTCGGTCATCATATCCGCCAGCTTCTTCTGGAACAGTTGGGTTTGCGCCAGCGGCTTGTTGAACTGCTTGCGGTCCAGCCCGTATTGCAGCGCCGCGTGCCAGCAGAACTCGGCAGCACCCATCGCGCCCCAAGAAATGCCGTAGCGGGCGCGGTTGAGGCAGCCGAAGGGGCCTTTCAGACCCTGCACATTTGGCAGCAGCGCGTCTTCGCCGACTTCAACACCGTCCATGACGATCTCACCGGTGATCGAGGCGCGCAAGGAAAGCTTGTTGCCAACCTTCGGCGCGCTCAGACCCTTCATGCCTTTTTCCAGCACAAAGCCGCGGATCTTGCCGTCATGCGCCTCGGACTTGGCCCAAACCACAAAGACATCGGCGATGGGGGAGTTCGAGATCCACATCTTGGAACCGGTCAGCTTGTAGCCCGTGTCGGTCTTCACGGCGCGGGTCTTCATGCCCGCAGGGTCGGAGCCCGCATCGGGCTCGGTCAGGCCAAAGCAGCCGATCCATTCGCCCGAGCAGAGCTTGGGCAGGTATTTCTGGCGCTGCTCTTCGGAGCCATAGGCGTAGATTGGATACATGACGAGGCTCGCCTGCACCGACATCATCGAGCGGTAGCCGCTGTCCACGCGCTCGACCTCACGGGCGACGAGACCGTAGGAGACATAGCTGCCGCCGAGACCGCCGTATTCCTCGGGGATGGTGACGCCGAGAAGGCCCATCTCGCCCATCTCGCGGAAGATCTCGGGGTCGGTCTTTTCCTCAGCAAAGGCTTCGATCACGCGCGGTTGCAGCTTTTCCTGCGCATAGGCGCGGGCGGAATCGCGGATCATGCGCTCGTCTTCGGTGAGCTGGCTGTCGAGGCGGAAGGGATCCTGCCAATCGAAGGTTCCAAGATCGGGTTTGTCCTTGGCGCGCAGCTTGGGGGCGTCAGCGGTCATGATGCATCCTTTCGGGTGATGTGATTTGCGGCAGTATTGCAAATCGGCGGCGCGAACTCTATCGCTGCTTTGTCCTGAGTTCATGAGAAAAAGTCATATGATCGCGCCACGCCGCTTCCTGCCTTCGATCTCGGCCCTGCTGTCTTTCGAGGCGGTCGTGCGGCTCGGCACCGCCACGGCGGCGGCGCAGGAATTGAACCTCACGCAGAGCGCGGTGAGCCGTCAGATCAAGACGCTGGAGGAACAGCTGGGCGTGACGCTGATGATCCGTCAGGGCCGCCGTCTAACCCCGACGCAGGCGGGATTGGATTATGTAACGCAGGTGCGCGACATCCTGAACCGACTGGCGCAGGCCTCGGTCTCGGCCCGGACGAACCCTACGGGGGCACGTTGAATCTGGCGATCCTGCCTGCCTTCGGGATGCATTGGCTGGCCCCGCGCCTGCGCGATTTCGCGCGGGACCACCCGGAAGTGACGGTGAACCTATCGACCCGGCTGCGGCCCTTCGCCTTTGCGGGCAGCCGATTCGACGCCGCCATTCATTTTGGTCATGAAGATTGGCCCGGCGTGCGCTACCTGCCGCTTTTGCCGGAAACGGTGGTGGCGGTCTGCGCACCCGACCTGCTGCCCGCACCCTTGGAGGATGCACGCGACGTGCGCCATCTGCCGCTGCTTCACCTAGAGACCCGCCCGCGCGGATGGGCGCGCTGGCTGTCCTCGCTCGGAGTAACGGATGAGCCGCCGGGCGGCATGATGTTCGACCAATTCTCGACCATGGCGCAGGCGGCGATACACGGACTAGGGGTGGCGCTGCTGCCGACCTTCTTCGCCCGCCCCTACCTGCGCGACGGGCAATTGGTGCTGGCCGCTTCACCCACCACGCAGAGCATCGGGAACTACTACCTCGTCTGGCCTGACGACCGGGATGAGACGGCGGCGCTTGCGTCATTCCGTGGCTGGCTGGCCCAGCAGGCGGAGCCTGCGACGGCAGGATGAGCCGCGCAAAGCTGGCCCAAGTTATGCCGCATTTACCTTGTATGAAACCGGCTAACCCGCCCGCATCGGGCGTTCCAAAGGAGCAGATGATGCTAAGTTCATACCGCAAAAGCACCGGCGCTCTGGCCCTTGCCCTGAGCTTCTGCGCCGCTGGCGCCATGGCCGAAAGCCGCAACGTGCTGATCGTCGACGGCGCCTATTTCCCATCGCTGTCCCATGTGCAGCCGGGCGATCAGGTGGTCTTTACCAACAACGCCACCGGCAGCCATACGATCACCGGCGAGGACGAGGCATGGACCAGCGGGCCGATCCCCGTGAACGGCAGCTACACGCTCGACATCACCGCACAGACCCCGACGCGTTTCAGCGGGCAAACCTTGGAAGAGCCTGCTTTCGAAGGGGCGATCAGCTTCGACTGAGCCCGCACCAGTTTCAGCCCTTCAAAGCCCCGCTTGCGACAGCGGGGCTTTGTCGTTTCAGCGCTTGGCCTTATTGGGCAAAAACGCGGTCCAAATCGGCGAACCCCTTGACTTCGATCGGATTGCCCGACGGGTCGCGGAAGAACATGGTCGCTTGCTCGCCCGGTTCCCCTTCGAAACGCAGCGAGGGTTCGATCACGAAGTCGACCTCTGCGCCCTTCAGCCGCTCCGCCAGCGCCTTCCAATCCTCCATCCGCAGGACGACGCCCAGATGCGGCATCGGCACCATATGCTCACCGACCTTGCCGGTGGCCTCTGTCTTGAAAGGCTCGCCCAGATGCATGGAGATCTGGTGGCCGAAGAAGGAATAATCGACCCAAGTTTCGGTCGACCGGCCTTCGGTGCAGCCCAGCACATCGCCGTAGAAGGCGCGGGTCTCGTCAAGGTCGCGGACGTTATAGGCAAGGTGGAAGGGGGTGAGCATAGCGGTCTCCTGTTTGGTTACCGCATGTGTATCCCTTGGCGGGAGAGGTGCAAGGGGCTGGCTTGCGGGGGACGCGCAGCTTGGGCATCCGCCCGGAATCAAGGGCCCTGCCCGGCTATTCACAAACAAAAAGGGCGCGCCCCGCTGGACGCGCCCCCTCGCTAAGGCCTGAGACCCTTACTTCATCTTGATGCGGCCATCGGTGTAGGGTTTGTAGCTGCCGTTCTTCGCCAGATACTCCGCCGTCACATCCGCCAGATCGGGGCCGAAGTCATAGGCATTCTCGGCGTCCTTGAACATCGCGTAGCCGTCGCCGCCATTGCGGACATAGTTGTTGGACACGGCGCCATAGGTCTTTTCGGGATCAATCGGTTCGCCCCCCACCATCACATCGCTGATGCGGCTGCCGGGCTCGGCCTTGGGATCAAAGGTATAAGACATGCCCGCCACCTGCGGGAAACGGCCCGCGCCGTCTTCCAACTGGCTTACCCCGTTTTCCAAGGCTTCGATCAGGGTCGCGCCGCTAATCTGGAAGGTCGAGAGCGTGTTCTGGAACGGCAGCACGGTCAGCACCTCGCCCATGGTCACCTCACCCGCGTCGATGGAGGCACGCAAGCCGCCCGCGTTGGAGATCGCCACGTCGATGCCCTGATCCTTCACCCGGTCCAGCATCGCGTCGGAGACAAGGTTGCCCATCGCACATTCCTGCGCGCGGCAGATGTCACGGCTGCCTTCGATGGTTTCCGACGTCTCGGCCACGACCTTCTGGCGCAGCTCCTCCAGCGGGGCGGCGCGTTCGGCCACCAGATCGACCGTCGCCTGATCCTCTTCGACAGAGGCATCCAGCAGGATCGGATCGCCGGAGATCGAGGTCACCTCGCCTTCGTCGTCGAAGGTGACGTTCAGCTCGCCCAGATATTTGCTGTAGGCATAGGCCTGCACGATCGGCACGTCGTTGACCATGGTCGGGTAAGCGCCCTCGGCCCGCTCTTCGCTGTTGCTCAGAAGCGTGTGGGAATGGCCGCCGACGATCAGGTCAACCCCGGTCAACTCCTCGGCCAGCCGCTTGTCGCCCGCCAGCCCGATGTGGGTGAGCAGGATGATCTTGTTAACCCCGTCCTCGGTCAGCGCGTCGATCTCGGCCTGTGCCGCATCCGCTGCGGGGGAGAAGATCACCTCCGCCCCGGGCGAAGAGGTTTCGGGCGTGTCTTCGGCAAGGACAGAAACGATGCCGATCCGCTCCCCACCAACCTCAACCACGGTGGATTTGCCGATCTCGCCCTCCAGCCCCTCGACGCCGCTCACGTCGATATTGGCCGAGAGCACGGGGAAATCGACCTGTGCCACGAAATCGGCCAACCCCTCGGGGCCGTCGTCAAACTCGTGGTTGCCCACGGCCATCACGTCATAGTCGAGCTTCGACATGAACTCGGCCGCCATGTCACCCTTGTAACGCGTGTAGAAAAGCGAGCCTTGGAACCAGTCGCCCGCATCCAGCAGCAGGTGGTTCTCGCCCGCGCGTTCGCGTGCGGCTTCGATTGCGGTGACCATGCGCGCGACGCCGCCAAAGCATTTGCCCTCAGCATTATCCTCGGCGCTGCAGGGGCCGTCATATTTGCTGATCGGCTCGAACCGGTCATGGAAATCATTGGTATGCAGAATGGTCAGATTATACTCTGCCGCCGCCATGCCGCTGGTCAAAGCCAGCGCAGCGGTCGCGGTCAGGAATCGTTTCATGATAGTTCCCCTGTTGCTTGTTATGCCGGTATCGTGGCGCGGGGTTTGGCCCGTGTCAAAGGTCATATGACCTGCCCTATGGTCACCCGCGGGTCTTGACCCCGCCCCGCCCGGCGGGCATCAGAAGCCATGCTGATTTTCAAGATATTCCGCGCAGACGAATGGGCTGCGCTGCGCAAGAACGGGGTCTCGGACGGGGCGCCGATCGATGTCACCGATGGCTTTGTGCATTTCTCCACCGCCGAACAGGCGGCGGAAACCGCAGCCAAACATTTCAAGGGGGAGGACGGTCTCTTCCTGCTCGCGCTAGAAGCCGACGCTCTGGGCGATGCGCTGAAATGGGAGCCCTCGCGCGGCGGCGCGCTTTTCCCCCATCTCTACCGCCCGCTCAAACTCGAAGACGTGGTCTGGGCGCAGCCTCTGCCGCTGGTGGATGGCGTGCATGAATTCCCCGCAGGATTGGGCGAGGCCAGCAAATGACGCCGCTCTTGGAAAGGCTGGGCTTGCGGGCGCTGCACCGGGTCGATCCCGAAGCGGCGCACGGTCTGGCGATCCGCGCGCTGCGGGCGGGGCTTGCGCCTGCGCCGGGGCCGCAGACTTCGGCGCGGCTGCACACCACGCTTGCGGGGCTGGACCTCCCGAACCCTGTTGGGCTGGCGGCGGGGTTTGACAAGAACGCCACCGCAATCGCCCCCCTCTCCCGCGCCGGGTTTGGCTTTGTCGAAGTGGGGGCCGCCACGCCCCTGCCCCAGCCCGGCAATCCGCGCCCGCGCCTGTTTCGCCTGACCGAGGATCGCGCCGCGATCAACCGTTTCGGCTTTAACAACGAGGGGATGGAAGCGATCTGCGCCCGGCTTTCGCGCCGGGGTGCGGGGGTGCCGGTGGGACTGAACCTTGGTGCGAACAAGACCAGCCAAGACCGCGCCGCCGACTTTGCCCGCGTGATGACCGCCGCGCGCAATCACGTCGATTTCGCGACGGTCAATGTCTCCTCCCCCAATACCGAGAAGCTGCGCGACCTTCAGGGCAAGGCGGCGCTCTCGGCCCTGCTCGAAGGGGTGATGGACGTGCGCGGCGCCACGCCGGTTTTCCTAAAAATCGCCCCCGATCTCAGCGAAGCCGAGATTGAGGATGTGGCCGAGGTTGCCCAAAATTCGGGCGTTGCTGCCATCATCGCGACCAATACCACGCTTGACCGCACCGGCCTTGCCAGCGCCCATGCAGCTGAGGCGGGCGGTCTGTCGGGTGCGCCGCTGTTCGACCGCTCGACCCGCGTCTTGGCGCGGCTGGCGGGGCTGACGGATATTCCGCTGATCGGCGTCGGCGGGGTGTCGGACGCGCAGACCGCCTATGCCAAGATCTGCGCGGGGCCTCTGCCCTGCAACTTTACACCGCGCTGGTCTTCGGCGGCCTCGGGCTGGTGCGAGAGATCACCACCGGGCTGGATGCACTCTTGGCCCGCGACGGTTTTGCCAACGTGGCTGAGGCCGTGGGCAGCAAACGCGAGGATTGGCTATGATCACCCTATGGCATAACCCGCGCTGTTCGAAATCGCGGCAGACGCTGGCGCTGGTCGAAGCGGCGGGGGTGGAAGTAACCCTGCGCCGCTACCTCGAAGACGCGCCGACCCGGGATGGGATCATCGCCGCCCGCGACGCCCTTGGCCTGCCTGCGATCAAGATGATGCGGACGGGCGAAAGGCTGTTCAAAGAGTTGGGCTTGACCAAGAACAGCCCCGAAGAGGCCCTGATCGACGCCATGGCCGCCCATCCGATCCTGATCGAACGCCCCATCGCTTTTAGCACTGGCCGCGCCGTAATCGGCCGCCCGCCCGAGGCGGTGCAGGCGCTGCTCTAGCCCGCCGCGCGCTCCAACGCCGGGTAGCGCAGCGCCAAGGTGATGCCGCGCACCACGAAGGACACCAGAAGCGACATCCAAAGCCCGTGATTGCCCAGGCTCGGCACCAGTGCCAGCGCGGTCACGGCATAGATCAGAAACGACACGAGCATCATATTGCGCATGTCGCGCGACCGCGTGGCGCCGATGAAGATACCGTCGAACATATAGGCCGCACAGCCCAGCAGCGGCGCCGCGACCATATAGGGCAGATAGACCCGGGCGAGGTCTTGCACCTGCGGGGCCTTGGCCATCAGATCGATGATCGCGCCGCCGCTGGCGGCAAAGACCACCGCCAACAGCAGGCTGACCAAGAACGCCCAGGCGGAGGTCAGCACCGCCCCGCGCCGCAGCACATCACGCTGCCCCGCGCCGTAAGCCCGGCCAATGATCGCCTCGGCGGCGAAGGCGAAACCGTCCAGCCCGTAGGAGGTGATCATCATGAATTGCAGCAGCACCTGATTGGCCGCCAAGGTCACATCGCCCAAGCCCGACCCCATGAAGAGGAAGGAGACAAAGATCGCCTGCAACAGAAGCGAGCGGATCAGGATATCGGTGTTCACCTGCATCATGCGCGTCCAGCGCGGCCCGTCAAAGACCTGCGCCCAATCGCGCCACGCCACCCCTGCGAAAGCCGCGCGGCAGAACCACAGGCCCAAGGCCGCCCCGCTCCACTCCGCGAGAAAGGTGGCGATGGCGACGCCTTCGACACCCCAACCGAGGCCCAGCACAAACCACAGATCCAACAGAATGTTCAGCCCGTTCATCCAGACCTGCAACACCAGCACGGCGCGGCTGCGCTCCTGCGCGATAAGCCAGCCGGTGATCGCATAGATCGAGATGGCAGCGGGCGCAGACCAGATGCGGATCGCCATATATTGTCGCGCCAGCCCCTCAACCTCGGGCGATCCGGGAGCGATTTGGAACGAGGCCCAGAAAAGCGGCCATTGCAGCGCCATCAAGGCCAGCCCCGCCCCCGCGCCGATCAAAAGCCCGCGCGTCAGCAATGCGGCGACCTCGCCCTTTTCGCCATTGCCCGCCGCCTGCGCGGTGAGGCCCACGGTGCCCATCCGCAGAAAGCCGAAAACCCAATAGAGCGCCGAGAGGATGATCGCCCCAGCCCCACCGCGCCGATGGGGGCGGCGGCGCCCATCTGCCCCACCACGCCGGTATCGACCGCGCCGAGGATCGGCACTGTGGCGTTGGAAATGACAATGGGAACCGCGATCTTGAGCACGCGGCGATGGGTCACCACATCACGCGCCGCCAGCGTGCCACGCTCAACCGCGCGCACCTCTGCCTCGGTCAGCGGCTCCGTCTCTGATTGCGACTCAGCCACGCCGTTGCGGCATCAGGAAATGGCCTGTGGCCTGCGCGAAAATACGGCTGCGGTTGTCCTGCCATGCCTCGACATGGACGCTGGCATAGCGCCGCCCCGACCGGTTGATCCGCGCCCGCGCATAGGCATCGCGCGGCAGGCCCGACCGCAGGTAATCCACGGTGAAATCGATCGTCTTGGGCAGCCGCGCCAAGTGGTCGGCATCCAGATTGTCCAGATCGAGCGCGCCGCTTTCCATGTCCTCCCAGATCAGCCCCCAACTGAGGGTGATGATCGCGGTCGCCTCAAGAAAGGCCGCCGTGGCCCCGCCATGCAGAGCGGGCAGGATCGGGTTGCCGATCAGCTGCTCGGAAAAGGGCATGATGCCGGTCAGCTCATCACCACGGCGCTCGAACTCGATGCCCAGAAAGCGAATATAGGGCACGCCTTCGACCATGGCGCGCAGCACCCCGTCGCGGCGTTGTTTGATGACCTGAACCGGCTCCGGCTTGCGACGTGTGGTCATGTGTGCCCCTCCACGGTGAAAGTGCCGGTTGCCGTGGCGACAAGGTTGTCGGCGTCCTCATCTGTTGTCGTGGCCCGCACGAAGGCGACCGAACGGGTGACGTGATAGCAGGTCGCGCGGGTGATGATCGTCTGCCCCGGTGTGGCCGCGCGCAGATATTCGATCCTAAGATCCATCGTAGCGGTGGCCGCCGGGTTGCTCGGGTGGCTCATCACCGCAGCTCCGCAGCAAGTGTCCATCAGCGCCGAGACCGCCCCGCCGCTGATCACCCCGGTCTGCGGGTCGCCGATCAGCTTGTCATCATAGGGCATGGTGATCACGGCAGAGCCATCGCCCAACTCCTGCAACTCCATCCCCAGTGCCATGGAATGGGGCAGCGCCTGAATGAACTGTCGCGCCAGCTTTAATTTGTCGGACATGCAACCCAACCCTCTGCCTCTGGTTTTGTCCTTTATCAGGGCGAGATAGCCAAAGGGCAAGACCGCCTGTTGCGCATCCCCGCGCGTGACCATAGTTTGCCGGAAGGGAGAAGATGCTTTGGACGATGAACGCCTGACATTCAAAGAGATGTGCGCGGCATTTGACGTGACGCCACGCACGTTGCGCTATTACGAGTATATCGAATTGCTGCAACCGCACCGTGAGGGGCGCTCGCGTTTCTATGGCCCACGCGAACGGGCGCGGATGAAGCTGATCCTGCGCGGCCGCAAGTTTGGCTTCGCGTTGGAGGACATCCGCCAGTGGCTGTTGATCTACGAAAAAGAGGGGACCGAGGCGCAGATGCGCACTTGGGTCACCATGGCCGATGGTCAATTGGAAGAACTGGCCGAGCAGCGCCGCCAGTTGGACGAAGCCATGGCGGAATTGCAAAAGCTGCGCGACGACACTGCCGCGGCCATCGCCTCGGACAAGGGCTGAGCGGCAGGCTCAGCGGCTGTTGCGCTGCGCCAACTGCCCGATGAGCATCTGCAAATCCGCCGTGATGCGGATCAGATCGGACACCACATCCGCGCTCGCGTCTCCGGCCAGATCGAATGCGCCGTTTTCGATGGTCTCGGACGCGCCTTTCAGCTCTGCAACCACGCGCGCGCGCGTTTCTGCCACGGAACCGTTTTTAGCCCCGCTACCTGTCTGCTCTTGTTTTTCTGACATGCACCGTGCCTCTCTAGGTCGAGCGCCCGCTCCTACAGCCCCCACGACGTGGGGTCATGTCACGCAGTCACGCGACAGCGACGCAAGGTCAACCTTGCCCTAGGGCGCGCCCTCTTTCGGGCGGCGCAGCAGCCCGGCGCCGAGCCCGCGAATGGCGGCGGTCGTGCGGTCATTCACCTCAAGCTTGGAGAAAATCCGCCGCACAATCGTATCGACTGTATGAGGCGAAATCCCAAGTATCTCGGCAATGACCCCGTTGCTCTTGCCGGTGGCGATCCATTCCAACACCTCAACCTCGCGCGGGGACAGGCCGAAATCACGCGGCGATTGGCTTTCGGCCAAGGCGCAATAGCGCAGATGCGCGATCTGGGCGGCACTGAGAAGTTTGTACAACGCCCCCGGGGCAAACGCGCCTGTTTCGCGGCAAAGCCCAGCCCCACCACGGCGGAATCCCCGCCCGGACCATGTACCCTGAGCGAAATGCCATCATTCGGATAGCGCCGCATCAATCCTTTCATATAGAGGCCTTCCGCAGAGGTAAGCCGCGCCGTGCGGGCCACATCCGACCAGTAGATCGGCATCACCTGCTGCCGGGCCAGCGCCTCCACCGGGCTTTCGCGCAGCTTTTCCACATCCAAAAACTGCGAATGCCACTGCGCCCCTACCGCGCCCTCGCCGTCGAACCGATAAAGGATCGCGGGCGCGCCGGGGCTGTCCCCGTGATAGCTGACCAGATCGATCTCAAACCGTTGAAAATAGCCAAGTCCGCAGGCCAGAATGCCCGCCGCACTCGTGGCGTTCTGCGCGCAGTGGACCAGCCCGTCTAGCGTCTTCGGCCCATTTTGATCGAAGTTTGCCATCTCCTACCCGTTTTGCTGCCCAGCGCCATGGCGGCGGCACGCGCCCGATCCTCTTTCAAACCTAAAGGAAATTTCCACGCTTATAAAGTGACGCAACGTATCACTTACGTCAACGTCAGCTCCCATTGTATCAGCAGGGTCAGCCCCAACTGAAGTCTCGAAACGACGATTGGAGAGTGATGAGATGACCGCCGACACGCTGACCATTCGCCAGATGTGCGACGCTTTCGAAGTGACCCCCCGCACCCTGCGGTTCTACGAAGCGAAAGAGCTGCTCTTCCCATTGCGCGAGGGCCAGAAACGCCTGTTCACCAAAAGCGATCGCGCCCGGCTCAAGCTGATCCTGCGCGGCAAGCGCTTTGGCTTCAGCCTCGAAGAAATCCGCCAGTTGCTCGACCTTTATCATATGGGCGACCAGCAGCAGACGCAGATCGCCGCGGCCTATGAGATTGCCCGCGCCCGTCTGGCCGACCTCGAGTCGCGCCGCGAAGAGCTGAACGAGGCCATCGAAGACCTCAAGGACCAGTTGAAATGGGGGGAAAAGATGATCGCCTCCATGAACCAACCCCGCCGCGCCGCCGAATAACCCCGGCGACGCCGCCCCTCACATCCATAAAAAGACGACCCGGAGAGCAAAGATGCCCAGTTACACAGCCCCCACCAAAGACCTGCAATTCGTTCTGCACGACGTGCTGAAGGTGACCGAAAGCAAGACCCCCGGCTATGATGAGCTGGAGCCAGATTTCACCTCCGCCATCCTCGAAGAGGCGGGCAAGCTCACCTCCGAAGTGCTCGCCCCGCTGAACGTCGTGGGCGACAAGGAAGGCTGCCGTTTGGAAAACGGCGTCGTCTACACGCCCAAAGGGTTTAAGGAAGCCTTTGAAAAGGTGAAAGAAGGCGGCTGGCCCGGCCTCGACATGCCTGAACAATACGGCGGGCAGAACATGCCCTACGTCCTCGGCACCGCCGTGGGCGAGATGTTCTCCGCCGCGAACCAGGCTTTCACCATGTACCAAGGGCTGACCCATGGCGCGGCCTCCGCAATCCTCGCCCATGGCACCGACGCGCAAAAGGACACCTACCTGCCCAAGATGGTCTCCTGCGAATGGACCGGCACCATGAACCTGACCGAGCCGCATTGCGGCACCGATCTGGGTCTGATGCGCACCAAGGCGGCCCCGCAGGAAGACGGCAGCTATAAAATCTCCGGCCAGAAGATCTTCATCTCCTCCGGTGAGCATGACATGGCCGACAACATCATCCACCTCGTGCTGGCCAAGATCGAAGGCGGGCCCGAGGGCATCAAGGGCGTGTCGCTCTTCATCGTGCCCAAGTTCATGGTCAACGAAGATGGGTCTTTGGGGGAGCGCAACGGCGTCTCCGTCGGTTCCATCGAAGAGAAAATGGGCATCCACGGCAACTCGACCTGCGTGATGAACTACGACGGTGCCACCGGCTATCTGCTGGGGACCGAACACAAGGGCATGCGCGCCATGTTCACCATGATGAACGAAGCCCGCGTTGGCGTCGGCATGCAGGGTCTGGCTCAGGCCGAGGTGGCCTATCAAAACGCGCTGGAATACGCCAAGGACCGCCTGCAGGGTCGTGCCGTCACCGGTGCCGTCGCCCCCGAAAAGCCCGCCGATCCGCTGATCGTGCATCCCGACATCCGCCGTTCGCTGATGGATCAGAAAAGCTTTGTCGAAGCCGCCCGTGCCTTCATCCTCTGGGGGGCCACGATGATCGACGCGGCGCACCGCGCCGAGGATAAGGACGCCGACGGCCTCGTGTCGCTGCTCACCCCGGTCATCAAGGGCTTCCTGACCGACCAAGGCTACGACATGACCGTGAAGGCGCAGCAGGTCTACGGCGGCCACGGCTATATCGAGGAATGGGGCATGTCCCAATTCACCCGTGACGCCCGCATCGCACAGATCTACGAAGGCGCCAATGGCGTGCAGGCGCTTGACCTCGTGGGCCGCAAACTGGCGCAGGACGGCGGCAAGCACGTCATGGCTTTCTTCGACCTCGTGAAGGGCTTCATCAAGGACAACGCAGGCCAAGACGCCGAATTCGACGCGGCCTTCCTTGAACCCCTGAAGGCGGCCAGCAAGGACCTGCAATCGGCGGGCATGTACTTCATGCAGAACGGCATGAAGAACCCCAACCACGCGCTCGCCGGGTCCAATGACTTCATGCATATGTTCGGTCATGTCTGCCTCGGCCTGATGTGGGCCAAGATGGGTCTGGCGGCGAAAGAAGCATTGAAGAACGGCAGCGGCGACGCCACCTTCTACGAGACCAAGCTGGCCACCGGCCGCTACTATATGGCGCGCCAACTGCCCGCCACGGCCCTGCACCTGACCCGCATCCAATCGGGCGCGGATACGGTCATGGCGCTTGAGGCCGCAAACTTCTAAAACGGGGGGTGGGGGCAAGCCCCCCACCCTACCCAACACCCGGAGAGACCATGCCCAAACGCTTCCGCCTGACCCGCCGCTTCCCTGTCGCCATGACCGAGGAAGGCTACCGCAGGCTAAAGAAGTTCAGCACCGACGCAGGTCTTGATGAGGGGGAAGCGCTGTCGTTCCTGTTCGAGAATTTCAACTCGGTCATGAACGAGGAAAACCTGATCGCGCGGCTGCGCCTGTTCAACGCCGAACTGGACGCCCGCAAACGCTGAACCCTTGGGGAGGGGGCCAGAAGATGCAGACCAAAACATCCAGTTGGATGACCGAAGAACACCAGATGATCGCCGACATGACGGCGCAGTTCATCAACACCGAATGGGCGCCGCATTTCGAGAAATGGCGCAAACAGGGCCAGATGGACCGCGACACATGGGCGCAAGCCGGGGAACTGGGCCTGCTCTGCCCCTCGGTGCCCGAAGAGTACGGCGGCGCTGGTGGCGATTTCGGCCATGAGGCGGCGATCCTGATCGAAGGCTCCCGCGCCAACCTCGCCTCCTGGGGCCACGGCATCCATTCCGGCATCGTGGCGCATTACATCCTCGCCTATGGCACCGAGGACCAGAAAAAACGCTGGCTGCCCAAGATGGTCTCGGGCGAGCTGGTCGGCGCACTGGCGATGACCGAACCCTCGACCGGCTCGGACGTGCAGCGCATCAAAACTAAGGCGATCCGCGAGGGCAACGCCTACAAACTCTCGGGCCAAAAGACCTTCATCACCAACGGCCAGCACGCCAACCTGATCATCGTGGCGGCCAAGACCGACCCCAAGGAAGGTTCCAAGGGCGTGTCGCTTGTGGTCGTGGAAACCGACAAGGCCGAAGGCTTCCAACGCGGCCGCAACCTCGACAAGATTGGCCTGCATGCCGCCGACACCTCCGAGCTCTTCTTCGACAATGTCGAGATCCCGCCCGAGAACATCCTCGGCCAGGACGAAGGCCAGGGCTTCTACCAGATGATGCAGCAGCTACCGCAGGAACGCCTGATCATCGGCTGCGGCGCGGTGGGCGCCATGGAAGGCGCCGTGGCGCGCACGATTCAATACTGCAAGGAACGCGAAGCCTTCGGTGGCCCGCTGACCCAGTTCCAGAACACGCGGTTCCAACTCGCCGAGGTCAAGACAAAGACCGCGGTGGCCCGTGCCTTCCTCGACGAATGCATCAGTGAACACCTGCGCGGGGAACTCAGCGTCGACAAGGCGGCGATGCAGAAATACTGGCTTACCGACACCCAAGGCGAGGTGCTGGATGTCTGCTTGCAGATGCACGGCGGCTACGGCTTCATGCAGGAATATGCCGTGGGCGAAATGTGGGCCGACGCGCGGGTGCAGCGCATCTACGGCGGCACCAATGAGATCATGAAGGAACTGATCGCGCGCAACCTCTGATCGCGCGCGGGTCGAAACACCGGCGCAGAGGTATTTGAAAAAGGATGAAGATAAGGCGCCCCCTGCCCCCTTCATCCTTTCACAAATACCTTCCGACATTTCAGCGGGTGCCGATAGAAGAGGAGGAATGACAGGTGACCATACAGCTTTATTGCTTTGGCGAATCGGGCAACGCCTACAAGGCGGCGCTGGCGCTCGAATTGTCGGGGCTCGACTGGGAGCCGGTGAAGGTGGACTTCTTCGGTGGCCAGACACGCCAGCCCGACTACCGCGCGCAGATCAACAACATGGGCGAGGCGCCGGTGATGATCGACGGCGATCTACGGCTTACCCAATCGGGCGTGATTCAGGATTACGTCGCGGAAAAGACGGGCAAATTCGGCGGGCGCGACGCGACGGAACGGCGCGAAATCCTGCGGTGGGTGCTATGGGATAACCACAAGCTCAGCTCCGTTGCCGGGATGACCCGTTTTCTGATGAACTTCCTGCCCGAAGACAAACGCCCCGCCGAGGTCATCGCCTTCAACCAGGGCCGGCTCAAGGCCGCCTATAGCGTGCTGAACGACCATCTCGACGGCCGCGACTGGATCGTGGGCGACGACATCACCAACGCGGACCTCAGCTGCTGCGGGTATCTTTATTACCCGAGCCTTTCGGTTTCGACCGCAGCGACTGGCCCCATATCGACGCGTGGCTTACGCGTCTGAGCGAAACACCGGGCTGGAAAGCCCCTATGATTTGATGCCCGGCAGCCCTGCTGACCGCGCCTGACCCGGAGGACATGACATGACCCAAGACGTATACATCTACGACGCCCTGCGCACCCCGCGCGGCAAGGGCCGCAAGGACGGCGCCCTGCACGAGGTGACCTCTCTGCGGCTCTCGGCGCAGACGCTCAATGCCCTGAAAGAGCGCAACAACCTCGAGGGCCACGCCGTCGAGGACGTGATCTGGGGCAACGTCACCCAGGTGATGGAACAGGGCGGCTGCCTGGCGCGCTCGGCGGTGCTGGCCTCGGACCTTGATGAGCGCATTCCGGGTTTGGCCATCAACCGCTTCTGCGCCTCGGGCATGGAAGCGGTGAACCTCGCTGCGAACCAAGTCAAAGGCGGCGCGGGCAACGGCTATATCGCCGGCGGTGTCGAGATGATGGGCCGCGTGGCCATGGGCAGCGACGGGGCGGCCATCGCCGTGGACCCGACGCTGGCGATGGAGAAATACTTCGTGCCGCAGGGCATCTCGGCGGATATCATCGCCACCGAGTTCGGCTTCTCGCGCGACGAGGCCGACCAGCTGGCCATGCAGTCCCAGCAGCGCGCCGCGCGGGCCTGGGAAGAGGGCCGCTTCGACAAATCCGTCATCACCGTGCGCGACCAGAACGGTCTCGCGATCCTCGACCGCGACGAATACATGCGCCCGCAGACCGATATGCAGAGCCTTGGCGGCCTGAACCCCGCCTTCCAGCAGATGGGCGAGGTCATGCCCGGCTTCGACAAGGTCGCGCTGATGAAATACCCGCATCTGGAACGGATCAACCACATCCACCACGCGGGCAACTCGTCTGGCATCGTCGACGGCGCCGCCGCGGTGTTGATCGGCAACAAGGAGTTTGGCGAGCAGCACGGGCTGAAGCCCCGCGCCCGCATCCGCGCCACCGCCAAGATCGGCACCGATCCCACCATCATGCTGACCGGCCCGGTGCCGGTGACCGAGAAGATCCTCAAGGACAACGGCATGACCATCGGCGACATTGATCTGTTCGAGGTCAACGAGGCCTTCGCCGCCGTGGTGCTGCGCTTCATGCAGGCCTTCGACGTGGACGACAGCAAGGTCAACGTGAACGGCGGCGGCATCGCCATGGGGCACCCCCTGGGCGCCACCGGCGCCATGATCATCGGCATCCTGCTCGATGAGATGGAGCGCGCCGACAAGGAAGTGGGGCTGGCCACGCTCTGCATCGCGTCCGGCATGGGTGCCGCCACCATCATCGAGCGCGTGTGAGCCGCGAAGGGAGCAAGAGAATGACCGATTTCACAATGAACAAGGATGCCGAGGGCATCGCCACCATCACTTGGGACGTGCCGGGCAAGAGCATGAACGTCATGTCCTTCGACGGCCTGCGCGATCTGGAAAAGCATATCGACGAGGCGCTGGCCGATGACGCCGTCAAGGGCATCGTCATCACCTCCGGTAAGGAGGGTTCCTTCGCCGGGGGCATGGACCTGAACCTGCTGGCGAAGATGAAGGAAGACGCGGGCGACGATCCGGCCAAGGGTCTCTTCGAGGGCACGATGCAGATGCACGCCCTGCTGCGCAAGATCGAGCGCGCGGGTATGGACCCCAAGACCAACAAGGGCGGCAAGCCCGTGGCCTGCGTGATCCCCGGCACAGCCGCCGGCATCGGTCTGGAACTGCCGCTGGCCACGCACCGGACCTTTGCCGCCGACAACCCCAAGGCGCGCATCGGCCTGCCAGAGATCCTCGTGGGCATCTTCCCGGGTGCGGGCGGCACCACGCGGATGGTGCGCAAGCTCGGTGCCATGGCGGCCTCGCCCTTCCTTCTGGAAGGCAAGATGGTCGCCCCCGCCGCCGCGCAGAAGGCCGGGATCATCGACGAGGTCAGCGAAGACCCGATGGCCGCAGCCCGCGACTGGGTGCTGAACGCCAAGGATGCCGATCTGGTCAAGCCGTGGGATGCCAAGGGCTACAAGATGCCCGGCGGCGCGCCCTACCACCCGGCGGGCTTCATGACCTTCGTCGGCGCCAATGCAATGGTCAACGGCAAGACCCAGGGCGTCTATCCGGCGGCCAAGGCGCTGTTGTCGGCGGTCTACGAAGGCGCGCTGGTGCCTTTCGACACGGCGCTCAAGGTCGAGGCGCGCTGGTTCACAAACGTGCTGATGAACCCGTCGTCGGGCAACATGATCCGCTCGCTCTTCCTCAACAAGGAAGCGCTGGAGAAAGGCGCCGTGCGCCCCGAAGGCGTGCCGGACCAGCGCGTGAAGAAGCTGGGGGTTCTGGGCGCGGGCATGATGGGTGCCGGCATCACGCTGGTCTCGGCGCAGGCCGGGATCGAAGTGGTGCTGATCGACCAGACGCAGGAGGCCGCCGACCGTGGCAAGGCCTATACCGAGGGCTATTTCGACAAGGGCATCGCCCGCAAGAAAGCCACGCCCGAGAAGAAGGCCAAGGCGCTCGATCTGATCACCGCCACCACCGATCTGGAGGCGTTGAAGGGCTGCGATCTGATCATCGAGGCGGTCTTCGAGGACCCGAAGGTGAAGGCCGAGATGACCCAGAAGGTCGAGGCCGTGATCCCGAGGATTGCATCTTTGCCTCCAACACCTCGACCCTGCCGATCACCGATCTGGCCAAGGCGTCGAGCCGCGATGAGCAGTTCATCGGCATCCACTTCTTCTCGCCCGTCGAGAAAATGCTGCTGGTGGAGATCATCAAGGGCCAAGAGACCGGTGACCGGGCCGTGGCCAAGGCGCTCGACTACGTGCGCCAGATCCGCAAGACCCCGATCGTGGTCAATGACGCGCGTTTCTTCTACGCCAACCGCTGCATCATTCCCTACATCAACGAGGGTGTGCGCATGGTGCAGGAGGGTGTCGAGCCCGCGCTGATCGAAAACGCCGCGAAGCTGGTCGGCATGCCCTTGGGCCCGCTGCAGCTGATGGACGAGACCTCGATCGATCTGGGCGCCAAGATCGCTCGTGCGACCAAGGCGGCAATGGGCGATGAATACCCGAACGACGACATCGACCCGCTGGTGTTCTGGATGGAGGAAGAGGGCCGTCTGGGCCGCAAGGCCAACGCCGGTTTCTACAGCTATGACGCCAAGGGCAAGCGCGAGGGCCTGTGGCGGGGCATGGGCGACAAGTACCCCGTGGCCGAAGAGCAGCCCGAGTTGATCGAGGTGCAGCACCGTCTGCTGTTCTCGCAGACATTGGAGGCGGTGCGCGCGCTGGAGGAAGGTGTCTTGATGGACATCCGCGAGGGCGACGTCGGCGCGATCCTCGGCTGGGGCTTTGCGCCTTGGTCCGGCGGTCCGCTGAGCTGGCTCGACATGATTGGCGCGCCCTATGCGGCGGAGCGTTGTGACCAGCTGACCGAGAAATACGGTGAGCGCTTTGCCTGCCCGGACCTGCTGCGCGAAATGGCGCAGAAGAACCAGAGTTTCTACGGACGGTTCAACCCGGACGCCAAGGCGGCGTAAGGGGGAGAGGGGCGCTTCGGCGCCCCTTTTTATTTGTCGCTCCTGCTGCCACCCGGCCCGGAATCAAGCCGCAGGCGCCGGGCCATCGCCTGCCCGTCCCCGGGTAGGCGATTTGGTGAGGCTGGGCCTGCCCTCTCGATGGCGCGTCACGGTTGAACTATAAAGTGGCAGCGACGCCGGTCGGGTCGCCGACCCACGGGCAGGCGCTGGCCCTAGTGCTCTTGGTAAACGTAGCCGAAGAGCGCGATGTCCTCGGCGCAGATATCCGCCACGATATCCCGCAATTCTGGCGTGTACGCCGCCACTCCCTCCGAAGCATTCACCCGCGGCAGCGACAGCTCGAACCCAAGATGGTCGAACAGCGGCGCCGCATCCTCGGCGAAATGCTCCAACCGGATATAGAGATCGCAACGCTCCCGCCCTGCCGCATCCTGCATGTACCGCCGCGCGGGCCATGCGCGCAGGCTTTCTCGCGTCTGCGGATGCCGCAGGAACCCCGCGAAATCCTCCGACTTCGCCAGCGCCACCGCCGGATGATCGAACCCCTGCCCCCGCAGCCAGCGATAGTAGCTCGCCACCCGGTCCCACGGGTTGCGCACCAGCGTGAAGCAGAACAGCCCCGAGAGCTCCTCCGCTGTCACCAGCCCGTCGATGTCCGCCAGCGTCGAATGCTTCCATAGCCGCCCCGCCGCCTGCACGCCCTGCACCCACCGCCGCCGCTTGCGCGCTTTCGGCGTGTCGCCCAGCATCACGTCGTCTTTCATCGCGCGATCCTCAAGCGCCAGCGCCAATGAGGTGCCCCCAGTCTTGGGGATATGCACGAAAACGTAACGCCGACCGCGACTGATGATCACTCCACCGCCTCCGGCGCGCGCAGGGTCGAAGGCTCATCGCTGCGCAGGGCGATCACCGCCCCGGCCAGTGCGATCAGCGCCATGCCCGAGAATGCCAGGGGCGGCACCTCTTGGCCCCAAAGGATATAGGCCCAGAAACTGGCGAAGATCAGCAGCGAATATTCGAAAATCGCCACATGCCCGGCCTCTCCCAATTGGTAGCCGCGCACCAAAAAGCCGATGCCGATGAGCGAGCCCACCGCCTGCACCGCGATCCAGAACCACATCGCGCCATCGAGCGGCCCCCATGTGCGGCTGACGAAACCTTCGGCCCCCGCCACCTCCGCCCCCGGCAGGACTAAAACCCCGATGCCGCCCATGACTGCCAACATACCGAAGAAGCCCGCGGTCATCACCATCGTGCTCTCCCCCTCGCACCACGCCCGCGTCGCCACGGCGCCGATGGCATAGAGCGCCCCGGCCAGCAGCGGGAGGAAGGCCACGGGGTCAAGATCGCTCGGGTCCGGGCGGATCACCATCAAGGCCCCGGCAAAGCCCACGGCCACGGCCCCCACCGCCACGGGCCGACGCGTTTGCCCTGAAACAGGGCCGAGATCATCAGCACGAAAAGCGGCGAGGTGAACAGCCCCGCCACCACCACCCCGATGGGCAGAAAAGCCAGACAGCCGAAATAGATCAACATCGCCCCGGCCTGAAACAAGCCGCGCCCGGCCACGGCCCAGAACCGCCGCGGGCGCAGAATGCCGAAGCCCAAGGCCGCGAGCACCATCAGAATGGCCACCGCCATAAGCCCGCGCAGGAAGTGAAACTGCCAGAGCGACCCGCGCTCGGTGATGAAGGGGACGAAATTGTCCGTCAGCCCCAAAGCCGCCATACCGCTCACCGCGCAAAGCGCCGCCAGCCTCGATTTTACCGCTGTGTCCTGCATCTGCCCTCCTTTTCCCTCCTGCCCTCTTTTCAAAGTCACGTCCGGGCAGCAATACTCAACCCCAAATCGCAACCAATGCCTTGGGAGGGGTCGCATGGGGTGGATGACGGATGAAAGCGGGCTTGAGAAATGCGCGGCGAATTTCGTGCCGCTCACGCCCCTGTCGCATTTGGCCCGCGCCGCAGAGGTTTTCCCGAACCAGACGGCGGTGATCCACGGCGACCATCGCGTCACCTATGCCCAGTACCACGAACGCTGCACCCGCCTCGCCGCCCTGTTGGCCGAAATCGGCGTGACCCCCGGCGATGTGGTCGCCACCCTCATCCCCAACCTGCCCGCGCAGGCCGAGGCGCATTTCGGCGTGCCCGCCTGCGGGGCCGTGCTCAACACCATCAACATTCGCCTCGATCCCGACACGGTGGCCTATATCCTCGACCACGGCGGTGCCAAGGTGCTCTTGGTCGATACCGAATTCCTGCCGCTGGCCGAAGACGCCTGCGCGCGGATGGAGGGCACCTGCCCCGCCATTATCGAAGTGCCCGATGCCCCCGCCGGTTTCCCCGCCAGCGGGCGGCACCCGCAATACGAAGAGTTGCTTGCGGAGGCGAATCCGAACTTTCGCTGGATCATGCCCGACGACGAATGGGAGAGCCTTGCGCTCAACTACACCTCCGGCACCACCGGGCGGCCCAAGGGCGTGGTCTACCACCACCGCGGCGCCTATCTGATGACCATGGGCACGGTGATCTCATGGCAGATGGTGCTGCGCCCGGTCTTCATGCAGATCGTGCCGCTGTTTCACTGCAACGGCTGGAACCACACATGGATGATGCCGCTTCTGGGCGGCACGCTGGTCTGCTGCCGCGACATCACCGCGGCGGCGATCTACGAGGCCATCGCCGAGCATGGCGTCACCCATTTCGGCGGCGCGCCCATCGTGCTGAACATGCTGGTCAACGCGGACGCAGAAGACCGCCGCGCCTTCGATCACCGGGTCGAGGTTTTCACCGCGGGCGCGCCCCCGGCCCCGCGACCCTGTCGAAGATCGAAAAGCTGGGGTTCAACGTCACGCAGGTCTATGGGCTGACCGAAACCTTTGGCCATGTCACCGAATGTCTCTGGCAAGGCGCATGGGACGGGCTGCCAGAGCCTGAGCGCGCCGGGATCAAAGCGCGCCAAGGTGTCGCCATGCCGATGATGGAAGAGATCACCGTGATGGACGCCGAGATGGCCCAAACCCCACGTGACGGCGCGGCGCAGGGCGAGATCATGATCCGCGGCAATGCGGTGATGAAAGGCTACCTCAAGAACCCCGAGGCCACGGCCGAAGCCTTTGCGGGCGGCTACTTCCACTCCGGCGACATCGCGGTGCAGCATCCCGACGGCTACATCCAGATCGCCGACCGGGCCAAGGACATCATCATCTCGGGCGGAGAGAATATTTCGAGCGTCGAGGTCGAGGGTGTGTTGATGGGCCACGGCGCGGTCAACCTCGCCGCCGTGGTGGCGCAACCGGATGAGAAATGGGGCGAGGTGCCCTGCGCCTTTGTCGAGCTGAAACCGGGGGCGGAGGCCAGCGAAGAGGCGCTGATCGCCTTCGCCCGCGCGCGCCTTGCCGGGTTCAAAACGCCCAAGCGGGTGGTCTTTGGCGAACTGCCCAAAACCTCCACCGGGAAGATCCAGAAGTTCGAATTGCGCAAACAGGCGGCGGCCCTCTAAGGCGGGCATTATGTCACCTGCCATTGCTGATCCCGCAGCGCGTGGTAGAGTGGCGAAAACTGACAGGCCCGCAGCAGAACCCCATGACCGCCTTGACAAAATACGCCCGGCTCGAAGCGACGGGCCTTTGGCGCGCCACGCCCGATGCGCAGCGGCGCGAGGTGATCGTCTCTATCGGTGACGCGACGCTGGTGATCAGCGATCTCAAGGATCAGGCGCTGACCCATTGGTCGCTGGCCGCCGTCGACAGGGCCAACCCCGGCCAAACCCCCGCGCTCTATCATCCAGACGGCGATCCGGGTGAAACGCTGGAACTGCCCGACAATGAAACCGAGATGATCGAGGCCATCGAAAAGCTGCGCCGCGCGATCAACCGCAGCCGTCCCAAGCCGGGGCGTTTGCGGTCGGTCGGCATGTTGGCCTCCGTCGCGGTGGTGGCGGCGCTGGCGGTCTTTTGGATGCCCGGCGCGCTGCGCGATCATGCGATCAAAGTGGTGCCAGAGGTTAAACGTGTCTCTTTGGGCACGGCGCTGCTCAAGCGGCTTGAACGTGTCTCTGGCCCCGCCTGCGAAAGCCCCGGTGGCAGCGCCGCGCTGGCGCGGCTCACCAAACGGCTGGAGGTCGGGCGCGTGGCGATCCTGCCCGATATGACCCGCGCCAGCCTGCATCTGCCGGGCCGTCTCATCGTGCTCGACCGCGCGGTGCTGGAGGATTACGAAGAGCCCGATGTCGCCGCGGGCTATGTGCTGACCGAGGATGTGGCGCGCCGGGAGCATGACCCGCTGCGCGCCCTTTTGGAGGCCGTGGGCCTGCGCGAGAATTTCCGCCTGCTGACCACCGGCGATATCTCTTCCGAGGCGCTGGATGCCTATGCCGAGCAACTGCTGATGCGCCCCGCCGCGACACCGCCGGTCGAGGCTCAACTGGCGCGATTTGCCCAAGCCGAGCTGCGCAGCAAGCCCTATGCCTTTGCGCGTGACATTACCGGCGAAAGCACCCTGCCCCTGATCGAAGGTGACCCGATGAACGGCAAGCTGACCGCGCCGCTGATGTCGGATGCCGATTGGCTGAGATTGCAAAGCATCTGCGGCGGCTGACGGATTGGCGCAAGAAAAAGGCCAGCCGGGGGAAACCGCGGCTGGCCTTTTTCCTTCATTGCATAACGCTTAGCGCCGCAGATAGGCGTCCCGATATCCTGCCCGGCGCAATTGGCCAAGCGCCGCTTGGGCGGAGCCGCCCGCGATGGGGCCCGCCTGAACGCTGTGGTAGGTCTTGCCGCCACGGGTCTGTTTGCCGATGCGGGCGGGCAGGCCCAAGGCCGCGATCTGCCGCGCCGCGCGCTGCGCATTGGCGGGGCTGCCAAAGACACCGACCTGCACATAGCCCGCTTTGGTGTTGGGCTGGGCCGCCGGGGCCGAGCGGCTGGAGTAGACGGGGGCCGTCTTGATCGGGCGGGCATCCCGATGGATCGGCGCGGCGTTGCGGTAGCGCAGCACCCGTTTCACCACTTGGCCATCCCGCTCGACGATCTTGACCCGCCCCAGCTTGCGGCGCTGTGTTTCGATATCAAGATAGGGATAGATCAGCGGCACTTTGGCGGTCACGTCTTCGCCGGTGGCCTTGTTGACCAAACGGCGCGGCAGGGTCTGGGTCCAGACCAACAGCATGTCGGCGCGGCCTTCCAAGGTCTGCTCGGCCCGGTGCGGGTTCAGACGGTCGTCCTCCCAAACCTTCCGGTATCCTTTCGGGACTTTTACATTGGTCGTGTTCACCCGATTGATCGCCACATGTTTCGGCACGATCCGCGTCTGCGTGCCCACGGCGCGGGCGGGCTTGGCGCTGACCACCGGGGCGGCGACGGCGGCAGGGGCCACGATCCGCGCGGGTGCGGCGGCAACGCCGGGCATCACGCCCGCGCTGCGGTAGGGCTGCGGTGCGGTGCCGCGCTGCGGGCTCGAAGGGGCAAGACGCCCTGTCACAATCGGTTCCGCCTGCGGACCACAGCGCACGCTATAGCCATCCCCGCGCCGCATATAGCGCTGCGAGAGGGGCGAAGCGGCGGGACACGCGGTGACAAAGCCAGCCGGTGCCGGAGCGGCCAGCGCGACGGGTTTGCTGGGCACCACGGGCATGGGGCGCGGCGCGGTTTCGCGCACGACTTTGGGGGCAGCGCTCCGCGCCGGGGCTGGCGCGACACGGCGCACCACTTTTTGCGGCGCGGGCCGGGCCACGGGGGCTTTCGGCTTCGCCTTGGGCGCGGGCGCTTCGGCGACACGAGCCGGGGGCCTTTTGGCCGGGGCGGGGTCGACCTTGGTCTGCGCCGCCTCAACCTTGGCCTCTGCCACTTTCACGCCATTCGTGGGCTGGAACCCGCAGATTTGCTCGCGCGCGCGGCTCATGCGGGGCACCCATGACACATTGCCGTCGATGCCCGCGCGGATGAACACACATCCCGCGCTGTCGACATATTGCTTGCCCTTGTAAGAGGACGGCGGAAACTCTGCCGGTTGGCTCCGGCTGTCCTGCGCTTGGGTCTGCGATCCGCCGACGCCCAAGGCTGCGACGATCATCGCCATGGCAATACTTCTGGTAAGTGTCATCTAATGCCCCCACACTATCTGGTAGAACGATGCATCAGCGCGCGGCCTGAGTAAAGCACCGCGCGCCGATTAGCGAAACTTACCCGATCACTTGGTGCCGAACATCCGGTCACCCGCGTCGCCCAAACCGGGGATGATATAGCCCTTCTCGTTGAGGGACTCGTCCAGCGAGGCCGTGACGATGCGCACGTCCGGATGCGCGGCTTTCATCGTAGCGACCCCCTCGGGCGAGGCCAGCAGGCAGAGGAAAATGATATTGGTGGCGCCTGCCTCTTTCAGCAGGTTGATCGCCGCGACCGAAGAGTTGCCGGTGGCCAGCATCGGGTCTACGGCAATGACGAGGCGATCTTCCATCGCCTCAGGCACTTTGAAGTAATACTGCACCGGCTGAAGGGTCTCTTCGTCACGGTAGAGACCGACAAAGCCGACCCGCGCCGAGGGGATCAATTCGAGCACCCCATCCATCAGCCCGTTGCCCGCCCGCAGGATCGAGATCAGCGCCAGCTTCTTGCCGTCGAGCGTTGGCGCGTCCATCTCTTGCATCGGGGTCTCGACCCGTTTGGTCGTCATCGGCAGGCCGCGCGTCACCTCATAGGCCAAAAGCTGGCTAATCTCGCGCAGCAACTGCCGGAAGACGGCGGTCGAGGTGGCTTTGTCGCGCATGATGGTCAGCTTGTGCTGCACCAGCGGATGGTCGACGATCGTCAGGTGATTGGGGGTATCGGTCATGCGGCAGGCTCCTTTATTTGCCCTGCTTCTAGCCGCACAAGCGCCCCGCTCGCAAGCAAAGGCTGCGCGGCTACTGCGGCACCTCTACCCCCAGATGCCCGGCGACGAGAGCTGCGACATCGGTAAAGCCGATCTGCCCCAACGCCCCCGCCCCGGTCCCGGCGACCAGCACCGGCACCCTTTCGCGGGTGTGATCGCTGCCCGCCCATGTCGGATCATTGCCATGGTCCGCCGTCACCACCAGCATGTCGCCCTCCCCCAGCGCCGCGATCACCTTGCCGATCTCGGCGTCGAACCACTCCAGCGCCCGGGCATAGCCCGACACATCGCGGCGGTGGCCGTAAAGACTGTCGAACTCCACGAAATTGGCGAAGGTCAGGCTGCCCTCTTCGGCTTCACCCACCAGATCATGCAGATGATCCATCAGCTTGGCATCCGGCCCTTTGCGCAGCTCGTCGATGCCCTGCATGGTGAAAATATCGCCGATCTTGCCCACCGCATAGACCCGCCCCCGGCGTTCTGCACCCAGTTGGTCAGCACCGGTTTGGGCGGCGTGATGGCATAGTCGCGCCGGTTCGCGGTGCGCTCAAAGGCGCCCACTTCCCCGGTGAAGGGCCGCGCGATGACACGCCCCACCTTCATCTCATGCAGGCGGGGCGCGATGTCTTGGCAAAGCTTCAAAAGGCGGTCGAGGCCAAAGGTCTCTTCATGGGCGGCGATCTGGAACACGCTGTCGGCAGAAGTATAGCAGATCGGCCAGCCGCTTTCGCAATGCTCCGCCCCCAGCCGTTCGATGATCGCCGTGCCAGAAGCGTGGCAGTTGCCCAAGATGCCATCGGTGCCCGCCAGCCGCGCGACCTCTGCGGTCAGGTCTGCGGGAAAGGCGGGGGTCTCATCCGGGAAGTAATGCCATGCCCAAGGCACCGGCAACCCGGCCAATTCCCAATGGCCCGAGGGGGTGTCTTTGCCCTGCGAAACCTCCGTCGCAGCGCCCCAGCGGCCTTCGGGCGCAGCACCCAGCCCCGGCGCCTCCATCCCGCTGGCGAGCTTCAGCGCGACACCCAGACCCAACCGGTCGAGTTTGGGCAGCGCCAGCGGCCCGCTGCGCCCCTCTTCGGCCTCTCCCGCGGCACAGGCCTGCGCGATATGGCCCAGCGTATTGGCCCCGGTATCGGGCAGG
This sequence comes from Sulfitobacter faviae, assembly GCF_029870955.1. NCBI lineage: Bacteria > Pseudomonadati > Pseudomonadota > Alphaproteobacteria > Rhodobacterales > Roseobacteraceae > Sulfitobacter > Sulfitobacter faviae. The sequence continues at coordinate 2,145,241 of NZ_PGFQ01000001.1, read as the reverse complement.
TCGCCGTTAAAGAACGCCCCCGCGTCCGGCGCCCCGCCGATGCCCACGGAATCGATCACGACCAAGAATGCACGTCCCATCAGCCGATCCTTTCCAAGATCAAATCCGGCGCTTCAACCGCCCTGTCCCCTAGCGTGATCGCCGCCAGAACCGCCGCCTCTGCCGCATCCGCAGCCGCCTCTCCCGCCGCGTGGATCGTGGCCAAAGGCGCGCCGGCGCGGACCTCTTCGCCCAAGCGCCGCACCTGCGACAGGCCCACCGCCGGGTCGATCTGGTCTGCCTCGACCACCCGGCCCCCGCCGAGATTGACCACCGCCATGCCGAGTGCCGCGCCGTCGATCGCGCTTACGTAGCCGCCGCGCGGCGCGGGGACCGCGCGGATCACGGGGGCTTTGGGCAGAATACGCTCCCAGTTTTCGGCGAAATCGGCAGGTGCGCCCATGGCGCTGAGCATCCGGGTGAAACGCTCCAACGCGCGGCCATCGCGGACCGCCGTGCGCAGGGCTTCGGCCCCCGCCTCAGCCGTCGCGGCCAGACCGCCATTGGCAAGAAGCCCGCCACCCAATTCAGCCGTCACATCAAGGATCGGCCCCGTCACCGCCCCGGTCAGCACCCGCATCACCTCGGCCACCTCCAGCGCGTTGCCAAGGCTCGGCACCAGCGGCTGGTTCATGTCACTGATCACCGCCGTCGTCGGGCAGCCCGCCGCCGTGGCGGTGCCGCTCAGCGCTTCGGCCAAGGCACGCGCCTGCGCGAGCTCCTTCATAAACGCGCCCGAGCCGACCTTCACGTCAAGCACCAGCCCATCCAGCCCGGCGGCGAGCTTTTTCGACAGGATCGACGCGGTGATCAGGTCGAGCGAATCCACGGTCGAGGTCACATCCCGCACCGCATAAAGCCGCCGATCCGCCGGGGCGATGTCGCCACTGGCGCTGACGATGGCGCAACCCACCTCCCGCACCACCGCGCGAAACCGCGCCTCTTCCAACTGCGTGCTGACGCCGGGGATCGCCTCAAGCTTGTCGAGCGTGCCGCCCGTATGCCCCAGCCCCCGGCCCGAGATCATCGGCACATAGGCCCCGCAGGCGGCCAGCGCGGGGGCGAGGATCAATGAGACGCAATCGCCCACCCCGCCGGTCGAATGTTTGTCGAGCACGGGGCCCTCCAAGTCCCAGTCCAACACCTGCCCCGAATCGCGCATCGCAAGGGTCAGCGCCACGCGGCCCGGCTGGTCCAAGCCATTAAGGCAAATGCCCATGGCAAAGGCCCCGGCCTGCGCGTCACTGACACGGCCATCGGCCAGCGCCCCGGCTATCCAGGTCAGCGCCTCTGCATCCAATGCCTCACCATGGCGCAGCCGCGCCAGAATGTCCCGCGCGCTCATGCGGTTAACCCTGCATGTGGGCGGCGCCAAAGGCCCCCGGCAGCAAGTCGCCCATGGTGGTCTGCTGTTCCTTGCCCGCCACGGTGGCCATGGTCACGGATACATCCCCGCCCGAAAATTCCGCCAGTTTCTGGCGGCAGCCGCCGCAGGGCGTCACGGGCATATCGCTGCCCGCCACGACATAGACCTCGGCGATCTCACGCTCGCCTGCTGCGACCATGGCAGCAATCGCACCCGCCTCGGCGCAGGTGCCCTGCGGGTAGGCGACGTTTTCGACATTGCAGCCACTGAACACCGCGCCCGAGGCGGTGCGGATCGCCGCGCCGACCTTGAAATTCGAATAGGGCGCATGGGCGTTTTCCCGCACCAACACAGCCGCGTCGCGCAAATCAGTCATTAGGCTCTCCCTTTTCTCGGACTATAGAAAATTACCCCGCCCTGTGCGATGCAAAACCACATGTCCCCTCAATCGCCTCTTAAAGCCCGCGCAAAATGACCTGCAAGGGCGACGCTGGGGCAAAGCCATCCGGCACCTAGACCGCCCCCGCCAAAAGCCGCTTTGCTTGCGCGCGAAAATTAGTTTAACGCTAAACCATTATTCGGGAGAAGCATAAACGATGTCCGACACCCCCAACCTGCGCCAAGCTGCATTGGATTACCACGAACACCCCCGGCCCGGGAAACTGGAGATCCGCGCGACCAAACCGCTGGCCAATGGCCGCGATCTGGCGCGGGCCTATTCACCGGGCGTGGCCGAGGCCTGTATCGAAATCAAGAACGACCCCGACACCGCCGCGCGCTATACCTCGCGCGGCAATCTGGTGGCCGTGGTCAGCAATGGCACGGCAGTGCTGGGGCTGGGCAATATCGGCGCGCTGGCCTCGAAACCGGTGATGGAGGGCAAGGCCGTGCTCTTCAAGAAATTCGCCAATATCGACTGCTTTGACATCGAGCTTGATCAATCCGACCCCGAGAAACTGGCCGAGATCGTCTGCGCGATGGAGCCGAGCTTTGGCGCGATCAACCTCGAAGACATCAGGGCCCCCGACTGTTTCGTGGTCGAGAAGATCTGCCGCGAGCGGATGAACATCCCCGTTTTCCATGATGACCAGCACGGCACCGCCATCGTCGTCGGCGCTGCCGCCAAGAACGCGCTGCATGTGGCGGGCAAGCGCTTCGAGGACATCAAGATCGTCTCCACCGGCGGCGGGGCTGCGGGCATCGCCTGCCTCAACATGCTGCTGAAACTCGGCGTAAAGCGTGAGAACGTTTGGCTCTGCGACATCAACGGGCTGGTCTATGAAGGCCGGACCGAGGATATGAACCCCAGCAAGGCCGAATATGCGCAGAAGTCCGACCTGCGCACGCTGGATGATGTGATCGACGGGGCCGACCTCTTCCTTGGCCTCTCCGGCCCCGGCGTGCTCTCGCCCGAGATGGTGGCGAAGATGGCCAAACGCCCGATCATCTTTGCGCTGGCGAACCCCACGCCGGAAATCCTGCCCGATGTGGCCCGCGCCGTGGCACCGGATGCGATCATCGCCACAGGGCGCAGCGATTTTCCCAATCAGGTCAACAACGTGCTCTGCTTCCCCTTCATCTTCCGGGGTGCGCTGGACGTGGGTGCGACCACGATCAACGACGAGATGAAGATCGCCTGTATCGACGGCATCGCCGCCCTCGCCCGCGCCACGACAAGCGCGGAGGCGGCAGCGGCCTATCAGGGCGAACAGCTGACTTTTGGTGCTGAATATCTGATCCCGAAACCCTTCGATCCGCGCCTCATCGGCGTCGTCTCCTCCGCCGTGGCCAAGGCCGCGATGGAGACGGGCGTGGCCGCGCGGCCTATCGAAGACCTCGACGCCTATAAACGCAAACTCGACGGGTCGGTGTTCAAATCCGCGCTGATCATGCGCCCGGTCTTCGAATCCGCCCGCTCCTCCCCCGCCGTCTGGTCTTTGCCGAGGGCGAGGACGAACGCGTGCTGCGCGCCGCGCAAGCGATCATCGAAGAAACGGTGGAACGGCCCATTCTGATTGGCCGCCCCGAGGTGATCGAACGGCGCATCGAAAAGGCGGGTCTGAACCTGCAACTGGGCCAAAACGTCGATCTGGTGAACCCCGAGAACGACCCCCGCTACCGCGATTATTGGGAGACCTACCACAGCCTGATGTGCCGCCGCGGCGTCAGCCCCGACATCGCGCGGGCAATCATGCGCACCAACACCACCGCCATTGGCGCGGTCATGGTGCATCGTGGTGAGGCCGACAGCCTGATCTGCGGCACCTTTGGCGAGTTTGGCTGGCACCTCAATTACGTCAACCAAGTGCTGGGCCGCGACGGTTTCCGCCCGCATGGCGCGCTGTCGATGATGATCCTCGAAGACGGTCCGCTCTTCATCGCGGATACCCAAGTGAACCTGCACCCCACCCCCGAACAGATCGCCGAGATCGCCATCGGGGCCGCCCGCCACGTCCGCCGTTTTGGCATCGAGCCGAAAGTGGCGCTCTGCTCACAAAGCCAGTTCGGCAATCAGGGCGAAGGATCGGGCAAACGTCTGCGCGCGGCGCTGGAGATCCTCGACGCGGGCAACCATGATTTCGTCTACGAAGGTGAGATGAACATCGACACCGCGCTTGATGCCGAACTGCGCGCGCGGCTGCTGCCCTGCAACCGGATGGAAGGGGCCGCCAATGTGCTGGTCTTCGCCCATGCCGATGCTGCCTCGGGCGTGCGCAACATCCTGAAAATGAAGGGCGATGGGCTTGAAGTCGGGCCGATCCTGATGGGGATGGGCAACCGGGCGCATATCGTGTCGCCCTCGATCACCGCGCGCGGGCTGCTGAACGTGGGCGCCATCGCGGGCACGCCGGTCGCGCATTACGGCTAATGCCTGCGCAAAACGCCGCCCCCTTTCGGGGACGGCGTTACATGGTCGAATTTAGGGTTATTTGCGGGGCGTGGCGGGCTTGATGTCCGCGACGGAGGACGGGGCCTTGGCGGCGGGTTTTGCCGCGGCCTTGGCTTGCTTCTTCTTATTGCCGATTTTGTCACCCATGGTCGGGCCCTTTGCATGCAAGCGGCGCTGGCATCATGCCGCGCCTATGGGCATCATGGCAAAGTCGTGTTTCGGCGCTGATCCGTTTTCGACCAAGATGTCGTAAATATCGCGCCACCCCGAAAGGCGGCGCGAAGCCGCTTAGAACCGCCAGGTGAAGGCGCGGCTGACGCCGATGCGCATGGTCCATTGATCCTCTGACCCGGCCTGTGTGATCGGGCTGTCGGCGGCGTCATTCAGCAGACGTTGATAGGCCACGGCCCCTTCCAGCGCCCATGCGTCATCCAAACGGTAGGTCGCCTCGACCTCGACCCCCGCGCCCAGCAGACCGCCACCGGCCTCATAGGCGGCGAAGTTCGTGGTGGCGGTGTCGACGCCGTAATAGGTGTCAGCATAGGTGTCGTTGCCAAGGCTGAAACGCGGGCCTGCGGTGATGGTCCAACGCTCATCGGGGCGGAAGATCACATCGGCACCGATGTCGCCGGTCACGCCTTCATGGCCGCCAAAGCCACGGCGGACCTTGCCGAAGACCTGCCAGTTCACCTCGCGGTAGACCACGCCAAAGCCCAGTTCGACCGCCGCGTCGATATCCTCAAGCCCCGCAAGCTCCGCGTGATCGGAACTGTCACGCTCACCCAGATAGCGGAACGCGCCGGTGAAGCCGAAACCGGTCTTGGGCGTATCGCCAATGTTGGTGCCGATCTTGCGCCCGCCCCATTCCAGCGAACCGAAGGTGAAGGCCAAATCCGGCGTCGCGCGATAGCTGCTGGCGCCCGGATAATCCGGCGCCGCCCCGACACCGCCGCGCAGGGCGAAGTTGATGCTACGGTCCTGCGCCGCCGCAGGCAGCGCGGCAACGATGGCAAGGCAGGATGCAAGAGGCAAAGAAAGGGCGAGACGCATAATGGCAGGCTCCGGAAAAACAGTGAATTTCCGCCCAATCTAGCATGACGCGGCGCGACTGACAGGAACAATAGCGTTCCGCTTGCTGAAATCTTTCTAAGCGGCCAGAGTGACTGGAAATAATTGCGCGACACTGCACCTATACCCGGCCCGCGGGTTTGCCGCACAGCGCAACAGGAGGAGGAACACCATGGGATATCGCGACACCTACGACCGCTGGAAGGCCGACCCGGAAGCCTATTGGCTAGAGCAAGCCGAGGCGATCGACTGGGATATCGCGCCGACGCGCGCGCTGTTTGACCGGGGCGACCATATCTACGAATGGTTCGCGGATGCCAGTGTGAACACCTGCTACAATGCCGTCGACCGCCATGTCGACCAAGGCAACGGCAAACGCGTGGCGATTATCCATGACAGCCCGATCACCGGCAGCAAATCCACCCTGACCTATGGGGAGTTGCAGGCCCATGTCGCCTCGCTCGCCGGGGCGCTGGTGGCTCAAGGCGTGGAAAAGGGCGACCGCGTGGTGATCTATATGCCCATGGTCCCCGAAGCGGTTGAGGCGATGCTGGCCTGCGCGCGCATCGGCGCGATTCATTCCGTGGTCTTCGGCGGCTTCGCCTCTAGCGAATTGGCGGTGCGGATCGACGATTGCAAACCCAAGGCGATCATCGCCGCCTCCTGCGGGGTGGAGCCATCGCGGGTGGTGGATTACAAACCGCTGCTTGACGGAGCCATCGAACAGGCCAGCCACAAGCCCGACACCTGCATCATCCTGCAACGCGGCCAGAAACCCTGTGAGTTGAACCCCGAGCGGGACATCGATTGGTACGCCGCCCAAGACGGCGTGCGCCCGGCGCCCTGCGTGCCTGTGGAGGGGAACCACCCGGCCTATATCCTCTACACATCCGGCACCACCGGCGCACCCAAGGGCGTGGTGCGGCCCACGGCGGGGCATCTGGTGGCGCTGAACTGGACCATGAAAAACGTCTATAACGTCGAACCGGGAGAGGTCTTTTGGGCCGCCTCGGACGTGGGCTGGGTCGTGGGGCACAGCTATATCTGCTACGCGCCGCTGATCGCCGGGAACACCACCGTCGTATTCGAAGGCAAGCCCGTGGGCACGCCCGATGCGGGCACCTTCTGGCGGGTGATTGAGGAACATGGCGTGGCGAGCTTCTTTACCGCCCCCACCGCCATCCGCGCCGTGAAACGCGAAGACCCCGAGGGCGAGGAGATCAAGAGATACGACCTGTCGAGCCTGCGTGCGCTCTATCTCGCTGGGGAGCGGGCCGATCCCGATACCGTCGAATGGGCGCAGGAGAAACTGGGCAAGCCGGTCTACGATCACTGGTGGCAGACCGAGACCGGCTATACCATCGTCGGGAATCCAGCAGGGCTTGAGGCGCTGCCGGTCAAGGTCGGCTCCCCAACCGTGCCGATGCCGGGTTATGACGTGCAGATTTTGGATGAGCGCGGCGCCCCCTGCCCGCCGGAGAGTTGGGCGCCATCGCCATCAAGCTGCCCCTGCCCCCCGGCACCCTGCCGGGGCTCTGGAACGCCGAAGACCGCTTTCGCAAATCCTACCTCAGCACCTTCCCCGGCTATTATGAGACCGGCGATGCAGGCCGGATCGACGAGGACGGCTATGTCTGGATCATGGCGCGCACCGATGACGTGATCAACGTCGCGGGCCACCGCCTCTCGACCGGCGCGATGGAAGAGGTCTTAGCCGGGCACCCCGATGTGGCGGAATGCGCCGTTGTGGGGGTCAGCGATGAGCTTAAAGGACAGATGCCGGTCGGGTTTCTCTGCCTGACCAAGGGTGTCGACCGCCCGCATGAGGAAATCGTCGCCGAATGCGTCACCCGGATGCGCGAGCAGATCGGCCCCGTAGCCGCCTTCAAACAGGCCGTGGTGGTCGACCGCCTGCCCAAGACCCGCTCGGGCAAGATCCTGCGCGCGACGATGGTGAAGATCGCCGATGGGGAGGATTTCAAGACCCCGCAACCATCGACGACCCGGCGATCTTGGACGAAATCCGCACGGCGCTGAGGGGCATCGGCTACCCGCAGGGCTAACCAAAAATCACATGGCGGTGGACCTTTGCCCGCCCGGCGCTACAGTTACCCCCACAGAAACGCGCGCGCAGCCCAGCCCGCGCGTTTTTTACAATTGCGTTGCTTGCGCAAAATATGCGAAGCGCCCCCGGAAATGCCCCCGGCGGGGCCAACCACGACAGCACATTCAGTGGGTCTTTTCCCTCCCGGAGCTTACCCTCCGGCCGCGCAGAAAGGTTTTCGACGTGCAGACACCCTATTACCTGATCGACAAGGCCAATCTCCGCGACAATATGGAAAAGATCGCCCGCCTCCGCGCGCTTTCCGGTGCGCGCTGCCTGCTGGCGCTGAAGTGCTTCGCCACATGGTCGGTCTTTGATTTCATGTCCGAGTATATGGACGGCTCGACCTCCTCGTCGCTCTATGAGGTGCGACTGGGGGCCGAGAAATTCCCCGGTGAGACCCACGCCTATTCGGTGGCCTATGCCGAGCATGAGATCGACGAGGTGCTGGGCCATGCCGACAAGATCATCTTCAACTCCATCGGCCAGCTCGACAAGTTCGATGCGCAATCGCAGGGCCATATCCGCGGGCTGCGGGTGAACCCCGGCGTTTCCACCTCGGACTTCGACCTTGCCGACCCCGCCCGCCCCTTCAGCCGTCTGGGCGAGCATGATCCGGCAGCGATCGACGCGGTCGCCGACCGGATCAGCGGGCTGATGTTCCACAACAATTGCGAGAACGACGACTTCGCGCGGTTCGACGAGATGCTGACCCTGATAGATGAGCGCTTTGGCGCAGTGCTGCACAAGATGGAGTGGATCAGCCTCGGCGGCGGCATCCATTTCACCGGCGAGAGCTACCCGCTCGACGAACTGGCGCTACGGCTCAAAGCCTTTGCCGACCGCTTTGGTGTGCAGGTCTATCTGGAACCCGGCGAGGCCGCGATCACCGGGGCCGCGACACTTGAGGTCACCGTGCTCGACACGATGTACAACGGTAAGAACCTTGCCATCGTCGACAGCTCCATTGAGGCGCATATGCTCGACCTGCTGATCTACCGCGAACCGGCCAAGATCGCCCCCGACACGGGCGACCACGAATGGATGATCTGCGGCAAATCCTGCCTTGCAGGCGATATCTTTGGCGAGTTCCGCTTCGATGCGCCGCTGAAGGCCGGCGACCGGCTCTCGTTTCAGGACGCTGCCGGTTACACGATGGTCAAGAAAAACTGGTTCAACGGCGTGAAGATGCCCGGCATCGCGGTGCGCGAGTTGGACGGAACCACCCGAATGGTGCGCGATTTCGATTATGACGATTTCGCCGCCGCCCTGTCGTGACAAGGAAAGAGGTCAACACTATGAAACGCAATGTTCTTATCATCGGCGCGGGCGGCGTCGCACAGGTTGTGGCGCATAAATGCGCGCAGAATAATGACCGTTTGGGTGACTTGCATATCGCCAGCCGCACGGTCTCCAAATGCGAGGCGATCATCGCAAGCGTGCATGAGAAAAACGCGATGAAGCAGGATGGCGTCTTCAAGGCGCATGCCGTCGACGGGATGGACACCGATGCCGTGGCCGCCCTGATCAAAGAGACCGGCTGCCAAATCGTCATCAACGTGGGCTCGCCGTTCGTGAACATGACCGTGCTTCAAGCCTGCATCGACACCGGTGCTGCCTATATCGACACGGCGATCCACGAGGACCCGACCAAGATCTGCGAGACCCCGCCGTGGTATGGCAACTACGAGTGGAAGCGCCGCGAGGCCTGCGCCGAAGCGGGGGTGACCGCGATCCTCGGCGCCGGTTTCGATCCGGGCATGGTCAACGCCTTCGCCCGTTTCGCAGTGGATGAGTTCATGGACGAGGTCAAATCCATCGACATCGTCGACATCAACGCGGGCAACCACGGCAAGTATTTCTCGACCAACTTCGACCCTGAGATCAACTTCCGCGAGTTCACCGGCACCGTTTACAGCTGGCAGGAAGGCGCGTGGCAGGAGAACAAGATGTTCGAAGTGGGCCGCGAATGGGACCTGCCCGTGGTCGGCAAGCAGAAGGCCTATCTGTCGGGCCATGACGAGGTGCATTCGCTGTCGGCGAACTACCCGCAGGCTGACGTGCGCTTCTGGATGGGTTTTGGCGACCACTACATCAACGTCTTCACCGTCTTGCAAAACCTCGGCCTGCTGTCCGAGCAGCCCGTGACCACCGCCGAGGGGCTGGAGGTCGTCCCGCTGAAAGTGGTGAAAGCCGTGCTGCCCGACCCGTCGAGCCTTGCGCCCAACTACACCGGCAAGACCTGCATTGGCGATCTGGTGAAAGGCGTGAAGGACGGCGAAGAGGTCGAGGTCTTTGTCTATAACGTCGCCGATCACAAGGACGCCTATAACGAAGTGGGCAGCCAAGGCATTTCCTACACCGCGGGCGTGCCGCCGGTGGCCTTTGCGATGCTGATCGCCGATGGCACCTATGACACCGCCACCATGGTCAATGTCGAAGAGTTGGACCCCAAGCCCCTCTTTGGTTTGCTCGACGACATCGGCCTGCCCACCCGCATCAAAGACGACAAGGGTGACCGCGCTTGGCATGAGGCTTGAACCTCTCTTGAAACGCAAAAGGCGACCCTCAGGGGGTCGCCTTTTTTAATTCTGCCGACGAAACTCAGTATTTCGCGGCGAAGTCATCGACTTGACGCTCGGCCTCGTCTTTGGCGATGCCATAGCGTTCTTGAATCTTACCCACCAACTGCTCGCGATTGCCACGGGCTTCGGCGATTTCGTCATCGGTCAGATCGCCCCATTGCGATTTCACCGCGCCGGTCATCTGGTTCCAATTGCCTTCGATACGGTCCCAATTCATCTTAGGTCTCCTTTCTTCGGCTGTTAAGACGCGGGAGGTTCCCGCTCTTGCAGGCTCAACGCTGGCGCGAAGTCAGGGTTCCGGTAGGCGCGAGGTGCGGCGGAAAGACGCCGCCCTCTCCGGTCAGTTGAACTGCTCCGAGATCAACCGCTCTTCCAGCCCATGGCCGGGATCGAAGAGGATCCGGTGGCTGACGCTGGGGTCTGACGAGACTTCGACCGTCGTCACATCGCGGTGCGACTGGCCGTCGGCATCGGCCATCACGGGGCGTTTTTGCGGTTCTTGCACATCGAAACGCACCGTGGCCCGTTTCGGCAACAAGGCCCCACGCCAGCGGCGCGGGCGGAAGGCGGCAATCGGGGTCAGGGCCAAGACATCCGAACCGATGGGCAGGATCGGTCCATGGGCGGAGTAGTTATAGGCGGTGGAGCCCGCAGGGGTCGCCACCAGTGCCCCGTCGCAGACCAGTTCCTCCATGCGCTGACGCCCGTCTATCGTGATGCGCAGCTTGGCCGCCTGCGGCCCCGCGCGCAGCAGGGAAACCTCGTTGATCGCCAGCGCGGTCGAAATCGTCCCGTCGATATGGGTGGCGCGCATGACCAAAGGGTTAATCACCGCCTCTTCCGCCGCCGCCAGCCGCGCTTGCAGGTCGCCCTCTCGGTAGGCGTTCATCAAAAAGCCGATGGTGCCCCGGTTCATCCCATAGACCGGCGCGTCCATGTCTTGGGTGCTGTGCAGCGTGTGCAGCATGAACCCGTCGCCCCCAAGCGCCACGATCACCTCGGCTTGACGCAATGGCACATCGCCATAACGCCCGATCAAAGCGGCCCGCGCCGTCTGTGCCACGCTGGCCCGGCTGGCCACAAAAGCGATCTTTAAGGACATGTCAGCAGGCTCATTCCGGCGAAGTTTCCGATCATCGGCGTTTGGGGCCAAAACAATCACATTATTCCGTGCGCCACCAGTGTTGACGCACATATCTTGCAACCTGTCGGTTTACAGCCTTCACCTCAGGCCGGGTTTCCGATAGGCAACACGCGAAACCAGCTCCAATGAGGATCCCCTGATGTCCGATTTCTTCACCAAATCTCTCGCTGATTCCGATCCCGCCCTCGCCGCTGCGATCGATGCCGAACTGGGCCGCCAGCGCGGCGAGATCGAATTGATCGCCAGCGAGAACATTGTTTCGGCTGCGGTGCTTGAGGCGCAGGGCAGCATCATGACCAACAAATACGCCGAAGGCTATCCGGGGCGCCGCTACTATGGCGGCTGTGAGCATGTCGACGTGGCCGAGAACCTCGCCATCGATCGCGCCTGTGCGCTTTTCGATTGCCAGTTCGCCAATGTGCAGCCGAACTCCGGCAGCCAAGCAAACCAAGGTGTCTTCACCGCGCTGCTGCAACCGGGCGACACCATTCTGGGGATGAGCCTTGATGCCGGGGGGCACCTGACCCACGGGCCAAGCCGAACCAGTCGGGCAAATGGTTCAACGCCGTGCAATACGGTGTGCGCAAACAGGACAATCTGCTGGACTACGTCCAAGTCGCCGAATTGGCGAAAGAGCATCAGCCCAAGATGATCATCGCCGGTGGCTCCGCCATCCCGCGTCAGATCGACTTTGCCAAGATGCGCGAGATTGCAGACAGCGTGGGCGCCTATCTGCTCGTCGACATGGCGCATTTCGCGGGTCTTGTCGCGGCGGGTGAGCATCCCTCCCCCTTCCCCCATGCGCATGTGGCGACGACCACGACCCACAAGACCCTGCGCGGCCCGCGCGGCGGCATGATCCTGACCAATGACGAGGCGATCTCGAAAAAGATCAACTCCGCCATCTTCCCCGGCATTCAGGGCGGCCCCTTGATGCATGTGATCGCGGCCAAGGCCGTGGCCTTTGGCGAAGCGCAGCAGCCTGAGTTCAAAGCCTATGCCAAACAGGTCATCGCCAATGCGCAGGCGCTGTCGGATCAGTTGATCAAAGGCGGCCTCGACACCGTGACCCACGGCACCGACACCCATGTTGTGCTGGTCGACCTGCGCCCGAAAGGCGTGAAGGGCAACGACACGGAGAAGGCTCTGGGCCGGGCGCATATCACCTGCAACAAGAACGGCGTGCCGTTTGACCCGGAAAAGCCAATGGTGACGAGCGGCATCCGTCTCGGCTCCCCTGCGGGCACGACACGCGGCTTTGGTGAGGCCGAGTTCCGCCAGATCGCCGATTGGATCATCGAAGTGGTCGATGGGCTGGCGGCCAATGGTGCCGATGGCAATGCCGAGGTCGAGGCCAAGGTGAAAGCCGAGGTCGAAGCGCTGTGCCAGCGTTTCCCGATGTATCCGAACCTGTAAGCGATTTGGCCCTCGCAGCGATGCGGGGGCCACTTTACCCCCGGCCGGGCGGCGCCCGACCGCGGGTGGGCATCGCAAACTGCGTTCCTACCGCTTTATTTCTCAACCATGATGTGCGGCCAAGCAAAGCGCCTTGATTCCGGGCGATCATCGCCAGACAGCCCCCTTGCCGATCCCCCTCCCCGCGCCACATTCTCTCGCAAAGGAGAACCGCATGATCATTCACCCCAAGGGCAGCCGCCCCTCTGAACCCGGCCCTGACGATTACTTCACCGGAGAGGTCGAGATGACCCCGCTGATCTCGGCCCCGGCGCCTGCCCGCCTCCGCGGCGTGACGGTGACCTTTCAGCCCGGCGCGCGCACGGCGTGGCATGTCCACCCTCTGGGCCAGACCCTGATCGTCACCGAAGGCACAGGCCGCGCCCAGACCGAAGGCAGCCCGGTGCAGACGCTGAACAAGGGCGATGTCGTCTGGTTCGGCCCCGGTGAGAAACACTGGCACGGGGCCGCGCCCGACAGCGCCATGACCCATATCGCCCTGCAAGAGGCACAGGTCGGTGAGGCGGTCGAATGGATGGAAAAGGTATTGGACGCGGATTACGACCCGGCCTGAGCCCATCGGCGCGGCGGCTTACACGTAGCCGCGCCACCAAAGCCAGATCACAAAGCCTGCGAAAACCACCAGAATATTGAAGGCCACGCCGGCCAGCCGGTCAAGGATGATGCCGCGCCGCCGGGCCTTTGGGTCGATCTCTTTCAAATGCGCCGTAACCCGGTTGAAGGCGGCCCAAACCGGGGCATCCTCCAACTGACGGGCGATATGGGGGTTGGCGACCAGATGCTCGGTCTTGCTGAGCAACATCCCATCGCCGCGAATGCCGCGCGGCAGTTCCGGCCCGGCGCGGTGAAACGCCTCACGCAGATCGCGGGCCTTGATGCGCAAACGGTCCTCGAACAAAGGGCGCAGCGCCTCGGCGCGGGTGTCGAAATCTTGGCGGTCAATCATGGGCGCATCTAATCGCTCTGGTCCCCGGGCTGCAATGCCCTTAAATTTGCCCGCATGTTGAATTACTCCGAATATGGCGAAGCCGCCGCCGACCGCCCGACCCTGCTGATCGTCCATGGCCTCTATGGCTCTGGCCGCAACTGGGGCGTGATCGCCAAACGCCTCGCGGACGCGCGTCATGTCGTCACCGTCGACATGCGCAACCACGGCGGCAGCCCGCATCACGACACCCACAGCTACCCCGAAATGGCGCAGGATCTGGCCGAGGTGATCACGCATCTGGGCGGCCCGGTGGACATCTGCGGCCACTCGATGGGCGGCAAGGCGGTGATGATGCTGGCGCTGACCCGGCCCGAGCTGCTGCGCCGCGTGATCGTCGCCGACATCGCGCCTGTCGCTTACGGCCACACGCAACAGATGTTCATCGACGCCATGCGCGGCGTGGACCTCAGCCGTGTCGAGCGCCGCTCGGACGCCGAGGCGCAGCTGGCCGAGGCGGGGGTGGAGCGCGCGTTGCAGAGCTTTTTCACCCAATCGCTCGACCTGCCCGGCAAGCGCTGGCGGCTGAACCTCGACGCGCTTGAGGCGGAGATGCCCAAGATCGTCGGCTGGCCCGAGGATGTGACCGGCCAGTTCCCGGGGCCGACCCTGTTTCTGTCGGGCGGTGCCTCGGACTATGTGCAGCCCGAACACCGTGAGCCGATCAAGGCGCTGTTCCCACAAGCGCGCTTTGCCAAGATTCCCGGCGCGGGGCATTGGCTGCACGCAGAGAAACCGCGCGAGTTCGAAGCCACGCTGCGCATCTTTCTAAACGCCGAAGGGGCCTCGCACGCGGGCTGACCGCTTTGGCCCTGTCAGATCGCCCCAGCACAGCGCCCGCAAGGGTTGAACAGGCGCCCCCGCCCTTATTTATGGGGCCGTCAAAGCCATTCCCCCCTTGCAGCCCGTGCCGCCATCCCTATAAGGCAGGACAATTTGCAAAATTAGGGGGCCGCCATGCCGAAACGTACCGACATCCAGTCGATCATGATCATTGGTGCGGGGCCGATTGTCATCGGACAAGCCTGCGAGTTCGACTATTCCGGCGCCCAAGCCTGTAAAGCGCTGAAGGAGGAAGGCTACCGCGTCATCCTCGTCAACTCCAACCCGGCCACGATCATGACCGATCCCGGGCTCGCCGACGCCACCTATATCGAGCCCATCACGCCCGAAATCGTCGCCAAAATCATCGAGAAAGAGCGCCCCGATGCGCTGCTGCCCACCATGGGCGGCCAGACGGGCCTCAACACCTCGCTCGCGCTCGAAGAGATGGGCGTGCTTGAGAAATTCGGCGTCGAGATGATCGGAGCCAAGCGCGAGGCCATCGAGATGGCCGAGGACCGCAAACTCTTCCGCGAAGCGATGGACCGTCTGGGCATCGAAAACCCCAAGGCCACCATCGTCACCGCCCCGACGCGCGAAGACGGCAAGAAAGACCTCGCCGCGGGCGTGAACCTCGCGCTCGAAGCGCTGGAATACGTCGGTCTGCCCGCCATCATCCGCCCCGCCTTCACCATGGGCGGCACCGGCGGCGGCGTGGCCTACAACCGCGAGGATTACGAGTTCTACTGCCGCTCGGGCATGGATGCCTCGCCGATGGGCCAGATCCTCGTCGATGAGTCGCTGCTCGGCTGGAAGGAATACGAGATGGAGGTGGTGCGCGACACCGCCGACAACGCCATCATCGTCTGCTCCATCGAGAACATCGACCCGATGGGCGTGCACACCGGCGACAGCATCACCGTGGCCCCCGCGTTGACGCTGACGGACAAAGAATACCAGATCATGCGCAACCACTCCATTGCGGTGCTGCGCGAGATTGGGGTGGAGACCGGTGGCTCCAACGTGCAATGGGCGGTGAACCCCGCCGATGGCCGCATGGTGGTGATTGAGATGAACCCGCGCGTGTCCCGCTCTTCGGCGCTGGCGTCCAAGGCCACGGGTTTCCCCATCGCCAAGATCGCCGCGAAGCTCGCCGTGGGCTTCACGCTGGACGAGCTCGACAACGACATCACCGGCGTCACCCCCGCCTCCTTCGAGCCGACCATCGACTATGTGGTCACCAAGATCCCCAAATTCGCCTTTGAGAAATTCCCCGGGGCCGAGCCCAACCTGACCACCGCGATGAAATCGGTGGGTGAGACCATGGCCATTGGCCGCACCATCCACGAGAGCCTGCAAAAGGCGCTGGCGTCAATGGAATCGGGCCTTACAGGCTTTGACGAAGTCGAAATCGCCGGTCTCAACAGCGACCTGCCCGGCGACGCGCCCGAGAATATGGCGGCGCTTATCAAAGCCGTGTCGGCGCCTACCCCCGACCGGATGCGCACCATCGCGCAAGCGATGCGCCACGGCATGTCGGACGACGATCTGCACGCGCATACGATGTTCGACCCGTGGTTCCTTGCCCGCATCCGTGAGATTATCGAGGCCGAGGAAGGCGTTCGCGCAAACGGCTTGCCAAGCGATGCCGATACCTTCCGCGAGTTGAAGATGATGGGCTTCACTGATGCCCGCCTCGCCATGCTGACCGACAGCCGCGAGGCACAGGTCCGCGACGCGCGGCTGGCGCTTGGCGTCAAGGCCGTGTTCAAACGCATCGACACCTGCGCCGCTGAGTTCGAGGCGCAGACGCCTTACATGTACTCCACCTATGAGACCCCGCTGATGGGCGAGGCGGAATGCGAGGCGCGGCCCTCGGACCGTAAGAAGGTAGTGATCCTCGGCGGTGGCCCGAACCGGATCGGTCAGGGCATCGAGTTCGACTATTGCTGCTGCCACGCCTGCTACGCGCTGACGGATGCGGGCTATGAGACCATCATGGTCAACTGCAACCCCGAGACGGTTTCGACCGACTATGACACCTCGGACCGCCTCTATTTCGAGCCGCTGACCTTTGAGCATGTCATGGAGATCCTGCGCGTCGAGCAGGAGAACGGCACGCTGCACGGCGTCATCGTGCAGTTCGGCGGCCAGACCCCCTGAAGCTTGCCAATGGTTTGCAAGAAGCGGGCATTCCGATCCTCGGCACCACGCCCGACATGATCGATCTGGCCGAAGACCGTGAGCGTTTCCAGCAGCTTGTGCTGAACCTCGGCCTGAAACAGCCGCGCAATGGCATCGCCCATTCCGATGCGGAGGCGATGGAGATCGCCAAGGAAATCGGCTTCCCGCTGGTGATCCGCCCCTCCTATGTTCTGGGTGGCCGCGCGATGGAAATCGTGCGCGACCAGGCCAGCCTTGAGCGCTACATCACCACCGCCGTCGTCGTCTCGGGCGACAGCCCGGTGCTGCTCGACAGCTACCTCAGCGGCGCGGTGGAGCTTGACGTCGACGCGCTTTGCGACGGCAAGGATGTCCACGTGGCGGGCATCATGCAGCACATCGAAGAGGCGGGCGTGCACTCCGGCGACAGCGCTTGTTCGCTGCCGCCCTATTCGCTGCCGCGCGAAGTGATCGAAGAGGTCGAAGAGCAGACCCGCGCGCTGGCCAAGGCGCTCAACGTTGTGGGCCTGATGAACATCCAGTTCGCGGTGAAGGACGGCGAGATTTACCTCATCGAGGTGAACCCCCGTGCCTCGCGCACCGTGCCCTTCGTGGCCAAGGCGACCGATAGCGCCATCGCCTCCATCGCCGCGCGGATTATGGCCGGTGAGCCGCTGAGCAACTTCCCGCAGCGCCCCGCCTACCCCGATCAGGCGGCCTATGAAGACACGCTGCCCTTGGGCGACCCGATGACGCTGGCCGACCCCAATATGCCGTGGTTCTCGGTCAAAGAGGCCGTGCTGCCTTTCGCCCGTTTCCCCGGCGTCGACACGCTGCTGGGGCCAGAAATGCGCTCCACCGGTGAGGTCATGGGCTGGGACCGCGACTTCCCCCGCGCCTTCCTCAAGGCGCAGATGGGCGCGGGCAACCCGCTGCCGCGCAAGGGCTGCGCTTTCCTGTCGGTTAAGGATGCGGATAAGGGCCAGAACATGCTGGATGCGGCGAAGATCCTGCTAGACCAAGGCTTTACCCTCATCGGCACCCGTGGCACGGCGGAATGGCTCACCGCCAATGGCCATGCCTGCGATGTGGTGAACAAGGTCTATGAGGGGCGCCCGGACATCACCGATATGATGAAGAACGGCGAGGTGCATCTGGTGATGAACACCACCGAAGGCGCACAGGCGGTCGAAGACAGCAAGTCGATCCGCTCCATCGCGCTTTACGACAAGATCCCCTATTTCACCACCGCCGCAGGTGCCCATGCCGCCGCATTGGCAATCAAGGCGCAGGCCGAGGATGCGATCGGCGTGAAAGCGCTTCAGGGATAAGAAAAAGGGGCTGCCCATCGGGCGGCCCCTTTCGCATTTGGGCATCGGCGCCCGCCTAGCTGATGATGCAGCGGATCCAGCAAAGCTGAGGCGCGAAACGCATCCGCGTGGCATGCGAGACGTTGACCTCCGTGCCCTCCAAGCCGATCTGCGCAATCGGCTCGTGCATGAAAGAAGTCTCCACCAACACCAGACGGTCACCATTGGCCATCAGCGGCACCCGCTCGCGCGAAAGCCCCGCGATAAAGTCGAGATCGAGCAGGCTGTCCAGTCCGATGCCTTGCGAGAAATCCACCGCCAAAATCCGGCGGGTCAGACTGTCGCAATTCAGAATGCACCGCACCTGCGTGACGCGAAGAGAGACTTCGTAACCGGTGAGCTGCTCCGCGACCGACTGCAGGCCCAAGAGATCAGCGGCGTTGATCGGCGTCGTCTGCCGCGACAGGCTGTCGGCGATGACGGCGGTGGCATCGGTCGCCATCCCGCGCACCCGAAAGGCATCGGTAAAGGTCAGCATCGCCATGATCGACCAGACCAACAACGGCAGCAGAACCAGAAAGGCAATCGTCTGGCTGCCCTCTTCCGACCGGACGAAACCTTTGAATACGATCCCCCTCATCCGCGCGGCTCCGTCACGAAAGCGGTGGTGACCCGCACGCCATATGTGCCATCCGACCCTTCGGGCAATTTCCGGCCCAAGCCTGTCCCCGGCAAAAGCGGATCGAACAGGCGGCAGACCCGCATCATCATCAGATTGTTCTGCTGGCCGGGTAGAAAGCCATTTGCGGGGTCGAAATCCTCATCCCGGTCGACACAGGGGGCAGCCCCGCTCAGATCAGCCCAGTCGGCAATCGGCATGGCCCGCATTTCGATCCGGATATTCTCGATGCAGCCCGCATCGAAAACCGACCGCTCACAAATCAGCGCCTTCATCGCGTCATAGCCTGGCACGGAACCGGTGGCCAACCGCACGTCCCGCACGGCCAAATTCGTGGCCCGCCGCAACATGATCTCACGCGCGCTCCACAGGCCCGTCTCAAGCGCGAGGAAGAAGAAGTAAAAGACGAGCGGCAAAAGGATGACGAACTCGATGGTGACCCCGCCCGCCTCGGACCGGCGAAAGCGGTCTTTGACGAAGCGGATCATTTGGTCAGCCTCAACATAGAGATGGACGCCGCGATCATGTCGAAGGCGGTTTGGATCTCCAGACCCTGAACGTCGAAGTAATGGGCCTCGGAAGAGGCGCAGTCTTTCAAAAGGCTGAGGGAGTTGGTGCTGTCGACATCCATGCCGATGGAATAGACGACGACGCCAGCGGTGTTCGCGACGCCGCAGATTTGGCGCAGGCGGCGGTCTTTCTCGTTCGCGCTGATGGTGTCGTGCATGTTGTTCCAAAAACTATTCGCGCGCGAACTCCAAGTCTGCGATCCGCCCCACCAGCTCGTCGTCCGCCGCCGGCCATAGAGGTTATAGCCGTAGTAATAAGGGGACATCTCGGCCCAAACCTCGGGCCAGTCGAGCCGTTCTTCCTGCCCTTGATCCCTATAGTCCCGTAGACTGGGGTGGTTGAGCAGCGTGTAATCATCCCACCTACGATCAGAGCCCCAAGGGTGGGTCGCATAAAAGTAGTCCTCAGGATAGGAATTATCCCCGTCGTATTCGTTGGAGCGTTCAGCAGAATCCACTGTATAGAACACCACCGACCCGTAGTCGGTGCGGATCACATCCGACTCGCCGGAAGCATACTCAGGCTCAAGACGGTATTCCGGAAAGTTCTCACCATCCGTCATCAGCACCAGAACCTTCATGCTGTTATCAGCCCCGTGTGGGTGCGGACGGCCTTGAAACTCCTGCGGGACCAGACCGACGTCGATCAAGCCGCTCACCGGCCCCTGTGCGGATGGGTCGAGCAAGGCCAGCCCCCACTTCGCACCAACGTCGATCGACGTCGACCCTTCGGCGGTCAAGGCGAGGATTTGCGATCTCAGCGCCGCGACCGAGTCTGACAAAGGAGTAATTTCAAAGCCTGCGTCTTTACGGCAAACCCATTGGCCCCTTTCCTGATTGGAACTCGACATGCTCTGGAACTGGAAGTGCCCTGTCCGTTGCATCTGTTGTTGGGGGTCGATCGCCAAGGAACCATAGTCATTCCCATCGAAATCCACGCAGTGGGAATAGCTATGTTCGGTGGTTGTCGAATATTGGCCCAGCAGAGCTTCTCCCGCATTTACCTTGGTCGAATAGGGAATGATCGAAATCGATACGCGTCCCTCTTCGGTATCGCTTAGGATCGTATCGACAAAGTCGATGGCCGCATTCTTCAGCAGGGTCAGCTTGATCCCGCTGCGGTCGCTGGTCCTCTCCCCCATCGACCCCGACACATCCAACACCAGAGAAATCTCGATATCCTCGACCCGTTCGGTCGCCTCAGAGCTGATCGTCATCCCGAGTGAATCGATGTCGAAAAACCGGAAGAAATAAGTGTTCAGCCCGGCGGGAAGCGAGGCTTCGACGGTGCGCCCCACCAGAATGCCGCCGATCTTTTCTTCGCTCGAGTCGATCACCACCTCGGAAGGATCGAGCCCCGCGGAGGTCAGGTAGCTGCGCACGACCTCTTCAGGGTCGAGGTCTTGCGACAGGCTCGCCGCGGCGAGCACGGCATTGTCGAGATGGGTCTGAAAGGTGGTCCGCGTCCGCTCGTGGTTCGCCAGGTCCACGGCCAGCCCGCCAAAGATCGTGATCCCGAAAAACACGACCAACATGAGGACCAGCATGCCGCCGCCCTCGTCCTTGCGAAAACGCTTTGCCCGCTTGCAAAGCATTCGACTGATAATACTGCGCCTCATGACACCTCTCTTTTTCGGAGGTTGAATCCGTAAGCAAATTCTGTGCTTTAGGCTGCGGCATCCGCGGGTGGTGGACCTGTAAATCACGCGCCGGAGGGGCCGCTGCCTCCAAAAAACCCTGACTGTTCTCGTTCAATTAATGATTGCTAATGCTCGATCACTGCGCGGTTACGGTTGCATAGTCAAGCCAGCGCGCGGGGGCCGGGGCGATCAAAATTCGCAACTGTAGCGGCATTCACACGTCTGCCCCGTCAAAGCCGTGGCAAGTCCTGTGCGGTTTCGCTAAAGTATGGAACCTGCACCTTGCTGCCCCCTGCAGCAAAGTGCACCGACATGACAACGGCCCTTGCAATTCGCCCGGGGCTGCTCAGCTTTATCAGACCAGCCATGCCGTTGGAGAGAAAGGGATCACACCGATGTATCAAGCCGCCATCACCGGTACGGGCGTTTTCACGCCGCAGCAAACCATCACCAACGCCGAACTGGTCGAAGCCTTCAACGCCTATGCCGACCTCTACAACGCCGAAAATGCCGAGGCGATTGAAGCGGGCACCCTAGAGGCCAAGGCGCATTCCTCGGAAGAGTTCATCGTCAAAGCCAGCGGCATCGAACAGCGCTATGTCATGGATAAATCCGGCGTGCTGGACCCCAATGTGATGCACCCCCTGCTGCGCCAGCGCGCGGATGAGGAACCTTCCCTCATGGCCGAAATGGCCATTGATGCCGCGCAAAAGGCGCTCGCCGCCGCTGGAAAGAGTGCCGAGGATGTGGACGCGGTGATCTGCGCCGCTTCGAACTTAGAGCGTGCCTATCCCGCCGTGGCCATCGAGATTCAGGAACTTCTCGGCGTGAAGGGCTTCGCCTTCGACATGAACGTCGCCTGTTCTTCGGCCACTTTCGGCATTCAGGCGGCGGCGGATATGATCCGCTCCGGCTCCATCCGCTCCGCCCTCGTGGTGAACCCCGAGATTTGCTCCGCCCACCTCGAATGGCGTGATCGCGATTGCCACTTCATCTTTGGTGACGTGGCCACCGCCACGCTGCTGGAACGGGCCGAAGATGTCGACGGCCCCTGTTTCGACGTCATCTCGACCCGCTGCGCGACCGAATATTCCAACAACATCCGCAACAACAACGGCTTCCTCCGCCGCTCCCGCCCCGATGGGCTGAGCGACCGGCGCGATATGCAGTTCATGCAGAATGGGCGCAAAGTGTTTAAGGAAGTGTTACCCATGGTGGCCGACCATATCGGTGGGCATATGTCCGACAACGGGTTGGAATCCGCCGATCTCAAGCGCATCTGGCTGCATCAGGCGAATAAGTCGATGAACGATTTCATCGGGCGCAAAGTGCTGGGGCGCGAGCCTGAGCCGGGCGAACAGCCCAACATTCTGCAAGACTACGCCAACACCTCCTCCGCCGGGTCGATCATCGCTTTCGCCAAGAACTCCGACGATCTGGAAGACGGCGACACCGGGCTGATCTGCTCCTTCGGGGCGGGTTATTCCGTCGGCTCCGTCATCGTCAAAAAGCGCGGCTGACGCGCCGTACCCGGCCCTAAGATGAGGACGGGGTTTGCATCTTGATCCGCTGTCATGGGCGGCGTAACACCCTGCCCATGGCAAAGCTTTACTTCAATTACTCCACCATGAACGCCGGTAAATCCACAGTGCTGCTTCAAGCGGCGCATAACTATGTGGAACGCGGCATGGTGCCCTTTTTGCTCACCGCGCAGTTCGACAACCGCGCGGGCGAAGGGCGCATCGCCTCCCGCATCGGCATCGGGCAAGAGGCCGATACTTTCGCCCCGGGCGAAGACCTTTTGGCCAAGATCGAAGCCCGGTTGGAGCAAGGCCCCTGCGCCTGTATCTTTGTCGATGAGGCGCAGTTTCTAGAGGTTGAGCAGGTCTGGCAACTGGCCCGTGCGGTGGATGATCTGGGCGTGCCGATCATGTGTTTTGGCCTTCGCGTCGATTTCCGGGGTGAGCTTTTCCCCGGCTCCGCCACCCTGCTGGCGCTCGCCGATGAGATGCGCGAAGTGCGCACCATTTGCCATTGCGGCAAGAAGGCCACGATGGTCGTGCGCCGCGACGCCGAAGGGCAAGCGATGCGGGACGGCGCGCAGGTGCAGATCGGCGGGAACGAGACCTATGTCTCGCTCTGCCGCAAACACTGGCGCGCCGCCGTGGGCGACGGTTAAACCCGGTTTGGCGGGGCCTCTCCGTCGATGAAGGCTTGTAGATTGGCCACGGCCATCAGCCCCATATCGACACGGACCTCATGCGCCGCGGTGCCGAGATGCGGCAACAGCACAACATTGTCGAGATCACGCAGCGCCTGCGGCACCTTGGGCTCGAACTCATAGACATCCAGCCCCGCACCGCCGATGCGCCCCGCTTGCAGGGCTTCGATCAAGGCGGCCTCCTGCACCACATCGCCGCGGGCGATGTTAATCAGATGGGCATGGGGCTGCATCGCGCGGAGTACGGTTTCATCGATCAAATGCCGCGTCTCGCCGCCGCCGGGCACAGCGATGACAAGCACATCCACGGCTTCAGCCAGCGCGGTCAGGCTTTCGACACGGGTGGCGGGAAAATCGAGGTCTTTCTCACTGCGGTTGAAATAGCTGACCTGCATTTCAAACCCATAGTGGCAGCGCCGCGCGATGGCCTGCCCGATCCGGCCCATGCCAACGATGCCGACCCGTTTGCCGGTCAAATGCAGCCCCAACATCTGCGTCGGGTGCCAACCGGCCCATGCGCCGGAGCGGACCAGCCGCTCCCCTTCGGCAGCGCGGCGGGCGGACATCAGCATGAGCGTCATGGCGACATCCGCCGTGGCATCGGTGACGGCGCCGGGGGTGTTGGTCACCTCCACCCCGCCGCGCGCGCCGCTGCCGCGTCGATGTGGTTATAACCGACGCCGAAATTGGCGAGGATCTTGCAGCGCGGCTCGGGCACATCGGCGAAAACCTCGGCCGAGAAGGCGTCCCCCAGGGTCGGCATCACCCCGTCATAGTCGCGCAGCGCCGCGCGCATTTCTTCGCCCGAAAGCGGCGCGGTTTCCTCGCGCACCGTCACTTCGCAGCCCTTCAACGCCTCGGTGACATCTTTGGGTAAAGGTCTGGCAATCAATATCTTTTTCAATGCATCCGCCCTCCTTCGGGCACTTTTTGATCGGGCGACAAAAGCACGATCTCTCCGTCCTTGTCGGGCAGGCCGAGCACCAGCACCTCGGACATGAAAGGCCCGATCTGACGGACGGGGAAATTAACCACGGCCACGACCTGCCGCCCCACCAGCGTCTCCGGCGTATAATGCGCGGTGATCTGGGCCGAGGTCTTACGCTCGCCGATCTCCTCGCCAAAATCTACCCAGAGTTTGATCGCCGGTTTGCGTGCTTCCGGAAAGGCTTCGGCCCGGGTCACGGTGCCGACGCGAATATCGACCTTGAGGAAATCGTCGAAAGTGATCTCAGCCATTGGCCAGCTCCCGCGATCTGTCCGCCGCGGCGGCGACCGCGCGCTTGAGAAGGGGCGGGAAGCCTTCGGCCTTGTCCATCAAAACCTCAAGCGCCGCTTGGGTCGTGCCATTGGGGCTGGTGACGTTGACGCGCAACTGCGCCGGATCCTCTTCAGCCTGCATCGCCAGCGCCCCTGCCCCGGCGACCGTCGCCTTGGCCAATTGCATCGCCAATTCCTCGGGCAGGCCTTGGGCCACACCGGCGGCGGCCATGCATTCGATCATGTGAAAGACATAGGCCGGGCCCGAGCCGCTGACCCCAGTAACCGCGTCGATCTGCGCCTCTTCGGTCAGGCGGACGACCGCGCCCACCGCGCTCAGCAGCGTTTCGGCTTCATCCAAAGACCGGCTGCCCGCCTTGGCATTGCCGACGATGGCGGTGATCCCTTTGGAGATGGCAGCAGGCGTGTTAGGCATGGCCCGCACAATGGGCGTGTCGCCGCCGAGGACGCTTTCGAAATAGCCGATGGTCGTGCCCGCCGCGACGCTGACGAACAGCGTCTCACCATTGCCCATCGCCTGAAGCGTCGGCAGCGCGTCCGCCATCATCTGCGGTTTGACCGCCACCAGCACCACCGCTGGCGCGGCAGGCAGGTCGGCGTTCAGGTTTACGCCGGTGCCTTGCAGCCAATCGGAGGGTTTCGGGTCCACGACCCAAACCGCGCTTGCCGGCAGCCCCTGCGCCAGCCAGCCTTCTAACATGGCCGATCCCATTTTGCCACAGCCCAGCAAAACCAGACCGTCGCGTGCCACTCTCCCGTCTTTCATCCTATCCCCCGAAGTTGTTCGGGGACTTTGTTACGCCCGGCCGTAAGCCTCTGCAATGGCGACGTCCATCGCGGCCTTGGGGGATTGATCGCCCCAGACGAGCAATTGCAGCGCGGGATAGTAGCGTTCCGCGCTCATGACGGCGGCACCGATCATCGTGTCGATCTGCTCTGGCCCCGCGACCTGTCCGCCAGCCAAAACCAGCCCGTAGCGGTAGACCATCAACTGCTGATCGGCCCAGAAGCTGAAGGCCCCCGCCCAGCATTGATCGTTGACGAGGTTTAACAATTCGTAAAGCTTCGGCAGTTTTTCAGCCGGAGGCTCCATCTCGAAGGTGCAGATCAGGCGCAGCGTTTCGTCATAAGCTGACCATGCCAGCGTGATGGAATAGGTCCGCCACTGCCCCTCGACCGCCATGGCGATCTGGTCATCTGCCACGCGGTCGAATTCCCAATCGTGATGGGCCGCGAGATTTTCAACGATATCAATGGGGTGGATTTCTTCTTCAAGGTAATGCTCGGACAGGGCCATTTCGCCACCTCTCAATCTGTTCCACGGGGCGGGACTTGGCCCACCATGCATGGAAGCCTGCACAAATAGGCGTGTAGGTTCACATCACCTATACAAGATATGGTGCTTGCAGCGGAACAGTCTGGCAAGTTTTTTCTTGGGGATAACCACAATTGATAGGGGATAACCGCAATAACTTGTGGGTAAATCGCGGGAAACGTCTATAAATTGGAGGGAGAGGGCGCGAGGGGCCGCAAGCGGCCCCTTTCCACGCGGGGGATCGCCACCCCAGACCGGGGCGGCTGATCGAATTCTATCGGGTTCAGTCCTTGGCTTCGAGCTTGTCGAGCCGCGCTTTCAGCGCTTCGTTCTCTTCGCGGGCCTTCTGCGCCATGGCGCGCACCGCGTCGAACTCCTCACGGGTGACGAAATCACGATCGGCGAGCCAACGGTCGAGCATGCCCTTGAAGGCGGTCTCGGCCTCGTCCTTGGCGCCTTGGGCGACGCCCATCGCGTTTGTCATCATCTGTGAAACATCGTCGAAAAACTTATTGCGGGTCTGCATGTCTGGCCTCCGGAGGTTTGTTAGCCTCTATATGGGGCGCGACGCCCTTGCTCGCAAGGTTGACTTCCCGCGCGGCCTTGCTCAATCAGCAGCATGATAGCCATGCTCCCCTTCCCCGATATCGCGCCGGAAATCTTTTCGGTGACCCTGTTTGGTTCCACCTTCGCGCTGCGCTGGTATGCGCTGGCCTATATCGTGGGCATCCTGCTGGGCTGGCGCATTGCCACTGCGGCGGTCAAACGCCCCCATCTGTGGAAGAACGACACGCCAGTCATGAAGCCCGGTCAGGTCGAGGACCTGCTCTTTTGGGTCATTCTGGGCGTGATCCTTGGCGGACGCATGGGCTATGTGCTGTTTTACCAACCGGCCTATTACCTGTCGAACCCCGCGGCGATCTTGCAGCTTTGGGAGGGCGGCATGTCCTTCCATGGCGGGGCGCTTGGGGTCATTCTGGCGGGGCTTTTCTACACATGGCGGCACCGGATCCCGGTGATTTCGACCGGGGATATGGTCTGTCTGGGGCTGGCGCCGGGGCTGTTTCTGGGGCGGCTGGCGAATTTCATCAATGCCGAGCTTTGGGGCCGCCCGACCGATCTGCCTTGGGGCGTGGCCTTCCCCGGTGAGGCGGCGCAGTTCTGCCCCGATGTGGCGGGCATCTGCGCGCGCCACCCCTCGCAGCTTTATGAGGCGCTGCTGGAGGGGCTGCTCTTGGGCGGCGTGTTGATCTGGATGGCGTGGAAACGCGGCGCGCTTAAAATGCCGGGGCTGATCGGCGGCACTTTCCTTGCAGGCTATGGCGCGGCGCGGTTCGCGGTGGAATTCCTGCGCCAACCCGACGCGCAATTCGTCACCCCCGGCAACCCGCTGGGGCTGGCGTGGCATATCGGCGGCTGGGGGCTGACCATGGGGCAAATCCTATCGCTGCCGATGATTGCCGTGGGCGTCTTCCTCATCATCCGAGCGCGGCGGCAGGCATGAGCCTGAAGGACCATCTGCTCACACGGATCGCGCTGGAAGGGCCGATGCGGCTGGACGCTTATATGCAGTCCTGCCTGCTGCATCCCGACTGGGGGTACTACACCACCCGCGCGCCTTTCGGCCCGGAGGGGGATTTCATCACCGCCCCCGAGATCAGCCAGATGTTTGGCGAGTTGATCGGCCTCTCGCTGGCGCAAAGCTGGCTGGATCAGGGCGCGCCCTCCCCCTTCACACTGGCCGAGCTTGGGCCGGGCCGGGGGACATTGATGGCCGATATTCTGCGCGCCACGGCGCGGGTGCCGGGGTTTCAGGCGGCGGCACAGGTCACGCTGGTCGAAGCCTCTCTTTCTTTACGCGAGGTGCAGCGCGAGACGTTGCGAGGGGCCGAGGTCACTTGGGCCGAAAGTGCCGCTGACCTGCCAGATGCGCCGCTGTTCCTCGTCGCCAATGAGTTTTTCGATGCCCTGCCAATCCGGCAGTTCATCCGCCAAGGCGCAGGCTGGGCCGAGCGCCGGGTGGGCGCGGCAGAGGGGGCGCTGACCTTTGGCCTCGGCCCCGTGACCCCACAGCCCGCCCTTGCCCATCGGCTGGAAGATACGAAGGACGGCGACCTTGTTGAGCTTTGCGCCCCGGCGGCGGAGATCATGCAAGAGATCGGCAAACGCATCGCCGCCCATGGCGGGGCGGGGCTGATTATCGACTATGGCGATTGGCGCGCCTTGGGCGACACGCTGCAAGCGCTGGAGAACCACAGCCCCGCCGATCCCCTCGCCAATCCCGGGCAGGCCGACCTGACCGCCCATGTCGATTTTGAGGCGCTGGCCCGCGCCTGCCCCTGCCCCATAGCCGCGTGGTCACCCAAGGCGTTTTTCTGGAGCGGTTGGGCATCACCCCCGCGCGCAGAAACTGGCCGAGGCGCTGACCGGCGACGCGCTCAGCAACCATATTGCCGCACATCGACGGTTGACGCACCCGGCGGAAATGGGAAACCTGTTCAAAGTGATGGGGCTCTACCAAAAAGGTCAGACGCCGCCCCCGGGGACAGAAGTATGACGCTCGAAATTCTGACATCCGATGCGCTTGCGCCTTTGCGGCACGGGTTTTTCACCCGCCGTGGCGGCGCGTCATCGGGGGTGTTTTCCGGGCTGAACTGCGGCAGCGGCAGCTCGGACCAGTCCGAGATCGTGCGCATCAACCGCGCCCGCGCCGCCGAGGCGATGGGCCTGCCTGCCGACCATCTTGTCGGCGTACATCAGGTGCATTCCGCCACTGTCGTCACAGTGACGGAGCCGCAGGACGACAAGCCCCGCGCCGATGCCTTGGTCACCAAAACCCCCGGCATCGCCCTGTCGATCCTGACCGCTGACTGTCAGCCTGTGCTCTTCGCCGATGCACAAGCCGGTGTGGTGGGCGCGGCCCATGCAGGCTGGCGCGGCGCGCTTGACGGGATACTCGAGGCGACGGTCGACGCGATGGTCGATCTCGGCGCCACCCGCGAAAAGATCACCGCGGTGATCGGCCCCTCCATCAGCCAGCGCGCCTATGAGGTCGGGCCGGAGTTTCTGGACAACTTCATGAATGCCGACCCCGAGTTTGCCCGCTACTTTGCCCAAGGCGAAGGCGACCGCCTGCATTTCGACCTGCCCGGCTTTGGTCTCAACCGGCTGCGCGCGGCAGGCGTGGGCCATGCGGAATGGACGCGGCATTGCACCTACGCCGATGCCTCGCGATTCTATTCCTACCGGCGCACGACCCACGCCAAGGAAGCGGACTATGGCCGCTTGCTCTCGGCGATCACCCTCTGAACGGGGCGAGATTGCGGCAAGGCCTGCCCGTTTCGCGCCGCATTGCTGTCGCGAAATTTGGCATAATCAGCCCCTTGCGGCGCCATTGTTTCCAGCGCCCCCTGCAAACCACCGAAACTTAACACTTTTCGAAGTATGGCAAAGGCGCCCAAAACTGCCCTTTGAAGCCGCCAAATTCCCACAAGTTTCTCGCCCTCGGTCAAAAACCGGCCCGATTGCACTGCGATAGTGGATGCAACGATGCCCGCGTGACCCGAAGAGGAACAGAGCCATGAAAAAGAACCCGCGCTTCATCAAATCCGTTGTCGAGACAGCGGCCAAGACCGACACCGTCATGCCATGGGCCCGCGGTGCGCGCCGCGCCGCTTTCATCGCCAAACGCTCCGGCAACGCCCCGGTGCGCAAGACCGCCTGAAAAGTTTCCCCCGGTACCGGTGCCACGCGCCCGGTATAGCAGACCGCCCCTCGTGACGTTGATTCGTTGCGAGGGGCGTTTTCATGCGAATATGGCGATCACGCACCCGGCCCGGAAACAGCCCCCGCATTCCGCCTAGATTGGCGCGCAAAGCGCAGCACTCAGGCCGGATATTTTGACAAATCCCGCAGAACATGGCGCAGTATCCGTCAGCCCGCGCCGGTGCATGCCGCCCACGGCACCGCTGAGCCGGGCCGACAAGGGGTTTTGCATGACTGACACCGCCACCAAAGCCGAAGGCCCGCCGCCCGCGCCGATGCGCAGCTATGAAGTCGCCGCGCTCCGCGCCGATGGGTCGCTCTATATCGGCCAAGACACCGCCCCCGCCGCGCCGCTTTTCGAAGCCGCTTTCGCGGCCTTCGCTCACGGGACGCCGATCCAAACGGTGCAGGGCGACATTGCCATCGAAGATCTCCAGCCCGGCGACATGATCCACACGAGTGCCGGAGGTCCGGCGCAGTTGATCTGGATCGGGTCGAGCCGTTTCATCCCAGCGGACAGTGGGCGGCTGCCCCTCATCCGCATCATGCCCGACAGTTTCGGCGAGGGGCGCCCCATTTCGTTCCTCACTCTCGGCCCCGCCGCGCGGGTGCTCCAGACGCCGCCCCACCTGCGGGCCGCGGCGGAGGGCAGCCGCCTGCTCACCCCGCTGCGCGAATTCGTGGATGGGGTTAATGTGATCGAGGTCACCCCGCCAACCCCGGTGCGCCTGTTTCACATCTGCCTGTCGCGCCATGCGGTGATCAAGGCAGGCGGGCTAGAGATGGAGACCTTTCATCCCGGCGTTCAAGCGCTGCGCGAGGTGGCACCCGACCTGCGGGATCGCTTTCTATCCATGTTTCCGCAGATCGCGCATGGGCGGGATTTCGGCCCCCTCGCCCATCCCCGCGCGCCTGAAGCGGCAGAAGACCGCGCCGACAGCTGAACTCAAGGCGCGGTCGACAGCCGCGCTTCCAACACGTCGAAGGGCACGCCGGGCTCATCCTTGGCCCCGCGGATCACGAGGCTGGTCTTCACGCTTTCCACATTGGGCGTGGTCAGCAATTGCCCGGTCAGGAAGCTTTGAAAGCTCGACAAATCCGGTGCCACGCATTTCAGGATGAAATCGACTTCCCCGTTGAGCATATGGCACTCGCGCACCAGCGGCCAACCACGGCATTTCTCTTCAAACGCGCTCAGATCAGCCTCGGCCTGACTGGCCAGCCCGACCATTGCGAAGACCTGCACCTCAAAACCCAGTTCACGCGCATCGACATCCGCATGATAGCCTTTGATATAGCCCTGCTCTTCCAAGGTGCGCACGCGGCGCAAACAGGGCGGTGCAGAGATCCCGACGCGTTTGGCCAGTTCGACATTCGTCATCCGGCCATCAGATTGCAACTCGGCCAAGATCATCCGGTCTATCGGATCAAGTCGTGTACCCGCCATAACATCCTCAGTGAATTTTCGATTCTTATAGCAGCCTGCGTGGTGCGCGCAATAAAGTTTCACACAAGCGCAATATTCTTTATCACGGCCCTTGAGGCCAGCCGCCCGTCTGTTCACGCAAGCGTAATGACGGGGCGGTGACGGCAGGGGTTTAACGGCTTCGCGGCTATCGCTATATGAGGCGGGCAATATCAATGACAGCCCGGGGGCGCCAGATGGCCGAGACACGTAAAACCAAGGTACTGATCATCGGCTCCGGCCCTGCGGGCTATACCGCCGGGGTCTACGCAAGCCGCGCCATGCTGGAGCCGATCCTCGTGCAGGGGATCGAGCCGGGCGGCCAGCTGACCACCACCACCGAGGTTGAGAACTGGCCCGGCGACAGCGAGGTTCAGGGCCCCGACCTGATGATCCGTATGCAGGACCATGCCAAGGCCATGGGGACTGAAATCATCGGCGACATCATTACCGATCTTGATCTGTCCAGCCGTCCGTTCCATGCCAAGGGCGACAGCGGCACGACTTACGTCGCAGATTCCGTGATCCTCGCCACCGGCGCCCGCGCGAAATGGCTGGGGCTGGAGAGCGAAGAGAAGTTCAAGGGCTTCGGCGTCTCGGCCTGCGCTACCTGCGATGGGTTCTTCTACCGCGGTCAGGAGATCGTGGTCATTGGCGGCGGCAACACCGCCGTGGAAGAGGCGCTGTTCCTCACCAACTTCGCCTCCAAGGTCACGCTGATCCACCGCCGCGATGAGCTGCGCGCCGAGAAGATCCTGATCGACCGGCTGATGAAAAACCCCAAGATCGAGCCGCTGTGGTTCCATGAGTTGCATGAGGTCTACGGCACCGACAACCCGCTCGGCGTCGAAGGCGTGAAGGTCAAACACACCGAAACCGGCGAGATCACCGACATTCCCGCCAAGGGCGTCTTTGTCGCCATCGGCCATGCGCCTGCCAACGAGTTGGTCAAAGATACGCTGGAAACCCACATGGGCGGCTATGTCGTGACCAAGCCCGACAGCACCGAGACCTCGATCCCCGGTGTCTTTGCCGCCGGTGACCTGACCGACCACAAGTACCGCCAAGCGGTCACCAGCGCCGGCATGGGTTGCATGGCCGCACTTGAGGCCGAGCGCTTCCTTGCCGAAGTGGGCGATGACGAGGGCAAAGATACCTCCCTCCCGCTGGGCTACGGGGCCGAGGTGAAGGAAGACGTTTAAGTCAGACGAAGGCGCGGCGGAGATAATTCTGGTTTCCGCCGCCCCTCAGCACCCGAATTGCAGGCTACCCTCGGATCATGGGATTTCGGCCTTTAACGGGGTGACACCCCTTAGTTCTATAGACTTTTCACATCTTTTGCAGCTATGGCAGCCGGGACCGAAGCCGCCTGTTCCCTGAAGAAAAGTGATAGTCATGATGCCCAGCAACCTCACGCCGATCCCCGAACTCTACGTCTCTTACGAGTCGTCGCAAAAGCTGAAGGTGGAGGCGGGCAATCTGGTGAGCCTCGACCTCACCCCGCGCCAGATCTGCGATCTGGAACTCTTGATGAACGGCGGCTTCAACCCGCTGAAAGGGTTCTTGGGCGAAGAGGACTACGACAGCGTGGTCGAGAACATGCGGCTGGCCGATGGCACGCTTTGGCCGATGCCGATCAACCTCGACGTAAGCGAGGAATTCGCCGAGAAGCTCGAACTGGGCCAGGACATCGCCCTGCGCGACCAAGAAGGCGTGATCCTCGCCACCATGACGGTGACCGACCGCTGGACCCCGAACAAGGCACGCGAAGCCGAGAAGGTCTTCGGCGCCGATGACGACGCCCATCCGGCGGTGAACTACCTGCACAATCAGGCCGGCAAGATCTACCTTGGCGGGCCGGTGACCGGCATCCAGCAGCCGGTGCACTACGATTTCCGCGGCCGCCGCGACACGCCGAACGAGCTGCGCGCCTATTTCCGCAAGCTGGGCTGGCGCCGTGTCGTCGCCTTCCAGACCCGCAACCCGCTGCACCGCGCGCATCAGGAGCTGACCTTCCGCGCCGCCCGCGAGGCGCAGGCCAACCTGCTGATCCACCCCGTTGTCGGCATGACCAAACCCGGCGACGTGGATCACTTCACCCGCGTGCGCTGCTATGAGGCGGTGCTCGACAAGTACCCTGCCGCTACCACCTCCATGTCGCTCTTGAACCTCGCCATGCGCATGGCTGGCCCGCGCGAGGCCGTCTGGCACGGGCTCATTCGCAAGAACCACGGCTGCACCCATTTCATCGTTGGCCGCGACCACGCTGGCCCCGGCAAGAACTCCGCCGGGGAGGATTTCTATGGCCCCTATGACGCGCAGGAATTGTTCCGCGCGCATCAGGAGGAGATGGGCATCGAGATGGTCGATTTCAAACATATGGTCTGGGTGCAGGAACGCGCGCAATATGAGGCCATGGATGAGATCGAGGACAAAGACAGCGTCACCATCCTGAACATCTCGGGCACCGAGCTGCGCCGCCGCCTGCGCGAAGGGCTGGAGATCCCTGAGTGGTTCTCCTTCCCCGAGGTCGTCAAGGAGTTGCGCCGCACCTCCCCGCCGCGCTCGAAGCAGGGGTTCACCGTCTTTTTCACCGGCTTCTCCGGTTCGGGCAAATCCACCATCGCCAACGCACTGATGGTCAAGCTGATGGAGATGGGCGGCCGCCCGGTGACGCTGCTCGATGGTGACATCGTGCGGAAAAACCTCAGTTCTGAGTTGGGCTTCTCGAAAGAGCACCGCGACCTGAACATCCGCCGCATCGGCTATGTCGCCTCTGAGATCACCAAGAACGGCGGCATCGCCATCTGCGCACCGATTGCGCCCTATGCCGCCACCCGCCGTGCGGTGCGCGAGGATGTGGAAAACTTCGGTGCCTTCGTCGAGGTGCATGTCGCAACCTCCATCGAGGAATGCGAACGCCGTGACCGCAAAGGGCTCTACAAGCTGGCGCGGGAGGGCAAGATCAAGGAGTTCACCGGTATTTCCGACCCCTACGATGTGCCGCAGAACGCCGAACTGGTGCTGGAGACCGAGAATGTCGAGGTCGACAACTGCGCGCATCAGGTGTTGCTGAAGCTCGAAAACATGGGGCTGATCGCGGGGTAAGCCGATCAGTCTCTGCCAAGAACAACGCAGCCCCTCGGGGCTGCGTTTTGCGTTTGGGGTCAGGCCACCTCGGGCATGAAGACTTGGCCCGACATCACCACACGCCCCTGCCCCGCCACGCGGACACCGGTGATCGCATTGCGCGGGCCGAGTACTTCGACCTCCGCCCGTCCGGGGCGGCCCATGAGGTGACCTTGTTCGGCCACGAAATTCGGGCTCTCGAACAATCCACGCGCCCAGAGATAGGCCGCCATGGCACCCGTCGCCGAACCGGTGAAAGGGTCTTCGGCGGGGCTGGGCGGGGCCAGCAGCAGCCGCGCATAGGTATTGCCCGCAGCGGCCGCGCCTTCGAGGGTGACCCAGAAGGGCTCCATCATATCGCTGCCCTGCCCCAGATGGGCGTTATAGGCCGCGAGCGCCTCGGGGTTAAGCTTCAGCCTTTCCAAAGCAGCGCGACTGCGCAAAACGGTGATACAGAACGGCAGCCCGGTAGAAACTACCTGCGGCGGGGCGATGATATCCTCGGGGGCCACCCCGCCCACCTTGGCGACGAGATCGGCAGGCACTTCTTCCCCGAAGACCGGCGCGATCTGGGTCATGGCGATTTGGGAGCCGCGCACCTCGACCTCGACGATCCCTGCGCCAGTCTCCAACCGCAGCGGCCCTTCGCCGATCAACCCGCGATGGCGCAGCGCTGCGACGGTGGCGATGGTGGGATGGCCCGCGAAGGGTATCTCACGACTGGCGAGGTAGTATTTCACCCTGAAATCCGCGACCTCCGACGGGCCGGTAAAGGTGCATTCCACGAGGGATGTTTCGCGCACATAGGCCATGCATAGCTCATCCGGCAGCCCTGCCCCGCCATGCACCACGGCGCAGCCATTGCCGCCGAAGACTTGGTCGGTAAAGGCGTCTACCCAGTCGAAATCGAAATCCATAAGACCGCTCCCAATAAAAAAGGCCGCAGCGGACTGCGGCCTTGCATCGGGCTTAGCGTATCGTCGTGCCGGGCGGCGTCAATGCACCATCACTGGCCGGTAGTCATGCTCTCGCGCCAATGAGAAGGCGAGTTTCTGATCGCCGACCAGCGCCAGCTGCTGCCCTTCGGCATCATGAACGGCATAGAGAAGCTCAAGCCCCTCGGCTTGATCGCGCACCTCGCGCGGCAGATCGGCGACAGCGATTGTTTTGACATAGACCATACGGTCGTTTCCGTGGGTGATTGCGTCTTGCATGATGTTACCCCTTCTTGATCTTGATGGTTTGAACCACCGTTTCAGGCTTGGCGCGGGTCAGGTCGACATGCAGCAGACCATTCTCCATAACCGCTTCGCCCACATCGACCCCATCGGCCAGTACGAACGAGCGTTGGAATTGACGCGCGGCGATTCCACGGTGCAGAAACACCCGGTCTTCGCCATCGTCGGACTGACGCCCACGGATCACGAGCTGTCTATCCTCAACGGTTATCGACAGATCCTGTTCCGAAAAACCCGCCACCGCCAGCGTGATGCGATAGCTGTAGTCCGAGGTTTGTTCGATGTTGAACGGCGGATAACCTTCGTTTCCGGCCTTGGCGCTGCGTTCGAGCACCCGTTCCAATTGTTCAAACCCGAGCATATGCGGGTAAGAGGCAAGCGTTAATTTCGTCATGCGACACGTCCTTATCAGGTCAAGCGACAGTGTTTCACAGGCCCCGCAACCGGCAGCCCGTTGCATTGAATATGGGGGGCTTGGGCAAGGGCGCAAGGGCTATGCCAAATGATCTCAACCGCTTATATTCAAGGTTCAGATGCCCAACGGAATCACCTGCCCATGAATGCCCCTACCGATCTGTCGATGAAAACGGACGAAGTGCTGCGTGTCGAGCTTGAGGTCTTTCGACGGGAACATCGCGATTTGGATGACGCCATCCATGCGCTGGTCGAACGCGGCACCGGGGATCAACTGACCCTGCAACGGCTCAAGAAACGCAAACTGCGCCTCAAGGATTTGATCGCCCAGATCGAAGACCGGCTGACGCCCGATATCATCGCCTGACCCATTATCCCCATGACCCGCGGCAATCGGCGTTGCCAGATGGGCCGTGATGGGTATAGTGCGCGCTCTGATCCACCAAGAGAAGGCCCGCAGCAATGACCACGCCCCCGGTTGGCATCATCATGGGGTCCCAGTCCGACTGGGCCACCATGCGCGAAGCAGCAACCCTGCTGGACGAGCTTAACATCCCCTTCGAGGCGCGCATCGTTTCGGCCCATCGCACCCCGGACCGGCTCTGGGACTATGGCAAGACGGCGGTGGACCGAGGTTTGCAAGTCATCATCGCGGGCGCAGGCGGGGCGGCGCATTTGCCGGGCATGACGGCCTCCAAAACCCGGGTGCCGGTGATCGGCGTGCCGGTGCAGACCAAGGCGCTGTCGGGTGTGGATTCGCTCTATTCCATTCTGCAAATGCCGCGCGGTTTCCCGGTCGCGACCATGGCCATCGGTGCCGCAGGCGCGGCCAATGCCGCCCTGATGGCTGCGGGCATCCTTGCGCTGCAAGACCCGGAATTGGCCAAGCGGCTGGACGATTGGCGCGATGCGCTCAGCGCTTCGATCCCCGAGGTGCCGCATGACTGACCCCCTGCAAACCGGCGCCACCATCGGCATTCTGGGCGGCGGCCAATTGGGCCGCATGCTTTCTGTCGCCGCTGCACGGCTTGGCTTTCGCACCCATATCTTCGAGCCGGGCGCCAACCCGCCCGCCGCCGATGTGGCCCATGCGGTGACCACCGCCCCCTATGACGACCACAAAGCGCTGGAGGCTTTCGCCCGCGCCTGTGACATCGTCACCTTCGAGTTTGAGAACATCCCCACCGAAGCGCTCGACGTGGTCGAGGCGATCACCCCGCTGCGCCCGGGCCGCGAGGCGCTGCGCATTTCCCAAGACCGGCTGACCGAGAAAACCTTCCTCGGCGATCTTGGCCTGCGCGTGGCCCCTTTCGCCGATGTGACCGACGCCGCCAGCCTCAAGACCGCCGTGGCCCAAATCGGCACGCCCGCGATCCTCAAGACCCGCCGTTTCGGCTATGACGGCAAGGGGCAAGCGCGGCTGAAAGACGATGCCGACCTCGACGCCGCCTGGGCCGAGATGAACGGCGCGCCTTCCGTGCTCGAAGGTTTCGTGAACTTCAGCGCCGAGATCTCAGTCATCGCCGCGCGCAGCGCCACGGGAGAGGTCGCCTGTTTCGACCCTGGTGAGAATGTCCACCGTGACGGCATCCTGCATACCACCACCGTGCCCGCCAAGATTAGCAACGCACAGCGCACCGACGCGGTGCTGCTTGCCGGTCGCGTGCTGAATGCGCTGGATTACGTCGGCGTCATGGGGGTCGAGCTTTTCGTCACGCCGCAGGGGCTGATCGTGAATGAGATCGCCCCGCGGGTGCATAACTCTGGCCATTGGACCCAGAACGGCTGCACCATCGACCAGTTCGAGCAGCATATCCGCGCCGTGGCCGGATGGCCCTTGGGCGATGGGCAGCGCTATGCGGATGTGGTGATGACCAACCTCATCGGCGATGACATGGACCGCGTGCCCGAACTGGCCCGCGCCCGCGACACCGCGTTGCATCTTTACGGCAAGGCCGAGGTCAAACCGGGCCGCAAGATGGGTCATGTAAACCAGATCACCCGCGGCTGAGGTCAGCCGAAGAACCGATCCGCCACCGCGCCGGACATAAAGCTCACCCGCCCCGCCGCGAAAGTGGCGGCGACGCGGCCCGTGGCCTTGTCCAAGACGACGATATCGGCGCGTTTGCCCGGCGCCAGCGTGCCGCGATCCGAAAGCCCCAAGACCTGCGCCGGCCCGGCTGAGACCAGCGCCCAAGCGCCCGCAAGGTCCAGCAATCCGCTCTGCGCCAGCATCAAGGCGGCGCGGCGCGGCGAGGGGTAATGGTAATCCGACGCCAGCGCGTGACAGAGCCCCATGGTGATCAGGTCCAGCGCCGAAAGGTTGCCGTTATGCGACCCGCCGCGCACCACATTGGGCGCGCCCATGATGACCGCATCCCCCGCTCCATGCGCGGCCTCGGCGGCCTCCTGCGTTTCGGGGAATTCCGCCAGCGTCACGCCCCGCGCCCGCCAAAGGGCGCGGCCCTCGGCGGTCTGGTCATCATGGCTGCCCATCTTAACGCCACGCTGCGCCAGTTCCGCGCAAAGCCCGTCCAGCGCCGCGGGCACCTCATCGCGCCGTGCGTGCATCTCCTGCATCTGTGCCAAATGGCTCTCCGGGCTGCGCCCGGCCTTCAGCGCCTGCCCGACCAGCCGTTTCGGGGTCTTGCCCGCCGCCAAACGATCATGCGGCAGGTGATCGTTGAACACCACATAGCCCACGCCCCAATCCGCCATGCGCTGCGGCAGGCTGTCGTAGAGGTCGAGCATATGAGTCTCGAACCGAAGCTGCGGGCGGATGTCGGTGACCAATTCCGGCGCGGTGTCGCGGATGCCACTAAAGACCTGATCTGCGAACGCCAGCCCCCGCAGACCGCCTTCCCAGCTGACGAATTGCGCCAAAACCGCGGTGGTCATGCCATTGGCCGCGAGCTCTGCCTCCGCTGCGACCAGCCCTTCGGACAATTGTTTCATCGCCCCGCGACGCGGTGCCAGATGCCGCTCGAACGCGTCGCCATGCAGATCGACGATCCCTGGCAAGACTTGAAAGCCGGTCAGATCGACAGGCCGCCCGGCCGGGGCATCGGCAATCACCCCATCGGAAAAAGACAACGGCGCACGGCTCAGCCCCTCGGGTGAAGCACATCCGCATTGACGAGATCAAGGTTTGGCATCGTCCCCTCCCACCCCCGGCAGGCAGCCCGCTTCCGGGCAGCCGATCGCATTCAGGACGCCATCGATAAAGGTCATCGACCGGTCAAAACTGCCGGTTTTCAGAAAGGCCATGGTCTGGGCGATGACGCGCGGGTTGTTCATCATGAAGGTATGGGTCACCGGCAGGACGATATGGTCTTTCATCCCCGCCACACGGGTCGAGGCGACCGAGACCTTTCCGTCATCCGGCCCCGGCAAAAGGCTCGAAAAATAGGGGTTTAGCGACTGTGAGCCGGCAATCACGCCCAACTCGAAAGGGACCGGCGGCAATTGGTTCGGCAAGGCCGCATCATCGGTGCCGATCTCGGCCCCCGCGGGGCCGTTCAACCATTCGAACGCAGGGTTCTCGACCAGTTCGTCCACCACTTCGCTGCCGTGATTGGGCGGCCCTAACATCACCACGCGCCCGACCCGGTCGGCCCCGGCCTCGGCCACCCATTTGCGCACCAAGATACCGCCCATGGAATGGGTCACGAAATCGATCCGCGCGGTGCCGCAGGTCTCAATCGCGCGCGGCAGGGTCTGTTTCGCCAATTCCGCGATATTGGCCTCAGTCGAAGGGTAGCCCGGGCGCACCACGCGGTAGCCTTCGGCGGCCAAGGCGGCTTCCATCACGGCAAAAGACATTTCGGTCCTAGCCAGCCCATGCAGCAAAACAACACAGCGCCCCGCCGCGTTTTCGGCCGCGGCAGGCAGGGGGATCGCCAAGCAGATCGCGGCAATCAGCAGGGTGAAAAATCTCATCATGCCCTCCAGATAGACTGATTGCCCCGACTGTGAAATGGTCTTGGCGCGTTACCTGACGAAAGTATGCCGATGCCCCGACCCCGCCCTCGATTGGCCGCCCGCGCCGTGCTGCTGCACGAAGGGCGGCTGCTGCTGGTCAACGCCTATGCCGATGATCGGCTGGGCCTAATGTGCGCCCCCGGCGGTGGGGTGGAGGCCGGCGCCTCCCTCCCCGACAACCTGCGCCGCGAGGTGTTTGAGGAAACGGGCCTCACGATCTCGGTCGGTGCGCCCTGTCTGGTCAATGAGTTCCACGACCCCGGCGGCGATTTTCATCAGGTGGATATCTATTTCAGATGCCACATCCTCGGATCCGCCCAAATCGCCCCCGATTGGCAAGACCGGGAGGCCATCGTCACGCGGCATCGATGGGTCACCCAAGCGGAACTGGCACAAGTCCCCCACAAGCCCGATAGCCTCGGCACAGTCGCTTTTGGCCCCGAGGAGGCGGCGATCACCTACGATCCTTTGGAGCCGATTTTGCGCTGAGCGCCCAAGCGATCCCGCCCAGCACCAAGGCCGTCGCGAGGATAAGCGTCAAGCTGAGCGGCTCACCCAAGAGCAGCGCCCCGGCGAGGATCGCGATGATCGGCACGCTCAGCTGTGCCACCGCCGCCGTGCCCCCGTCGATCCGCGTCAGCACCGCATACCACAGGGCATAGCCAAGGCCCGAGGTCACCCCGCCGCAAAGCGCGCCCAACAAAAGCCCCGCCAGGCTGAAATGCGATCCCATAAAAGCAGGCAGGATGAGCATGAACGGCAAACACAGCAAAAAGTTTGCCGAAGTCGCCGCCAGCGGATCGCCCGATGTGCGACCGATGATCGTATAGGCGGCCCAGCCGATCCCCGCCAGAACCATCAGTCCGGCGCCGATTGGCTCCGTGGAACCCTGCCCATCCGGCCAGAGGACCAAAACCAAGCCCGCAAAAGCCGCCCCAGCCCCTGTGATCTGCCGCGTGGTGGGCGCCGCGCCGGTCAAAGCGGCGTAGGTGAACATGGTAATCTGCACCACGCCAAAAAGGATGAGCGCCCCGAGCCCCGCGTCCAACGTCAGATACGCCAGACTGAACCCGATCATATAGACAGCGAGACTCACGGCCCCGCCGATCCTGTTGCGCCGCAAAAGCGGCAGCCGTCCACCCCGCAGCGCAACCAAGATGCCCAAAACCAATGCCCCCGCACCGACCCGCACAAGGGCAAAGCCCGCCGGATCGATATGCCCGCCGTCCACCGCCATTCGGGTCAAAATTGAGTTCGCCGCAAAAGCGCACATGGTGAGGGCGGAAAGAAGGAAAAGCTGCATGACCTCTCGCTTAGCCTCACTCTCGAGCCGCGCCAAGCGCGGAATGCCTTTTGCATAAGGTTCTAACTGGGACGTGATGATCTTCTCCTTCATATTGAATGATGTGATGAGATAAGGCGGTACGCGCGCTGCAATTCGATAGTGGCGGCAGAGGGGTTCCATGGCTCCCCGGGGTTTTACCTATGCTATGTCATAGCCACGCCCTCCAAACGCACGGATACAGTCGTACCACGCTCATTACAGGTGGATACCAAACAGGCATGGCCCCCATAGGCCGCCGCGATTTTGCGAACCAAGGCCAGCCCCAAGCCCGACCCTTCAACCTCATCGCGCGATCGCAATGTTGTCATCGGCTGGAAGACACGCTCATGATAACGCGGCGGTATTCCCGGCCCATCATCGGAAACGGTAACTATCATGGCCGCCCCTTCGGTTTTTACAACCACCTCGACCCGCCCGGAACACCGATCATGATGCTTGATCGCGTTTCCAATCAATGCGGCGAAGAGACCGTGCAAGTCCTGTTCGTCAATGCGGACAAAATCGCACCCAAAGTAGTGGTTAATCTCAAAACCCCTTGGCAGCCCGACTTCCTCTACCGCGGCATCAAAGGCCTGCCGAAGCTCAACCTCAGACACATTGCGGCCCCTTCCGGCGCGCGAGTATTGAAGCAGGTCAACCAGCATCCGATCCAACCGCCGCGTATGCCGCTTCATCAAGGCGATGGAACTATGGACCGCAGGGCTTACCTCCAGCCCCGCGTCCTCAATATCCTCGGCGATCCATTCAGGCAGTTCCAACAACGCGCGAATGGAGCCGCGCAGATCGTGGCTCACCAAATGGATAAATTCCTCTGCATCCGCCCCGGGAGGCTGCGGCGGTTCGCGCGAGGGTAGCTCATGGCCTGCAGGTAGCTTTAACAGCCGCTGCGTCATATCGCGACCTCCCAGCGATCAGCGTAAGAGCGAACTACCCCGGGCGCGCGAACTAAAACTAGCGGCTCCATTAAGCGATCTCCCTCAGGAGTCGATGCGCCTCGGCCGGATATTTCGCACGCAGACGCGCCCACCTTTGTATTTGCCTTTCGCGACCAACCCGGCTGGTGATCAGCTGCCATTGCTGTGCCACGCGGGTCAGAGCCATTTTCGGCGAAACCTCGCCCTGAAGCGCCTTATCCAATCCCCTCCCCAATGTTTGGAAATACTCAGACTGTCCTTTCAGATAAAAATCCGGAATCGCCCGCTTAAGCGCCGCGCGATGCACCTCAAGAAAGGATTTTGAATAGGCCGCCTCCACTCCCGGGTCACTGTAGTGCTCATGACGAAAAGGGTCGAAAAACCCATCCGGCTGTCGAACGGCGAGTGTCGACATTGCCGGCGTGACCGCGAAGAGGGCGAATAGGTAGGCGAGTTCTTTCCGGGTCGATGCCGCGCTGATGACAAAGCTCCATCCCCAATTGAAATAGGGGATTTCGAGCAGTTCCTCCCCCACCTGCCCTCCGGGGGTTGGCCCATAAACCATCCGTCCGCGCATCGATGATCGACGAGAGTTAAGGTATTTCTGCGTTCCGCCCCAGCCGATGTTACAATAGACATCGCCCTTCGCGTATCGCGCCCAATTTCCAAACAGCCCCAGGCTCGAAGTTTCGGGGCAAGGCAGTCCGTGATCGCAATCAACTCTTCTAGCGCCGCGACACCCGGGTCATCTGCAATTTGCGGCGTCATATCGGGGGACAGAGGCCAATAGCCCTTGGCGTGAAACCGCACCCACCATTCCCATGCGAGGTACCCCGGCGTGCGGAACAACAGCCCACCATATCGACCGGCCTCTGGTGCATGAAAAAACCGGATTTGCCGGTCCAATTCCTCCCAAGTTTCTGGCTGAACAAGTGGATAGCCGAAACGATCGGCGTAACGCGCTTGTTCCTCTGGATCGCGAAGCATATCGCGATGGTAGAACATCAAATAGGCGTCGCCATCTGTTTGAAAACCATAGGTTTTACCGTCGAACCTATCTCCTTCTTGGTACAGCATAGGATCGCGAAACCCCGGCGGTTCATAGCGTGCGGCGAAGCCATCCAAGGCATGGACCGCACCCGCGGCCACGAGGTCTGCAACACCAAAAGTCGCGGGCAAAGCCACGTCATATCGCGCCTCCCCGAGCACACTATTGAGCATCAGTTCCGCGTTGATCTGATCGACATGTACTTCTTGCAAGTCGACCTCGACCCCGGTCCGTTCTGTAAAGACCTTTGTGACCGGCTCCAGATTGGCCCGCGACCCTTCTGGCAACAGAACCGAAAGCGTCTTGGCGCTACCTCCCAAATCGCGGACCTGCGCGGCCACCTTTATATCGATTGCCTCCCCAAATGCCGGTGCGGCGATCAGCATGCTGACTCCGGCTCCCAAACCGATAGAAAACTTTCGCCTTGTTAACCTGCGCCCGCATGACACGGTTCAATCCTCCGATCCGCTGCCGGGACATCGTCCCCTCTAGCTGCTGGTTTAAGGGCAAGGCGATTAACATTGCGTTAATCGGTCCCCGCTATTCAGATGACATGAAAACGATGCATCTCCCTTGGCGACTGCTGCAACTTTTCGGCAGCCGCATCAGCACCCGACTCCGGGGGGCATTTCTTCTCGTTGCCGCTATCATCGGTCTCGCGGGTTGGATTGCTACGGGGCAAATGCGCGCTGTCTTGGCCAGCCATGCTCACCTAAGCCAAGCAGCGCTGCCGATGTTGGCCGTGTCCCAACAGATCGAGCGGTCATTGAATGGCGTATTTCTTTTAATTGAACAGTTAAATCAGCAAGGTAACGCTGCCTCATCCTCCGCTCTCAGCCGGGAAATCGGGACAAAGATAAGCAAGATTTCCAAGCTCTTAGATGACGTGTCGAGGTCGGAGATCGCGCCCCCTTGGCAGCCCGGTTGGAACAGCGTCTGGAGATGGCGCGGCGCGCGACGAATGCGACGGTTGTCAGCCTTCAGGAGATGCGGCATGCGGAGGCGAAGATCGCCTCGACTCTCGATTTTGTCGAGCAAATTCAAGAGCAAAGTCACATCATCATTGATGACCTGGCCTATCGGCTTTCAAGGCAGACCGAAGCCCTTAGGCCTCCGAGTTCCGGCCAGATCCAAAATCCTACGTCCCGCTTTCCAGACCTGCTGTTAAGTGCGGTCAATCTGAATGACATTCGGCTCAGTCTCGATACGCTCATCAACGTCGTCGTGTCGCAGGGGTTAGAGAACCAGCCCTTTCAATTCGAGCGTGCGAAACTGCTTGTCGAAGAACATCTTCAGGATGCCATCACTCGATTACCACGCATCCACGATACGGCCAGCAGGCAGTCACTAGCCCGCCAAATTGATGCCCTGCGTGACGAACTGCTTGGCCCCGAAACCGGTTTTTTCGCCCATACAACGGCCCGCCTGCAGTTTCACAACAACTTTGAGACGCTGCGCGCGGAACACTTGCCCATGATCGTGGAGATCTCCGATATTTCCTCCGATCTGACCCAGAATACCCTAGAGCGAGTGGATGCTGCGACGGCGGCTTTACGGGATACCATCAACCGGGTCATTTGGACGGTGGGCCTCACCATCGCCGCTGCTTTCCTCGTG
Organism: Sulfitobacter faviae; assembly: GCF_029870955.1. Taxonomy (NCBI): domain Bacteria; kingdom Pseudomonadati; phylum Pseudomonadota; class Alphaproteobacteria; order Rhodobacterales; family Roseobacteraceae; genus Sulfitobacter; species Sulfitobacter faviae. The sequence goes on along the minus strand of NZ_PGFQ01000001.1, from coordinate 2,100,668 downwards.
ATTGCCCTGACCAACGGCTTGGTTATCGAACGGCAGTTTAACCGGCGCATCAGACGCTTGACCCAGGCAGTGACCGCGATCGCTCGGGGAACCTCAACCATCCGATTACCGTGAGAGGGCGGGACGAGCTTGGAGAGATGGCGCGCGCATTGACCGTCTTCCGCACCACGGCGGAGGAGCTGCGGCGCTCGAATATTGAACTGGAGAAATTCGCCTATATCGCTGCGCACGACCTGCGGTCGCCCCTCCGGGCGGTGCATGAATTGAGCCTTTGGGTGCTGGAGGATGAAGACAACGCGCTGAGCGCCGAAAGCCGAAGCTATTTGCTGATGTCTCAACAACGGATCGACCGGCTAAACCGTCTTTTGTCCGATCTTTTGGACTACGCTCGCGCAGGGCAGGACCAGCCTGCGCCGGAGCCTGTCCATCTTGGTCGCTTGGTGACGGAGTTCGCTCGCTACATCGATACCGAAGGCCGTTTCAAAATCACCTTTACCGGGGCGGAGCAGGTCGTCGACGCGCAGCTGACACCCTTGCAGCAGATTTTGAGCAATCTCATCTCGAATGCGATCAAACACCATGACCGGGATCATGGGACGATCCATATCAGTGCACAACGGCGACAGGACCACCTTGTCTTGACCGTCCGCGATGATGGGCCGGGTATAGAGCTTCGGCATCAGCAAAAGATATTTGAACTCTTTCAAACCCTTAAACCACGCGATGAGGTTGAGGGGAGCGGCTTGGGCCTCGCCATCGTAAGCAAGCTTGCGGCCCACCAAAAAGGCAAGGTCACGCTATTTTCCGACCCTGACAAAGGGCGCGGCGCGACCTTTGTGGTTGAGCTTCCGCTGGCACCACAAGCGCATCAATCCCTGCCCGTGGCGGCCGCAGCGTGACAGCAGTCGGAAAGGAATATCGGATGAAAACGACGCCCGCGAAATTTCTTATCGTCGATGACGACAAAGTCAGCGTGATGGCCATGCAACGGGCGATGCGCAAATTGAAAATCGTCAATGAGACGGCGGTTTGCCATGACGGCCAGCAGGCGCTTGAGTTTCTGGCGGAGGAGGTGAAGCGGCACGGGCGATTGCCGCCCTATATCATCACGCTCGACCTCAATATGCCGCGCATGGGCGGGCTTGAGTTCTTGGAGGTCGTCCGGGCCGATCCCGCCTTGGAGCGTATGGTGGTTTTCGTCTTCACGACCTCCGACATGCCCACGGATGTGCAATCGGCCTATAGCAAGAATGTCGCGGGCTATATCGTGAAGGAGAACCCGTCAGAGACCTTTGCCAATGCACTCGACATGCTGAACACCTATGCGCGGATTGTGGAGCTGCCCAGTTAGGCCGATGAGAACCGGATAAACGCCAGTGAAAGCCTCCCCCGAAACGAAAAGAGGCGCCCCATTGCTGGCGCGCCTCCGGAACCTTAGCCGAAAGGGCTGGCTTACATCATGCCGCCCATGCCGCCCATGTCGGGCATGCCGCCTGCGGGGGCTGCGCCCTCTTTGGCGGGCTTGTCGGCAACCATCGCTTCGGTGGTGATCAGCAGACCTGCGATCGAAGCTGCATCTTGCAGTGCGGTGCGCACCACTTTCGCCGGGTCGATGACGCCGAAGGAGAACATGTCGCCATATTCTTCGGTCTGTGCGTTGAAGCCGAACTTCAGGTCGTCGCTTTCGCGGATTTTGCCGGCCACAACCGAACCGTCCACACCAGCGTTCTCAGCGATCTGACGCAGCGGTGCTTCCAGCGCCTTGCGGACGATGGAGATACCGACGTTCTGGTCGTTGTTGTCGCCAGTGAGGCCTTCCAGCTTCTTGGCGCCTTGAACCAGAGCCACACCACCGCCAACGACGATGCCTTCTTGAACAGCGGCACGTGTCGCGTTCAGGGCGTCATCGACGCGGTCCTTGCGCTCTTTCACTTCGACTTCGGTCATGCCGCCAACGCGGATCACGGCAACACCGCCTGCCAGTTTGGCAACGCGTTCTTGCAGCTTCTCACGGTCGTAGTCGGAGGTGGTCTCTTCGATCTGGTTACGGATCTGAGCCACGCGGGCTTCGATCTCGGCCTTCTCGCCAGCGCCGTCAACGACGGTGGTCTCGTCTTTGGTGATCGACACTTTCTTGGCCGAACCCAGCATGTCCATGGTCACGGACTCGAGCTTCATGCCGAGGTCTTCGGAGATCACTTGACCACCGGTCAGGATCGCGAGGTCTTGCAGCATCGCTTTGCGACGGTCACCGAAGCCCGGTGCCTTCACAGCAGCAATTTTCAGACCACCACGCAGCTTGTTCACGACGAGGGTCGCCAGGGCTTCGCCCTCGACGTCTTCGGCGATGATCAGCAGCGGCTTCTGGGACTGGATGACCTGCTCGAGTAGCGGCACCATCGGCTGAAGGCTCGACAGTTTCTTCTCGTGCAGCAGGATGATCGCGTCTTCCAGTTCGACAGTCATCTTGTCGGAGTTGGTGACGAAATAGGGGCTCAGGTAGCCACGGTCGAACTGCATGCCTTCGACGACATCGGTCTCGGTTTCCAGACCTTTGTTCTCTTCGACGGTGATCACGCCTTCGTTGCCGACTTTCTGCATCGCGTCCGCGATCTGGCGGCCGATTTCACGCTCACCGTTGGCGGAGATGGTGCCAACCTGCGCGACTTCGTCGCTGTCGGACACGTCGCGTGCGGCGGCTTTGATCGCGTCGACGACCTTGGCAGTCGCCAGATCGATGCCGCGCTTGAGGTCCATCGGGTTCATGCCAGCGGCAACCGATTTCATGCCTTCGCGCACGATGGCTTGGGCCAGAACGGTCGCGGTGGTGGTGCCGTCACCGGCTTCGTCGTTGGTCCGGGAAGCGACTTCCTTGACCATCTGCGCGCCCATGTTCTCGAACTTGTCTTCCAGTTCGATTTCCTTCGCCACGGATACACCGTCTTTGGTGATGCGCGGCGCGCCGAAGGATTTGTCCAGAACCACGTTCCGGCCTTTGGGGCCGAGTGTGACTTTCACCGCATCGGCAAGGATGTTCACACCCTTGAGCATCCGGTTGCGGGCATCGGTGTCAAATTTGACGTCCTTAGCAGCCATGTTGTCTTCTCCTAAAATCTTGGATTGATGTGAGCGTCTTCAAAGGGTCGGCAAGCCGGGTGGCTTACGCGATGATCCCCATGATGTCGCTTTCTTTCATCATCAGCATTTCTTCGCCGTCGACGGTGACCTCTGTGCCGGACCACTTGCCGAACAGGATTTTGTCGCCGGGTGCGACGGCCATTTCGATCAGCTCGCCGTTGTCTTTGCGGGCGCCGGTGCCGACAGCCACGACTTCACCTTCGGAAGGCTTTTCCTTGGCGGAATCGGGGATGATCAGCCCGCCGGCGGTTTTCTCTTCGCTTTCTGTGCGCTTGACCAGCACACGGTCATGAAGCGGTTTCAATGCCATCTTTGCAGCTCCTTAAGGCTCAAAGTTACTCTTCCAAGCCACCCCCTCCGGGCGAGGGGTGCAGCCGTTAGCACTCGACCCATGTGAGTGATAACGATGCATAGCTAAGGAGCGGCCCGCGGCCTGTCAACAACGGCGTTGAAAAATTTTGAGCGCATTGGAACCATTATTCGGCCCCTAAAATACGCCCCGCAGTCGCGACAGCCTCGGCCCCCTTTGGGGTCAGCCCGTATATGCCTTTGTCGACCTTTTCAAACCAACCATAGTGATCGTCCCGCATCATGCGGGTCGCCGCCGAGACGCCGGTCGCGCGGGCCACATCCGCGCCTTTTCTTGCGCCCGCTTCGAACAGGTAGACCGCGAGCTTCAGCGCATCCTGACGGTAGGCCGTCACCAGCCCCGCGCGGGTCTGGCCACCGTCGTTCGGATCGCCCTGTCGCCGGGCAAACTCGCGCAAGAGCAGCGCTGCCCGTTTGGCATTCTTGCGCGGCGCATAGGGGCCGGGATCGCAATGCACCTCGACCAGCCCATCCGACAGCCGCACGGTGATCAGCCCCAGCCCCAGCCGCCGGGCCAGCGTGACGTTGTCCTTCACCGCCTTGGCAAAGCGCTTGCCCGGTTGGCGCGCCACAGCAAGGTAAACATCATCCGCCACTTTCAGCCGCGCCAGACATTGGTGGAACAGCGTCAGCGAAAAGCCGAGCTTCAACTCGACCACCACCGGCGGCTCTGCCCCGCGCACGGCCACCACATCCGCCGCGCCGACCTCGGCCTTCACCACATAGCCCTGATCCTCAAGGAAGGCTTTGATCGGCGGGTAAAGATCAGTTTCGCGCGGATTGTTCATGGCGCGCAACTTGCCCCATCGCGCGGCGCTATGCAAAGGGCGGCGGCGCCTGAAGGTGCCGCGCAATGCCGCATTGCAGCGCGCGCAGGTGACAAGCCTATTCAACCTGCTATAAGGCGCGCAAATCCACCCGAACAGACAGGACCGCCCCATGACAACGCTTGTTTTTGGCCATAAATCCCCCGACACCGACAGCACCGGCAGCCCGATCGTTTGGGCGTGGTATCTCAATGAGATCAAAGGCATCCCCGCCAAACCCGTCCTGCTGGGCGAGCCGAATACCGAAGCGCTGTTCATGCTCGACAAATGGGACCTCGAAAAGCCCGAGATCCTGACCGAGCTTGAGGCCGACACCAAGGTTGTCATCGTCGACACCAACAACCCCGCCGAACTGCCCGACAACATCAATGACGCCGATATCACCGGCATCATCGACCACCACCGTCTGGTGGCGGGGCTTGAGACGCGCGGCCCGATCGAGATCAACATCCAGCCCCTCGCCTGCACCGCGACGATCATGTACAAGATGATCGGCAAGGACTGGGCGCAGGCCCCCCGCGGTGTGAAGGCCGCGGCCCTGTCCTGCATCCTGTCGGACACGCTTGAGTTCCGCAGCCCCACCACCACCCAAGAAGACCGCGCCATCGCCCATGACATCGCGCAGGATCTCGGCGTCGATATCACGGACTACGCGGCCGAAATGTTCGCCGCGAAATCCGATGTGTCCTCCTTCAGCGAAGCGGAACTGCTCCGCATGGACAGCAAGGGCTTCGACCTTGATGGCACCAACCTGCGCGTGAGCGTGTTGGAAACCACCTCCCCCGCGCCGCTGCTCGAGCGTAAGGACGCGCTGATGGCCGAGATGCCCAAGGTGGCCGAAGCCGACGGTGCCGCGCAGGTGCTTTTGTTCATTGTCGACATTCTGAAAGAAGAGGCGACGCTCTTGGTGCCCAACGACATGGTCAAACACATCGCCGAGCAGAGCTTTGGCGCTGAGGTCTCCGGCGACACGGTCGTGCTGCCCGGTGTGATGAGCCGTAAAAAGCAGATCATCCCGAACCTCAAGATGTAAGCCAATCGGGCGGGCCAAGTGCCCGCCCTCACTTTTTGAAAGGCCGCCCCATGACCCGCATTATCTCTGCTCTGCCCGACGTATCCGATCAATATGACGCGCTTTTCGTCGATCTTTGGGGCTGCGTGCATGACGGGCGCAAAGCGCTGCCCGCGGCGGTGGCGGCCTTGCAGGCCTATCGCAAGACCGGCGGCAAGGTCGTCTTGGTCACCAACTCCCCCCGCCCCGCGGAGGCGTGGAGAAACAGTTGCAGCAATTCGGCGTGCCGCAAGACGCATGGGACAGCATCGCCACCTCCGGCGATTCCGCGCGGTCAGCGATGTTCCGGGGGGCCGTGGGCGAAAAGGTCTGGTTCATCGGCCATCCCGGAGAGCGCAAGTTTTTCGAGCCGCTGACCATCCTGAAAGCCCCGGTTGAGATCGAGACCGTCCCGCTGGCGCAGGCCGAGGGCATCGTCTGCACCGGCCCCGTCGATGCCATGGCCGACCCGGAAGTCATGCGCCCCGAGTTTGAGCAGGCCATCGCCCGCGGGCTGAAGCTGCTCTGCGCCAACCCCGATATCGTGGTCGACCGGGGCGAGGTACGCGAATGGTGCGCCGGGGCGCTGGCTGCGCTCTATACGGAAATGGGGGCGAAAGCCTCTATTTCGGCAAGCCCCACGCCCCGATCTACGACCTCGCCCGCCGCCGTCTTGCCGCGCTTGAGGTCGACATCCCCGACAACCGCATCCTCGCCATCGGCGACGGCATCCTGACGGATGTCAAAGGCGCGATGGACGAAGGCATCGATTCGCTCTTCATCACCGGGGGCTGGCCGCCGCGGAAACCGCCACGACCGAGCAGCCCGACGAAGCCAAACTCCGCGCCTATCTCGACCGCGAGGCATCGGCCCCGACCTATGCCATCGGCTTCCTGCGCTAACCCAGAAAGAGCTTGATTTTCTGCAACTGCGAAGTAATAAAGTTGCAACTCGGCGCAGCATAGCGTCACTTTGTTACCAAGGAGCCGTCATGTTGGACAATATGCCACGCGGGACGATCTGCATCGAAGATATCGAAATCGGCATGTCGCGCCATCTGCGCAAAGTCGTGACCGATATGGATATCGAACTTTTCGCGCAGGTCTCGACCGACCGCAACCCGGTGCATCTGGATGACGACTATGCCCGCGAGACGATATTCGAGGGGCGCATCGCACATGGGATGCTGACTGCCGGGCTGATCTCGGCGGTGATCGGGGAACAGCTGCCCGGTCATGGCACGATCTACCTTGGGCAATCGCTCAAATTCCTCGGCCCCGTGCGCCCCGGCGATATGGTGCTGGCCGAAGTCACCGTGACCGACATGGACATCGCCAAACGCCGCGTGAAAATGGACTGCCGCTGTACGGTCGACGGCAAACCCGTGCTGGCCGGAGAGGCCACGGTGCTCGCGCCCTCGGCCAAGCTCGACTGAGCGGGCGGTTTTCGCCGCCCGTGCATCTTGCTCTTGCCCCGCAGCACGGCTAGGCAAGGCGCATGCGGATCATCCGAGATTATCAATTCGTCGACCTGCCAGATCGCGGTGCCACCGCCGCGATCGGCAATTTCGATGGCGTGCACCTTGGCCACCGGTCGGTGATCGAACTGGCGCAGCAGGCGGCCCCCGACGCGCCGCTCGGCGTCGTCACCTTTGAGCCGCATCCCCGCGAATATTTCGCCCCCGACGCCCCGCCCTTTCGCCTGATGGGCCGCGAGGCCCGCGCGCATCGGCTGGAAAAGATCGGCGTCAAACGGCTCTATGAACTGGCCTTCAACAGCACGCTGGCGGGCCTCTCGCCCGAGGCCTTTGCCCGCGACGTGCTGCACGAAGGGCTGGGGCTGGCCCATGTGGTCGTCGGCGCTGACTTCTGCTTTGGCAAGGGCCGCGAAGGTACCGCTGAGGATCTGGTTCGCTTCGGCGTGCAATATGGCTTTGGCGTCACCATCGCCCCGCTGATGGCCCGCGATGAGCTGACCGTGTCGTCGACCGCCATCCGCGAAGCACTGACCCGCGGCGCGCCGCGTGAGGCCGCCGCCATGCTGGGCCATTGGCACCGCATCGACGGGCCGGTGATCTCGGGTGAGCAGCGTGGCCGCGAGTTGGGCTTTCCCACCGCGAATATGTCCATCGACGGTCTGCACCCGCCCGCCTTCGGCGTCTATGCCGTGCTGGCTGACGTGCTGGAGGGGCCGCATAAGGGCAGCTATCACGGGGCGGCCAGCATCGGCACCCGCCCGATGTTCGGTGAGAACAAAGCCAATATCGAGACCTATGTCTTTGACTTCAAAGGCGACCTTTATGGCGCGCCACTTTCGGTCGGGCTGGTCGAACATCTGCGGGGCGAAGAGAAGTTTGACAGCCTCGATGCGCTGATCGCCCAGATGGGGCAGGACTGCAACCGCGCCCGGACCATTCTGGCGGCGTTATGAGCGATCCGATCCCCCGCAAGGGCCTGACCCCGAAGTTCTGGGAGAAGAAACCCCTGACGGAGATGTCCCAGACCGAATGGGAAGCGCTCTGCGACGGTTGCGGCAAATGCTGCCTCAACAAGCTCGAAGACGAAGACAGCGGCGAAGTGGCCCTGACCCGCGTCGCCTGCCGCCTGCTTGACGACAGCAGCTGCCGCTGCGTCCATTACGAGAACCGGCATGAATTCGTGCCCGACTGCATCGTGCTGCGCCCCGACAACCTTGATACCCACGCCTATTGGATGCCCCAGACCTGCGCTTACCGCCTGCTCTGGGAGGGCAAGCCCCTGCCCGAGTGGCACCCACTCAAGACCGGCACGCCGGACAGCGTGCATGACGCCGGGGTCAGCGTGCAATTTGATACCGTGTCCGAATTTGATACCCCGTTCGAAGAATGGGAAGACCATATTATCGAGGAGCCCACCTGATGTTTTTCGCCTCTGACAACGCCGGTCCCGTCCACCCCAAGGTGATGGAGCGCGTGATTGCCGCCAATACCGATTTCGCGATGCCCTACGGCAAAGACCCGATCATGGATGAGGTTCGCGACCAAATCAGGCAGCAGTTCGAGGCGCCAGAGGCGGAGGTCTACCTCGTTGCCACCGGCACCGCGGCCAATGCGCTGGCGCTGGCCTGCTACACCCAGCCGTGGCAGACGATCTTCTGTTCCAAGGTCGCGCATATCGAAGAGGATGAGTGCAACGCGCCCGAGTTCTACGCAGGTGCAGCCAAGCTGACGCTGGTGGAGACCGAGGACAAGATGACCCCCGAGGCCCTGCGCCGCGCCATCGTCGCGCGGGTGGCGGGCGACGTGCACACGCCGCAACGCGGTCCGGTGTCGATCACGCAAGTCACGGAACGCGGCGGGGTGCACAGCCTTGAAGAGCTGCGCGCGCTGACCGCGGTGGCCAAGGAGTACGACCTGCCCGTCCATATGGACGGCGCGCGTTTTGCCAATGCGCTGGTGGCCTTGGGCTGCACCCCGGCTGAGATGACGTGGAAATCGGGCGTCGATGTGGTGAGCTTTGGCGGCACCAAGAACGGCTGCATGGGTGTCGAAGCCGTGGTCTTCTTCGACCCAAAAAAGGCGTGGGAGTTCGAATTGCGCCGCAAACGCGGGGCGCATCTCTTCTCCAAACATCGGTATCTCTCGGCCCAGATGGCGGGCTACCTTGCAGATGGCACATGGTTGGAAACAGCCAAAGCGGCCAATGCCAATGCGGCCCATCTTGCCCAAGGGCTGCGCGCGGCGGGAGCGGAATTCCTGCATGAGCCTGCGGCGAACATGATCTTCGCCCGTTTCCCCCGCGCCATCCACCGCAAGCTGCATGAAACGGGCGCGCGCTATTATCTGTGGGACGGCACGCTCGACGGCGACGAAGAGGAGATGGTCGCGGCGCGCATGGTCTGCGACTGGTCGATCAGCCGTGAGCAGATCGACCAGTTCCTGAGCCACTTCTAAACGTTCACGCCAGCGGCACGTCCTTCAGGAAATCACGGATCGCCTCGGCGACCTCGGCAGCATGGGTGATGGGCACCATATGCCCTGCCCCCTCGACCGAAACACGCCGCACGTCCGGCAAGCGGCGCATCAGCGACGCGTTGATCGCATGGGCCGCCTTGGGAGAGGCGCTGCCTTCGACCAAAAGCGCGGGCATCGACGCACGGTCGAACATACCCGGCGCCAGCAACCCCGCGCTATCCTCGCCCAAAAAGGGCGAAGAGGCGGGGATGAAGCCGATGCGGTCGACCATATAGGCGCGGGTCGGCTCAGGGATTTGATCCCATTTCGTGCCATCGCCCCAAACGCGGTTGAACAGCCGCGCGGCGGTTTCCGCGTCGCCGCCGGCTAAAGCCGCCTCAAAGGCCGCGTTCTGTTCGTTGTATTCGGCCATCGCCTCGGGATCATCCTGTTTGGCGGCGGCGAAATAGACCGGCTCGATCAGTGTGATGCTGCGCACCAGTTCGGGATGCTCGATCGCCAACCGCATCGCCACCGTCGCGCCAAAGGAATGGCCGATCAGGTCCATCGGCGCTTCGAGCAGGCTCAGCGCCATCTCGGTCGCCACGTCGTGGATATTGCCCTGCCCGTCCCAATCGCCCGACCGCCCGTGCATCGGCAGGTCGAAGGCGCGCAGGGTCATCTCATCCGACAGCGCCGCCCCGATGCCCCGCCACGCGCCGGAATGCGCCAGCGAGCAATGGATCGCCAAGGCCGGGCGCGGGCCGTGACCAAAACGGCGCGCGTTAATCTCTGGGGTCACAGCTTGCCCCCGAGGTGCAGGTCGAGGTCTTCCAAACGGTCCTGCCCCAGAACTTCTGATCTCCGACGATATAGAACGGCGCGCCAAAGACACCCTGCGCGACGGCCTCTTCAAGGTTCGCGGCATAGGTTTCTGCCCCTGCAACAGCCCGCTGTCGGCCAGCGCGGGATCGAACCCCGCCTCACTCAGACAGGCGCGGACCACATCGTCATGGCCGATGTCCTTTTCCTCGGCCCAGACGGCGCGGGTGATGGCATGGGTCAGCTTGCCCAAATCGCCCCCGCCCGCGTTCTGCGCCGCGATCACCGCATAGGCCGCGGGCGCGCCATTCGTCGGCCAATGCGCGGGCTTGAGGTTGAAGGGCAGGCCCAGCTTGCGTGCCTGCCGCGGCAGGTCTTGGGCGCGGTATTCATTCCGGCTGGGGTGACGCTCTGCCGGGGGCAGTCCGCCAGTGCGCGGGAAAGCGGCCACGATGTCGAAAGGTTTGTAAACGATTTCGGCCCCGTGCTTTTCGGCAATCGCCTCAAGCCGATTCCCGGCGAGGTAGCAATAGGGTGACAGCGTTGCGAAAAAATAGTCGATCCGGGCCATTTGGCTCTCCTTCGGGGGCGGTGCAGCTTTGCCCGACCGTAAGCGCATGCTAAGCGGTGTCAACGTCACGAATCTGCAACCTACCGCTGCCCCGGAGCCCCTATGCCACGCACTTCAGAACCTAAACTGATCTCAGGCAATGCCAATATGCCGCTTGCCAAGGCCATCGCGCGGCGCATGTCGCTGCACCGCGGCGTCAATGTCGGCCTTGTCGATGCACGGGTCGAGCGGTTCAACGACGGCGAGATTTTCGTCGAGGTTTATGAGAACGTGCGCGGCGAGGATATGTTCATTATCCAGCCCACGTCGAACCCCGCGAACGACAACCTGATGGAACTGATGATCATGGCCGATGCGCTGCGCCGATCCTCTGCCGCGCGGGTCACTGCGGTGCTGCCCTATTTCGGCTACGCCCGTCAGGACCGCCGCACCAAGGCGCGCACGCCGATCACCGCCAAAATGGTCGCCAACATGCTGACCGGCAGCGGGATCGAGCGGATCCTGACCATGGACCTGCACGCCGCGCAGATCCAAGGCTTCTTCGACATTCCGGTCGACAACCTCTACGCCTCCCCGATCTTTGCGCTGGATATCAAGGACGCTTTCAAAGACCGTATGGATGAGCTGATGGTCGTCAGCCCCGACGTCGGCGGTGTGGCCCGCGCGCGTGAACTGGCCAAGCGGATCAACTCCCCCCTGTCGATCGTCGACAAACGCCGCGAGAAAGCGGGCGAAGTGGCCGAGATGACCGTGATCGGCGATGTGAAGGGCAAGACCTGCCTGATCGTGGACGACATCTGCGACACCGCGGGCACGCTCTGCAAAGCCGCCGAAGTGCTGTTGGAGAACGGCGCCAAGGAGGTGCACTCCTACATCACCCACGGCGTCATGTCCGGCCCGGCGGTCGAACGTGTGGCCAATTCGGTCATGAAATCGCTGGTCATCACCGACAGCATCGCGCCGACCCCCGCGGTTAAGAAAGCGCCGAACATCCGCATCGTGCCCACCGCGCCGATGTTCGCCCAAGCGATCCTGAACATCTGGAACGGCACCTCCGTCTCCTCGCTGTTCGAGGCGGAAACGCTGGGCCCGATCTATGACGGGATGTATGCCGCGAGCTAAGCCGCGTGCTGTGATCTAGGGTTGGCCCAAACGGGCCGCCCGCGCCTTTTGGGCCCCTCCCGCCGAAGCGACGGGCCTAGCCGATGACCCAGTCATCCTCCTCCCCCAGTGATCCAATCGCCGTCCAAGCCAGCCGCGCCCGTGCGACGCGGGTGTCGCCCCATGTGCGGAACACCATGTCAAAGCCCGCCTCGGTCACCGCCTCGGCGCAGATGTCGGCGCGGGTGACGGTGCTGGCGTCGATGTCCCAAAGCGACATCGTGACCTGAACATGCGGCGGCTCTCGGAAGGGTTCGGAAAAATTGATCCGGCGGCGGCGCTCACGCTGGCCATGACCCGTCCACATCGAACCGCCGTCTTCGAACTCGGAAAACAGCATGACATCGCCATTGTCCACGCCGATGGTATGGCTGCGCAGTCGTTTCATATCCCTAGCCTACCCGCTTTTTCGATCACTGCACAATGATGCCGCAGCAGCGAGAGGCAGAAAAGCAAAAAGCCCCGCCGAAGCGGGGCTTTTCACGAATTTTCAACGCATTACAGGTTGGGCTGCTTGCTCGACAACCCGATGTGATCACCCACGGCAACCATATCGGAGAGCAGCTTGGCGGCGTCATCCACGGGGCCGGGCTCATTCTCCCAGTTGTCCTTGGCGCGGGTGTAGACGGCATGCGCCTCTGCCACCATGCTGTCCATCTGCTCCTGCGTCATGTCGGCACGCGCCACGGCACGTTCCGCCAGCACAGACACGCCGCCCTGCCCGCCGATTTCGGCGAAGCCGCCGGTCACGACATATTCGGTCGTGCCCTCCGGCCCTTCCACGCGCAGAAGGCCCGGACGCAGGGTGGTGATGGTGGGCGCATGATCGGCCATGGCCGTCATGTCGCCCTCGGTGCCCGGAATCTGCACGGCCGTCACCTGCATCGATGCCAGCCGCCGTTCCGGCGAAACGAGGTCGAATTGCATTGTGTCTGCCATTGTCAGCGCTCCTTAAGCGGCGTCTGCCGCCATTTTCTCGGCTTTCGCCTTCACTTCGTCGATGCCGCCAACCATGTAGAAGGCACCTTCGGGCAGGTGGTCATACTCACCGGCAACCACGGCCTTGAAGGACGCGATGGTTTCTTCCAGCGGCACCTGAACGCCGTCGGAACCGGTGAAGACTTTCGCCACGTCGAAGGGCTGGCTGAGGAAACGCTCGATCTTACGGGCGCGGGCCACGGTCAGCTTGTCCTCTTCGCTCAACTCGTCCATGCCGAGAATGGCGATGATGTCCTGAAGCGATTTGTAGCGCTGAAGCACCTGCTGCACGTCTGTCGCCACTTTGTAGTGCTCGTCGCCGATGATCAGCGGGTCAAGCAGACGCGAGGTGGAGCCGAGCGGGTCAACCGCCGGGTAGATGCCCTTTTCCGAGATCGAACGGTCAAGAACCGTTGTCGCGTCGAGGTGGGCAAAGGAGGTCGCCGGCGCGGGGTCGGTAAGGTCGTCCGCGGGAACGTAGACGGCCTGAACCGAGGTGATCGAGCCATTCTTGGTCGACGCAATACGCTCCTGCATGACGCCCATGTCGGTCGCCAGTGTCGGCTGGTAGCCCACAGCAGAAGGAATGCGGCCCAGAAGGGCGGACACTTCGGAACCGGCCTGCGTGAAGCGGAAGATGTTGTCGACGAAGAACAGAACGTCGGAACCGGATTCGTCGCGGAACTGCTCGGCCAGTGTCAGGCCGGTCAGGGCGATCCGCATACGCGCGCCCGGAGGCTCGTTCATCTGGCCGTAGACCAGCGCAATTTTCGAATCCACAAGGTTGTCGGGAACGATAACGCCGGATTCGATCATCTCGTGGTAGAGGTCGTTGCCCTCACGGGTCCGCTCACCCACGCCCGCGAACACGGAGAGACCCGAGTGCACTTTGGCGATGTTGTTGATCAGTTCCATGATGAGAACAGTCTTGCCCACGCCGGCACCGCCGAAGAGGCCAATCTTACCACCCTTGGTGTAGGGGGCCAGCAGGTCGATAACCTTGATGCCGGTGACGAGGATCTCGGTCTCGGTCGACTGGGCCGCGAACTCGGGCGCTTCGCCGTGAATGGCGCGGGAGTTGTCCGCGTTGACCGGGCCCTGCTCGTCCACGGCTTCGCCGGTGACGTTCATGATGCGGCCCAGGGTCGCGTTGCCGACAGGCACGCGGATCTGGTCGCCGGTGTCGGTCACGTCCTGACCGCGGACCAAACCCTCGGTGGCGTCCATCGCAATGGCACGCACGGTGTTTTCGCCAAGGTGCTGCGCCACTTCGAGAACCAGCGTCTTGCCTTGGTTCTCGGTGTGGAGCGCGTTGAGAATCTCGGGCAGTTCACCCTCGAATTGAACGTCAACGACAGCGCCGATGACCTGTGTAATTTTACCGACAGCTTTTGCCATGTCGTGTCTCCGATTTGCTTACAGCGCTTCCGCGCCGGAAATGATTTCGATCAGCTCGTTGGTGATGACAGCCTGACGCGAGCGGTTGTACTCAATGGTCAGCTTGTCGATCATCTCGCCCGCGTTGCGTGTGGCGTTGTCCATCGCCGACATCCGGGCACCCTGTTCGGATGCACCGTTCTCCAGCAGAGCCGAGAAGATCGCCGTGGCGACCCCGCGCGGCAGAAGGTCGGCCAAGACCGCCTCTTCGCTGGGTTCATAGTCGAACAATGTGGACGCTGCGCTGTCGTCGCCTTCTTCGCCGTCGAATTTGGCGGGGATGATCTGCTGCGCCGTCGGCGTCTGCATGACCACGTTGACGAACTTCGCGTAGAAGATCGTCGCCACGTCAAATTCGCCCGCGTCAAAGCGGTTCAGCACGTCCTGCGCGATGTTCTGCGCGTCGCCGTAGCCGATCTTTTTGACTTCGCTGAGGTCAACATGGCCCACCAGATGATCGCCCAGATCGCGGCGCAGCGCGTCGCGGCCCTTCTTACCAACGGTGAGGATTTTCACCTCTTTGCCCTGGGCCAGCAGATCGCGCGCATGGGCCTTGGCCTTCTTCGCGATGTTGCTGTTGAAGCCGCCGCACAGCCCGCGTTCGGCGGTCATGACCACCAGCAGATGCACCTTGTCTTCACCCGTGCCGCTGAGCAGCTTGGGCGCGCTGTCGGAACCGCCGACGCTGGCCGCGAGCCCTGCCATCACGGCATTGAACCGCTCAGAATAGGGACGCGAAGCCTCGGCAGCCTCCTGCGCGCGGCGAAGTTTCGCCGCGGCAACCATTTGCATGGCCTTGGTGATCTTGCGGGTCGATTTGACCGACGAGATCCTGTTCTTCAGGTCCTTGAGATTTGGCATTGCCTTATCTCCCGTTTAAGCGAAGTCGGCGGCGAAACCGTCGATGGCGGCTTTGATCTTCTCTTCCAACTCGCCTTTGACCTTGCGGTCGTTGTTGGTGATGTCCTTGAGAAGGTCGTCATGCTTGCTGCGCAGATGCGCCAGCAGACCCGCTTCGAAGCGGCCAACGTCCGAGATGTCCACCTTGTCGAGATAGCCGTGGGTACCGGCGTAGATCACGCAGACGATTTCCGAGTTGGTCAGCGGCGCGTACTGCGGCTGCTTCATCAGTTCGGTCAGACGCGCACCACGGTTCAGCAGCTGCTGGGTCGCGGCGTCGAGGTCGGAGCCGAACTGCGCGAAGGCCGCCATTTCGCGGTACTGGGCCAGCGACAGCTTCACCGGACCGGCGACCGAGGACATCGCCTTGGTCTGGGCCGAGGAGCCAACACGCGAAACCGACAGACCGGTGTTCACGGCGGGACGGATGCCTTGGTAGAACAGTTCGGTCTCAAGGAAGATCTGACCGTCGGTGATCGAGATCACGTTGGTCGGAATAAAGGCGGACACGTCGCCACCCTGGGTCTCAATGATCGGCAGCGCGGTCAGAGAGCCGTTGCCAGCTTCGTCACCCAGCTTCGCGGAACGCTCAAGCAGGCGGGAGTGGAGGTAGAAAACGTCGCCCGGGTAAGCTTCGCGGCCCGGCGGGCGGCGCAGCAGCAGGGACATCTGACGGTAGGACACGGCCTGCTTGGAGAGGTCATCGTAGATGATCAGCGCGTGGCGGCCGTTGTCGCGGAAATGCTCGGCCATCGCGGTGGCGGCATAGGGCGCGAGGAACTGCATCGGCGCGGGCTCGGAAGCGGTGGCGGCCACGACGATGGAGTAGTCGATCGCGCCCGTCTCTTCGAGCTTTTTCACCAGCTGCGCCACGGTCGAGCGTTTCTGACCGATCGCGACGTAGACGCAGTACATCTTCTTGCTCTCGTCGTCGCCAGCGGCTTCGTTGACCTGCTGCTGGTTCAGCATCGCGTCGAGCGCGACGGCGGTCTTGCCGGTCTGACGGTCGCCAATGATCAGCTCACGCTGGCCACGGCCGATCGGGATCATGGCGTCAACGGACTTGAGGCCAGTGGCCATCGGCTCGTGCACGGATTTACGCGGGATGATGCCCGGTGCCTTCACGTCGGCGATGCCGCGCTTGGTGGCGCCGATGGGGCCTTTGCCGTCGATGGGGTTGCCCAGACCGTCAACAACGCGGCCCAGCAGTTCGTCACCGATTGGCACGTCCACGATGGAGTTGGTGCGCTTGACGGTGTCGCCTTCGGTAATGTCGCGGTCGGAGCCGAAGATAACGACACCCACGTTGTCGGCTTCGAGGTTCAGGGCCATGCCCTGAATGCCGCCGGGGAATTCGACCATTTCACCGGCCTGAACGTTGTCCAGACCATAGACGCGGGCGATACCGTCACCGACGGAGAGAACGCGACCCACTTCGGCCACTTCGGTTTCCTGACCGAAATCCTTGATCTGGTCCTTCAGGATCGCAGAAATCTCTGCTGCTTGGATACCCATTTATCCGACCTCTTTCATTACATTCTGGAGGGAATTGAGCTTGGAGCGGATCGAGGTGTCGATCATCTTCGAGCCCACTTTGACGACAAGACCGCCGATGAGGCTTTCATCAACGGTCGCATGAAGTGATACTTTTTTGCCGGTGGAAGCGGTCAGCGATTTCGCCAGCTTGTCCGACTGTGTCTTCGTCAGTGCCTTGGCCGTTGTGACCTCGGCAGTGATTTCGCCTTTGGCTTCGGCAATGGTCTCGCGCAGCGCTTTGACCAGCGCGGGCAGCGCGAACAGGCGGCGCTTTTGCGCCATCAGTTGCAGCGTGTTCGCCATGGTCTTGGTCAGGCCCATCTTTTCGGCCAGCACCTTGATCGCCTGTTCCTGCTCCTCGCGGGTATAGAGCGGCGAAGTGGTCAGGCGGCGAAAATCGTCGCTGTCGTTCAATGCCGCTTCAAGCGCGGTAAGATCGCCCTCGATGGCATCGACCTGATTGGCCTCGCGGGCCAGATCGTACACGGCTGTCGCATAACGTTCCGCGATACCGGTGGAAATGGAAGCAGGTTCGGACACGTCCATCCTCTCGTTCAATAAGCGCCGGATATGCGAAGATGTCGCGTCACCAGCAGTTGGCGCGGCTTGAAGTTACCCAAGACGTCTAAATCAGGGGCGATGTAGCAGACAGGTTCACGCCCGGCAACACAGTATAGGCAGGTAATGTCGCGGCGTGCTGCAATATTGCAAGGGCTGCGGCCTATCGCGGCTCTTTGCCGCAGAAAAATGCCACCCCGACCACCGCTGGAGCAGGCCCACGAATCCAGCCCCCTCGCTCGCTGCATGCGCTAAGTCTACAAGGCGCTGAGGCGTTTAGACGGGTTTGGCCTGCGGCTCTGCCATCCCCTCCAACACCCCGATGGCGCGCCTTGCGGTGCTGCGTTGCGGACGACCTCGCGGCGGGTAAACCAGTTTCGTGGCCTCCACCAAGATCGCGCCGCCGCCCATCATCGTCGGCATCTGACGTCCGATTTTCTCGAACAAAGGCGCCGACTTCATCCAGATTCGCTGCTGCGACGGGAACTGGTAAAGCGCGCCGAGGTGCCGTTCCGGCAGGAACTGATGCTTGCGCAACTGCGTCTCTAACTGCCCCGGCGAATAGGGCCGCCCATAGCCGAAAGGCGTGCGGTCCCGCCGTGCCCACATGCCCGCGCGGCTTGGCACGATGAACAGTGCCTTGCCCCCCGGCCCCAGCACGCGCCAGCATTCGTCCAGCAGTTCACTGGGCCGCTCAGAGGTTTCGAGCCCGTGCATCAGCACCAGCTTATCCACCGCCCCCGTCTCGACCGGCCAAAGCGTCTCTTCCGTCAGGACCGAGGTGTTGGGCATCCCCGCCGGCCAAGGCATCACCCCTGCGGGCCGGGCATCAGGACCATCACCCGCCGCGCATCCGCCAGATAGGGGCGCAGCAGGGGCGCGGCAAAGCCAAAGCCGACAACGGTCTGGCCCTTCGCTTCGGGCCAAAGCTCCAACAACCGCCCGCGCAGGGATTTCTGCGCCGCACGTCCCAACGCGCTGCGATAATAGAAATTGCGCAGATCCT
Organism: Sulfitobacter faviae; assembly: GCF_029870955.1. Taxonomy (NCBI): domain Bacteria; kingdom Pseudomonadati; phylum Pseudomonadota; class Alphaproteobacteria; order Rhodobacterales; family Roseobacteraceae; genus Sulfitobacter; species Sulfitobacter faviae. Next base: position 2,082,383 of record NZ_PGFQ01000001.1, on the reverse strand, counting down.
GTACATCAAGATGCATTGCAGCCCGCCTTGGTGAGTGTCACTCTTAACGGACCATAACAACACAGCGAGGTAAGACGCCATGGCCTTTGATCTGGTCACGATTCCCTGTCTGTCGGACAACTACGCCTTTCTGCTGCGGGACCATGACAGCGGCGCGGTGGCGCTGATCGACGTGCCCGAGGCCGCGCCGATCATGGCAGAGCTTGACCGCCGCGGCTGGACGCTGAGCCAAGTCTGGTTGACCCACCACCACCCCGACCACGTTCAAGGTCTGGCCGAACTGCTCACCCGCTTCCCCGCCGAGGTGATCGGCGCCAAGGATGATGCCCACCGCCTGCCCCCGCTCGACCGCGCGGTGGCCGAGGGTGACAGCGTTGAGCTGGGCGCGCTTGCGGCCCAAGTGCTCGATGTGTCGGGCCACACCGTGGGCCATATCGCCTTTCACGTGCCCCAAGCCAAGGCGGCCTTTACCGCAGACAGCCTCATGGCGCTCGGCTGCGGCCGCCTCTTTGAAGGCACGCCCGCGCAGATGTGGGAAAGCCTGCAAAAGCTGGCCGCCCTGCCCCGTGACACGACGATCTGCTCGGGCCACGAATATACCGCCGCCAACGCAAAATTCGCCCTGACCGTTGATCCGGACAATCCCGCCCTTATATCAAGGGCCAAGGACATCGACAGCGCCCGCGCCAAGGGGCAGCCGACCGTCCCCTCGTCGCTTTCACTGGAACTAGAAACCAATCCCTTCCTGCGCCCCGCCGACCCGGCCATCCGCGCGACCTTGGGGATGCCAGACGCCACCGACACGGAAGTGTTCACCGAAATCCGCAGGCGAAAAGACCAGTTCTGAGCGCCTGCAATCATGGCTCAAAGTCCTCGCTCACGGCAAATGTGACCGATTCGGACCAGAATCTTCTTGAAGATGGGCGATGATCAACCAAACTCTAATACTATGAGGCCATGGTCGGACCGGGGCCTGAGACATCTCAGCACCTCACCGACCCCGATCGAAAAGGAGCACGCCCGTGCCTTCATTCTCGACTACACTTGAGCAGGCAATCCACGCGGCCCTCGCGCTGGCCAATGCCCGCCGCCACGAATTCGCAACGCTTGAACATCTGTTGCTGGCCTTGCTCGATGAACCCGATGCCGTGCAGGTCATGAAAGCCTGTTCCGTCGATGTCTCTGACCTGCGCGATACGCTGGTGGAATTCGTCGACGATGATCTCAGCAATCTGATCACCGACATCGACGGTTCCGAAGCGGTGCCAACGGCGGCTTTCCAGCGCGTGATCCAGCGCGCCGCAATCCATGTGCAATCCTCGGGCCGAACCGAGGTGACGGGCGCCAACGTGCTGGTCGCCATCTTTGCCGAGCGTGAGAGCAACGCCGCCTATTTCCTGCAAGAGCAGGACATGACCCGCTATGACGCGGTGAACTTCATCGCCCATGGTGTCGCCAAAGACCCGGCATATGGGGAATCCCGCCCCGTCACAGGCGCGCCCGAGACCGAGGAAGAGGCCCAAGGCGTCACCGACGGCGACAAGAAGGAATCCGCGCTGGCGAAATACTGCGTGGACCTCAACGCCAAATCCCGCGAGGGCGACATAGACCCGCTGATCGGCCGGGAGGGCGAGGTTGAGCGCTGCATTCAAGTGCTTTGCCGCCGTCGCAAGAACAACCCGCTTCTGGTGGGTGATCCGGGTGTCGGCAAGACCGCCATTGCCGAAGGGCTGGCGCGCAAGATCGTCGCCGGTGAAACGCCTGAGGTGCTGGCCAATACCACGATCTACTCGCTCGACATGGGCGCGCTCTTGGCGGGCACCCGCTACCGCGGTGACTTCGAAGAGCGGCTCAAGGCCGTGGTGACCGAGCTTGAGGATCACAAGGACGCCGTGTTGTTCATCGACGAAATTCACACCGTAATTGGTGCCGGTGCTACTTCGGGCGGCGCGATGGATGCCTCCAACCTGCTGAAGCCCGCGCTTCAGGGCGGCAAGTTGCGCACCATGGGCTCCACCACCTATAAGGAGTTCCGCCAGCACTTCGAGAAGGACCGCGCGCTGAGCCGCCGGTTCCAAAAGATCGACGTGAGCGAGCCTTCGGTCGAAGACGCCACCAAAATCCTCAAGGGGCTCAAGCCCTATTTCGAGGAGCATCACAGCGTCAAATACACCTCCGACGCGATCAAGACTTCCGTCGAACTGGCGCATCGCTACATTAACGACCGCAAGCTGCCCGATAGCGCGATCGACGTGATCGACGAAGCCGGTGCCGCCCAGCACCTCGTCGCCGCCTCCAAGCGCCGCAAGACCATCGGCACCAAGGAGGTCGAGGCCGTGGTGGCCAAGATCGCCCGCATCCCGCCGAAGAATGTCTCCAAAGACGATGTGGTGGTGCTGAAAGATCTGGAAAGCTCTCTCAAGCGGGTGGTGTTTGGTCAGGACGACGCCATCGTGGCGCTGTCTTCGGCGATCAAACTGTCCCGCGCAGGTCTGCGTGAGCCGGACAAGCCCATCGGCAACTACCTCTTCGCTGGCCCCACTGGCGTGGGTAAAACCGAGGTCGCCAAGCAATTGGCCGACACCCTTGGCGTGGAACTGCTGCGTTTCGACATGTCGGAATATATGGAGAAACACGCGGTCAGCCGTCTGATCGGCGCGCCTCCGGGCTATGTCGGTTTTGACCAAGGCGGCATGCTCACCGATGGCGTGGACCAGCATCCGCATTGCGTGCTGCTGCTCGACGAGATGGAAAAGGCGCACCCGGACGTCTACAACATCCTGTTGCAGGTGATGGACCACGGCAAGCTGACCGACCACAATGGCCGCACGGTGGATTTCCGCAATGTGGTGCTGATCATGACCTCCAATGCGGGTGCCTCCGAACAGGCCAAAGCGGCAGTGGGCTTTGGCCGCGACCGCCGCGAGGGCGAGGATACCGCCGCCATCGAGCGGACCTTCACGCCGGAGTTCCGCAACCGTCTGGACGCCGTGATCTCCTTCGCACCGCTGCCGAAATCGGTGATCCTGCGGGTGGTCGAGAAGTTCGTGCTGCAACTCGAAGCGCAGCTGATGGACCGCAACGTGACCATCGAACTGTCGAAGAAGGCCGCCGAATGGCTCGCCGACAAGGGCTACGACGACAAGATGGGCGCGCGTCCCTTGGGCCGCGTGATCCAAGAGCACATCAAGAAGCCGCTGGCCGAGGAGCTGCTCTTTGGGAAGCTGGCCAAGGGCGGTGTCGTCAAGGTCGGCGTCAAGGATGATGAGTTGACGCTCAAGGTCTTGGGCAGCGAAAGCAAGCGTCTTTCCGGTGACCGCCCCCCGCTGCTCACCGCGGAATGATCTATCGGGCCGTACTGGCCCTGATCCTCTCCTCCGCCAGCCCTGCGCTGGCGGAGGATTTGCAATTGGCCTTCCCGCTGGATTGCACCCTTGGGCAGGACTGCCACATCCAACAATATATGGACCGAGACCCGAGCGGCGGCGCAGAGGACTACCGCTGTTCCGGCCTGACCTATGACGGCCACAAGGGCACGGATTTCGCCCTGCCCGACCGCGCGGCGATGGCCGCGGGCGTGACCGTGCGCGCCGCAGCGGCGGGGGTGGTCAAAGGGCTGCGGGACGGGATGCCAGATGGCGCGCCGCTTTCGGAGGTCCAAGGGCGCGAATGCGGCAACGGCGTGGTGATTGATCTCGGCGACGGCTGGGAGACGCAATACTGCCACCTCCGCCGCGGCTCGCTCCGCGTGCAGGAAGGGCAGGAGGTGGCGGTTGGCGAGCCTCTCGGCCTCGTTGGCCAGTCCGGCAAAGCTGCCTTTCCGCATCTGCACCTGTCGCTGCGCCATCACGGCAAGCCCGTCGATCCATTTGCCCCCGAAGGCCATAGTTGTGACATCGAACCGCGCAAAACCCTTTGGCAAGACACCCCGCCCTACCGCCCCGGCGGGCTGATCGCCCTTGGTTTTGCCGACCGCGTGCCCAGCTATGATGAGATCAAGGCGGGCGAAGCCAATCGCGACAGCCTGCCAAAGGATGCGTCTGCCTTGGTCATCTACGGCTACAGCTATGGCACGCGAAAGGATGACGTGCTGCGCCTCAGCCTCGCGGGGCCAAAAGGCACGGTCATCGAAAGGGATGTGCTGATGGAGAAGCCGCAGGCACAAGCCTTTCGCGCCATTGGCAAACGCGCGGCTTCTGCGCCATGGCCAGCCGGGCGCTATACGGGCAGAGTCACCCTGCTGCGCGAGGGCCGTGTGATTGACGAAAAGACTGGCGTTCTGACCCTGCGATAGGCCGGGGCTGCCTGCCTACTTCTCAGTAAACTTCAACTCGATCCGCCTGTTCTGCGCCCGCGCGGCTTCGGTATTGCCCTCGGCCACGGGCTGATACTGGCCAAAGCCATTGGCAGCCAAACGATCCGGCGCGATGCCGAGGAAATTGACCATATATTTGACCACCGACAGCGCCCGCGCTTGGCTGAGTTCCCAGTTGTCCGCAAACTCTCCAAAGCCGGAAAGCGGCACATTGTCGGTATGACCATCGACGCGGATCACCCAATCGATCTCGGGCGGGATGTCGTCTACCACGCTGCGCAGGATGCCCGCCACCTTGGCAATCTCACCCTCCCCGTCTTGGCTCAGCACCGCGCTGCCCGGCGCGAAAAGCACCTCGGAGGAGAAGACGAAACGGTCGCCTTCGATCCGCACTCCCTCCTGATTGCCCAGCAGATCACGCAACCGCCCAAAGAATTCCGAGCGGTACTGGGCGAGGTTCTTGCTCTCTTCCTCAAGCCGCTTGCGCTCTGCCGCCTCCAACTCGGCGCGGCGGCGTTCCTCCGCCGCGACCCGCGCCAGCGCGGTGTTCAACTCGGAGCCAAGCGATTGCAATTCCACCGATTTCGCCGCATCCCGCGCCACCGCGTCATCGAGCAGCGCCTGTAGGTTCCCCAATTGCGCGCGCAGTTCCGCGACTTGCTGGTTCAGCAATTCGGTCTGCCGCTGCGCCGCCGCGCTCACGGCTTTCTCCTCGGCCAGCGTTTCTTCGGCCTGGGCCAAAAGGGCGGCGCGGCGTTCGGCGGCGGTGGTCTTATCCTCGGCCAAAGTCTCCGCCGCGAGTTTTGCCGCCAGCGCCTGCGCCAAACGTTCGCGCAGATCCGACTGCGTGCCGCTCAGCGCTTCGCCCTCTTCCTCAAGGCTCTGCACACGGGCCAGCGCCTCGGCCAGACGGGCGTTCAGGGCCTGCTCAGTCGCCTCGGCCTGCGCCAGCCGCGCACGCAGGTCCTCTTCGGTGCCTTCCGCGGCTTCCAACTCTTCGGCCAGCGCGGCGCGTTCGGCCTCCAGACCCGCGCCGCTCTCCTCCAGTCGTTCCATCCGCAGCAGTACTGCGGCAAGCTCACTGTCGAGATCGCTGCGCGCCGCGCGGGCAGCGGCCAAAAGGGTCAGCGTCTCTTCGGCCTTCTTGCGCTGCGCCTCAAGCGAGAGGGTCATGGCCGTCAATTCCGCATCCGCATCCTCCAGCCGGTCGCGCAGGGCCTGCGCCGCTGCGGCTTCGGCCAGACGGGCGGCTTCCTCGGCGCTGAGCGCCTCTTCGGCCTCCGCCACCTCGGCATTGAGGGCGGCGACTTCGGCCTCGGCTTCGGCGTTCTGCGCCCGCAGATCGGCCACCAGCGCATCCAACGCCTCGCGTTTCGCGGCGGCGAGCCGGGCGGTTTCCGCCTGCGCGTCGATCTCCTCCCGCGCGGCGCTGAGCGCGAGGTTCAGCGCCTCTTGCTCATCCAACAGCGCGGCTTCGCGGTCTTCCAAGTCACCGATCCGCGCCTGATCTTCCGCCTGCGAGGCCAAAAGCGCGGCCACCCGCGCCTCAAACCCGGTGATCTCAGCCTCCGCCGCTTGCAAGGCAGCCGCTTGCGCGTCGCGTTCGGAGGTCAGCCCGGCGATCACCGCCTCTTGCCGCGACACCTCATCACGCGCGTCGTTCAGTGAGGCATTCAGCGCGCCAAGCCGCGCCTCCAGCCGCGCGGTGGTGCGCTCTTCGACGCCAAGCGCTTGGGCAAGGGCCGCAACCTCTCCGGCCAGTTCGTTAAGCTCGCTTTCCTGCCCGCTGATCCGCTCTGTCAGGACGAATTGCACCACCATGAAGATGGTCAGCACGAACATCAAAACTAGCAAGAGCCCGGTCATCGCATCGACGAACCCCGGCCAGATGGAGCCCTGAAACCGTGCGCCTGTCCGCCGGGAAAGTGCCATTACTGGTCCCCGCCACCGGGGATATCGCTGGCCCGCATGCGGCGGGCCTCAGGGGCGCGTTGCCCGGAGAGCGCCTTGGCCAGCAAGGAGATATCCTTGCGCAATTCGGCCATGGTTTCCTGCCGCCCGGCAGAAATCTCTTCCAAAATACGCAGCATCTGCACGTCGATGGAGCGTAGGCGCATCCGGCTTTCCGCGTCGATCCCTTCGCCCGCGACCTGACCTTCGAGCGTGGCGATCAACCGGTCTTGCCCATCGGCCACCCGCTCCAGCGCGCTGGTGGTGGTGGTGTCATGTTCCATCCGCGTGGTCATCCGGTCCACGGCATCGGCCAGCTTGCCCAGCTTGTCGTCGACCATGGCGCGGCTGACGTCGGATTGGGTGAACATCTGCTGCATCTCGGCCATCTGTTCGACCATCTGGTCCATCACGCTGGCCATGATGTTCTGGTCGCTCACATCGTCGCCCGAGGTCAGCCCGACCCGCGTGATGGAACTCAGCCAATCTTCCAGCTCTTGATAGAAACGGTTCTGCCCGTGGCCCGCGAAAAGCTCCAACAGCCCCACGACGAGAGAGCCCGCAAGCCCTAGAAGCGAGGAGCCGAAGGCCACGCCCATGCCGCCCAACTGCGCCTCAAGACCGGTCATCAAGCGGCCAAAGACATCGACGCCCGCCTCCCCCTCACCGGGGGCGAGGGAGCGGATCGTGTCGACCACCGCCGGAACGGTCGTGGCCAGCCCGTAGAACGTCCCCAGAAGGCCGAGGAAAATCAACATGTTGACAATATAGCGCGTGATCTCGCGCACTTCGTCAATGCGCGAGGCGACGGAATCGAGGATCGACCGGGTGGAGGTCGTGCTGACCTGCATCCGCGCGCCGCGTTGGCGCAAAAGCGACGCCAAAGGTGCAAGCAATTGCGGCGGCTTGGCGTCGGGTTCGGCATTGCCAGCGGCGAAATCCTCGATCCAGCGGACCGAGCCGATAAGCTGCATCACTTGATAGAAACAGGCGAGCACACCGACGATGAAGACAAAGATGATGACCCCATTCAGCCATGGGTTCGCGGCAAAGATCGGCAGCACCCGTGGCAGCGCCAGAAAGACCCCGGCCCCTGTGAGGCCGAGCGCGATCAGCATCAGAGAAATCTGACGCACCGGTTGTGAAAACTGCGGTTTTGCTTTGCGGTCTGGCTGTGCCATGCGGCCTTTCCTGACCCTTTGTTCTGCTCTTGCCGCAGCTTACACTGAAACGGCAAAGAGTTGCCAAGTTTTTATGAGGTCAACGCCTTCACCCGATCATGCAACCACTCCAACGCGGGGTCATGCAAGCCCACTTCGGACAGATGCACGGCGGTGTTGATCAAATACTCGGTATTTGGTCCGCGTCCGCCTACGGCGCGGGCAATGATCTGCGCCTGTTCTTCCAAGGGCAGCCCGCCGCAATATTGCTCATGCGCCGCGTCGATCACATAGGTCACCGCCTCCACGTCGCGGCCATCGGTCAGATGCACGGTGAGGTTTTTCTCGACATAGGCCGAAGAGATCAGCTCACGCTCGCGCAGGTACTCCAGCGTCTGCGCCTCCTGCCCCGCGGCGACCCGCATCGCCATCCCTTCGCAGGCCGAGCGGACGGATTCGTCAAGCGCCAGCACCAGCCCCGGCTGTTCGACCGTGCCCCGGTGATGGATCGAGCGCATGCAGAACGATCGGGCATAGCCCGGCAGCGTCGCGATCACGCTTTCCGCTACCTCAAAACCGGGGTTCCACAAGAGGCTGCCATAGCCAAATACCCACATTGTCATCCTGCTGGTCCTTTCTGCTGGCCTTCGGTAAACCGCATCTGAAGCACGATTTGAAGGGCTATCGAAATGCGGAAATTGGTTTGGCTGCTGATTGTGCTCGCCGCACTTTGGGGTGCGTGGTGGGCTGCCGCCACGACGCAGATGCAAAGCACCCTGACCCGCCTGCTCGACACCCGCCGCGCGGCGGGTTGGGAGGTGACGCTCAAAGAGATCGACAAAGCGGGCTTTCCCCTGTCCTTGCAAAACCGGCTGAGCGGGTTTGCCGTGGCAGACCCGGCCCGCGGTCTGGCATTCGAAGCCCCGCAGCTTGATCTCTCCGCCCCGGTCTGGTGGCCCGGAGATCTCTCCGCCCGCGCGCCCGTTGCAGTTGCAGACCTGCCCGCAGGCGCCCTACCCCTAACGCTAAAGATGCGCGACCTGCGCGCCGATCTGGAACTGCATCCCGGCACCTCGCTTCAGCTGGAGGCGATGGCGCTTCGCAGCACGCATCTTGAGGTCGACGGCCCCGACGGGCTGCTGCTGGAGGCCGAAGAGCCGCGGATGCGGATCGCGCAATCGGGCAGTGCGGCGCGGGATTATGCCATCGCGCTGCTGCCCGGCGGCATCACCCCCGGCCCCTTGCTACGCAAGGTTTTGGGCGATGGCGCGGGCCAGCCCGGTGGGCAGCCGATCCTCTCGGCGCGGATGGCCGTAACCTTTGCCCGCCCGCTGGACCGGCACAGCGCGATGGCAGGCACCCTGCCGCAGATCGACGCGCTGACGGTTGAGAATGTGGATGCCGCTTGGGGCGAGGTGGCTTTGGGCGCCGAGGGGGCGCTCACCTTTGACCCCGCGGGCATTCCCGATGGGGTGCTGAGCCTGCGGGTCACCAATTGGACCAAACTGCTGGACGCGGGCGAACGTGCGGGCTTTCTGCCACCGTCGATGCGCGGGCAGGTCGACACCATGCTGCGGCTGTTGGAAGCGCGGGGCGGCACGCCGGGCGGATTGGACCTCGACCTGATCTTTACGGATGGTCAGATGATGCTGGCGGGGATCCCGCTTGGCCCCGCGCCGCGGTTGATCCAGCCCTAACGGCCGCTTAGCGGCAGTAGCTACCACTGCGATAGCGCGCCGTGTCGAAGTGAAAGTGGTCTTGGTGAAAGCGGTCCGCCTCTGGCCCCAGCACCGTGCCAAACGGCCCGCAGGCACCCCGATGCATCCGGCGCAAAGCCGCGCTGCTGCGCCGCGCGCGCCAGCCCTTCAGCAGGCTGATCGTGCTGCCGTCCGCCAGTTCAAACCCGGAAATGTCGATCGCGCGGCCCTTGCCATGTTCGGAAATCTTACCGCCCTTGCGGTTGTTCCGCGTCCGACAGGCGTAATGCGCGGCGACCTTGAGCTCCTTCAGCCCGCCGCCCTGCCCCGCCAAAGCAGGCACCGCCGATTGGCGCACCCATGTGTTCAGCGCCTTTGCCGTGGTGCAATCCATCACCGCCGCGGTGCTAAGCCGGATGCCCGAGACCGAGCGGACTTTGACCGCATCCTCAATCCCGCAACCGTTGATCCGGCCCGCCACCCGGCCTACCCGCTTGCCCTGAATTGCCAGATCACCGCAGACCGCGCCCTTGGCCAACATCCGCTGGCGAGCACGGGCGGCCTGTTCGACCTTGGCGCTGCGCAGGGTGGGACGGAGCGATGCTTTCATCCCCTGCCCGCCCTCGGCGGCGGCACGGGCGACGGGATCACGTTCGGGCGGGGCGATCGCGCCGCCGGGGGCGACGCTCACCCGCAAGCTATCCCCCTGCTGACGCGCCACGGGCCGCTCAGAACTGTCCGGCCCCGCAGCCAGGGCAATTTGCCCCAGCATGATCAGCGGCAGGACAGCCCAGCCCGTCACGACTTGGGCGCGCCCCGGCCAAAATCGGGCGCGTCGGTATCCTGCCCCGCCTCGATAATGCCGCGCCGGATCGCGCGGGTGCGGGTGAAATAGGCGTGCAGATGATCGCCGTCGCCGGTCCGAATGGCGCGTTGCAGGGCGAAAAGCTCTTCGGTGAAACGGCCAAGGATTTCCAGCGTCGCGTCCTTGTTGGTCAGAAAGACATCGCGCCACATTGTCGGGTCACTTGCCGCGATCCGGGTGAAGTCGCGGAAACCGGCGGCGGAATACTTGATCACCTCGCTGTCGGTCACCCGGCGCAGATCGTCGGCCACGCCCACCATCGTATAGGCGATGAGGTGCGGCGCGTGGGAGGTGACGGCCAGCACCAGATCGTGATGCTCGGCGTCCATCTCCTCAACATTGGCGCCCGCCCCTTCCCAGAGCGCGCGGAGCCGCGCGATGGCGTCCTTGTCGGTGCCTTCCACGGGGACCAGCAGGCACCAGCGGTTGTCGAAGAGCTCGGCAAAGCCGCTGCGCGGGCCGGAATGCTCGGTCCCCGCCAGCGGGTGGCCGGGGATGAAGTGCACACCGTCGGGCAGATACGGCCCGACCTGCGCGATCACGTCGGCCTTGACCGAACCCACATCCGTCACCGTGGCACCCGGCGCCAAATGCGGTGCGATCTCGGCGGCCACGGCGCCCATGACGCCCACCGGCACGCAGAGCACCACCAGATCGGCGCCCGCGACGGCCTCAGCAGCACTGTCGCAGACCCGGTCGCAAAGCCCGATTTCACGCGCCGTGGCGCGGGTCTCGTCGCTGCGGGCATAGCCAGTGACTTCGCCCGCCAGACCGCCGCGCTTCATCGCCCAGAACAGCGAGGAGGCGATCAGCCCCAACCCGATCAGGGCGACCCTGTCATAGACCTGCGCCATCAGTTACCCCCTTTGAACTGCCGCACGGCATGGACGACGCGGCGGCAGGCGCTCTCATCGCCCACGGTGATGCGCAGACAGTTGGGCAGGTTGTAGCCCGCCACCCGGCGCACGATCAGCCCTTGGGTCTTGAGGTAGTCGTCGCAGGCCTCGGCCTCCGCCTGATTGGCGAAGCGGGCCAGCACGAAATTGGCGAGCGAGACGTCCGAGGGCACGCCGATCTCGGCCAGCGCATCGGCCAGCCAGGTGCGCCAGCGGGCGTTCTCGGCGCGGCAATGGTCGGTATAGGCGCGGTCACGCATCGCCGCCTCGGCGGCGTTGAGCGCGGCCTGCGACAGGTTGAACGGGCCGCGTACCCGGTTCAGCACGTCGATCACATGGCCCGGCCCATAACCCCAGCCAATGCGCAGCCCGCCCAGCCCATAGAGCTTGGAGAAAGTGCGCGTCATCACCACATTGTCGCGCCGGTCGACAAGTGCGGCACCACCGTCATAGCCCTCGACATATTCGGCATAGGCCCCGTCGAGCACCAGAAGCGCCTGCGGCGGCAGCGCCTCGGCCAGACGTTCAAGCTCGGCCAGACCGATCATCGTGCCGGTGGGGTTGTTGGGGTTGGCGATGAACACCAGCCGCGTCGCCTCGGTGCAGGCGGCGAGGATGGCATCGACATCGGTCACCCGCTCACGCTCGGGCACCTCGACGGGCGTCGCGCCCGCGGCGAGGGCCGAGATGCGGTACATGGCAAAGCCGTGCTCGGTGTGCACCACCTCGGTGCCCGGGCCGGCATAGGCTTGGCAGAGGAAGGCGATGATCTCATCCGAGCCCGCGCCGCAGATGATCCGCTCGGCATCGAGGTCCAGAACCTCGGCAATGGCGGCGCGCAGGGCGCTATGGTCGGAGGATGGGTAGCGATGCAGGTCATAGGCCGCGCGGCGATAGGCTTCGACGGCGGCGGGGCTGGGCCCTAGCGGGTTCTCGTTCGAGCTGAGCTTGACCACATTCTCAAGGCCCGCGACATGCGCCGCACCCCCTTGATAAAGGTCGATCTCCATAATGCCCGGTTGCGGTGCGATCTGTGTCATCTCGCTCTCATCCTCACGCTACTGCCGCCCTTCTATCGGGGGTGTCGCGGTGATGCCAGAATCATTCTGCATCCGCGGCGCCAGCGGACAGGCTGTTGCCCTGCTGCCCGCCCCTCTGCGCAAAAAGAAAAGGCCGCGCGGTTTGCACCACGCGGCCTTTGGCATTCGACAGGCGAAGAAGCTTAGTTCTTCGCGTAGAATTCCACGACGAGGTTCGGCTCCATCACAACCGGATACGGCACGTCGCCGAGGCTCGGTGTGCGCACGAAAGTCGCGGTCATTTTTGAGTGGTCGCACTCAAGGTAGTCCGGCACGTCACGCTCGGGCAGTTGCACGGCTTCGAGAACCGAGGTCAGCTGCTTGGAACGGTCACGCACTTCGATCACGTCACCCTCTTTCACGCGGTAGGAGGGGATGTTGACCTTGCGGCCGTTCACTTTGACGTGGCCGTGGTTCACGAACTGGCGTGCGGCGAAAACGGTCGGCACGAATTTGGCGCGGTAAACAACGGCGTCCAGACGGCGCTCCAGCAGGCCGATCAGGTTTTCACCGGTGTCGCCCTTGACGCGCTCGGCTTCGCCGAAGATGCGACGGAACTGCTTCTCGGTCAGGTCGCCGTAGTAGCCTTTGAGCTTCTGCTTGGCACGCAGCTGAATGCCGAAGTCCGACATTTTGCCCTTGCGGCGCTGGCCGTGCTGGCCGGGGCCGTATTCACGACGGTTCACCGGGGACTTCGGACGACCCCAGATGTTTTCGCCCATACGGCGGTCTAGTTTGTGCTTGGCAGCTGTGCGTTTTGTCACGGCTGATCTCCTTTATAAGGCCCCGAGGGGCGGTAAAGGGCGTTGTCCTTTGGCCGAAGCCCGACAGGCTTCCCCTTGCGGGTCCACCAACACCAATGAAGGGGCGCTTATACGGGGCCATGGCGGGGAGTCAACGGGGGATTTTCGGCGAATTTGATCCGCCCCGCCCCTACCGTGCCATCGCAGCACAGGGCGCGTGGCGGTGACAGGTCAGGATATGATCGTTCACCAGCCCGCAGGCCTCCATCCAGGCATAGGTGATCGTCGGCCCGCAGAATTTGAAACCGGCTTTCTTCAGGTCTTTGCTCACCTGCTCGGACAAGGCGGTCTTCGGCGGCACCTCGGCCTGTGTGGCAAAGCGGTTTTGCAGCGGTTTGCCATCAACATAGCGCCACATGAAGGCGTCGAACCCCTCGCGCACCTCCAACTCCTGCCATGCGCGGGCGTTGGTGATGGCGGCCTCGATCTTGCCCCGGTGGCGGATGATGCCCGGATCACCCAGCAGGCGCAGCACATCCGCCTCGCCCCATTCAGCAATCTGGTGTGGATCGAACCCGGCAAAGGCCGCACGGAAATTATCGCGTTTTTTAAGGATCGTGATCCAGCTCAGCCCCGCCTGAAACCCGTCAAGGATCAGCTTCTCCCAAAGCGCGCGGCTGTCGTATTCGGGCACGCCCCATTCGGTGTCATGGTAAGCTTGGTAAATCGGGTCATCCCCGGCCCAGTCACAGCGCTGCATCTTCGGCCCCCTCTGCGCGATCCACCGCGGAAATCGCCGCTGATTAAGACCGTATTATCACCTTTGCGCCCATACCAATCGCAGGACAGCAAGAGAGTACCGCCGTGCCCCGTCGATTCCAACGCCCTTTCGCCGACGTTCCCCCGGTGGGGACAGCCCGCTGAATCATGCGGTGATGCAGCGCGATGCCGCAACGCTTGAAATGGTGCGCGAGGCCGTGGCCCATCGCCAAACGCTGCTGGCGTTCCAGCCCGTCATGCTGGCCAGCAATCCGACAAATGTTGCCTTTCACGAGGGGCTGATCCGCCTGCTTGATCCCACGGGCCGCGTGATTCCGGCCAAGGATTTCATGCCCGCGATCGAGGACACGGATACCGGGCGGCAGGTGGATGTTCTGGCCCTGCGTCTTGGGCTGAACGCGCTGCACCACCATCCCGGCCTGCGGCTGTCGATCAATATGTCCGCCCGCTCCATCGGGTATCAGGAATGGACTCGCGTCTTGCGCCACTGGCTGGCCCGCGATGCCACCTTGGGCGAACGGCTGATCCTTGAGATCACGGAAAGCTCGGCCATGATGGTGCCGGAACTGGTGACAAGCTTCATGAACCAATTGCAGCCCCACGGCATCTGCTTTGCCATGGATGATTTCGGGGCGGGGCAAACGGCGATCCGCTATTTCAAGGATTTCTACTTTGATGTCCTGAAGCTTGATGGGCAGTTCATCCGCGGCATCGCCACCAACCCCGACAACCGTGCCCTGACCGCCGCGCTGATGTCCATCGCCACGCATTTCGACATGTTAACCGTGGCCGAATGCGTCGAGAACGCCGCCGATGCGGCGGTGCTGACCGAGATGGGCGTCGACTGCCTGCAAGGCTACCACTTCGCCGCGCCAACCACCCGGCCCCCGTGGCTGAATTTCGACCGGGTGCGCGCCACCGGCTAAGCCAGCGCGGACAGGCCGCCGGGGCTGCGGCGGCGGGCTGCCTGCTCAGTTGCCGCATTGCAGCGCATCCGCTATCACTACCTCAGAGGGACGGGAGCGCCCACGCCCGACGATGGCGCGTGTCGGTGTGCCCCCGCCCAACAAGGTAGAGGAAAGTCACATCATGACCAATGTCGTCATCGCATCCGCCGCCCGGACCGCCGTGGGCAGTTTCGGCGGAGCGTTCGCCAATACGCCCGCCCATGACCTTGGTGCCGCCGTTCTGAAAGAGCTGGTGGCCCGCGCCGGGGTGGACCCGTCCGAAGTCTCCGAGACCATTCTGGGGCAGGTGCTGACCGCCGCCCAAGGTCAGAACCCGGCGCGTCAGGCGCATATCAACGCAGGGCTGCCGAAAGAGAGCGCGGCTTGGGGCATCAACCAGGTCTGCGGCTCGGGCCTGCGCGCCGTGGCGTTGGCGGCCCAGCATATCCAACTGGGTGACGCGAATATCGTGGCCGCTGGCGGGCAAGAGAACATGACCCTCAGCCCCCATGCGCAGAACCTCCGCGCGGGCCAGAAAATGGGCGATCTGCAGTTCATCGACACGATGATCCGCGACGGCCTGTGGGATGCGTTCAACGGCTACCACATGGGCCAAACCGCCGAGAACGTGGCCGAGAAATGGCAGATCAGCCGCGACCAGCAAGACGAATTCGCCGTCGCCTCGCAGAACAAGGCCGAAGCCGCGCAGAAGGCTGGCAAATTCGCCGATGAGATCGTTCCCTTCACCATCAAGACCCGCAAGGGCGAGACGGTTGTCGATCAGGACGAATACATCCGCCACGGCGCCAATATCGAAGCGATGCAGAAGCTGCGCCCGGCCTTCACCAAGGACGGCTCCGTCACCGCGGCCAATGCCTCGGGCATCAACGACGGTGCGGCGGGTGCACTGCTGATGAGCGCGGATGAGGCCGAAAAGCGCGGCATTCAGCCGCTCGCGCGGATCGCCTCCTATGCCGCCGCCGGTCTCGACCCGTCGATCATGGGCGTTGGCCCCGTCTATGCCTCGCGCAAAGCGCTGGAGAAAGCCGGTTGGTCGCCCGAAGACCTCGATCTGGTGGAAGCCAACGAAGCCTTCGCCGCGCAGGCCTGCGCCGTGAACAAGGAGATGGGCTGGGATCCGGAAATCGTGAACGTCAACGGCGGTGCCATCGCCATTGGCCACCCGATTGGTGCCTCGGGCGCGCGGGTGCTCAACACCCTGCTGTTCGAAATGCAGCGCCGTGACGCCAAGAAAGGTTTGGCGACGCTGTGTATCGGCG
Source organism: Sulfitobacter faviae (assembly GCF_029870955.1). Classification (NCBI taxonomy): domain Bacteria; kingdom Pseudomonadati; phylum Pseudomonadota; class Alphaproteobacteria; order Rhodobacterales; family Roseobacteraceae; genus Sulfitobacter; species Sulfitobacter faviae. Next base: position 2,066,671 of record NZ_PGFQ01000001.1, on the reverse strand, counting down.
GCGGTATGGGTGTTGCCATGTGCCTAGAGCGCCCCTAAGACTAAATCGGCGCGCAACTTTCTTGCGCGCCGAAACATGCATTTGCAAGAACATTACCTTGAGGGAGGGATTACATGTCACGCATCGCTTTGGTCACCGGGGAAGTCGCGGGATTGGCGCGGCCATTTCGACCACGCTGAAGAACAAAGGCTATACCGTCGCCGCCACCTATGCCGGCAATGACGAAGCCGCCGCGAAATTCACCGAAGAGACCGGCATCAAGACCTATAAATGGAACGTGGCAGATTACGACGCCTCCAAAGCGGGGATCGAACAGGTCGAAGCCGAGCTTGGCCCCATCGAGGTGGTGGTCGCCAATGCGGGCATCACCCGCGACGCGCCCTTTCACAAGATGACCCCCGACCAGTGGAATGAAGTCATCGCCACCAATCTGACCGGCGTCTTCAACACGATCCACCCGGTCTGGCCCGGCATGCGCGAACGCAAGTTCGGCCGCGTTGTCGTGATCTCTTCGATCAACGGGCAAAAGGGGCAGTTCGCGCAGGTGAACTATGCCGCGACCAAGGCGGGTGATCTGGGCATCGTGAAGTCATTGGCCCAAGAGGGCGCGCGCGCGGGCATCACCGCCAATGCCATCTGCCCCGGCTATATCGCGACCGATATGGTCATGGCCGTGCCCGAAAAGGTCCGTGAAAGCATCATCGCGCAGATCCCCGCCGGACGTTTGGGAGAGCCCGAAGAAATCGCCCGTGCGGTGGCCTTTCTCGTCTCCGACGACGCCGGTTTCATCAATGGCTCGACGATCTCGGCCAATGGGGCGCAATTCGTCGTCTAACGGGCGGATGTTCTAGAAATTTATTGGGCCAGTCTTTTCCCAAGACTGGCCTTTTTTAATGCGACAAATGAAAGCCGAATGCGGCACTTACTGGCCATCCAGTCTGCCGCCCCGCCAAAGCGGAACGACAGCGATCAAAAACGCCGCATTGCGCGGTAAGGGTCAGCTCGACAGGCGGCTAATCTCCTCTTTCAAACGCAGTTTTTCCTTTTTCATGGAAGCCACTTTCAAATCGTCCATACCGGGGGCGCGTTGCGCGGTTTCCACCGCCTCACTCATCGCCTGATGCTTGCGCTTCAGGGTGTCCAGATGTGCGTTCAAAGCCATACAATCCTCCATGATTGGTGTGTGGAATTTCAGTGGACCACAGCGCGACCCACAAGTCACGCGGCACCGCAGCATAGGGGTGAAGTTGGTAAAGAAACGCTTAAGAAGTAGGATAGACCAGCGGCGCCCCCCGGCGCAGGACCGCTTCGATTTCCGGCACATAGCTATCGCCGTCCCCTCATGCCGCGCGCCACGGTGCATGACAAAGCTGTGATAGAGCCGAAAAGCACCGCGTCCGTTCTTGCGCGCACGCAAGAGAATCAACTCCGGCATCCTTCCCGCGCGTGACGCAAGCGGCAGCACCTCGACCGATCCCATCTCATGCGGCAGCGCCGCCAGAATCTCGGGCAGCCGTTCGGCGCGATGGATAAAATGCGCCTGCCCCTTGGGCTTTATCCGCCGCGCGGCGGTGCGGACCCATTGTCGCAGCGGTGTCGCCTCGCCCAAGGCCGTCTCGCGCCCCGGATCTCGGGACTGGACCGAAGCGGCCCGGTCGAAGTAGGGCGGATTGGCAAGAACGTGGTCAAATTGTCGCTGGCGCAGATGCAGGGGCATCTCGGTCAGATCGGCCTCCACCACCTCCAGCGCCGCGCCGCCATTGCGCCGCGCCAGTTCGGCATAGGCGGGTTGCAGCTCACAACCCGTCAGCGTCAGCCCCGGCACCCGCGCCCCCAGACAAAGCACCGCCGCACCGGCCCCGCAGCCAAGCTCCAGCACGCTCTGCCCTGCCTTGGCCTCGATGCTCGCGGCCAGCAAAACCGGGTCCACCCCGGCACGATAGCCCCGCCCCCGGCGCGGCTGCCAGAGGTGCAGCTTGCCGCCCAGAAAAGCGTCGCAGGTCAGGTCGTCTTCGGTGAAACGGGTCACAGCCCCAGCGGAATCTCATTGTCGCGCATCACCCGCAGGGCGGCGTCATGATCATCAGGATGCACCATCAGGCGGCGCGGGAAAATCCCAATGCCCCCTTCGAGCACGCTCATGTTTACGTCCATTTCAAAGCAGTCTATATCCTCCCCCCTGAGAAGGGCGGTGGCAAAGGCGATGATGGTCATGTCGGTGCTGCGCAAAAGTTCCTTCATATCAAAGATGTAGAGCCGGATCACCGGCATGTCGAGCGGGACGCGGGAAATGATGATGAAAAGTGATGCAACGGGCAAACCGCACGACCGCATGGCGGCCTATCTAAGCGATGATATGGCGGCGGTCAGCGCCCTGATCCGCGAGCGGATGGCGTCGAAACACGCGCCCCGTATCCCCGAGGTCACCGCCCATCTGGTCGAAGCGGGAGGCAAGCGCCTGCGCCCGATGCTGACGCTAGCCGCGGCCCGGATGTGCGGCTACGGTGGCCCCTATCACGTCCATCTGGCCGCCACGGTTGAGTTCATTCACACCGCGACCCTGCTGCACGACGATGTGGTGGACGAAAGCGCCCAACGGCGCGGGCGGCCTACGGCGAACCTTCTGTGGGACAACCAGTCGTCAGTGCTGGTGGGGGACTACCTCTTTGCCCGCAGCTTTCAGTTGATGACCGAGCCGGGCTCGATGCCGGTGATGCGCATCCTGTCGAACGCCGCCGCGACCATCGCGGAGGGCGAGGTGCTGCAACTGACCGCGGCGCAGAATCTGGCCACGGATGAACAGGTCTATCTGCAAGTCGTGCGCGGCAAGACGGCGGCGCTCTTCTCAGCCGCGACTGAGGTGGGCGGCGTGATCGCCGATGCGCCGGAGGATCAGGTCACGGCGCTCTATGACTATGGTGACGCGCTTGGCATCGCCTTCCAGATCGTCGACGATCTGCTGGATTATCAGGGCGACACAGGGGCCACGGGCAAGAACGTCGGTGACGATTTCCGCGAGCGCAAACTGACCCTGCCGGTGATCAAAGCCGTGGCCAAGGCCGACGAGGAGGAGCGCGCCTTTTGGACCCGCACCATCGAGAAGGGCAAACAGGAAGAGGGCGACCTCGACCATGCGCTGATGCTTTTGGCCAAACACGACACGCTCACCGCGACGCAGCGCGATGCCTGTGACTGGGCGGAGAAGGCCAAAGCGGCGCTTGCCCCCCTGCCCGACCATGAGTTGAAAGACATGTTGATCGATCTGGCCGACTACGTCGTCGCCCGGATCAGCTAAGCGGCCAAGATCGGCGCGGCGGCGACCCACCATCGCGGCGCCGCGCTGGCGATGCGATGGGCGGCGGCCTCGGCCTGCGCCACCGTGGCGTAGAGGCCGAAACAGGTCGCGCCCGAGCCGGACATCCGCGCCAGCGCCGCATCGCTCAACGCCTCCAGACAGCCCCCGATGACCGGCTCCCGCGCGATGGCGGGCGCGGCAAGGTCGTTGCGCTGTGCGCTCAGAAAATCGATGAAGTCGGAAAAGCCCGCGAAGCTCGGGATCACCTCGGGCATCGGCGGCTGGTTCTTGTCGCTGAGCGCCGAGAAGACAGCGGGCGTCAGCACATCGACGCCGGGGTTCACCAGCACCATATGGCAAGGCGGCAGCGCGGAAAGCGGCGTGAGGATCTCTCCCACCCCCTGCATCCGCTGGGGGCCGCGTGTCAGACAGACCGGCACATCCGCCCCGAGCTGCGCGGTCTCTGTGGGCAGCGGAACGCCCCAATGCGCCGCAAGCAAGTTCAAGGCCGCCGCCGCATCGGCAGAGCCGCCCCCGATCCCCGCCGCTGCGGGCAGGTGTTTCTCAAGATGCAGTGCGGCGCCACGGCCCGCGCCTGCGTCCAGCATCTCTGCCGCGCGCAGGACGAGGTTGCGCGCATCGGTCGGCACCCCTTCGGCCCGCGGGCCGCTGACCGTCAGGGTCAAATCATCCGCGGCAGCCACATCCAGCCGATCGCCCACGCCAGCCCGCACCACCAGCGAATCCAGCAGGTGATAGCCGTCTGCCCGCTGGCCGGTGCAATGCAGGGTCAGGTTCACCTTGGCCCAAGCCATCCGCGACGCCGCAGCGCCGGGGTCGGCGGGCGCCCCATCGTTTGAAAAGCTCATTCGTCCGCAGCAACCTTAAGCGGGGCCGCGCCCTCTTCGGCCAGTACGGCATCGAGCCCGACTTCCAGCTTGCGGCGCATCCGCTCGGGGTCGGCCTCTGAATCCGCATCCGTCAGGTCAACGAAAGAGAGCGCCCGACGCCACTGGAACTCGGCCTCGCGTTTGCGGCCCACGGCCCAGTAAACATCCCCGAGGTGATCGTTCACCACCGGATCGACCGGCTCCAGCTCGACCGCGCGTTCCATCTGCTCAACCGCTTCTTCGTAGCGGTCCAGCCGGTAGAAGACCCAGCCCAGCGAATCGACAATATAGCCGCTGTCGGGGCTGGCCGCGACAGCGCGTTCGATCATCTCCAGCGCCTCGTCCAAGTTGCGCTGCTGTTCGACCAGCGAATAGCCGAGGTAGTTCAGCACCTGCGGCTGCTCGGGGTTCAACTCAAGCGCCGAGCGGAAATCCGCTTCGGAGCCTTCCCAATCGCCGCTGCGTTCCTTGGCGATGGCGCGGGCGTAGAACAGCACCCAGCGGGCACGGGCGGTTTCGGGCGTCAGCGCGAGCGCTTGATCGTAGGAGGCGATGGCCGCCTCATAGTCCTCTTCAGCCCGCAGCATATCGCCTAGCGTGGAATGCACCACGGCCAGATCACCATGGCTGCGCGCGAGTTGTTCCAGCACTTCGATCGCCTGCGCGGTCTTGCCCGAGCGGCGCAGCGCATCGGCGCGGCCCAGTTCGGCGGCGTGATAGGCCGGGCTGTCGGCAGGCAGGGATTTATATTCGGCAATCGCCAGATCATGCTCGCCAAGGTTCTCCAACAGGCTTGCCGTCAGCAAAAGCGCATCGACATGGTCCGGTCGCAGATAACGCGCGATGCGCGAATAGAGCAGAACGTAATAGTCCCCCGCCGCCTCATTGCGCAGAACGGCGGCGAAGGTGAAAAACACCTCGGCCATGCCCGCTTGGGCGTCGGGCATATGGCTGAAAGGCGCGGGCGTTTCCTGCTGCAAACCTTCGATCAGCCGCGCGATTTCGGGGTCGCTATCCGCGCCAAAACCGTCCGAGAGCACGGCCAGCGCATCCTCGCTGCGCCCCAATTGGCCAAGGATCTCGGCATGGGCCATCACGCCGCGCCGGGTCTGGCCTGCGGCCCCTGCCTCACCACTGGCAAAGATCGCCTCCGCCCCTTCGAAGTCGCCGACGCTCGCCAGCGCGAGGGCCTTGTGATACATCACGAAGCCCTGCATCCCGGCCTCTTCGCTCAGGCTGTCGAAAGCCTTTATCGCGGCGGTGACATCGCCCGCCCCCATATGCGCCCATGCCTGCACCAGCCCGCCGACCCAAGGGCCGATGGCCGAGGTATCGCGTTCAAGCAGGGCCTTGTAATCGCCCTCTTTCGCCAACGCGGCCACAAGGGTCATCTCGGCCACCTGGCTCTTGGTGCCGAGGGTGATCATATTGCGTGCCAGCGGCAGCGCCTTGTCCACCCGCCCGAGCGAAAGATAGGACAGCACCGCGCTTTCCATCAGTTCGATGTTCTTCGGGTCCCGCGCCAGCGCCTCGGTATAATACCGCGCGGCCTCGGGTAGTCGCTGTTCACGGCGGCATGACGCCCCGCCAGATAGGGGCCTGCGACCGATTGCGCCATCAGCGGCGCCGACAGGCCGATGCAAAGCGCCGCAACGCTGGTGAAACCTAGGACATTCCGAAACATGCAAACCGCCTCATATCGCTTTGCTTGCAGGCTATCATCTTCGTGCCGGGGCGCAATGGCGGGGCGGTGATGTCGCCCATGGCCGACAGGTTTTCGCCGAAAAGACGAAAAAGACCGACACGCCTGCGCGTGCCGGTCCTTTAATTGCGCCTTTGGCGATGGCTCACATATTCGGGTAGTTCGGCCCGTCGCCGCCCTGCGGGGTGGTCCAGACGATGTTCTGTGTCGGGTCCTTGATGTCGCAGGTCTTGCAATGCACGCAGTTCTGGAAGTTGATCTGGAACCGCGTCTCGCCGGTTTTGTCATCCTCGACGAACTCGTAAACCCCCGCCGGGCAATAGCGGGCCGAGGGGCCCGCGTATTTCGGCAGGTTCACCTCGACCGGAATACTCGGGTCTTTCAGCTTGAGATGCGCAGGCTGGCTCTCCTCGTGATTGGTAAAGGAGAAGGCCACGTTGGTCAGACGGTCAAAGCTGAGTTTGCCATCGGGTTTGGGGTAGTCGATCTTCTTGTGCTTATCCGCAGGCTCGGTCGCCTCGGCATCCGATTTGCCGTGGCTCAGCGTGCCCAAGAGCGAGAAGCCGAGCGTGTTGGTCCACATATCGAAGCCCCCAATCGCCAGCGAGGCTGTGAGCCCGTATTTCGACCAGAGCGGCTTGAGGTTCCGAACCTTCTTGAGGTCGGTCCCAATCGGCCCTTCGCGCACATCGGTCTCGTAATCGGTCAACTCATCACCGCCACGGCCTGCTTGGATCGCCGCATAGGCCGCCTCTGCCGCCGCCTTGCCCGAGAGCATGGCGTTGTGGTTGCCCTTAATGCGCGGCACGTTGACCATGCCCACCGAACAGCCCAGCAGCGCCACACCGGGGGCCACCATCTTGGGCATCGACTGATAGCCGCCCTCGGTGATCGCCCGCGCGCCGTAGGCGACGCGTTTGCCGCCCTTGAGCAGTTCGGCCACCATCGGGTGATGCTTGAAGCGCTGAAATTCCATGTAAGGGAAAACATGCGGGTTCTTGTAGCCGAGGTGGACGACGAAGCCGACGTAAACCTGATTGTTCTCAAGGTGGTAGATGAAGGACCCGCCGCCCGCATTGCTGTTGAGCGGCCAGCCCATTGTGTGGGTGACGGTGCCCTCGCGGTGCTTGGCGGGGTCGATCTCCCAAATCTCTTTCATGCCAAGACCGTACTTCTGCGGCTCTTTGCCCTCATCCAGCCCGTATTTGGCGATGACCTGTTTGCTCAGGCTGCCGCGCACGCCTTCGGAGAGGAAGACATATTTGCCGTGCAGTTCCATCCCCGGCTCATAGCTCGGGCCGGGGGTGCCGTCGGCATTTTTGCCCATCTCACCGGCGACAACGCCTTTGACTTCGCCGTTCTCGCCAAAGACGAGTTCGGAGCAGGCCATGCCGGGGAAAATCTCGACGCCCAGTTCCTCGGCCTGTTCGGCCATCCAGCGGCAGACATTGCCCAGTGAGACGATGTAGTTGCCGTGGTTCTTCATCAGCGGCGGCATGGGGAATTCCGGAACACGCAGCTTGCCCGCCTCGCCCAGCAGGTAAAAGTTGTCTTCCTTCACCGGCACGTTCAGCGGCGCGCCTTTTTCCTTCCAATCGGGGATCAGCGCGTCCAGCCCGCAGGGGTCAAGCACCGCGCCCGACAGGATATGCGCGCCCACTTCCGAGCCCTTTTCAAGCACCACAACATTGCAATCGGCGTCCAACTGCTTGAGCCGGATCGCAGCCGACAGGCCAGCAGGCCCGGCGCCGACGATCACAACGTCATATTCCATCGCTTCGCGTTCAATCTCGGCCATTTTGGTGCTCCCTCACGGCAAATTCGGTTTGGATTTGGCTAAACCACCGCCGCGCGCAATGCAATCGCGACCCTGCGTTTATTGCGCAAAACGTGGGCTCCACGACATAACATGACGCGCGACCTTGCGGATCGCCAGCTCTTCCCCCTTGAGATAGTGCTGCCGCGCCCGGTTTCACCACCCAAGCGCCGCGGCCCGCACGGCGAAAACGGGACCGGATTGACGGCAGTCAACCGCCGATCTCAGCGCCGTTAGCCCCTTGCAATTGGCGGGCAGTTTGGGTCAGGTATCTGCCAAGTTAACACGCAATTGGCCGCCCCCCGGCGAAAACCCGGGTGCGGCCCTCATTATGTAGGCACACCGCCATGGAAAAAATCCCGATGACCCGCGACGGTCACACCGCGCTCGAAGTCGAACTCAAGCAGCTTAAAACGGTTGAACGCCCTGCCATCATCAAGGCCATCGCCGAGGCGCGCGAACATGGTGACCTGTCGGAAAACGCCGAATATCACTCGGCCAAGGAAAAGCAGTCTTTCATCGAAGGCCGCATCAAAGAGCTTGAGGGCGTGATCTCCCTCGCCGATGTGATCGACCCCAAGAAACTGTCGGGCTCGATCAAATTCGGCGCCACGGTCACGCTGGTCGATGAGGACACGGACGAAGAGAAAACCTATCAGATCGTTGGCGAATATGAGGCCAATATCGAAAAGGGTCTTTTGAACATCAAATCCCCCATCGCGCGCGCGCTGATCGGCAAGGAAGAGGGTGATTCCGTCGAGGTGCGCACCCCGGCGGGCAGAAATCCTATGAGGTTCTCAAGATCGTCTACGCTTGAACGGGAAGGCTGACATGGCAGAGCCCGACGCTTCCGCATCCGCAGAGCAAGCCCCCCGCGCCCCGCGCGGCGGGACCGGCGCGGCACGGCCCACGCCGATGGGCATCTACGACCGGCCCAAGGCCAATAGCATCACCGAGATCGAGATCATCGCAGGCGCCCTTTCGGCGCTCTGGCTGCTTGGCACGGCGATCTATTTCACCTTCATCGCCGCCGAGGTGCCCGAGGGCACGCCCGACAGCGGGCTGCGCGGGCTGTTGATCCTGCTGGTGGTGGTCATGCCCGTCGCGATGATCTGGGTCGGGGCCACCGCCGCCCGCGCCGGGCGGGTCATGCGTGAGGAAAGCCAACGTCTGCAAGCCGCGATCGACGCGATCCGGCACTCCTATATCTCGCAACAGCAGGGCAACAAACCGGCGGGCGAGGGCAGCATCGCCCGCAAGCTTGATGAACTCGCCGCCAGTGCCCGCAAGACCGAAATCGCGCTGGCCGGGCTTCAGGGCCGCGATGCGCCGTCGCGCCCCGTCGATCCGGCCCCCGCGCCCACACCGCCCGCCGCCGAAGACCAGCCGACGCTGGCCCTTGGCACGCAGGCGGGCGACAGCGCACAGCCGCTCTCTGCCGAGGATTTCACCCGCGCCCTCAACTTCCCCGAAACGGCGGAGGATCAGGCCGGTTTCGACGCCCTGCGCCGCGCGTTGAAAGACCGGTCCGCCGCGCAGCTTGTACAGGCCGCGCAGGATGTGCTGACCCTGCTGAGCCAAGACGGCATCTATATGGACGACCTGCGCCCCGACCGCGCGCGTCCCGAAGTCTGGCGGCAATTCGCCAGCGGCGCGCGGGGCCGGACCATCGCGCCTTTGGGCGGCATTCGGGATCGCTCCTCGCTGGCGCTGGCCAATGCGCGGATGCGGCAAGACCCGATCTTCCGCGACGCCGCGCATCACTTCCTGCGCCGCTTTGACCGGACCTTTGCGGAGTTCGAGAAACAGGCCACGGATGAGGAAATCTCGATGCTGGCCGACACCCGCACCGCCCGCGCCTTCATGCTGTTGGGCCGCTGCGCGGGCACCTTCGATTGACGCGCGGGTCTAGCCGGTAAAACTGCCGTAGGGGATGAAACGGACGGTATCGCCCGGCGTGATGTCGCGGGCGGCCTCGTCCAATTCGACCAGCCCTTCGGCCCAGCTGAGCCCGCTGATGCGCCCCGACCCTTCGGAGGCAAAGACCTCGGCCCGGCCATCGCGCATCCGCGCGCGCAGGTATTCCCGCCGCCCGGCCTTTTTGCGCTTCTCGAAGGCGGCAGGCACGTCGAAACCCTGCGGCTCTTGCCAGCCGCACCCGGCCAACAGCGCCATGGCGGGCCGGGCGAAGATCAGCGAACAGACCATCGCCGCCACCGGATTGCCCGGTAGGCCGAAGACCGGCACCCCCTGCCACATCCCAAGCGCCAAGGGCCGCCCCGGCTTCACCGCGATCCGCCAAAGCTGCATCGCCCCCGCTTCGCTCAACAGAGCCGAGACGTGGTCTTCGTCCCCCGCCGATGCGCCGCCACTGGTGAGGATCACATCGACCTGCCCTGCCGCCGCATCAAGCCGCGCGCGCAGCGCGGCGCGGTCGTCGGCCACGCGGCCCAGATCGACCGCCTCATGGCCAAAATCGGTGGCGAGTTGCAGCAGCATTGGGCGGTTGGCGTCGTAAATCTGACCGGCGCGGGCCGCCGCGCCCATCTCGACCAATTCGTCCCCGGTTGAGATCACACCAACCTTGAGCCTTTTGCGCAAAGACACCTCCGCCACACCGGCGGCAGCCAGAAGCGCCAGTTCCGCCGGGCCGATGCGCGTGCCCGCAGCGAGGATCACATCGCCCGCCTGCACATCCTCCCCGGCCTTGCGGGTGTTGGCCCCCTGTTTGACCGGCCCGTGAAAGCGCAGCACGCCGCCCTCAGCGGTCACATCCTCTTGCAAGATGACGGTATCGACGCCTTCGGGCAGCGCCGCGCCGGTCAGCACGCGGATCGCTTGCCCCGCAGGCACCGCACCGGGGCGGTCGCCCGCCGCCGCGCGGCCCGGCACCAGCGGCATTTCCTGCAGCCCTTCGCCCCGTCCTCCGGCAAAGCCATAGCCATCGACCGCCGTATTGGGCAGCGGCGGGTTGGCGCGGATGGCGGTCACATCTTCGGCCAAGATGCGCCCCCCGGCATCGGCGGCGGGCCATGGCTCGGCCTCTGTCACCACGTGAAGCCGCGCGCGCAGCAGGTCCAGCGCCTCATTCACGGGGGTCCAATGCACGCCGGGCGGCAGGGCGAAACAGTCGTTGCGCAGGGGCGGCGGCGCGGGCGTGGCGGCGGCCGCCGGGGCGGCGATCAGCCCCACGTCGCGCAGGATGAAATCGGCAATGGCGGCGGTGTCGTTCAGATCGAAAACGGGCCGATCCACCTCAAGCGGCACATCGCTGGCCAGTGCCCGCACTGTCGGGTCATCCGGCGCGATCAACGGGTTTCCGGTCTCGGCCCGATGCGCTTCGACCTTCGGATGGCCGTCGCGTTTGTAGCCTTCGATCAGCACCAGATCGACGGGCGAGAGCCGTGCCAGATGCGCCTCCAGCGGCGGTTCATCGGCCCCGCGCAGCTCATGCATCAGGGCGAAACGCGCGCCCGAGGCCAAGAGCACCTCCCGCGCGCCCGCGATGCGGTGGCGGTGGCTGTCTTTGCCGGGGTGATCCACGTCGAAAGTGTGATGCGCGTGCTTGACGGTTGAGACGGTGAAGCCGCGGCCCGTGATCTCGGCCACCAGCCGCTCCATCAGCCCGGTCTTGCCTGCGTTTTTCCAACCGACGACGCCGTAAACCCTCATACCATCGCCTCTGCTTTCGCCAGATCTTCGGGCGTGTTCACGTTGAAGAAGGCCGCCTCATCGGGGAAGAGTGCCTCGCGCCCGTTGTGGCGTTCCGTCCAGAGCACCACCTTGCGCAGCCCGCCCGCCAAAGCGCTGCGCAGATCGTCGCGCAGCGCCACGGGCCAGAGGCCAAAGGTCGGATGCCGCGCCGTGCCGCGTTTCGCGTCCGGCGTGGCGGCGAGGGCCAGCGGATGGGCCATGCCATCGGCAGCCAGCAGCAGACGCGGCACCAGATCGCAGGGGAAGAAAGGCGTATCGGCGGCAGCGGTCACGATGCTCTCGGCCCCCTGTTCGGCGGCCCAGTCCAGCCCAGCAAGCACCCCCGCCAGCGGCCCGGCGAAGCCCTCGATACTATCGGCCAGCACCGGCAGACCGAGGTCGGCAAACCGCGCCGCATCGCCATTGGCGTTGAGCGCCAGCCCCGCGACCTGCGGCTCCAGCCGGTCGATCACCGATGACAGGAGCGTGCCCTGCCCCAGCGGCAGCAGGCCCTTGTCGCCGCCGCCCATACGGGTCGCTTGCCCGCCCGCCAGAATGACGCCAAGTGGTTGTTTCATGTGGTCAATCCTTCGCGCCCTTGCGCGCGCTTTTGCGCGGCTCTTCGGCCACGCTGGCCGGATCCGCATCGCGGATGAGCCGCCCCTCCCCGGCCAGACAGGTAAAGCGCTGCCCGCGCATCCGCCCGATCAGAGTCAGGTTCACCTGCTGCGCGATCTCCACCCCCCAAGCGGTGAAGCCCGAACGGGACGCCAGCACCGGAATGCCCATCATCGCCGTCTTGATCACCATCTCAGAGGTCAGCCGCCCGGTGGTATAAAGCACCTTATCCTCGGCCCCGACCCCTTCGGAAAGCATCCAACCCGCGATCTTGTCGACCGCGTTGTGACGGCCCACATCCTCCATATAGACCAAGGGCCGATCGCCTTGGCAAAGCACCGTGCCGTGGATCGCCCCGGCCTCCAGATAGAGGCTCGGCGTGCGGTTGATCTTGGCCGCCAGCGCGTAGAGGTCCGATGTGCGCACCGGCGTCTCGGGCAGGCTCACCTCCGCCAGCCCCTCCATCATATCGCCAAAGACCGTGCCCACGGCGCAGCCGCTGGTGCGGGTCTTGCGCTGCATCTTGTCTTCGTAATCGGTGGCCCGTTTGGTACGGACGACGACAGTCTCAAGCTCTTCGTCATAATCGACGCCGGTGATCTCTTCATCCGGGCGCAGCATCCCCTGATTGCGCAGAAACCCAAGCGCCAGATAGGCCGGGTAATCGCCGATGGTCATGGCGGTCACGATCTCTTGCCGGTTGAGGAATATCGTCAGGGGGCGCTCTTCGACCACATTGATCGCCACCTCGGCCCCGGTGTGATCCACGCCAGAGACGCTGCGGGTCAGCCGAACAGCAGTCGGATCCGGGGCGATCAGATAATTGCTAAGTTCATTGTCTCGGGCCAATTGTATCCCCTGCGGTTAGGTCTAAGCCTTTGACATTATATTTAAGAGTTCGCCATGGCCATCACCACCACCAAATCCGCCTATCGCAAAGGGATCGTCGACGCACTGCCCTTCGTGCTGGTGATCATCCCCTTCGCCTCCCTCTTTGGCCTATTGGCGACCGAGGCCGGGTTGAACGTGTTCGAAACGCTGACCTTTTCGATCGTGGTGATCGCCGGGGCCGCGCAGTTCACGGCGCTGCAACTGCTGCGAGAAGACGTGCCCACGGCCATCGTGCTGGCCTCGGCGCTGGCGGTGAACTTGCGCATGGCGATGTATTCGGCCTCTCTCACCCCGTGGATTGGCGGCGCGCCGCTGTGGCAGCGGGCGTTGGCGGCCTATATGACGGTCGATCAATCCTATGTCGCCGCGATGACGCAATATGAGCGCGACCCTGAGATGACGGTGCCGCAGCGCATGGCCTATTTCTTTGGGACCGTGACACCGGTTGTGCCGCTTTGGTATATCTTCACGCTGATCGGCGCGATGGTGGGAGCCAGCGTGCCGGATAGCTGGGCGCTGGACTTCGCCATTCCGATCACCTTTCTGGCCATGATCGCGCCGATGTTCCGCACACTGGCCCATGTGGCGGCGGCGGTGGTCGCGGTCGTCGTGAGCCTTTTCGCTGTCGAGGTGCCCTATGCGCTTGGGCTGATCATCGCGGGGCTCGCGGGCATGATCACCGGCGCGCAGGTCGAGGCATGGATGGAACGGCGCAAACCGGGGAGCACGGCACGATGATCGATAGAACCGCACTTTGGGTCGTGATCATCGGCCTCGGGCTGGGCAGCTTTTTCCTGCGCTTTGTCTTTACCGGCTTGGTTGGCAACAAACAGATGCCCGCATGGCTCTTGCGGCATCTGCGCTATACTGCCGTGGCGATTCTGCCCGCGTTGGTGGCACCTCAGGTGATCTGGCCTTCGGCCACCGGGGGGCAGTTCGACCTGCCGCGCGTCACCGCGGCGGCGGTGACATTGGGCGTGGGGCTGGTGACCAAGAACGTCCTCGCCGCGATCCTGTCAGGGGCCGCGGCGCTTTATGGGATGCTCTATCTGGTGGGGTAAGCGCGGGCGCTACTGTCGGGCCAGTTGCGCCGCGCGCAGGGCGTCGATCACATCGCCCTCATCGTCTTCGTAATATTTCGTCGTGGTGACACCCGGCAGGGCCTCGAACCGCTCTTGCAGCTTGACGGGATAGTAGGTCGACCCCACGCTTTGAAACCCCGGCAACTGGCTGAGAATGCCGCTGGTGGCATTGGCGCAAAAGGCACCGGGCACCGCGCCATTGGCGGTCACCAGTTCAAGCGCGCGTTCGGCCACCTCGGGGCTGACCGGGATTTCCTGACTGACCACATGAAAGGTGCTGCGGGCGTGGGCGGATTTATAGGCCTGCAACCACGCAGGCGTCACCCCGTAGAGCACATCGCCCCGCTCGGCCATCCGCGCATCCCGAAACGACCCCGCGGGGTCAAAGATCACCCGTTCCGAGCCGTTCACCATCAGCGCGCTATGGCCGCCGCTGCCGGTGCGGTTGTTCACCATGGTCATCAATGTGAGGGAGGGCGGCTCGGGCGCGCGGTAGGCTGCACGCGCCACAACGTCGGGCGGGCTATCGGGGCTTTGATCCACCGAGCAGCCAGCCAGAACGCCAACAAGTGCAATCGACGCTAAGAGAGTTCTCAAACCGTTACCCTCGCGCCTAGGGGTAGGACGTGATCAACCGGCAAAGATCGCCAGCAGAACAAGAATCACGAGGATGACGACGGTGCCGCGTGTCACGAAGGACATGAACCCGTCAAAGGTCTTTTGCTGCTCTTCGTAATTCATGCTGCCGTGTTCATGTTCAGCCATTTTCGTCTCCCTAAGACAATTTGTTGGCGCTGATTAACCTATTCGCATCACCCTGTCACGGGGGGATGATGCGCAGAAAACCATACTAGCTTTGCGCCGCATTACGCGCTATAGGGGAATCCCACACTTCCCCGCACGCTATAGAGTCTCTCAGACTTCGCCGTCTTCCAGATCGGCGACCAGACGAAAGCCGATCCGTTGTGGCGCGGCCTCCGGCACCTTTTTCGGCAAGGCCCGCAGCATCACGTTTAGCTGCCCCACATGCTGCACCAACTGCGCCCGCGCCCCTGCCGGATCGACGCCGTAAAAGGTGATGATATCGGGGTCGAAATGCCCCATGCCTTCGATCCGCAGCACCCCGGCATCGCCTCCGGCAAAGCCAATCGCCGCCTCATGATCATTGTCGAGCTTTTCCTCGAAATTCTTGAGGTAAAGCACGACTCGCTCATAGGCCCATTGCGCGGGGGATTTCTGTTTCACCGGCTTGTCGGTCACCGATTTGGGCAGGGGTCGATCGCCCGACTTGGGCTGGTCCGCGCCTGTATGCACCTCATGCATGCGCGGTAATGCCGCAGCCTCATAGGCCTCGGCTGCCGTTCTCACCTCATCGCCCATCGCTCACCCCTTACGCTGATACACCCATGCGCCATCCGCCGCGCGCAAGCTGCGCGTGGCCTCTCCGGCTTGGTAAAGGTGGCTCAGATGGGCGACGGCTTCAACCAGCGCGAGGCCATATTCCGCCTCACCGATATTGCGTTTGAACAGCGGCGCGAAACATTCCGAGGCTGATTTCGGCGTGTCGATATAGGCCAGAAGCCTGCGCAGGGCGCTGTGGTGGTTTTCGATCAACTGCTTCAGCCGCGTCGGCAGGCCGGTGAAGGGCAGCTTGTGGCCGCCAAGCACCAGATGATCCTCCCGCGCCAAGGGCACGAAACGCTCGCAAGCCTCCAGCCATTCGCCGATGGGGTCGGCCATCGGCTCGGTCGGGTAGACGCCGATGTTGGGGCTGATGGAGGGCAGAATCTGATCCCCCGCGATCACCAGATTGTCGCCGCGGCTCCAAAAGGTCGCGTGTTCGGGGGCGTGGCCATTGCCGATATGCACTTCCCAATCGCGGCCACCCATGCGGATCACATCGCCCTGCCGGATGCGGGTGAACCCCAGCGGCAGCGGGGCCACCACATCGGCGAAATTGAAGGGCCGCTCATTGGCGCGTTTGTCATAGTGCGCCGCGGCCATCCCCGCTTTGCGGTAGAACGCAAGGGCTTCGGCGACCGGCACCTCTTGGACATCGAGCGTCAGCATCCGCGCGGTCAACCACGCGGTGCGCGTGGTGACCAGTTCCGCCCCGAACTCGGTCTGCAACCACCCGGCAAGGCCGATGTGATCGGGGTGGTGATGGGTGACGACCACGCGCGAGATCGGCTTGCCGCCAAGCGGCCCCGCCATCAGCCCACGCCAAATCTCCTTGGCCCGGCGCGAGGCGAAGCCCGTGTCGATCACCGTCCAGCTATCGCCCTCGTCCAAGGCATAGACGTTGACGTGATCCAGCTTCATCGGCAGTGGCAGGCGAAACCAAAGCACCCCCGGCGCCACCTCAATCGCCTCCCCTTCGGCGGGCGGCACCTCCCAAGGATAGCGCAGCCCCTTGGGGGTTTTTGGCGAAGCGGTGGAGAGGGTGGCCTGCTCTGTCATCAGCTTCTCAGGTCTTCGACATCAAGCGCATAGAGGTCTTCTACCCCGGCCTGTGCATGGGCCAACAGGCCCTGATGCTCAGGCAAGAGACGTTGGATATAGAACCGCCCCAGCTTGGCCCGCGCATCGCCCGCGCCGGCGGCCTTCTCGGCCATGGCGGCTTGCAGATGCAGATGCCCGCCCATCACGCGGGCGAAGGCGCGCAGATAGGGACGGCACCGGCGAACCGCGCGTTCATGTCCTTCTGCGCGGTCATCCACTCGGTCGTCTCGCGCAGGGTCTCGCTGGCCTGCCAGACCGCATCGGCCATGCGCGGGAAAGGGCCGCGGGCGGATTCGGCATGGGCTTCGATCTCATCCAAGAGCCGGTTCGCCGCCTCGCCGGCGTCCATCATCTTGCGGCCCACAAGGTCCATCGCCTGAATGCCGTTTGTACCCTCGTAGATCGCGGTCACGCGCACATCGCGGCTGAACTGCGCCGCGCCGGTTTCTTCGATAAAGCCCATGCCGCCATGCACCTGCACGCCCATCTCGGCGACGCTGATGCCCACATCGGTGCCGAATGCCTTGGTGATCGGGGTGAGGAACGCGGCCCGCGCGGCCCATTCATCCCCCTGCCCGGCGCGCGCCATATCGCTGGCATAGGCACAGCTCAGCGCAATCGCGCGGGAGGCAAAGATATCGGCCTTCATGCTCAAAAGCATCCGGCGCACATCGGCGTGGTCCACGATGGTGCCGGTGCCGCCTTCGACGGGGGAACGGCCCTGCTTGCGCTCCAGCGCGTAGTCCAGCGCCAGTTGATAGGCCCCTTCGGCAGCCCCGATGCCCTGTTCGCCGACACCAAGGCGCGCGTTGTTCATCATGGTGAACATCGCCGCCATGCCGCCGCCCTCGCGGCCCACCAGCCAGCCGGTGGCCTTGTCGTATTGCATCACCGCGGTGGGCGATCCGTGCAGGCCCATCTTATGCTCAAGGCTGACCACATTCACACCATTGCGCTGGCCCGGCGCGCCATTCTCATCGGGGATGAACTTCGGTACGAGGAAAAGGCTGATCCCCTTGGTCCCCGCCGGAGCCCCCGGCAGGCGCGCAAGAACCAGATGGCAGACATTGCCCGCGAAATCATTGTCACCCCAAGAAATGTAGATCTTTTGGCCAGAGACCGCATAAGTCCCGTCGCCATTGTCTTCGGCCCGGCTGCTGAGCGCGCCCACGTCCGAACCCGCCTGCGGCTCGGTCAGGTTCATCGTGCCGGTCCATTCGCCCGAGATCAGCTTGGGCAGGTACAATTCCTTGATCGCGTCGCTCGCGTGGTGCTCCAACGCTTCGATCTGGCCTTGGCTCATCAGGGGGCGAGTTGCAGCGACAGGCAAGCGCCGCTCATCATCTCGTTGACCGCGCTGGTCAGGGTCATCGGCAGGCCCATGCCGCCAAACTCCGGGTCCGCCGACATGCCGATCCAGCCGCCTTCCGCAATCGCGGCGAAACCTTCGGCAAAGCCGGGAGAGGTGCGCACGACGCCGTTTTCCAGCTTTGCAGGGTGCAAATCCCCACCCCGTTGCAGCGGCGCCAGCACGTCATCGCAAAGCCGTCCGGCCTCTGACAGGATCGCGCCGGTGACGTCTTCACTGGCCTCAGCGAAACGGTCGGTGCTGCGAAGCGTTGCGAAATCCAACACGTCCTCGATCAGAAAACGGTAGTCATCCACGGCGGCGCGGTACGGCATATCATATCCTCCTGAAAGGCGCGCTTGTTCTGGCAAGCCTGACATGGCCCTGATAAAGGCTGGTTTATGTTGCCGCCAGCATGAAATGCCCGGCCGCCCCCCGCAACCCAAACGCGGCGTCACGGGATGCTGCATGATCCGACAGGCCGAAACACCCGATGACCCAGCCGACCGAGACCCTGACCGCCACGCCCCAAGGCATCGCCCGCGCGGCACGCCTGCTGCAAGACGGCGCGCTGGTCGCCCTGCCGACGGAGACGGTTTACGGCCTTGGCGCGGACGCCCGCAATGGCGAGGCTGTCGCGGGCATCTATGCCGCCAAGGGGCGACCCAGTTTCAACCCGCTGATCGTGCATCTGCCGGATATCGACACCGCCAAACGCTATGTCGACTGGACCGAGGAGGCCGACCGGCTGGCGCAGGCCTTCTGGCCCGGCGCGCTCACGCTGGTCCTGCCGCTGAAGCCCGACAGCGGGCTGTCGTCGCTGGTCACGGCGGGGCTGCCGAGCCTTGCGGTGCGGGTGCCCGCCCACCCCGCCATGCGGCAGGTCTTGCAGGAACTCGGTGGGCCCGTCGCCGCGCCCTCGGCCAACCCCTCGGGCAAAATCAGCGCGACCACGGCGGATCATGTGCGGGCGGGCCTCGACGGTAAGATCGCGGCGGTGCTGGACGACGGTGCCTGCCCCGTTGGGTTGGAAAGCACGATCATCGGCCTGACCGGCCCCCGCCCTGCCCTGCTGCGCGCAGGCGGCCTGCCGAGCGAGGCGATCGAGGCCGCGCTTGGCCAGACGCTGGAGGTCGTGGATGGGGCCGAGATCATCGCGCCGGGGCAGCTCGCCTCGCATTACGCGCCCGGTGCGGCGGTGCGGCTGAATGCGCGAACGGCGGGGCCGGGTGAAGTGCTGCTCGGGTTTGGCGAGATGATCTGCGACCTCAACCTCTCCCCCTCCGGCGATCTGACCGAGGCGGCGGCGAAACTGTTCGACCACCTGCACCAGTTGGACGCCACCGGTCAGACCATCGCCGTGGCGCCGATCCCCAATCACGGGCTGGGCCGTGCGATCAACGACCGATTGGCCCGCGCCGCCGCACCGCGTTAGGCGTGCCCGGCTGAGGCCGACAGCCCCAAGGGGTCGATCCCCAGCGTCTTAAGCGCCGCGCCCCATTTCTCGGGATCCGGCAGGTCGAAGATCACCTCGGGCGAGGCTTCGCAGGTTAGCCATCCGTTCTGGGCGATCTCGCCCTCCAACTGCCCCGGCCCCCAGCCTGCATAGCCCAGCATCAACTGCGCCTGCGCCGGGCCCTTGCCGGTGGCGATGTCTTCGAGGATGTCGCGGGTGGTGGTCAGGGCGATGCCATCGCCCACGCGCAGCGTCTCGATGGCCGAGCGGTATTCGTCGGAATGCAACACGAAGCCGCGCCCCGTCTCGACCGGTCCGCCGAAATGCACGGCCAGCGATTTGGCCTGCGGCGGCGTGTCTTCGACCAGTTGATCCAGCACATCCGACAGGCGCAGTTCCGGGGCAGGTTTGTTGACGATCAACCCCATCGCCCCCTGTTCGGAATGCGCGGAAAGATAGATCACCGAATGCGCGAAACGCGGATCGCCCATGCCCGGCATCGCGACCAGCAGTTTGCCCGTCAGTTCCATCGTCTGCCCCGTCAACGCCCACCTCCTGAAGGTAACCTTTCTTTGAACATGGCCGCTTGCGCCCCACAAAACAAGAGAGGCGCCCCACCGCCCGCCGCATCGGCGAAACATGGATGATGCAAATGTGACTTGGCAGGCGCGAAAGGATACCGCATCAAGTCCGCATGACCATATCGCGCTTCTTTTCCGCCCTTCTCTCCTGTCTCGCCCTCGCCCTGCCCGCCGCGGCGCAGGATGCTGTCGGCACGCCCTTGCAGGGTGATCTGCTCACTGGTTGGCAACAGTCTGACGGGCGGCGGGTGGCGGCGATCCGGCTGCGCATGGCACCGGGTTGGAAGACCTATTGGCGCAGCCCCGGTGACGCGGGCATTCCGCCGGAGTTCGATTGGTCCGGCTCGGACAACCTGCGCGATGTGCAGATCACATGGCCCGCGCCCAAGGTCTTTGACCAAGGCGGGGTGAACTCCATCGGCTATGCCCGCGAGGTGATCCTGCCGCTGACCATCACCCCGCACCGCCCCGGTGCGCCAGTCACATTGGACACCAGCATCGACCTTGGCGTGTGCAGCGACATCTGCCTGCCACAGACCATCCACCTGCGCGCCCTGCTCGACACCCGCGACAGCAAGCCCACCCCGGCCATCGCCGCCGCCTTTGCCGCGCGGCCCTATTCCGGGGCCGAAGCTGGTCTGAAAAGCGCCCATTGTAGTCTGCGCCCCACCGCGCGGGGGCTGGAGATCGAAACCCGGCTGGCCCTGCCCTCTGCCGGGGGTAAGGAGACCGTGGTGATCGAACCCGGCAATCCCAACATGTGGATGAGCGAGACCGTGAGCCAGCGGTCGGGCAATACGCTTGTCGCCAGCGGTGAGATGATCGCCGAGAATGGCACCGCGCTGGCGCTCGACCGTTCCGCCATTCGGATCACGGTGATCGGCAAGAACCACGCGGTCGAGGTGACGGGCTGCACGTCAAGCTAAACCCGCGCGCTACTTGCGGCGCTGATGCTCGTCCAGCCGGGCATGATCTCAACGAAGTTGCAGGGCATGTGGCGGTAGTCCAACTGTTTCAGCAGGATGCCGTCCCACGCGTCCTTACAGGCACCCGGACTGCCCGGCAGCGCGAACAGATACGTCCCCTGCGCTACGCCGCCCGTCGCGCGGCTTTGCACTGCGCTGGTGCCGATTTTCTCCATCGAGATCAGGGTGAAGACCGTGCCGAAAGCGTCGATCTCTTTTTCATAGACATCGCGGTGCGCCTCGACCGTCACGTCGCGCCCGGTGAGGCCGGTGCCGCCGGTGCTGATCACCACGTCGACCTCGGGGTCCGCGCACCAGTCGCGCAGAAGCGCTGCGATGGCGGGACGGTCGTCGGTCACGATCTCGCGCGCGGCCAGCACATGGCCCGCCGCTTCGATCCGCGCGACCAGCACATCGCCCGAACGGTCCTCGGCCAAGCTGCGGCTGTCCGAGACTGTCAGCACAGCAATTCTTACGGGGATGAACTCCCGGCTGTCGTCGATCCTGTTCATGTCCGCTCCATCATTGCCAAACGCGCGGCCAAAGCCACGAAAATACCGCTGCTGATCCAGCCCAGCAGCCGCCCGCCACCCGCCAAACGCCGCCCGATCCCGGCAGCAAAGACCCCCACCGCGCCGTTGATGACGAAACCGCCCAGAGCCAGCACCGCACCGAAGGTCAGGAACTGCGCCAAGACCGGCCCGGCCTCGGGCACCACGAATTGCGGCAGGAAGGCCAGCACGAAAAGGATCACCTTGGGGTTTGTCAGATTGACGGCAAAACCAGTGTTGAAAGCGCGCCAGCCGCCCATGCCGGGCGTCGTATCGCGCGGCTTTCCGGCCTGCCGCAGCGTTTGCACCGCAAGCCAGAGCAGATAGGCCACGCCGAGCCAGCGGATCATGTCCAGCGCCCAAGGCAGCGCCGCGACGACCGCGCCAAGCCCCAACCCGGCCAAGGCCACATGCACCAGCACGCCCGCCGAAATCCCCGCGCTCGCCGCCAATGCAGCCCGCGGGCCCGAGCGCAGCCCCTGCCCGAGGCAGAACATCATATCCGCCCCCGGCGTGAGGTTCAGCGCCAAGGCGGCGGGCACGAAGGCCAGAAGGGTCAGCGCATCAACCATCGCGCAGCTTGGCCTGAACGCTGAGCAGATCGGCCCAAGCCTCGCGCTTGGCCTCGGGATTGCGCAGCAGGTAGCCGGGATGCACCATCGGCATGCAAGAAAGATCGGCGGCCTTGGTCCAATTGCCGCGCAGGCGCATGATGCTGCGTTTTTCCAAAAGCGACTGGCAAGACCAATTGCCAAAGAGCACCAGCACCTTGGGCTTGGCCAATTCGATATGACGCTGTACAAAGGGGCGCATCATCGCGATCTCATCTGGCTTCGGGTCGCGCCCCTGCGGCGTGCGCCACGGCAGGATGTTCGACAGATAGACATTGCGGTCGCGCCCCATGTCGATCGCCGCCAGCATCCGATCGAGCATCTGCCCCGCACGCCCCGCGAAAGGCTTGCCCGCGCGGTCTTCGTCCCGGTCGGGGGATTCGCCCAAGATCATCAACGGCGCGCCAGGCACCCCATCGGCAAAGACCAGATTGCGCGCGCCCTTGTGCAGCTCGCAATGCTCGAACCCTTGGATCGCGGCGCGCAGCTCTTCCAATGTCTGCGCGGACTGCGCGGCGCGGCGGGCCAGTGCCACGGGGTCGGGCGTCTCTGCCGCTTGCAGGGGCTGCGGCCCCTTGGTCGCCTTGGCGCTGGCCTTGGGCGCGCTTGCGGGCACCTCATAGCGGTTGACCGGCGCATCGCAGATCGCCTCGGTCGCGCCAAGCTCGACCTGCCACGCCAGCATCTCTGCCGCCTGATGATAATCGAATGATTCCATGACCCGCAGCTTACGCCCTGAGGACGGGGGGCGAAATGCCCTATCGCTGCGCTTTACGCGCCAAGCCCCCGCGCCTATAAGGCGGCAACAGCAGAAGGGATCGCCACCATGTCATTCGCCCATCGCCACCTGCTTGGCATCGAGCAGCTCTCGCAATCCGACATTACCACCCTTCTGGATTTGGCCGACACCTATGCCGACCGGAACCGCCAGCCGAACAAACATTCCGACGCGCTGCGCGGGCTGACCCAGATCAACATGTTCTTTGAGAACTCCACCCGCACGCAGGCGAGTTTCGAGATCGCGGGCAAACGCCTTGGCGCGGATGTGATGAATATGGCGATGCAGGCCAGCTCGATCAAAAAGGGCGAGACGCTGATCGACACTGCGATGACGCTGAATGCCATGCACCCCGATCTTCTGGTCGTGCGCCACCCGCAATCCGGCGCGGTGGACCTGCTGGCCCAAAAGGTGAACTGCGCCGTGCTGAACGCGGGCGACGGGCGGCACGAGCATCCCACGCAGGCGCTCTTGGACGCGCTGACGATCCGCCGCGCCAAGGGGCGGCTGCACCGGCTCAGCATCGCGATCTGCGGTGACATCGCCCACAGCCGCGTGGCACGGTCAAACATCCTGCTTTTGGGCAAGATGGAGAACCGCATCCGCCTTGTCGGCCCACCGACCCTGATGCCCAGCCAGATCGACCAGTTCGGCGTCGAGGTCTTCGACGACATGAAAAAGGGGCTCGAAGGCGTCGACGTGGTGATGATGCTGCGGCTTCAGAAAGAGCGGATGGACGGCGGCTTTATCCCGTCGGAGCGTGAGTATTACCACCGTTACGGGCTGGATGCCGAAAAGCTCGCCCATGCCAGCCCCGACGCCATCGTCATGCACCCCGGCCCGATGAACCGCGGGGTGGAGATTGACGGCACCTTGGCCGACGACATCAACCGTTCCGTCATTCAAGATCAGGTCGAGATGGGCGTCGCCGTGCGCATGGCCGCGATGGACCTGCTGGCGCGCAACCACATCGCCGCCCAACCCGGCGCGGCCTGACCGGAACCCCGACGGGCCGCGCGGCGTTTTCCTGAGAACAGTCAAAGGAAGCCGTCATGCCCCATACAGAAGTCGCCCCCCAAGAAGCCGGCAAGGTCCGCGTCTATGCCCTTTCGCTCTCGGATGCCGAGGCGCGGGCGATGCGCGATGATGAAACAGCACAGGCCGCAGCCCTCGGGGTTGAGCGAATCGACGCGGCCTATACAGAGGTCTTCCGGGTGGCCGACCTCGATCAACTGGGGCTTGCAGGCTATCTGCGCGACGGCAATGGCGTAAACCCCGAGCAGATCGAGACGGACCGCAGCAAGCTTGCCGCGCTCGACGGTTGGGTGATGATCGTCTACTCCCGCGTCTTCGCCGGGCAGTCGCTGCAACTGGCCCCGATCCCGGCGCTGACCCATATCGGCACCTATACCGAAGGCGGCCCCGATACGCCCGTGCAGGCGATGGAGGCCGAGGCCGCGCAGCCCTACACCGGCATCCCCCGCGTCGCCCCGTCCGAGCCCGCCAAGGGGGGCGGCGGCAAGACCATGGTGATTGTCGCCGTGGCAGTGCTGATCCTGCTGATCATTTGGTGGCTGCTAGCCTAAGCGCGAAAACCGCTGGCACCCTCGGGGCCAGCGGGCTACATCTGGCCCATGCAAGAACCTGAACACGATCCCAAGATGTCTGGCCGTATTGCGATGGTCGCCCTTCTGGTGGCCTTTGGCGTGGTCGGGCTGATGATTTGGATTGGCGGCTAGCGGCGCGTGCGCCACGCTTGCGCCCAAAAGACCGCTTGGTTTGGGGGGCGATTTGGGGCATGACAGCGGCGCATCCGCTATCGCACCAAAGGCCCGCCCATGACCCAGTTCTTCACCAATCTGCGCCTTCTCGACCCTCAGGCTGGCACGCTTGAGCCTGCTACGGTTCTGGTCCGCAACGGGGTGATTGCCGAAGTTTTGGACGATGGGGCAACAACGCCCGAGGGCGCGGAACTGGTCGATTGCGGTGGCCATATCCTCGCCCCCGGTATCATCGACATCGGCGTCAAAGTTTGCGAACCGGGCGAGCGGCACAAGGAAAGCTACCGCTCTGCCGGGCTGGCGGCAGCGGCGGGCGGGGTGACCACCATGGTCACGCGCCCCGACACCGATCCGGCCATCGACAGCCCCGAGACGCTGGAATTTGTCACCCGCCGCGCCAATGAAGCCGCCCCGGTGAATGTGGTCCCGATGGCCGCGCTCACCAAAGGCCGCGAAGGGCGCGAAATGACCGAGATTGGCTTCCTGATGGACGCCGGGGCCGCTGCCTTCACCGATTGTGACCGCGTGGTGACGGATACCAAGGTCTTCTCCCGCGCGCTCACTTATGCCCGCAGCCTCGGCGCGCTGGTCATCGCCCACCCGCAGGATCCGGGGCTGAGCAAGGGGGCGACCGTCACCTCTGGCAAATTCGCCTCACTGCGCGGCTTGCCTGCCGTCTCACCCATGGCCGAGCGGATGGGGCTGGACCGCGACATCGCCCTCATTGAGATGACCGGCGCGCGCTACCACGCGGATCAGATCACCACCGCCCGCGCCCTGCCCGCGCTGGAACGCGCCAAGCGCAACGGGCTCGACATCACCGCTGGTGTCGGCATTCACCACCTGACGCTGAACGCGCTCGACGTGGCCGACTACCGCACCTTCTTCAAAGTGAAGCCGCCACTGCGCGATGAGGAAGACCGCCTTGCCGTGGTAGAAGCCGTGGCCAGTGGCCTGATCGACATCATCTGTTCCATGCACACCCCGCAGGACGAAGAAAGCAAACGCCTGCCCTTCGAGGAGGCCGCCAGCGGCGCGGTGGGGCTGGAGACGCTGCTGCCCGCCGCGATGCGTTTGGTCCATGCCGAGATGATGGACCTGCCCACGCTCTGGCGCGCGCTGTCGCTGAACCCGGCCAAACGCCTCGGCCTGCCCGGCGGGCGGATTGCCGTGGGGGCGCCTGCGGATATGGTGCTGTTCAACCCCGATGCGCCCTTCGCTCTGGACCGCGCGACCCTGCGGTCGAAATCCCGCAACACGCCCTTTGACGGGATGCGGATGCAGGGTAAGGTCGTGGCAACTTATGTAGCAGGTTCCTGCGTTTACGAGGCGAATTGATGCCCCCTATCGAGACTTCCGTTGAATTGATCCTTTTCTGGGCGGTGGCAGGCTATGTCATCGGCTCCATCGCCTTTGGCATGTTGCTGGCGCGGTTGATGGGGTTGGGCAACCTGCGCGATATCGGATCGGGCAACATCGGCGCGACCAATGTTCTGCGCACCGGCAACAAGAAGGCGGCGGCGCTGACGCTGTTGCTGGACGGGGCCAAGGGGGCCGTGGCGGTGCTGCTGGCCCGCGCCTTCGCGGGCGAGGATGCGGCGCAGGCGGCGGCGCTTGGCGCGATGATCGGCCATTGCTACCCGGTCTGGCTGGGCTTTCGCGGCGGCAAGGGTGTGGCGACCTTTCTGGGCCTCATGCTGGCGCTCGCTTGGCCCGTCGGGCTGGCCTGCTGTGCGGTCTGGCTGGCGACGGCGGCACTCTCGCGCATTTCGTCGCTGTCCGCACTGGCGGCGGCGGCAAGCTCGACCTTCCTGCTGGTCTTCCTTGGCTACGGGGAAATGCTGCTTTTGGGCATCGCCCTGACTTTGCTGATCTTTTGGCGGCACCGCGACAATATCCGCCGGATCCGCGCAGGCACGGAATCGCGCATCGGACAGAAAGGCTGACACCGCCCGAGGGCGGCATCAGCCCCTTTCCCGTTCAGTAGGAATATTCCGCGTAGATACGGCTCAGATCGCCGTTCCAAGGCCCGTGGTAATCCGCCAACAGATCGTCGGCGGGCACGCGGCCCGTCTCGATGCTGTCGCGCAGGGCGTTGAGGAAATGCGTCTCATCCGGCACCAGCCCACCGGCACCGGGACGGGCGCGGGCTCTCAGCCCCGCCTCTGACAGGGCCACGGCCTCCCGCGCCAGATCATGCATCTTGAGCCCGCCCACCTCGGCCTGAAGGCCGTGGGTGGAGGCGGCGATGCGCAATTCTTCCCGTGTCTCGGCATCCCAGCCTTTGACCAAATCCCACGCGCCATCCAGCGCGCTTTGGTCATACATCAGCCCGACCCAGAAGGCCGGCAACGCGCAGAGCCGCCGCCACGGGCCGCCATCAGCGCCGCGCATCTCGATGAACTTCTTGACCCGTGCCTCGGGGAAGAGCGTGGTGAGGTGATCGGCCCAATCGCTCAGCGTCGGCTTCTCGCCGGGCAGCGCGGGCAACTCGCCTTTCAAAAAGTCGCGGAAGGACTGGCCAAGCGCGTCGATATACTTGCCGTCGCGGTAGACGAAATACATCGGCACATCGAGCGCGTATTGCACCCAAGCCTCAAAGCCGAAGCCCTCATCGAAAACGAAGGGGATCATGCCCGTGCGCGCGTCATCGAGATGGCGCCAGACCAGACCGCGGGTGGATTTCACGCCGTTGGGCTTGCCGTCGAGGAAGGGCGAATTGGCGAAAAGCGCATTGGCGATGGGCTGCATCGCCACGGCGACGCGCATCTTCTGCACCATGTCGGCCTCAGTCGCGAAGTCGAGGTTGACCTGAACGGTACAGGTGCGGCGCATCATGGTGGTGCCCATGGTGCCGACCTTTTGCATATAGCCGTCCATCAGCTTGTAACGGCCCTTGGGCATCAGGTCCATCTGCTCATGCGACCATTCGGGCGCGGCGCCCAGACCGATGAAACCGACGCCGATCTCATCGGCCACGTCTTTCACCTCGCGCAGGTGGGTGTTCACCTCGTCGCAGGTCTCGTGAATGGTCTCGACCGGGGCGCCCGAGAGTTCCAACTGGCCGCCCGGCTCAAGGCTGATGTTGGCCCCGTCTTTCTCAAGCCCGATCAGCTCGCCACCCTCTTCGACAGGGGACCAATTGTGGCGGTCGCGCAGCCCTTCCAGCATCACCCGGATCGAGCGTTCCCCCTCATAGGGGAGCGGTTTGAGCGTGTCCTTGCAATAGCCGAACTTCTCATGCTCGGTGCCGATGCGCCACTGCTCGCGCGGCTTGCAGCCGTCCGCTAGATACTGCGCCATCTGGTCGTGATGTTCGATCGGGCCGCCGCCGGATTGAGGAATGGACATATGCGAGGGCTCCGTTTTGAAGGATCGTCTTGGGTGTCTTCTAAGTTGTCGACGTGGCGTCGCGTCTAGCAGGGATGGGCGGATTTGCCGGGGCTGTCAATGCAGCAAGACATGCGCCGGCCGCAGCGGCGCGCGCTCCCAGATCACAACGGCGTCATGGCGGGTCTTGCGTAGCTCAAAGAGCATCCTCTCGGTACGCAGCCCCGGCAGGGCGGCGAAAGCATCAAACAGCGCCTCGGATCCTGCGGCGTTCACCGGGATCAACAGGGGCGTCTCATCGTCGCGCGGCTCAAGCCGCCAATGGGCCGGAAACATCTGCCGGTCGAGACTGAGCCGCTGCAACTCGCGCAGAGCGACCGTGCCGCCGGTCAGCGGGCCGAAATAAGTGATCTGCCCTTCGACGACCTGCACCGCGCCCGCGCCATCGCCCTGCCCGCGAAAACGCGCGCGTTGCACGCCAAGCCAGATCAGCGCGGCACCGCCCGCCAGCGCCGCATAGCCTGGAACCGCCAGCAAGAAACCGGGGCCCGCGACCAGCCAAAGGCCAAGGCCCATCAGCCCGCCGCCGACGATCGCCTCGCGCCAGCGCCAAAGCTGGTCGCGGGCGCCTTGGCGCAGGAAACTCATCGGGCCACCCTTTGCATCACCAATCTCCCAAAGCCTGCTGCCACATGGTCATCGCCGCCACGGCCGCCGTATCGGCCCGCAGGATGCGCGGGCCGAGCGTGACCGCATGGGCGTGATCGAAACCGTGCAGCCGTTTGCGCTCGCCCTCGGAAAAGCCGCCTTCGGGGCCGATCAGGATGGCCCATGGCCCCTGCGCATCCGGCGGCAGGGCGCCGCTCTCCCCGGCCAGAGCCTCATCGCAGAACATGATCTGACGGCTGCTGTCCCACTGATCCAGCAGCCGCCCCAGCTTCTCGGCCTCGGCCACTTCCGGCACATAGGTGCCGCCGCATTGCTCTGCCGCCTCAACCGCATGGGCCTGAAGGCGCGGCTGCTGCACACGGCCTGCGTTGGTAAATTCGGTCATGACCGGCACGATGCGCGCGGCCCCCATCTCAGCCGCTTTTTCGACAATGAAATCGGTGCGGGTCTTTTTGATCGGGGCAAAGAGCAGCCACAGGTCCGGCGGCATTTGCAGAGGCCGGGTCTGCTCAACACAGGTCAGCACCCCGCCGCGCTTGCCCGCCTCGGCGACCTCGGCCAGCCATTCGCCATCGCGCCCGTTGAACAAAAGCACCCCGGCCCCGGCCGTGAGCCGCATCACCCCAAAGAGGTAATGCGCCTGCTCGCGCGCCAAAGGAACCGTTTGCCCCTGCCCCAAGGGCTGATCTACATACAATCTGATTTTCGCGTTCATAGGGCCAGATATATGCACAACCAGCCGCCTTCGCCAGATGCTACGCCCGATGCGCCTGTTGCTGATGCGGTGGCCGACAATTGGGTCGACCGTCACGCCCCGGCGGGGCTGCGCCCCTACCTGCGGCTGAGCCGCGCGGATCGGCCCATTGGCACATGGCTGCTGCTGCTGCCCTGCTGGTGGGGGCTGAGCCTTGCGATCCTCTTCGACCAGTCGCCGCGGTGGGCGGATCTGTGGATCTTCGCTGGCTGCGGCATCGGCGCGTTCCTGATGCGCGGCGCGGGTTGCACGTGGAACGACATCACCGACCGGCATATCGACGGCAAGGTCGCCCGCACCCGGCTGCGGCCCATCCCCTCGGGCGCGGTATCGGTGAAACAGGCGCTGGCATGGATGGTGGGGCAGATGCTGCTGGCGCTGCTGATCCTGCTGTCCTTCAACCAAGCGGCCATCGCCATGGGCGTGCTGGCGCTTTTGCCGGTGGCGGTCTACCCCTTTGCCAAACGCTTCACTTGGTGGCCGCAGGTCTTTCTGGGCCTCGCCTTTAACTGGGGCGCCATGCTGGCTTGGACGGCCCATGCGGGCACGCTGCATGCGCCTGCCGTGGTGCTCTACCTCGCGGGCATCGCTTGGACGCTGTTCTATGACACGATCTATGCCCATCAAGATGCCGAGGATGACGCGCTGATCGGTGTGAAATCCACCGCCCGGCTCTTCGGTGAGAATTCCGGCAAATGGCTGCGGCGCTTCCTGATGGCCACGGTGGGGCTGATGGGGATTGCCGTGATCTATGCCGGGCTGCCCCAAGCCTCGGTGCTGGCGCTGGCGCTGGCCCTTGGCGGGCCTTGGGCGATGGGATGGCATATGGCGTGGCAGCTGCGCGGGTTGGATACCAAGGACAACGCCAAGCTTTTGCAGCTCTTCCGGGCCAACCGCGATACCGGCATGATCCCGCTGTTGTTTTTCGCGGCAAGCTTGCTGGCCTGATTGCACCCCCGGCAGGACGCGCGTATCAAGTCGCAAGCTTAACAATCAGAAGTCCGCCCATGCGCCTCTCCGCCATTTTCACGATCGCCCTGACCTTTGCAGCCGCAGCGGTGGTCTCTCTGGTCGCGGCGAGCTTTTCGGTGCAACTGATCGAAGACACCTCGGAAATCGGCGTCCGTGACGCGCTGGACGCGCAGGGCATGACATGGGCCGAAGTGCAGGCCGATGGCTTGCAGGTCACCCTCGCCGGGATCGCGCCGACCGAGGCCGTGCGCTTTCGCGCCCTGTCGACCGCAGGCACCGTGGTCGACGCCGCCCGCGTCATCGACGAGATGGAAGTCGAGGCCCAGTCCGGCATCGCCCCGCCGCGTTTCTCTGCCGAGGTGCTGCGCAATGACGCGGGCATCTCGATCATTGGCCTGATACCCACCAGCACCGACCGCGAGGCGGTGATTGACGCCTTTGGCGACATGGCGGGCGACGCCTCGGTCACCGATCTTCTGGAATCTGCGGATTATCCTGCGCCCGAAGGCTGGGAAGACGCGCTGAGCTTTGCCGTGCAGGCGATGGCCGACCTGCCCCGGGCCAAAGCCTCGGTTGATGCGGGGCGCGTGACCATCACCGCCATCGCCGACAGCGCCGCCGCCAAGGCGCAGATGGAACGCAAGCTGCAACGCGCCGCCCCGCCCAGCTTGCGGCTGCGGCTGGACATCGCGGCCCCGCGCCCAGTGATCACCCCCTTTACCTTGCGGTTTGAGATCGACGCTGAGGGCGCGCGTTTCGATGCCTGCTCTGCCGATACCGAAGCCGCCGCCGACCGTATCTTGAAAGCGGGCATCACCGCCGGCGCGCCTGAGAGCGCCGATTGCACCATCGGTTTGGGCGTGCCCAGCCCGAACTGGGGCCGCGCCGTGGCGCTGACCATCGACGCGCTGCGCCGTTTGGGCCAAGGCAGCATCACTTTCGCCGATGCGGACATCACCCTGCTGGCCGCACCGGGCACCGAGTCCACCACATTCGACCGCGTGGTGGGCGAATTGGAAAACGCGCTTCCCGATGTCTTTGCCCTAACCGCGAAACTGCCCGAGGTCGAAGACCCAGATGCAGGCCCGCCCGAGTTCACCGCGACCCTCTCGCCCGAGGGGCAGGTGCAACTGCGCGGGCGGCTCTCAAACGAGGGGCTGCGCGATCTGGCCGACAGCTACGCGAAATCGCATTTCGGCTCGGACAACGTCTATACCGCCGCGCGGCTGGACGAGGCCCTGCCGGGGGATTGGGCCACCCGCGTCCTGACCGGGCTGGAGGCCATGGCCTCTCTCGCCAACGGCTCTGTCAAAGTCACCCCTGACCGGCTTGAGGTGATGGGCAACACCGGCAACAAGGACGCCAACACCACCGTCGCCTCGCTCTTGGCCGATAAGCTGGGCGAAGGGGCGGATTACAGCATCGACATCACCTATCAAGAAAAGCTCGACCCGATCGCGGGCCTGCCGACACCCCAAGAATGCGAAGCCGAAATTCGCGAAATCCTGAAGATCGGCAAGATCACCTTTGAGCCGGGCAGCGCCACGATTGACGCCTCCGCGCTTGGGACGATGGACGATATCGCCGAGGTGCTGAAAAACTGCGGCGACATCCGGCTGGAGATTCAGGGCTACACCGACAGTCAGGGCCGCGAATCGATGAACCTGTCGCTGTCGCAAAGCCGCGCGGAATCGGTGCTGAACGAATTGCGCGCCCGCCGGGTGCTGACCTCCTCCTTCGTGGCCAAAGGCTATGGCGAGGAAAACCCCATCGCAGACAACAAGACCGAAGAGGGCCGCGAAGCCAACCGCCGCATCGAATTCCGCCTGATCCAGCCCGAGGCCGAGACCCCGAGGACGAAACAGCGCTGGAATCTGCTGAAGAAACGGGCGATACCACGGCAGAAGAGATCGGGGAATCCGACGAAACCGAAGAAGGCAGCGGTGATGAGCAGAACTGAGTTTGTCCTGGCAACAGCCATCATTCTTTTCGTGGCCTTCTGCATGGGATGGTTCGCCAATTGGCTGCTGAATCGCTTTACCCGCGTGGCCGCCGATGATGTGGCCCAGCTGGACCGGATGAGCCAAGAGCTGCACGAAGCCGAGGAAACCCGCGATCAGGCGATCACCTATCTGCAACAGCGCGAGGCCGAGTTGACCAACCAACTGGCCCAGACCGAGGCCGAGCTGCGCGCCGCGATGGACGGGCTGCGCGACGCCCGCCATGAGGCCGAGGAAATGCGCGCCTATATCGAACGTCAGAAAGCCTAACCCCAGACCTTCGGAGCCCTGCCATGGCCAATCTCGCCCATTCCATGATCCGCGTCTTTGATGAGGCGGCATCGGTGAAATTCTACGAAGACGTGTTCGGGCTGAAAATCGCGGACCGTCTGGATTTCGACAGTTTCACTCTGATCTACCTGCGCGACGCCACGGGCGCCTTCGAGCTGGAATTGACCGTCAACAAGGACCGCGAGACCCCTTACGATCTGGGCGACGGCTATGGCCATCTGGCCTTTGTGGTCGACGACCTTGACGCAGCGCGCGAGACCGCGATCAAGGCCGGTGCCACCCCGCGCGAGATCGTTGATTTCCGCCCCGCCGGAGAGACCGTGGCGAAGTTCTTTTTCGTGGCAGACCCCGATGGCTATCAGATCGAAGTCATCGAAAAAGGTGGCCGCTTCGCCTGACGCCGAAGCTCACCAGCGTTCCAGCGCGGCCTCGTCTTCGTCCTTTGCGGCGACCCATGCGTCACCCTCTGCCGTGATCTCGCGCTTCCAAAAGGGCGCGCGGGATTTGAGGTAATCCATCAAGAACTCCGCTGCTTCAAAGGCATGCCGGCGGTGTCGCGCGGCTGTGGCGACCATCATGATCTGCTCCCCCGGCACCAAACGCCCGTAGCGATGGATCACCAGCGCCTCCTGCAGATCGAACCGCGCCATTGCTTGCTGCGCAATCTCGCGCAAGGCCTTTTCGGTCATCCCCGGGTAATGCTCAATTTCCATCGCGCTCAGCGTGCCCGCGTCATTGTCGCGCACCACGCCTGTAAAGGTCACGATCGCGCCGCTGCTCCCCTCGCCCTTGGCAAAGCGCGCGGCCTCCTCACCCAAATCAAAGGGCGCTTCCTGCACCAAAACGCGCATCGCTCAGCCCCCGGTCATTGGGGGGAAGAAGGCCACCTCGCGCGCGCCTTGCAGCGGGGCGTCGAAATCGGTCAGTTCCTGATCCACGGCAACCCGCAGCGTGGAAAGGTCGGAAAAGGCCACTTCGTAGCGCTCCTCTCGGCCCCGCAATTCTTCGACCAATTCGGCCACCGTGGCGGCTTGGCTCTCGACCCGCTCACGGGGCAGGCCGATGCGTTCGCGGACCCATGCGAAATACAAAACATCCATTAGCGTGGCTCCTTCAGATGCGGCAGCGCCTTGCGCAGATAGTCAAAGCCGGTGATGGCGGTCAGCACGGCGGCGACCCACAAGAGCGCCAACCCCAGCAGCCCGGCCCATTCCATCCCGGCGAGTTTCCAGCCCAGCCCCAGATGATCTTCGACCTCGCCATCAAGGATCGCTTCGATCATCTGCTGGTCCATCCCGAAAACGCTCATCCCCAGGTAATGCTCGAACACGCCTTGCGAGAAGAGCACGGCGATAGCGATCATTTGCAATGTCGTCTTCCATTTGGCCAGTTGAGTCACCTTCAACGTGCCGGCGACATCGCCCAGATACTCCCGCAGGCCCGAGACAAAGACCTCGCGAAACAGGATCAACGTGGCGGGCAACACCAACCACGGCGACCAGCTTGAGAAGGCGACGATTACCATGAGCGCGATCACGACCATCGCCTTGTCGGCAATCGGGTCAAGCATGGCGCCGAGTTTGGTTTCCTGCGCCCAAGCGCGGGCAAGGTAGCCATCGAACCAATCCGTCACTGCCGCCCCGACAAAGAGCAGCAGGGCGAACCAATCGGCATAGGGGCGCGTAAAATAGAGAAACATGACCGCCACACCGGGGGCCGCGACCAGCCTGAGCAGGGTCAGGATATTGGGCAAATTCCATTTCATGACGTTATCCTATCTTGCGCCGTTCGTGGCTGAAAGGA
This sequence comes from Sulfitobacter faviae, assembly GCF_029870955.1. Lineage (NCBI taxonomy): Bacteria > Pseudomonadati > Pseudomonadota > Alphaproteobacteria > Rhodobacterales > Roseobacteraceae > Sulfitobacter > Sulfitobacter faviae. Next base: position 2,032,292 of record NZ_PGFQ01000001.1, on the reverse strand, counting down.
CGAAACCGCCCCGCCTGCGGGCCGTCGCCACCACGGGGCCGCCCGCCCTAGCCTTTTTCATGGAAATAGCCGTAGATCGTCTCGGCCAGTGCATCCGACACGCCCTCGACCGCCTTGAGATCGCTGAGGTTCGCGCGGCTTACCGCCTTGGCCGAACCGAAATGCGCCAGCAGCGCACGCTTGCGCGCAGCGCCGACGCCCGGCACATCGTCGAGCGGTGTGGCGCTGACCCCTTTGGCCCGTTTGGCACGGTGGGTGCCGATAGCGAAACGGTGCGCCTCATCCCGCAAGCGTTGCACGAAATAAAGCACTGGATCGTTGTGGCGCAGGGCCATGGGGCGCTTGCCGACGCGGTGGAACTCTTCCTTCCCCGCGTCGCGGTCGATGCCCTTGGCCACGCCCACCATGGGGATATCCTCGACCCCATGCTGCGCCATGATAGAGGCCACGGCGCTCACCTGCCCCGCGCCGCCGTCGATCAGCAGCAGATCAGGCCAAAGGCCGCGGCTGCGGTCCGGGTCCTCTTTGATGAGCCGTTTGAACCGGCGGTGCAGCACCTCTTTCATCATGCCGAAGTCATCGCCGGGCGTCAGGTCATCACCGCGAATGTTGAACTTACGGTACTGGTTTTTCATCATGCCTTCCGGCCCCGCCACGATCATCGCGCCGACGGCATTGGTGCCTTGGATATGCGAGTTGTCGTAAACCTCGATCCGCTCGGGCGGCTTGGGCAGGTCAAAGGCATCCGCCAGCCCTTGCAAGAGTTTGGTCTGGGTCGCCGTCTCGGCCATCTTGCGGGCAAGGCTTTCGCGCGCATTGCGCAGGGCCCCGTCGACCAATTCGGCCTTCTCACCCCGTTTCGGCACCAGCAGTTCGACCTTACGGCCCAACTTGCCGCTCAGCGCCTCGGCCATCAGATCGGGGTTCTCGATCTCATTGCTGAGGATCAACTGCCGGGGCGGCTCGCGGGTGTCGTAGAACTGGCCGATGAAGGCCTCCAGCACCTCGGCGGCGTCGATCTCGCTCCCGATCCGAGGGTAGTAGTCATGGTTGCCCCAGTTCTGGTTGGCGCGGATGAAGAAGACCTGCACGCAGGCCTGCCCGCTTTCCATATGCAGAGCGATAATGTCGGCCTCGTTCACCCCCTGCGGGTTGATGCCTTGAGCGGTCTGAACCTGCGTCAGCGCCTTGATCCGGTCGCGCAGGGCGGCGGCGCGTTCGAACTCCATCGCCTCTGACGCCTCTTCCATGTCCCGCGCCAAACGGCCCTGAATATCCGTCGATTTGCCACTTAGAAACCGCTCGGCATCGCGCACGGTCTCGCGATAATCCTCGGCCGAGATTTTGCCGACGCAGGGCGCGGAGCAGCGTTTGATCTGATGCTGCAAACAGGGCCGCGTGCGGCTGTCGAACATCGCATTGGAACAGTCCCGCAACAGGAAGACCCGTTGCAGTTGGTTCAGCGTCCGGTTCACCGCGCCCGCGCTGGCAAAGGGCCCATAATAGCTGCCCTTCTCCTTTTTCGCGCCGCGGTGTTTCTTGATCTGCGGGTAGTCGTGATCGGCGGTGACAAGGATATTGGGAAAGCTCTTGTCATCGCGCAGCAGCACGTTGAACTTGGGCTTGAGCTGCTTGATCAGGTTCTGTTCGAGCAGCAGCGCCTCGGTCTCGGTCTTGGTCGTCAGAAACATCATCGAGGCGGTATTGGCGATCATTCGCGAGATACGCGCCGAATGCCCCGTGGGCCGCGCGTAGGATGACACCCGCGCCCGCAGGTTCCGCGCCTTGCCGACATAGAGCACGCGGCTTTCCGAATCGAGCATCCGATAGACGCCCGGCGAGGAATCGAGCGACTTCAGATAGGCTTGAATCACCTTGCGGCCTTGCGGCGGAGGGCTGTCGTTGGGCGTGGTCATCTCAGGCGCTGATTCTCGTGCTTCGCTGCAATAGGACGGCAATGGGGGCAAGCTTTAACATGTCCACCAAACATGTGGATAACTCTGCCGATAACTTCTGGGCATCTTGGATTTCTCTTTGTTTTTAACATGGTTCGCTGATTTGCCTATTTTTTAGGCGCACCCATAATATCCTGATTTTGTTCATTCTTTTGTTTACCATGAAACAAGCCTCTGAAAACAAAAGGGTTTCGGTAACACTTTGGTTACATAGGTTAAGGACGTGCAAAACTTCCCGCATGCGCGTCAGTTTCGGGGGCATTTAGGGCTTGTTTCCCATTGCAAATGCTCTCCGCCATCGGTGCAGATAAGCTGCCCCGTGACCCCCGGCGAATCGATGAAATACCCCAGTGCCGCCGTGATATCCGCAGGATTCGCGCCGCGTCCCAGAACCGTGCCGCGGCGCTGCGCGGCAAAGTCATCGGGGTCTTGATGCGGGCCTTGCAGGGTCGGGCCGGGCCCGATGCCATTCACGCGGATCGCGGGGGCCAGCGCCTGCGCACTGGTGCGCGTCATCGCCCAAAGGCCCATCTTGGCGATCGTATAGGTGGTGAATTCCGGCGTCAGGTTGCGCACCCGCTGGTCCAGCATATTGACGATCAAACCGCTGGCACGCGGCTCTCCCTCGGCGTCGGTATCGGGGTCAGCCCCTGCCCCGCCATCGCCTGCGTCAAAACGAAAGGCGCGCGCAGGTTGCTGCCCATATGGCGGTCCCAGCTTTCGCGCGTGGCGCTGGCGATATCGTCCCGCTCGAAAATCGAGGCGTTGTTCACAAGGCAGGTGATCGGCCCGCCGAGCGCTTTGGCCGCGCGAGGCAAAAGCGCCTCTGCTGCGGTGTCGTCGAGAAGGTCGGCTTGCAGAGCCACGGCGCGGCGGCCCATGGCGGTGATCTCGGCGGCGGTCGCCTCGGCTCCGCTTTGCGAAGTGGCATAATGCACCGCCACGTCAAAGCCCCGCTGCCCAAGATAGAGCGCCATGGCACGGCCCAGACGTTGCCCGGCTCCGGTCACCAATGCCCGCCGCATCTGCCGCCCTCCTCAGATCAGGATGATAAACAAATAAAGCCCGTAAAGCGCGCTGAGCACCACGCCCCATAGCCGGGTGATATCGCGCCCCAGATAGACGAAGGGGATCAGCAAGAGCGACGCGCCCAACATCACCCAAAGGTCGATCCGCAAGAAGGCTTCGTCGACCGAGATCGGACCGACAAGGCTCGCAATGCCGATGATCGCCAGCAGGTTGAACATGTTGGAGCCGATCACATTGCCAAGCGCCACATCCGCCTGACGGCGCAGCGCCGCCATCACCGTGGTCGCAAGCTCAGGCAGCGACGTGCCCACGGCCACCAGCGTCAGGCCGATCACCGTATCACTGACCCCATAGGTCTGGGCGATGATCGTCGCGTTATCCACCAAAAGGCTCGCCCCCAAGGGCAGGCCGATCAGCCCGAGGATCAGGAACATCGCGATCTGCCAGCCCGCCATATCGGGGTCCGCGCCTTCGGGCTCTTCCTCATCCTCTGCCGCGCCGCTGCGGCAGGCGTGGCGGTGATCCTTGGCATCGCGAAAAGCGTCGTAAAGCATATAGGCCAGACCGGCGAGCAGGATCAGCCCTGCGATCCAGTCAAAGATGCCGCGGAAGGCCAGCGCGATAAACAACAGCGAGGCCGCGATCATCTGGTTATAGGTCTTGCGGGTGCTGCATTCCGAGGTGTGCATCGTCGCCAATAGTGCCGGAATGCCCAGCACCATCAGGATATTGGCCGTATTCGACCCCACCACATTGCCAAGCGCCAGCCCCGGCACCCCGTCCAAGATCGCCTTGACCGAGATCAACAACTCCGGCGCCGAAGTGCCAAAGGCCACGATGGTCAGGCTGACGATCAACGCAGGCACGCCAAGGCGCAGCGACAGGTTCACCGCCCCTTTCACCAGCGCATCCCCGCAAACAGCAGGATCACGAGGCCAAGCCCCGAAAGTAGCCACGGCATCAGCATCAACGCCCTCCCTTACAGGCACAATCGCCTTTGCCAATGCGGTAACGTCCGCAGTCACGGCATTTAGACCGGGTCAGGCGTTTGCCCCCCAGCCAATGCATTTTTCCAAACCAAGCCATCAGGCCCATGGCCACCAGAAACAGCAGGACGATCTTGAAAACCATGGGCTAGAGTCCAAACCGCGCGAAGGCCGCGCGTTCCTCTATGCCCTGAACCGCGTCCTGCATCATCTGCACGCCAAAACGCGACAACAGCCCGCGTTTCACGCCATAGCGGCGCAGCCTGACCTTGTCGCCAAAGCGGTCTTTCAGCAGCGGTTTCAGATGACCGATCCCGTCAATCAACCCCAGTTGGGCGGCGCGTTTCGCCAGCCAGATTTCCCCGGTAAACAGGTCTTGCCCCTCAGGCAGCTTGCCTGCGCGGCGGGTCTTCACATGGTCGATGAAGTTCTCATGGATGTCTTCGAGCAGCACCTTCAGCCGCGCGACATCTTCGGGGTTTTCGGGGCGGAACGGGTCGAGCATCGATTTGCTCTGCCCTGCCGTATAAACGCGCCGCTCGACCCCATGCTCGCGGATGAACTCATGCACCCCGAAGGAGGCCGAGATCACCCCGATGGAGCCGACGACCGAGCTTGGGTCCGCGTAGATCTCATCTGCCGCTGCCGCCAGCCAATAGCCGCCCGAGGCGGCCACATCTTCGACGAAGGCGATGACGGGAATGTTCTTTTCTTCGGATAGCCGCCGGATGCGCGCGCCGATCAACGACGATTGCACCGGGCTGCCACCGGGGAGTTGATCTCCAAGGCGACAGCGGCAGGCTTGCCCTTGGCAAAAGCCTTTTCGATAACCGGACCCATGGTGGCATCGTTCAACACCGCGCGGCCCTGCGCGCCGATCATGCCGGAAAGCCGGATTACGGAAACGCTGGGCGGGGATTTCAGGAAGGGCAGCCGAATTCTCATGCCCTCCATGTAGAACGCCCACCCCGCGCAAACAAGGCGGACGCCCAAGTTTCGTAGGCTCAGGCCCGCAGACGCCAGCCGGTGCGGAAAATCCACCAGATCACGCCGAGGCAAAGCGCGGTAAACAGCGCGATGGCGGCAAGGCTGGTGATGATCGGCACATCCGCCGCGCCGAAAAACGCCCAGCGAAAGCCCGAGATCAGATAGACCACCGGATTGAAATGCGAGATCACTTGCCAGACCGGCGGCAACATCGAGATCGAGTAGAAAGACCCGCCAAGGAAGACCAGCGGCGTGACGATCAACAGAGGCACCAGTTGCAACTGCTCGAAATTGCCCGCCCAGATGCCGATGATAAAGCCCATCAGCGCGAAGCTGATGCAGGTCAGGATCAGGAAGGCCACCATGGCGATGGGGTGCTGGATCGTGATGTCGACAAAGAAGAAGGCCGTGATCAGGATAATCGTGCCGATAAAGAGCGCCTTGGTCGCCGCCGCGCCGACATAGCCGATGACGATCTCGAAGAAATTGATCGGGGCCGAGAGCAGCTCGTAAACCGTGCCGATGAACTTCGGGAAATAGATCCCGAAAGAGGCGTTGGAGATCGACTGCGTGATGACGCTGAGCATGATCAGCCCCGGCACGATGAAGGCGCCGTAGCTCACGCCCTCGACCTCATCAATGCGGCTGCCGATGGCGGCGCCAAAGACCACGAAGTAAAGCGAGGTCGACAGCACCGGCGAGATGATGCTTTGCGTGATGGTGCGAAAGAAACGCGCCATTTCAAAAGCGTAGATGGCTTTGATCGCGGTCCAGTTCATGCCGCATCCTCCTTGAGCAGATCGACAAAAATATCTTCCAAGCTGCTTTGCCGTGTCGCCACGTCTTGCAGCACCAGACCGCTTTCCGCGACTTTGGAGAGCAGTTTGGTGATCCCGGTCCGCTCGGCATTGGTGTCATAGGTGTAGATCAGCGATTGCCCATCGGCGGACAATTCCACGTCCGGCGATTGCAGCGCCAGCGGCACTTCGGTGATCGGCTCGGTCAGCTGGACTTCGAGTTGCTTCTTGCCCATGCGCGCCATCAGCGCGTGTTTCTCTTCGACCAGCAGCAATTCGCCCTTGGCGATGACGCCGATCCGGTCGGCGATGGCCTCGGCCTCTTCGATATAATGGGTGGTCAGGATGATCGTCACGCCCGAGGCTTTCAGCCCCGCCACGATCTCCCACATGTCCTTGCGCAGTTCTACGTCGACGCCCGCGGTCGGCTCATCCAGAAACAGCACCTTGGGGTCATGCGCCAGCGCCTTGGCGATCAGCACGCGGCGTTTCATCCCGCCCGAAAGCTCGCGGATCTGGCTGTCTTTCTTGTCCCAGAGCGAGAGTTGGCGCAGGATTTTCTCCAACACCGCCTCATCCGCCGGACGGCCAAACAGCCCGCGCGAGAAGCGCACGGTGTTGATGACCTTCTCAAAGGGTTCGAGATTAATCTCCTGCGGGACCAGCCCGATCATGGAACGGGCCGCGCGGAAATCATCCCGAATGTCATGGCCGCCGACGGTCACCCTGCCGCTGGTCGCAGTGGTGATGCCGCAGATGGTCGAAATGAGCGTCGTCTTCCCCGCCCCGTTCGAGCCCAGAAGCGCGAGAATCTCGCCCTTTTCGATCTGTAGATTGACCCCTTTGAGCGCCTCGAAACCGCCCGCGTAGGATTTACGCAGGTTTTGAATATCCACGATTGTCGGCATGGTCGTCTCCGCTTTGGTAAGGCGCGCAACCTAACCGGCTTTGCACCGGCTGAACAGATGCCTTCAGGTCTTGGCGCGGCCGAACCAGCCCTTTTTGGCAGGCGCGTCTTCTTCGGTGGCCGGCGCCTCTGCGCCCTGCTCTGCCGGACCTTCGAGCGAGGATTGCAGGTTGTCGAAGAACTGATCCGCCATTTTCTTGGCGAAACCGTCGATGATCCGGCTGCCAAGCTGCGCCAGCTTGCCGCCGACCTTGGCCTCGACATCATAACTCAGCTCGGTCCCGCCGTCCTTTTCGGCCAGCCGCACCTCGGCCCCGCCTTTGGCAAAACCGGCGGCACCGCCCTTGCCCTCGCCGGTGATGGTCAGCGCTTCGTTCGGCACCAGATCGGAGAGCGTCACATGGCCCTTGAACGTCGCCTTCACCGGGCCGACCTTTTGCACCACCGTCGCGTCATAGCCCTCTTCGACCGAGCCTGAGACGTCTTGCGCGCCGGGCACGCAGGTTTGCAGCATCTCCGGGTCCAGCAATGCCGCGTAAACCTCGGCGGGGGTGGCGGCGATCTGGCGGGTGTCGGACATCTGCATGGCTGGCTCTCCCTTTGGCGTATCGCAGCAGTCTAGCGGGTAATTCTGCGCAAACCAATGTCAAAGCGCTGGACCTTACGGGCCGGGCTGATAGGTCTTTGCCATGACAAGTAACTCCCATAACCGCGCCGGACTGGCGATCGGGCTGATCCTTCTCGGCGTCGCCGCGATTTCGGTCAATGACATGCTGATCAAACGTCTGTCGGGCGGCTATCCGCTGCATCAGATCGTCTTTACCCGCTCGGCCATCGGGATTCTGCTGGGGCTGGTGCTGGTCAAACTCGAAGGCGGGTTTCACCTGCTTAAAACGCGGCAGCCGGGGCTGCATCTGCTGCGCGGGCTGCTCATCGTGATCTCGAACATGTCCTTCTTTCTGGCGCTATCGGTTCTGCCGTTGGCCGAGGCGACGGCGCTGTTCTTTGCCGCACCCCTGTTCATCACGGTGCTGTCGATCCCACTGTTGGGCGAAAAGGTCGGCCCGCTGCGGCTTGGCGCGGTGATCGTGGGGTTCATCGGCATGGTGATCATGATGCGCCCTTGGGCCAGCACCGCAACGCTCGAAGTCTCTCGCTGGGTGTTGCTTCTGCCGATGCTGGCGGCGCTGACCTATGCGTTGAACCAATTGATGACCCGCAAGCTGGGCGTGAACTCCAAAGCCTCGGCGCTTATGGTCTATATCCAAGCCGCCTTTGTCGCCGTGTCACTGGGGTTTTTCCTGATCGCGGGCGATGGGCGGTTCGTGGATGAGGGCAGCAGTGCCTCGCTCCAGTTCCTGCTGCGCGCGTGGATTTGGCCTGCCCGTGAGGATTACCTCACCTTCCTCGGGATCGGGTTGAACATCGCGCTGATCGGCTATTGCCTCAGCCAAGCCTACCGGCTGGGGGATGCCGCCACCGTCGCCCCGTTCGAATATATCGGCCTGCCGCTGGCGGTGTTCTGGGGTTTCGTGATCTTCGGCGACCTCCCGGTCTGGGAGGTCTGGGTCGGGATCGCGCTGATCCTCGCCTCGGGTCTGTTCGTCTACCTACGCGAGCGCCAGAAGGCGCTGCGCGTGACCCGTTTGCAGGGCGGGCGGCGGGCTTAAGCCGCCACCTTGACCACCACTTTGCCCGTTGCCTTGCGGTCGCGCAGCAGGGCCAGCGCCTCATTCGCCTGTTCCAGCGGCATGACGTTGCTGACATGGGGTTTCAGCTTGCCCGCGACATACCATTTGATCAGCTCGGCGAAACTGTCGGTTAGGACCGAAGGTTTGATCTTGGCATAGCCGCCCCAGTAAAAGCCCAAGACGGTGAGGTTCTTGACCAGCAGGATATTGGCCGGAATCTGAGGCACCTCACCGCTGGCAAAGCCCAAGGGGATCAGCCGCGCTTCGGGGTTGCAGGCGCGCATGGCGGCTTTGAACTGATCACCGCCCACCGGGTCATAGACCACATCCGCCCCGCCCAATTCCTTGACGATGGCGCGGATGTCGTCGGTCTCGGAATTGATCAGGTGATCGGCGCCCGCCTCTTTGCAAACGGCAAGCTTATCTTCGCCGCGCGCCACGGCGATCACCTCGGCCCCCATCAGCTTGCCCAGTTCCACCGCCGTCAGCCCGATGCCGCCCGAGGCGCCCAAGACCAGCAGCCGCTCACCCGGCTGCAACCGCGCCTTGTAGTCCAGCGCAACATGGCTGGTGCCATAGGCGATCAGAAAGGCCGCCGCATCCACTGCCGTCATCTCTTCGGGAATCGGCACGCAGACGGCGGCGGGAATGGCGGCATATTCGGCCAGACCGTCAAAGCCGGTATAGGCCGCCACGCGCTGGCCGACCTTCAGGTGATCCACCCCCGCGCCCAGAGCGGTGATCGTGCCCGCCATCTCCATCCCCAGCGTGAAGGGCAGCGGCGGTTTTTCCTGATAGGTGCCCTTGATGATCAGCAGGTCGCCAAAGTTCAGCCCGCAGGTCTCGACCTGAACCAGCACCTCGCCCTGCCCCGGGATGGGCATCTCAAGCTCTTGCAGGGTAAGAGGTTCGTCATAGGCGGTGACTTGCATGGCGCGCATCGGGCTGTCCTTTCGTGCTGCTTTGGCCCGAAGAGGCCAGAAGCCAGCGCGCTTGGCAAGGCCCGTGGCCCGCGCCGCTGCGTCAGCCGGGCATGATCACCAGCCGGATGCCATAGGCCACCACCGCCAGCAGGGCGACGCTGGCCAGCCAAAGCGCTACGAACCAGCCCGCGCGTTTCAGCCAATGGCGCATCAGTGATAGCCCTCCTCGGGGTCGATCTTGCCGCGGAACACCCAATAGGCATAGGCGGTGTAGCTCAGGATCAGCGGCAGCAGCACCAAGGTGCCGACCAGCGCGAACATCAGGCTCTCATCCGGGGCGGCAGCCTCTGCAATGGTCAGGCTGGGCGGCACCATATGCGGGTAGAAACTGATCCCGATGCCGATGAAGCCCAGCACGAAGAGCGCCAGCGCGCAAAAGAAGGGTTGTTTGTCGCCGCGGCGTTGCAACCCGCGCAGCATGCCGAAAGCCGCCAGCGCCACCAAGAGCGGCACGATGCCGCTGAAGAGCGCGGTGGGCCATGCGAACCAGCGTTCGAAATAGACCGCATCGGTGAAGGGCGTCCAAAGGCTGACCAGCCCCATGAAGACCAGTGTCGCCACCGCCAGCGGCCATGCAAGGCGACGCATATGCGCTTGGATGCGGCCCTCAAGCTTCATGTTGAGCCATGTGGCGCCCAAGAGCGCATAGCCCGTGGTCACCGCCACACCGGTCAGGATCGAGAAGGGCGTGAGCCAGTCCCACCAGCCGCCCGCATAAGCGCGGCCTTCGATCTCAATCCCCTGCACCAGCGCGCCCAAGGCGATGCCCTGACAGAAGGAGGCCACCAGCGAGCCGCCAAAGAATGCCATGTCCCAAAGCGGTTTCCAGCGTTTCGTGCGCCAGCGGTACTCAAACGCCACGCCGCGAAAGATCAGCCCCAGCAGCATCAAGATGATCGGCATGTAAAGCGCAGGCATCACCACCGCATAGGCCAGCGGGAAGACGGCGAAAAGCCCGCCGCCGCCCAGCACCAGCCATGTCTCATTGCCGTCCCAGATGGGGGCGACGGAGTTCATCATCACATTGCGCTCGCCCTCATCCTTGGTCATCGGAAAGAGCAGCCCAACGCCCAGATCGAAGCCATCGAGGATGACGTAGATCAAGACCGCTGCGGCGATGATCCCGGCCCAGATGAACGAAAGTTCAAGTCCCAACATCTCAGCTCTCCTCGCCCTTGTTATGCGCGGTCTTGTCTCTGACCGCCGCCTCTTCGCCGACAGCAAGGATCGGCCCCTCGCCGCGCGCCGGGTCGTTCTGCGCATTGCCGTCTTGCGGCTGCTCGCCCTGAACATCGTCGCGCTCATCCTCCAACACATGGCCGACGACCGGTTTGCGCATCATCGCCAGAATGTACCAAGTGCCCGCGCCGAAGACGAAGAAATAGACCACAATGAAAGCGATCAGGGAGGTCGCGACCGCGGGTGCCTCAATCGGGGCAAGGCTTTCCGAGGTCCGCAACAGCCCGTAGACGGTGAAGGGCTGCCGCCCGACCTCGGTCGTGATCCAGCCCGCCAGCACCGCCACAAAGCCGGTGGGGCCCATCAGCAGCGCCAGACGGTGCAACATCGGCGCATCGTAAAGCCACCCGCGCAGCCGCGCGAAGGCCGCCCAAAGCCCCAGCCCCAGCATCGCAAAGCCAAGCGCGATCATGATGCGGAAGGACCAGAAAACGATGGCCACCGGCGGCTCATCCGCGTCCGGGATCGTGTCCAGCCCGTCGAGCGGCGCGTTCAGATCATGCTTGAGGATCAGCGACGACAGTTTGGGGATCTCCACCGCGTGGTCGATGCGCTTTTCCTCGGGGTTCGGGATGCCAAAGAGGATCAGCGGCGCGCCTTCGGGGTGGCTGTCGTAATGCCCCTCCATCGCCATGACCTTGGCGGGCTGATGCTCCAGCGTGTTCAGCCCGTGCATATCGCCTGCAAGGATTTGGAGCGGTGTGACTAGCAAGAGCATCCACATCGCCATGGAGAACATCCGCCGCGCTGCCGCATCCGCACGGTCGCGCAGCAGGTGCAGCCCCCCGACGCCGCCGACGACCAGCGCCGTGGTGAGATAGGCCGCCAACACCATATGCACCAAACGGTAGGGGAAGGAGGGGTTGAAAACGATCGCCCACCAATCCTCGGGCACGAATTGGCCTACGTCATTGATGGCAAAGCCCGCAGGTGTCTGCATCCAAGAGTTCACCGACAGGATCCATGTGGCCGAGGCCAGCGTGCCAAGCGCGACCAGCGCTGTGGCGAACATATGCAGCCCGTCACCCACCCGTTTGCGGCCAAAAAGCATGATGCCCAGAAAGCCCGCCTCAAGGAAAAAGGCCGAGAGCACCTCATAGGCCATCAGCGGCCCGACCACCGGCCCCGCCTTGTCAGAGAAGACCGACCAGTTGGTGCCGATCTGGTAGGACATGACGATGCCCGAGACGACCCCCATGCCAAAGGCCACCGCGAAGATTTTCTTCCAGTAGTTGAAGAGCTTCAGATAGGTCTCTTCGCGTTTCCACAGCCAGAGCGCGTTGAGCACGGCCAGAAAGCTCGCCAACCCGATCGAGAAAGCCGGGAAGATGATGTGGAACGAAACCGTGAATGCAAACTGCACCCGCGCTAGGATTTCGGCGGTGTAACCGTCGAGCATATGAAGCCCCCGCGTATTGTTTCCTGACCTATATAGGACCGGGCGGCGGGAGCGGCACAGGCTAAATTGCCGCAGTGCTTGGCCCGCGCTCTAGCTGTCGAACGTCACCACGACGCGCAGCCCCGGCGCGTTGTCGGCAAGCTCCAGCCTTGCCCCATGGAGTTTCGCCACCCCATCGACCAGCGCCAGACCCAGCCCATGACCCGGCGTGCCCCGGCTGCGATCCAGCCGGTAAAGCCGCTGCAACACTTTGTCGCGGTTCTCAGCCGGAATGCCGGGACCGCCGTCCGCCACCGTGAGCGTGACCTGCCCCGCCGCCTGCTTCAGCGCGACCTCTACCGCCTCGGCATCCCCGGAATGGCGCAGGGCGTTCTCAATCAGATTGGCCAGCAATTGCCCCAAAAGCGCGCGGTCACCGGTGACATGAACAGGCGTTTCGGGCAGATCGCAAAGCAGGTGTTTGCCCTGCTCCCCTGCTGCAGGCTCGTAAAGTTCGACCATGGTGCGGCATAGCGCGGTAAGGTCGACGGAGGCGAAATGCGCGCGGGCCTCGCCCTGCTCCACCTGCGCCAATTGCAAAAGCGATTGAAAGATCGCGGCGATGCCCTCCAACTCGGCCCGGGCACGGGCCAGCGGTTCGGCGGGGTCCGCGCCCGCAGCCTCGGCCCGGTCCAGATCATCAAGATGGACAGAGACACGCTGAATCGGGGTCTTCAGATCATGCGCGATATCAAGTGACACCTGCCGCAGCGCCGCGACGGACGTTTCCTGCGCCCGAGCCATCTGGTTCACCGCCTCACCGATGCGCAGCAGGTCATCCGACCAGCGCGGCCCCGGCGCGACCCTTGCGGCCAGATCCCCCGTTGTCAGCCGGTCTAGCGTGGCGCGGATCACCTCCACATGGCGTTTGGAGCGGCGGGCAAGGATCAGCCCGCCCGACAGCGCGATCAGCACCGTGGGCAGCAGGCTCACCAGCAGGATATTGACGAAAACCTCGCGCAGGGCCGTGATCTCGGCCCGGCTGCGCGCGATGGTCAAAAGCCCGCCATAGAGCGTGTCGGTCAGGGTCAGGTAAACACCCCGATACTCCGCCCGCGCCGCGCCGATCGAGACGATGTGATAGCCCTCGTTATCCCGCGCGATGGCCCCGTTGCCGTAAATGCGCCCGTTGGGACCAATGTAGCTGAGGATCAGCCGGTTCGGGTCGGTCTCACGCGATTCCGCCTCGACCAGCCGCGCGAGGGCAGCGGCGCCGGGGGCGGCGCGAAAGCCTGCCATGTCCTGCGCCAGATCGGCGCGGATCGCTTGCTCGAAGGACCGCTGGGTCACGGCATAGCTGGCCGCGAGGCTGAGCAGGCTGACGATGGTGAACAAAAGCACCAGCAAAAGCGCCAGACGCAGCGGCATCGACCGCCAGAGCCCCGCCAGCCGCGCCCTCACGCGTCGATCCTATAGCCAGCGCCGCGCACGGTCTGAATGAGTTCGCTGTCAAAGGGCCGGTCGACCTTGGCCCGCAACCGGCTGATATGGGTCTCCACCACATTGGTCATCGGGTCGAAGGAAATGTCCCAGACCGCCTCCAAGAGCATGGTGCGGGTCTGCACCCTGCCCTTGCGGCGCAAGAGATGCTCCAAGAGGGCAAACTCGCGCGGCAGCAGGTCGATCTCTTGCCCTGCCCGCGTCACCCGGCGGCTGATGAGGTCCATGGTCAGGTCGCCCGCGCGCAGGGTGGTCTCCTGCTCTAGCGCCTGCGGACGGCGGGCCAGCGCGTTGACCCGCGCCGAGAGCTCTCCGAAGGCGAAGGGTTTGACCAGATAGTCATCCGCCCCGGCATTGAGCCCGTCGATCCGGTCCTCCACCGCGCCCATGGCCGTAAGCAGCAGCACGGGCGTGGTATTGCCCGCCCCGCGCAGGGTTTTCAGCAGCGTCAGCCCGTCCAGTTCGGGCAGCATCCGGTCAAGGATCAGCACGTCATATTGCCCGGTGGTGGCCTGCACCAACCCGTCGCGGCCATCGGCCACCACATCCACCGCATGCCCCTCCTCGCGCAGACCGCGCGCGATATAGGTGCTGGTGGTGGTATCGTCTTCGACAACAAGCAGTTTCATCGTGTCCTCATGTAGGATTGCCGATGAATTATGCCAAATTCGCGGCCCGTGCAGCCCGCAGTCGGCAATCTCACAAATTTGTATAGGGCGCGGCAAGGCACTGTAAAACCGCAGGTCCAGATAGGCTCCCGGAACGACCGAATGCACAGCAAGGAGCATGCAATGACCAAGACCCTTTCCAAAGCCCCCCGCGCCGCCGCCCTTGCGCTGAGCGCCGCGATGGCCGCCACGCCGATGCTGGCACTGGCCCCCTCGGCCGCGCTTGCGGTCCCGCCGGGCGGCTATGCCGACCTTGTCGAGGCCGTCTCCCCGGCCGTCGTCTTCATCGAGGTGACGGGCAAGCAGCAACAGGCCGTGGCCCAGCAACAGCTGCCCCCCGGCATGCCCGAGGAACTGCGCCGCCGGTTCGAGCACATGCTGCCCGGTCAGGATGGCGCCGCCCCCGCCCCGCGTCAGGGTCTGGGCTCGGGCTTCATCATCTCCGAGGACGGCCAGATCGTGACCAACCACCACGTCGTCGCCGGCGCCGAGACAGTGACCGTGAAACTCGCCGATGGCCGTAAGTTCGACGCGGAAGTGGTGGGCAGCGATGCGATGACCGACATCGCGCTGCTGAAAGTCTCTGCGGATGTGGACCTGCCCAAGGTCGACTTCGGCACATCGAAAACCCTGCGCGTGGGGGATGAGGTCGTGGCCGTGGGCAACCCCTTCGGCCTTGGCGGCACCGTCACCTCGGGCATCGTCTCGGCCTTGTCGCGCGATATTCAGGCAGGCCCCTTCGATGACTTTATCCAAACCGACGCGGCGATCAACCGCGGCAACTCCGGCGGGCCGCTGTTCAACAACGACGGCGAGGTCGTGGGCGTGAACACCGCGATCCTGAGCCCCGGTGGCGGCTCTGTTGGAATCGGCTTCTCGGTGCCCTCGGATCTGGTGCAGACCATCGTCGCCGATCTGGCCGATGACGGTTCGGTCGAGCGGGGCTGGCTGGGCGTGCAAATCCGGCCCATGACCCCCGAGGTCGCCAATGTGCTGGGCTATGACGAGCCGCGCGGCGCGGTGATCGAAGCGATCACCGAAGACAGCCCCGCCGCCAAAGCGGGCCTTAAGAAGGGCGACATCATCCTGTCCTTCGGCGACACAGAGGTGGACGATCTGCGCGACCTGACCCGTGCGGTGGCCACCACCACGCCCGAGAGCGCGGCAGAGGTCGTCGTGCTGCGCAAAGGGTCCGAACAGACCCTCGACGTGACCGTGGGCGCGCTGGAACCCAAGCCGGCGTGATCCACGCCTTCCCGGCGCCCCTCATGCCGCCGGGAAGCCCCAACCCTTCGCCCTCGCCGAGGGCTGGGCAGCCTGCCCCGGTGGTCCTGCACTGCCGGGGCTTTTTATGTCCCCTCGCCGCCATCACCTTCGCCTGATGGCGCATTGTGCATATGGAACCGCACCAGTTCCGCCACGGAATTCGCCTCAAGCTTGCGCATCACCCGCGCGCGATGCACCTCGACCGTCTTGATAGAGATGTCCATCTCGCTGCCGATTTCACGGTTCGACAGCCCTGCCGCCACACGTTCGAACACCCGATGCTCCTGCGGGGTGAGCCGGGCCAGAAGCTGCGCGTTTTCGACCTCTGCCGCCTTGCTCTTGCGCCGGGCCGCATCGGACTGAAGGGCGGCGTTGATCAGGTCGAGCATGTTTTGGTTGTTGAAGGGTTTTTCGATGAAATCCACCGCCCCCGCCTTCATCGCCGTCACGGCGGTAGAGACATCGCCGAAGGCCGTCATCAGGATCAGCGGCAGTTTGATCCCCCGCGCGTTCAGCGCCTTTTGCAACTCCAGTCCGCTCATCCCCGGCATCCGCACATCGCTTACAAGGCAGCAGCAACCGCTGTCCTCATAGCTGTCAAGGAACGCTGCCGCCGATGCAAAGGGAATGGCGCGCAGCCCGACGGAGCCCAGCAACCACACCAGAGACTCCCGCACCGCGGCGTCATCATCGACGACGTAAACGATCCCTTCTTGCGACATTCTACTTTTGCACCTCCAACGGCAGACGCACGGTCAGGCAGGCGCCCTCGGCATCGGATTTCGTCACGGCGATCGTTCCGCCATGGGACAGAACGATCGTTTCGCAAATCGCCAGCCCCACGCCAAGCCCCTTGTCCTTGGTCGAGCGGAAGGCGCTGAACGCGGTCTGCGCGGGCATGTCCGGGGCAAAGCCGCGCCCCGCGTCGGCCACGTCGATCACGATTTCACCGGCTTCGCAGCGCGCGGTGACCGACACTTCGGCATCCGCACGCTCCGCCTCCCGACAGGCGTCGATGCCGTTCTTGATCAGGTTGATCAACAGCTGCTCGATCTCGATCCGCGCGCAATGCAGGGCGACTTCGCCACATTGATCGTCGATGGTCACGGCGACCCCGGTGGCCGAGCTCTCTGGCTGGATCAGCAGCTGCACCGAGCGGAGGATATCGTCAAAGCGGACCGCATCGCGGTCGGCATCGTCGTTATGCAGATAGTTCGACATGGAGCGCAGGATGGCGCTGGCCCGTTCAGATTGGCTTTGCATATTGTTGAGCACGGCGATCATATCCTCTCTCTCAAGCTGGTCGTTCTTGGCACGCAGCACGCAGCCTGCGGCAAAATTGTGAATAGCGGCTAAAGGCTGGTTCAACTCATGGGCGATGGCGGCGGTCATCTGGCCCAGAGTTTCGCGCCGGTTGAGCAGTTGCAGCGCCGTTTCATGCCGGTGCAGCCGCTCTTCGCGCTCGACCTTTTCGGTGATGTCGGAGGCGATGGTCAAAAGCCCGCCCGCGGCCACGGGGTAATCCGTCACCTCCAGCCAACGGCCCGTCGATGTCCGCGCGCGAAAGAACTTGGCCGGGGCGTTGCGCCGGTCGCGCCGCTGCGCGCTCCAGCGGGTCTTGCCTTCGGTGGTCGTTGCCATTTTGCCGGTCTGGGTAAAATGGGCGAGCAATTCATCAAAGTGTTTGCCGATGATATCGCCCTCCATCCCGGCATAGGTCGCGCGATATTCCTCGTTGCAATAGACCAGACGGTCGCTGCTGTCGAAGAGCGCCACCATGGTCGAGATATTCTCGAAAGCCAGCGCCAGAGCCTCCAGCGCGCTCTTGCGCTCGGTCTCGGCGGTGGCGATTTCGGTCATGTCGAAACAGGTGCCGCGATAGCCTGCCAGTTCTGCTTGGGCATCGAAGAAAGGTTTGCCCGACATGTCGATCTGCCGCGCCCGCCCCTCGCCCGAGGGCAGGATCAACCGCAGATCGCGAAAGGCTTCTCGCGCGGCGAAGCGCTGTTTTAGCAGGTCGTAATCGCCTTGGTCCTTTGCCACATTGGCGTCGGAAAGGGTTTTGCCCAGATCGAAAATCGGGGTTTCGCTGTCGGTCTGACGGCCCCCGCCCGACAGAAAGGTGAAACGCCCTTCGGCGTCCATTTCCCAGACCCAATCGGTCGCGCTTTCGGTGAAGTCGCGAAAGCGGGTTTCGCTTTCCACCAGTTCGGTCAGCACGTTTTGCTGATCCGTCACATCTTGGATCGCGGCCAGCAGATGCACATGACGGCCCCGGTCCAAACGGCGAATGCAGGCCCGCGCTTCGATCTGGCGTCCGCTGGCGGCAAGAAACTTGACGTTCTCCACCACATCGCGCGGGCGGCTGCCTGCCATATGAACCATATGCAAGTTGTTACGGATCGTGGCGCGGCTGCGCGGCTCCACGAAACTCTGCCCCTGCTGCCACATCTCGCGCAGGTTTTGCGCGTCGCGGCCCAAAAGCGCTTCCACCTCGGGCGAGGCATCGACCAGCGCGCCCTGCTGATCCCACTCCAGATAGCCGATCCCCGCCACCTCTGCCGCAAGCGCATGTTTCGCCGCGCTGACCTCTGCCTCATGCACCGCGTCCTGCACGGCGGAGCGGTCCATGATCATGACCAAAACGCCCACCACCTGCCCCCGGTCGGACAGCGGCTGATAGACCGCCGCCCCTTGGGTGCGGTCCAGCACGGGGCGCGAAAAATCGAAATGCCATGTGACCTGCCGCCCGGCCAAGGCCTTTTCCAGGTTGTCCGAAATCTCCTCCAGCAGGTCCGGTGGTACGATCTGCGACAGGTGTTTGCCCACGATCTCATCCGCTGGCCTGCCGAAGGACGCGCAATAGGCGTCATTGACAAAAGCATAGGTCATATCAGGCGTGAGAAAGGCCGCTTGCACCGGCAAATGGTCGAGGAAGTCGGGCAATCTGCGCCGTGTCTCATCGGTATTGGCGGTGTTTTGCAGCTTGCGCCGGTTGCGCATCACGCGCCAGACCTGCGCCACCAGCACCGCAAGCGCCGCCACCGCAAAGACCAGTTCGATCGGGTCGCCATAGGCGCCGCCGCGCGGGGCCGATGCCAAGACCACGACGATATAAAGCGCCAAGACCGCAACCGCGCCCCCCACGGCGAAGCGGTTGATCGCATCACCGATCTGCTTGGCGATCATCACGCCGGACAAGACGATCCCGCACAGCGCAATCAATGTAAACGCCGCGACCAAGCTCATGCGCACCTCTACTTTCCCTCAAAAGGTCGGCTTTTTCCGCCCCCCTGTCTATTGGGGGAAAC
The DNA here is from genome assembly GCF_029870955.1 of Sulfitobacter faviae. Lineage (NCBI taxonomy): Bacteria > Pseudomonadati > Pseudomonadota > Alphaproteobacteria > Rhodobacterales > Roseobacteraceae > Sulfitobacter > Sulfitobacter faviae. Next base: position 2,013,595 of record NZ_PGFQ01000001.1, on the reverse strand, counting down.
CCTGACAAGGGCCGATTAAACCGCCTCGTAGAACGGGTATACGACGGCGCGCCATAAATTCGTGAAAATATCTTCCCCAATTTCAGCAGCTTGTTCCCAGCTATAAGGGATAACCCTGACCCGGCTGGGGCTTTGCCCAATTGGCGGCGCAATTTCAGGCCGGTAGCTTGTGCTCACCCCACGGAATTGGCCGTGTGATTTATGGTCAAAACGCGGATTTTGCAGTGACAGATAGTGAAACCCCACCCTCGAAGCCCTCTGACGAAAAGGCAGAAAGCAAGACGCCCACGCAGGCCGATCTGATGGAGATTCGCAGCCTCTACGCTCAGGCCGACGCGATGGCCGAAGCCGCTGAGAAAGCAGGCAAATCCGACGGTGAAGAGCAGCCTGCCGCGGCCCCGCCCCCACCGAGCGCCGAACAGGGTGATGAACGAAATGACGCGGGCTAAGCGCCGAGACCGCTCACTTCGTACTGTTGGACACCACATGGTCACTGTCGATCCCGCCCAACGAATGAAACAGTCCCGACGTATTGCTGACCCCGAATTTCTTGAGCAATTTGGCGCGATAGACCTCTACCGTCCGGTGCGAAATATCGAGGTTGAGCGCGATTTGCTTGCTGGTCAGCCCCTCTGCCAGATGGCTCAGGATCTCGCGCTCGCGCCGGGTCAGCGGCAGGTAGGGCCGTTCGGCAGAAAGGTCCGCAAAGCTCCAGACCGCACGGTCGAGCGGGCGCTCGGGGGTGAAGGAATGGCCGCGCACCCGGCACCAGAACAGGCTGCCGTCGCGCCGTGCCATGATGCGCTCGTCCCAATAGGTATTGGTCTTGCGCAGCTGGTCCACGCCGCGGTCGCGGATGTTTACGAACTCTTCATCCGAGGGGTAGAGAATGGCGAAAAGCTGGTCGCGCAGATCGCCGCGCGCATAGCCGAACATCGCCGCGAAGGCGTTGTTGCAATCACGGATGCAGCGGTTCTCGGTCACCACAAGCCCGACGGGCGCATGAACAAAGGCAAGCTCTTCAAAGCGCCCCTGCGCAAAGCAATCGTCGGTACGTATTTCCACCATCTTGCTCCGTCTAACTCTATTTCCGATGCTGAAACCGCAAGCTAGTCGACGGGAGGAGGCGGCGCAACACGGCGCTGGCCCGTGCAGGGAGGACGCGATGCTAACACGCAAGCGCATGGCGGACGCGCCATGATCGCGCGGGGCGCGGTCGCGCGGGTCCGGCTAGCAGGGGCAAGGGCGCGGGTGGCATCACCCGCGCTATGCCCATGCTGACCCGGAAAGGCACGCGCCAATGACCGCCCCCCAGTTCCACTTTGTCCCCGTAATGGGCCATGAGGTGCATGTCGCCGAATGGGGTGATCGCCAGAAGCCCGCATTGCTAATGCTGCACGGTCTGGCCCGCACCGGGCGCGATTTCGATGAGGCCGCCGCCGCCCTGTCGCGGGATTTCCATGTGCTCTGTCCCGATATGATCGGGCGCGGAAGGTCGAGCTGGGCGCGAGACCCTGAGGTGGAATATTCGGTCGAACATTACGCGCAGATCGCGACGGGGCTTTTGGATCACTTCCAGATCGACCGCGCCGCGTGGTTCGGCACCTCTCTGGGCGGCATGATCGGGATGCATGTCGCCTCTAGCCCCGAGGCGCAGCGCGTCAGCGCCCTGGTGGTGAACGACATCAGCCCCGAACTGCCCGAGGCCGCGGTGCAGCGGATCCTTTCCTATGTGGGCAGCCTGCCCGCCTTCGACAGTTTCGCCGAAGGAGAAGCCTGGCTGCGGCAGACCTATGCCCCCTTCGGCCCGGCGGCAGATGCCTATTGGCAGCGCATGGCGCGGTCGTCACTGCGGCGCCGTGGAGATGGGCGGCTGACCCTGCATTATGATCCGCGCATCACTGTGCAATTCACCGCCTCGGCGCATGAGTTGTCGACATGGGACCGTTGGTCACGGACCCGCACGCCCACCCATCTGCTGCGCGGCGCGCAGTCGGACCTGTTGCAACCCAAGGCCGCACAGCGCATGACGCAAAGCGGCCCCCGGCCCGACATGACCGAATTCCCCGGCTGCGGCCATGCCCCCAGCATGTCCAACCCCCAAGATATCGCCCTGCTGCGTCGCGTTCTGGTTGAACTATTGGGACAATCCGCGCCCTCATAGGCGCGATTTATGCAAAATTGACGCTACCGCCCCGGCATTTGCATGCGTCCGGGTATTTTCCTTGCGTCAACAAAGAACTGTGCGGTCTAATGCCCCCGGGGCGTATCCGGCCCTCAGAAGGCCGGAGCGTGGAGGATAGGGACCATTTTGGGCAAAGCCGGCATGGAAAAGATCAGAAATGCGCTGTCTCAGCGTGCGAAACGGATTGTCGTGCTGGTCGCGCTCTGCGCCGTTGTCCTTGGCTTTGGCCACCGGATCGAGACTCTGTCCTACCAGACCTACATGCAGGATCTGGAACTCGACACCACCTTGGAGCTGATCGAAGTCCGCGAACGGATCCGCGCGGATATCTTCGAGCAGATCCTGAAACTGCGCGAATTGGCCACCGTCATCAGCGAGAACCCGACGATCACCCAATCCGAATTCAGCGCCCGCGCGGCAGAGTTCATGGCCGAGAACCCGGATGTCATCAACCTCGCCGTGGCCCCCGACCTCGTTGTCACCATCGTCCACCCCTATGAGGCCAATCGCGGCGTGCTGGGGCTGGACTACCGCCAGAACGCCGCGCAATTGCCGAAAGTCGAACAGGCTTTGCAAAGCGGCGAGGGTCTGGTGACCGGCCCGGTCGATCTGGTGCAGGGCGGGCGCGGGCTGATCCTGCGACATCCGATCTTTGATTCAACCGGCACCAATGCCGCACCGGACACGCCTTGGGGCATCCTCTCGATGGTGGTCGATTACGACGCCCTCGTCACCCGGTTGCAAATCCCCGAACTGACCGAGAAATACGATCTGGCCATCCGCGAGTTGACGCCAGAGGGAGAGGTCGAACAGACCATCATCGGCGACCCCGAACTGACCTTGGTCGACCCGATCAAGCTCGACTTCAACTTTGCCTTCGGCACTTGGCAACTGGCCGCCACGGTCAAAGGCGGCTGGCCAGAGCACCGCCCGGACTTCTGGCTGAACTGGCTCTTGCGTCTGCAAGGCGCGCTCGGCGTTACGATTTTCGCGTGGTATATCATGCGGCTGACCGACAACCGCAAACTTGCCGAAGAACGCCTGCGCACCGGCGTCGAAGCTTTGGACCACGGTTTTGTCATGTATGACGCCAAGGGCACCTTGGTGCTTTGCAACGAAAAATACCGCGAGATTCATGGCTATAGCGACGTGGTGAAGCCCGGCTCGACCTATGAAAAAATCGTGCGGGACAGCATTCGCCGCGGCATGGTCCCCGATGCCATCGGCAAGGAAGAGGAATGGATCCGCATCTGGCTGGAAAAGCGGGAGAACGGCGCCTTCGAGACCGAGCAGCGCATGCCCGATGGTCGCATCATCCGCACGTCGGACCGGCGGATGAAGGACGGCAGCGTCGTGGGTCTGCGGATCGACGTGACCGATCTGAAAAAGGCGCTTTTGACCGCCGAGGACGCGAACAAGGCCAAGACAGACTTCATGGGCGTGCTGAGCCATGAGCTACGCACGCCGCTGACCGTCATTCTGGGCCATGTCCGTCTTGCGCGGCATTTCGACCGGACCCCGGCAGCGCGTGATCTATGCGCCGCCATCGAGGCTGATCCCCAGACCCGCGAAACGCTCTCCCCCAAGCTGTCGGCGACCATGTCCAAACTGGGTGACATCATGCAAACGGTCGAGCGGTCGGGCAATCACCTGCTGACCCTGATCAACGAGGTGCTTGACTTTGCCAAGATCGACGCGGGCAGCCTGTCCATTGCGATGGAGCCGGTGCAGATTGACGATATCGTCACCCCGACCGCAGATCAGCTGCGCCCGATGGTCGAGGACAAAGGGCTGAAGTTAAAGGTGAAATCGGCCAGCGGCGTGATGCTGGCGGATGGCAAACGCATTCAGCAGGTGTTGATCAACCTGCTGAGCAATGCGACGAAATTCTCCGACGAAGGGACCATTTCGCTGACCTGCCGCATCCGGGGAGAGGTGGTGGAATTCCGCGTGACGGATTCCGGCATCGGCATCCCCGAAGATGAGCTTGAGCGCGTTTTCGAACCCTTCCATCAGGTCGATTCCACCGCCACCCGGCGCTTTGGCGGCACCGGGCTGGGCCTTGCGATTTCGCGCGACATCGCCACCGCCCATGGCGGCAGCCTTGTTGCGACCAGCATCATGGGCAAGGGCAGCAGCTTTTTGCTGACCCTGCCCCTGCGCCCTGCCATTGCCCTCGCCGCCGCCGAAGCGCGGGAGGCCGAGGTGGCTTGAACGCCGCGCCTCGGCTCTTCGATATCGCGGCTCACCGCGCGGGAAGGTGCTCCACCACTTGCTCCTGCTCGCCCAGCCCTTGCACGCCCAGCCGAACCCGGTCGCCGGGGCTGAGATAGCGCTGCGGTTTCAGCCCCATGCCCACGCCCGGCGGGGTGCCCGTGCAGATCAGGTCGCCCGGCTCCAACTGGATGAATTCCGACATGTAGGAGATAATCGTCGCCACATTGAAAATCATCTTTTCGGTAGAGCCGTCTTGCAGCCGCTCGCCATTGATCTCAGTCCAAAGCGACAGCTTGCCCGGATCGCCCAGCTCATCCCCCGTCACGAGCACCGGCCCTGTCGGGCAAAAGTTGGGAAAGCTCTTGCCCTTGACCCATTGCCCGCCCCGCTCGGCCTGCCACGCGCGCTCGGACACGTCGTTGACGACGCAATAGCCCAGCACATGATCCAGCGCCCGATCGCGGCTGACGTTCAAGGTGGTGCGCCCGATCACCACACCCAACTCGACCTCCCAATCAAGCTTGCTCATCTCCTTGGAATAGAGAAGCGGATCGTTCGGCCCGCAATAGGTTCGGCTGGCCTTGTTAAACAGGATCGGCTCGCGCGGCACCTCCATGCCCGACTCCGCCGCATGGTCGGAATAGTTCAACCCGACGCCCCAGATGTTGCGCGGCTGGCTGACCGGTGCGGCGATGCGCTGGCCTTGGGTCTGGGCCAGCGGCAGCCCTTCCAGATCGACGCCCTTAAACACATCGCGCAGCGTCGGGATCGTCTCGGGCGTGAAGTCTGGCACAAGGGCGCTGACGTCTCGCGGCTGCCCTCCCGCATCCAGCACCACCGGCGTTTTCGCGCCGTCCCGCGCCCCGTATCGCATCAATCGCATGGTCAAATCTCCCCTCTTCGCAACCCTCGTTGGCCGTACCATAGCTGCTGGATTTACGATGACCACCGCTTTGCAAAGTGGCGCACTCGCCCCCTGCCAATCGGCATCCGTCTGCTTACCGGGGTAAAAAGTCTTGTTCTTGCCCCAATTTAGTCGTTGCGGCATTGGCAGCGGTGCCCGCGGGGATACCTTGGGTGTACATCTGCCCACGCGCCAAGACAGATGCAAAGACCACGACAGAGGCAAATATGAACGACTTTTACAACGCTTTGGCGGATTTCGACGATCCGCTGCGGCAACTCTATATGCTTGCTGTCGAACCTGACCTCTCTGTCGAAGACAAGATCGCCAAGCTTTTGCAACTGGGCACAGAGGCGCTCGACCTCGAACTTGGCATCGTCTCCCGCGTGGATCACCCGGTCTATGAATGCGTCTATGTTCATGGGCCCGATTGGGCACCCGCCCCCGGCAGCACCTTCGACATCAATGGCACCTATTGCCTGCATACGCTTGGCAACGATGATGTGACGTCTTTTCACCACGCGGGCCAGCAAGAGATTTCGGCCCATCCCTGCTATGAGAACTTTGGGCTGGAAAGCTACATTGGGGCACCGCTGAAAATCGGCGATGCGCTCTTTGGGACGTTGAACTTTTCCGGCACCGCCCCGCGCCCCGCCCCGTTCAGCAAGGCGCAGACCCAATTCGTCCAGTTCCTCGCCCGCTGGCTGAGCAGCAAGCTCTCGCGGCAATCCGAGCGCCGCGCGCTGCGCGAACAGCGCGGGCTGCTCAAGGCGATGGTCGATGCCGTGCCCGAGGCAATCATCATGGCCGATCCCAACCGCCGCGTGGCCATGGTGAACCCGGCGGTCGAAACACTGTTCGGCTACAGCCCCGACGCGCTTCTGGGGCGACAGACGGCGGTTCTTTACGAGACCCTCGGCAGCTACGAACGTATGGGCGAAGAGCTTTCGAATGCAGGCACGGCCAGCAAGGAAAGCGGCTTTACCGTCGCCTGCCGCCGCGCCGATGGCTCTACTTTCGAGGGGCAAGTCGCCACCGCCAAGGTCGAGACCGACCGCGGTGAGCATCTGGGCTATCTCGGCGTGGTGCGCGATGTCAGTGAGCAGCGCGAGTTTGAGCGCGCCAAGGACCAGCTTATCGCCACCGTCAGCCACGAGATGAAAACCCCGCTGACCGCGCTGACCGGGGCGCTGCGCCTGCTTGAGTTGAACCCGGACGATCTGCCGCCGCAAAAGCGCAAACTGTTGCAGCTTGCGATGCGCAACGCGCGGGCGATCGATCAGATGGTGGGGGATATTCTGGATGTCGAAACCCTGCGCAGACCGGATCAATCGGGGTTTTCCGAACGCCCCTTGGCACCGCTCTTGGCCCAAGCCTCGGAGACCTTGGTCTCCTACGCGAAAGAGCGCGGCGTTGGCTTGGAAATGACCCCGTCCGAGGCCCCCGCACCGCTGTTGCGGCTGCACGAAGGGCGGCTCACGCGGCTGTTGTCGAACCTGCTGTCGAACGCGATCAAAGCCTCGGACGAAGGCGGCACGGTTCAGCTTGGTCTTTCGGAAGATGGCACCGGTTTCTGGGTCAAAGACCACGGCAGCGGCCTGCCTTTGGAACTGCAACCGGTTCTTTTCGAACGGTTTTCCCGCGGCTCCAGCTACCGGGTCAAAGAGGGGCATGGGCTGGGGATGAGCATCGTCAAAGCCATTGTCGACCAACACCTTGGGGAAATCCGCTTTGAAACCGCCGAGGGCGAAGGCACGACCTTCTTCGTAGACTTCCCGCCGCTCGAAGGGCGGCCGGATGCGATGGCCGCCTCCTGACGGCGCATCGCGGCCCCGGCGGGGGTCAGGTCAGAAAAGCCCGAAGCGCGTGCAGCGTGCGGTCGATCCCGGTGGCGGTGGTCAGCACCCCCGGCGACATGCGCAGGGTCTGGCTGCGGTTGTCGACGTAAATCTCCAGCGCCGCCAACTGCGCCACCACATCCGCCGCGTCGATGTGATCGGGCAGAACCACCATGAGACTGCCGCCCCGCTGATCCGGGTCCGCCGGGCTGGCAAGGGTGAGGCCCATCCCCTCAAGCCCCGCCTGTAGCTGCGTGGTCAGCTTGCGGTTATGCGCCGCCAAGGCTTCGGTGTTCTGCCCCATGCGCCATTTCATCGCCGGCAGACTGGCCACCGCAGGAACGGTCGAGGGCGTGCCACTGTCGAGCCGCCGAATGTCGGGCGCGAATTCGAAAGCGTCGAGATCCCATGAGAACGGATTGCCTTGCGAGAACCAGCCGCGCATCTCGGGCTGGCACTGCGGGATCAGATCGGCATCCATATAGACGATCCCCGCCCCCGGCGTGCCGCACATCCATTTGAGGCTGGTCGACAGGGCGAAATCGACGCGCGGCGCGGTCACGTCATAGGGCAGCAGCCCCACGGCCTGCGTCATATCCACCCCGATGAGCGACCCCATCTTGCGGCCATGCGCCACCAATTGCGGGATGTCCAACCGGTGCGAGGTCGTCGAGCTGACCCAAGTGAGCAGGGCCAGCGCCACCTCCTCATCCCAATGGGCGATGATGTCTTCGGCCTCGACCCAATGCCCCCCTTGCCGGATCGGCACAGTGTTCAACGTGAAACCAAAACGCTTCGACAGGCCGGTGAGCAGGAAGTGCAGAGAGGGGAAACCATCCTCAGCCACCAAGACCTTCTTGCCGCGCAGGGTCCCTTCGGGCAGCGCACCGATGACGGCCATCAGCCCGGTGGTGACGCTCTCTGTCGTGGTGACGGTGCCCTTCGGCGCGCCGATCAACTCGGCCCAGAGGTCAATGAACTGCTGGCGCTTGGGCAAGACATCGGCCCATTGATCGCCATTGGGCGCGGCCCATGCATCGGTGAAATCGGTGAGCCCGGCCAGCATATCCGCATGTTTGCCGGGGTATTGGCCGATGGAGTGATAAAGGAGATAGGCGTCGCCCGTTCCTGTTTCTGTGGACATTGTAATCTCCGTAGGGTGTTGGCCGCGCAGGCGCGCGGGGCGGTAGTTTTGTGGGGGACGGGGCCGCTTCGGCTCAGCGGTAGCCGCGCTTGTAATGCTGCTCTAGCCAGCCGGTGAAACGGACCATCGGCCAAAGGATCGCGATGTAGATCAGCGCGGCCAGCAGCAGCGGCGTCGGATTGGCGAAAAGCGCCTGCGCGTCGGTGGCCTGTTTCAGCAGATCATCCATCGCCACGACCGAGGCGAGCGAGGTGTCTTTCATGATCGCCACCGCATAGGAGGCCAGCGGCGGGATCATCATCCGAAACGCCTGCGGCAGGATCACCTTGCGCATGGTGGTAAAGAAAGACAGGCCAAGCGCATCGCAGGCCTCGAACTGGCCGCGCGGCACGGCTTCGATCCCGCGCGTACGACCTCTGCCGTATAGGCCGCCAGCACCAGCGCCAGCGCAATGGTTGCCCCCACGAATGAGGAAAACACGATGCCCGCGAAGGGCAGCGCGTAGTAGACAAGGATCAGCACCACCAGCACCGGAATGGCGCGGAAGATATCCGTATACAGAACCGCCAGCAGCCGGAACGGCTTGGCCGCGTAAAGCCGCACCAGACAGACCAGCACGCCAAGGATACCGCCAAAGAAAATCGCCGAAGCGCCCAGCAGGATGGTGTTGAGCAGCCCGCGCATCAAGATCGGGAAAGCGCGGCGCATCACGTCGAGATTGAAGAAGATGTCGATGATTTCCATTGCGCAGTCCGTCAGTTTGATCGCAGGGGGCGAGCTTTGGGCCGTGGGCGGAGCGGCGCCCCGCCCACGGCCCAAAGGTATCAGTCAGCCGAGGTGGGCACCGGCAGCGGGGTCACCGCAAGGCTGCCTTCGGCAGGGGCCACGCCGAGCCATTTCTCATAGAGCGCCGCCATGGTGCCGTCCTCTTTCATTGAAGAGATCGCATCGTTGACCGCCTCCAGATGCTCAGAGCCCTTGGGCATCATAATCGCGAATTTATCGCCCGTCGGAATCTCGACCGAGACCTGCAAGCCCTGCATCGTCGGCTGGGCAAAGGCGTAGCGCAGGCTGACGATATCGTTCACCGCCGCATCGATCCGGCCACTGCGCAGATCGGTCAGCATATTGGCGGTGGTGTCATAGCTGGAATAGGATTTATAGCCGAGCTCACCCTCCCGCTCTTTCAACCAGTTCTCTGGGAAGGATGTGGCGATGGAACCGATGCGTTTGCCCTCCAGCCCGTCGAGATCGGCAATCCCGGCGTCGGTCTTGGTGCCGACCCCCAATGCGCCCGAGAAATAGGGCTGCGTGAAAGACTGCGCTTCAAGCCGTTCATCGGTGATGGTGAGCGAGGAAATCACCGCATCCACCCGGCCAGAGGCGGTGGCCACGAAAAGCGCGCGGAAGTCGTAGCCGCTGATTTCGGTCGTCTTGCCGAGCCGGGCGGCGACCTCATTGATGATGTCGACCTCGAACCCCTCGAAGGTGCCCGCTTCGTTCTTGAACTCCCACGGCGGGTTCGCCGGGTAAGAGCCGATTTTCAGCACATCCTGCGCCATGGCAGAGACGCCCGACATTGTCGTCAGCGCCGCGACGGTGAGGCCAACGATCAGATTATTTTTCAGATTCATGTTTTACTCCCTGTGAACACCCCGCGCAGCGCGGCAAGCTTCCCCCTATTGGCTGCCAGCTTTCGTATACGAATTCAATTGAATTTTACAAGTATGCAAACTTATACCTAGCCATAAGCGTATTTCTTGCGCATGCTCGGCCTGCAATCGCATACTTTTCAGAGAGGTCGGAATGCCCCGCTCAGCCAAGCGCCACATGAAAGATCAGATTTACGACATCTTCCTCGGGCGCATTCAGCGGGGCGAGATCAGCCATGGCGACCGCTTTGTCGACACCGCCGTCGCCGAAGAGTTCAACGTCTCGCGGATGCCGGTGCGCGATGCGCTAATGCGCCTGTCGCATGAAGGCTACCTCGACAGCACGACGCGGGGCTTCACCCTGCCCAACCTGTCGATGCGCCAGATTTGCGAGATTTTCGAGTTGCGCCGCCTGCTGGAGCCGCGCGCCGCAGCGCTGGCCACCAACCAGCTGACCGATGAGGACATCGCCACCCTGACCCGCGCGGTGGAACAATCCGAGCGCACGTTGGAAACCGGCGATATCGAAAGCCTCTATGCCGCGTCCGAAGACATCCGCCGCACTTGGATCATGGCGGTGCCCAACATCGAGTTGCGGGACACGATCCTGCGCTACATGGCCCAAATTCAGGCCGTTCGCATGGCCACGCTGCGCGACGCGGTCGCGCATGAAACCCTTGTGGAATTGCAGCGCGACATGTTGCGCGCCTTTACTGCCCGCGACGCGGCCAAGGTCGAGCTTTTGCTGCTGCGCTACGTTCTGGCCGGAGAGGACAGCTTCCTGCGGCTGAAAGCCAGAGAGCAGGCGTAAACCGACGAAGCGACCGACCCTGCCCGCTCGGCCTGCCTTGCACCGCGCCGAACCTGCCCCATATCTCTTTGCAAAGGACAACCGCGAGAGACCAAGATGGGCTATGTAAAGACAGCGATGCTGATGGCGGCGATGACCGCGCTTTTCATGGGGGTCGGCTATCTGATCGGCGGATCGGGCGGTGCGCTGATCGCGCTGGTGGTGGCGGCGGGGATGAACGCCTTCACCTGGTGGAACTCCGACCGCATGGTGCTCAAGATGCACAATGCGCAGCCCGTCTCGCCGGGAGACCGCGCGGGCTCTACGCCATGACGGCAGAGCTTGCGCGGAATGCGGGTCTGCCTGAGCCCAAGGTCTATCTGATCGACACGCCCCAGCCCAACGCCTTCGCCACCGGGCGCAATCCGGCCAATGCTGCCGTGGCGGTGACCAAAGGGCTGATGCAAAGCCTCAGCCGCGAGGAACTGGCGGGCGTCATCGCACATGAGCTGGCCCATATCCGCAACCATGACACGGCCATCATGACCGTGACGGCCACTTTCGCCGGTGCGATTTCGATGCTGGCGAATTTCGCGCTGTTCTTCGGCGGCGCGCGTGAGCGGATGGGGATGATCGGGACGTTGATGATGATGTTCCTCGCCCCCATGGCCGCCGCGCTGGTGCAGATGGCGATCAGTCGGACGCGGGAATATGCCGCCGATAAGGCGGGGGCCGAGATCTGCGGCCATCCGCTCTGGCTCGCCTCCGCGCTTGAAAAGATCGCCATGGGGGCTGCGCGGATCGACAATCACGCGGCAGAGCGCAACCCGGCCACGGCGCATATGTTCATCATCAACCCGCTACACGCACATAAACATGACAGTCTTTTCGCCACCCACCCGGCGACGGAGAACCGCATCGCAGCTCTGCGTGCGATGACACCCAACGCCGCGCGAGGGCGCGCCGAAAGCCCGCGCCCCACCAGCAGCGCGACCATCAGCAGCAGCCGCATCCCGAAAACCGGCAGACGCCGCGACGCGGGGCCGTGGCGCTAGGGCGCGCTTAGCCCCGCCGCCAGTAGGCGGTGCAAATCTGGCGGGTTTTATCCATGCCGAGCTGGGTTTTGAAATGCCCGCGCAATTGCTGCGCGTTCTGGAACTCCCCGGCGAAAAAGGCATAGCCTAAACCGTCATCCGTCAGCGCCTGCGCATGGCCAAGCACTTCGGCCTCGAAGGTGGCGGGCGGCAGGGCATGGACGCGCAGCTTGGTCTTGGGCAGGTAGTCGCGATACGACACGCCGCGCGGCAGGGCCGCCACCACATCGCCCACCGCATCTTCCGGCAGCCGCGCCAAAAGCTGCGCTACGGCGGGCAGCCCCGTGCCATCGGCGGCGAGGAAATAGGAAGAGGCTTTCGGCAAGGCGCTGATGCCCACCGGCCCCATCGCACCGATCCGTTGCCCGGCATGGGCGTTCTGCGCCCATTGCGAGATCAGGCCCGAGCCGTGGCGGACCACGTCGATATCGACCTCTTCGCGCTCAAGGCGTATGTTCTTGAGCGTGACATAGCGGGCGTGCAACTCATCCGCACCCTTGGGCCAAACCGGCGCGCCATTGGCGCCCATCACCGGCCAGACCGGCGTGCGGCTGGCATCGCGCGGCAGGATCAGGCGCAGATGGATGCCCTGCGGGGCAAGCTCGGCAATATCCGGGTAATGCAGGGTGACGCGCTGCATCCCTTCGAAGAGGATTTCGCTGTTCAGCACCTCCAACAAGCGGAAGTTCTGCGGCGTCTCTCCGGCCTCTTGCGCCACTCCCTGCCAGCGGATGCGATCGGCCAGCGCGGGGTCAAACTCCGCCACATGATGGACCATGCCCTCTTTCGAGAATTGCATGGCGTTTTCGCCGGGAGCTTGCAGGCTGACCTCCAGCCCACGCGGGCAAAGATCGAATTCCACCCGGTAGCCGTCTTGCTCAAACACATGACCCGTCGGCCCCTTGGCGCGAAACGCCATGCCGTGATCATCGACAAGATGCGACAGGATTTGCGAGAGCATCTCCTGCGGGGCATCCATGGGGATGGTGGTCTTGGCTTTGGCGATGGTCATCCGTGGCTCCTCCCGGTCAAAAGAAAGCGCGGCACACGAGGGGAGTGCCGCGCTCTAGGCTCACCAGCTATGGGCCAGCTTCACGGTGACTTCACGGCCGGGGCTGTAGAAGTCAGCGTAGAAACCGCCGAAGGAGGTGTGCTTTTCGTCGAACAGGTTGGTGACATTGGCCGACAGGGTAGTCTGCTCGGACAGATCATAGCTGACCGCGGCGTCGACCACGACAAAGCTGCCGGTCTCACCCGTGGTGTTGCTGTCGCTATAGTAGTAGCCGCTGTTAAACCGCGCGCCCAAACCGACTGTCAGATCACCACGGCCAAGGTTTTCCCAAGTCCGGCTGGCCCAGATCGAAGCGACGTTTTCAGGCACCAGACCGGGGCGGTTGCCGACATTGCCCGCGGTGCCGTTCTCTTTGATCTCGGCATCCAGATAGCTGTAGGCGGCGGTGAGGGTATAGGCGCCCATCTCGGCCTTGGCTTCCAGATCAATGCCGCGCACGCCGATCTCACCGATGGTTTCCGGCAGGTTGGTCGCGGGATTGGTGCGGGTGATGTTGCTTTTCGACAGGTCATAGACCGAGGCCGTCAACAGCGCGTTGGTCCCCATAGGCTGCCATTTGGTGCCCAGCTCGAACTGCTCGCCCTCTTCCGGCTCGACGCCAAAGCCTGCGGGCACGACCGACTGTGCGTAGTTCCCAAAGACCGAGAGGTTGGGTTTGATCTTATAGGTCAGACCCAGGCGGCCTGTCGTCTCGCTGATGTCGTTGGTCTGCACCGTGCCGGCAAGGTTGTTGGTCTCTGTCACGTCGATCCAGTCGTGACGTAGCCCGAAGGAGGCGATGAAACGCTCGTTCCAGTTCAGCTCTTGCTGAGCGTAGATCGCTTTGCCTTCCGTCTCGGTATCGAGATCGGCATACATCGGCACGCTGGTCGGACGGCCCGTATAGGTCGGATCATCACGGTCAACCGAAGGCGCCGCGCCGTAGAAGCGCTGGTCGGATTCGTCGGACCACGAGAATTCGACGCCCGCCGTGGTGGTGCTGGCCGCCCCGCCAAAGAATCCTTCATAGGTCAGATGCAGGTCGGAGATCATGCTCTCGCTGGTGCCATCGCTGCCAAAGAACGCGCGATCCACGGTGTCGTCATCCGGCGTATAGTCGCTGACATAGGCATAGCCGAAGTCATCGGCGCTGTCGCTGTAGCGCAGGGTGCCGCCAAAGCTCAGCCCGTTGCCAAAGTCATGCGCGCCCAGAACAGAGACGGTCGTCCGCTCGGTGCCGCGGTAGTTATAGTCAGGCTCGCCGTAGAACACATCGCTGCGGTCAAAATCGCCGCCCGCCGGGAAACCGCCGCTGCCGGGCACGGAGTCGCGGTCAAGGTGGTCGACGATCACGGTCAGTTCCGACGCATCGGAGGGGCGCCATGTCAGGCCACCCATCGCGAAAACCTCATCGTTCTCGGAATAGGGATACTCAAGCTCGCCATTGCGCAGCAGGCCGGTGAAACGGTAGCTGAGCGTGCCTTCCTCATCCAGCTTGTCGCCGAAATCCACACCGGTTTCCAAGCTGCCATAGGAGTCGACCGAGGTGTAGACACTGCCAAAACGTTCGTCACGGGGGCGTTTGCTGACATAGTTGACCGAGCCGCCGGGATCGGAGAGGCCGAAGGTCGACGACGACGCGCCGCGGATCACTTCGACGCGCTCATAGGCGAAAGGCTCTTCGCGGACGGCGCCAAAGTTCGCACCCAGGGTCAGCCCATCGCGGTAGGTATAGGCTTCGAACCCGCGCAGGATGAAATAGTCGAACCGGTCATCCGCGCCATAGCTGTCGGTGTTCGCACCGGCGGTGTAGTTCAACACCTGCTCCACGCTATCCGCACCGCGGGCTTCGATCTCGCGGCTGGTGATGACCGAGACGCTGGCCGGGATGTCGATGATCTCACCCGACAGTTTGCCGCCGCTGCTGATCTCGCTGGCGACAACCGTTTCGGCATCCGCCGCGCCCGAAGTCTGCGCCTCGGCTTCGAGGATCACGTCATCCAACTGGTAGGCCTCTTGTGCGTAAAGCGTGCCCGGCACCAGCGCCGTACAGCACAAAAGCGCCGTCTTGAGAGAGCCGCGCCCCAGTTGCAAAGGGATGAGTTTGGAAGAGGACATGGCGGTCTCCGTAATAACCTAGTGAATCAGTCGGGATTCCCTTACCCCTATGATACGGAGGAGACCAGAGTCAATCTGACTAAATTAGTCAGTTATTTTTAGGCCGCGGCATTCTTGCGTGGCGGCCCGATCTTGTGACGCCCAATCGGCACCATGCAGGGGGTCTGCGAGACCGGATCGTTGACGATACGGCACGACAGGCCAAAGACGGTTTTCACCAGTTCCTCGGTCAGGACCTCGGCGGGCGGCCCCTCGGCGCGGATGCCGCCATCGCCCACGGCGATCAGGTGATCGGCATAGCGCGCGGCGAGGTTCAGATCATGCAGCACCATGACAATCGTCGTGCCCTGCGCCATGTTGAGATCGACCAGCAGGTCCAGCACCTCGACCTGATGCGCCACGTCCAGAAAAGTCGTCGGCTCGTCCAGCAGCAGCAGATCGGTCTCTTGCGCCAGGGCCATGGCGATCCAGACCCGCTGGCGTTGACCGCCCGACAGGGTGTCGAGATCGCGCTCGGCCAGTTCCTCGGTCCCCGTCGCGGCCAGCGCGCGGGCCACGGCGCGGTCATCCTCTGCCGACCAGCGCGAGAACAGCCCCTGATGCGGATGCCGCCCGCGCCCGACCAGATCGGCCACGGCGATCCCCTCAGGCGCGATGGGCGATTGCGGCAGCAGCCCCATGACCTGCGCCAGCTTGCGCGATTTCATTTGGTGCACCGCTTCGCCATCCAGCAGAACCGCACCGGACTTGGGCTGCAAAATCCGCGCCAGCGTTCGCAAAAGCGTTGACTTGCCCGAGGCGTTCCCGCCCACGATGGCCGTGATCTTCCCCGCCGGGACGGTGAGCGTCACCCCCTCCAAAATCACGCGCTTTTCATAGCCCGCGCCCAGATCGCGCGTTTCAAGACGGTGGTCGTGGGTCATAGGGTGCCCCCATTTCTATTGGCGCGAACGATGAGATACAAAAGGAAGGGCGCGCCGACCGCGCCGGTGACGACCCCACGGGCAAGCGGGCGGGCAGCAGGAACTGCCCCACGAAATCGCCCGCGATGACCAGCAAAGCGCCAACCAGCCCGGCCCCCAACAGCAACCCGGTCGTGCCCGGCAAAAGCCGCGCCGCGATGGGGCCAGAGAGAAAGGCGACAAAGGCAATCGGCCCGGTCGCTGCCGTGGCGATGGCCACAAGGCCAACGGCGGCCAGTGTCACCCGCAGCCGCGTGGCGTCAGCACGCACGCCAAGCGCTTCGGCGGTGTCATCGCCAAGGCGCAGCACCTCCAAGTCGCGGGCGGTAACGGCCAAGAGCCCGCCGAAGACCAACAGTGCCCCGGCCACGGGCAGCGCTTGGACGAGTTGCATGCCGTTGAGGCTGCCGGTCAGCCAGCGCATCGCCTCGGCCCGGTCCCATGCAGGCGCTTCGAGCAGCACATAGGCCGTCACACTGTCGAGCATGGCAGAGACGCCGATGCCGATCAGAATTAACCGCGCCCCTGCGGCACCGCGCCGCGAGGACAGCGCCCAGATCATCGCCGCGACCCCAAGCCCTGCCACAACCGCGACGAGCGACACCAGCCAACCGTCGAGGGCCAGAATGACGATGGCAAAGACCGCCGCCGCACCTGCGCTGGCGCTGATGCCGATGATATCGGGGCTGGCCAGCGGGTTGCGCAGCATGATCTGAAACGCCACCCCGCCCAAGCCAAAGCTGGCCCCGGCCAAGAGCCCCATGACCGCGCGCGGCAGGCGCAAATCGGCCACCACGAATGAGGCATTGGCCCCGGCGCCCCCTCAGCGCAGCCCAGACATCGCCCGGCGGCAGGCAACCACGCCCGCAGCTCAGTGTCAGAAGCATAAGCGCAGAAACGAGCGCGGCCAGTGCGACCAGCACCTGAACACGCCGCGTCGCGGCAGGGCGGAAACGGCGGGGTGCGGTGATGGTCACATCGCTCATAGCCCGCGCATCCTGTGATTGCGCACCGTCCAGATAAAGAAGGGCGCGCCGACAAAGGCCGTGACGATGCCCACGTCCAACTCATTCGGGCGGGCGATGACGCGGCCCAGCACATCCGACAGCCCCAGCATGGAGGCCCCCGCCAAGGCCGAGAGCGGCAGCACCAGCCGGTAATCGACACCCGCGATCATCCGACACAGATGCGGCACCACCAGTCCGACAAAGCCGATCGGCCCGCAAAGCGCCGTCGCCGTGCCGCAAAGGACCACCGCCCCCGCCGCCGCCATGACCCGGCCCAAGGCGACGCTCTGGCCAAGGCCGGTGGCTAGTTCTTCGCCCAAGGCCAATGCGTTAAGCACCCGGGCCGAGGCGAGGCTCAGCGCCAGCCCCACCAGCGCGAAGGGCAAGGCGGGCAAAAGCGTCTCGAAACTCGCGCCGCCGATGCCACCGACCTGCCAAGATTGCACGGAGCCCGCGATGTCATTGCGTGGCAGCACCACCGCGATGATGAAGGCCGACACCGCGACGGAGGTCGCGGTGCCCGCAAGGGTCAGCTTGAGCGGCGTCGCCCCGCCCTGCCCGGCAGAGCCGATCAGATAGACGAAAACCGCCGTGACCCCGGCCCCGGCGATGCCGAGCCACAGAAAGCTCTGCGCGCCGCTGATGTCGAACCAAGCGATGCCCACCACGACAAAAAGCGCTGCCCCGCGTTGACGCCCAGAATGCCCGGATCGGCCAAAGGGTTGCGGCTGATGCCCTGCATCACCGCGCCTGCAAGACCAAGCGCCGCGCCCGCCAAGATCGCCAGCGCCGTGCGCGGCATCCGCACCGCGACCGCCGCCGCGCCGATGGTCTCGATCCGGCCGGTCATGCCCGCCCAGATCTCGCCCCACGGCACCGCGCGCGCGCCCACGGTCAGCGACAGGCCGGTCATCAGCAGCAGCAGGCCCAGCAAAAGCGCGAGGCCCGCCAGCCGTTGGGGGCGCTGCACCTGCATTATTCGCCGCGCGTGGCGGCGGCGCTCAGCCGCGCGAGGTAGTCGTCGAGCACATAGTCGATCGACAAGGGCGTCGGGTTCGCGGCGGTTCCCATCGGGTCATTCGCCAAAAGCACGACCGAGCCGCGGGCGACTGCCGGGAAACGCGCGATCAGCGGGTTTTTGGCCAGTTCGTCCAACCGCGCCTGATCGCCATAGGTCACCACAACGTCTACATCGTCAAACAGGTCGATCCGCTCGGCGCTCACCCGGCCTGAATATTTCCCGGCCTCGCTGGCCTCGCGCACCGCCTGCGGCGTCGCCATGCCGAGGTCTGTCAGGAATTGCACCCGCTGGTCGGCGGCGGCGTAGAAACCGATGGTGCTGAGGTCACGCGGGTCAAGGTGGGTCACGAACATACCGGTCTTGCCCGCCAGTTCGGGATGCGCCGCGCGGGCGGTCGCGATCCGCTCTTCGATCTCGGCGACCATCGCCTCGCCCTCTTCGGCCATGCCAAGGCCCGCCGCGTTCTGGCGGATCATCTCGCGCCATGTCGTGGTCCATGCCGCTTCGGGGTAGGCGACGACCGGGGCAATGCGGCTGAGGGTTTCATAGTCCGACTGCGACAGGCCAGAATAAGCGGCGAGGATCACATCGGGCTGGGTGCTGGCCACGGCCTCAAAATCGATACCGTCGCCCTCGTCAAAGAGCGTTGGCACTTCGGCGTCGAGCGCGTCCAGCCGTTCGATCACCCAAGGCAGCAGCCCGTCGCCATCGTCATCCCCCATGAGGCGCGGGCGAAGCCGACCGGCACAATGCCAAGCGCCAAGGGCACTTCGTGATTGGCCCAACCGACCGAGGCGACCCGCTCGGGCCGCTCTTCGATGGTGGTTTCGCCAAAGGCGTGTTCGACGGTAACGGGAAAGTCCTGCGCCATGGCGGCGGTCGCGCCAAAAGCCAAGCAAATGAATGACAACGTTCTGAGCACCGCGGCCCCCTTAATCCGATTCTTTTAGTAAACTATTGCCTGTTATGCCCCAGCGGGCGGGGATGCAACAGGGCAGTTCATCGGATCACGTGGGCGGGCGGTGCCGGGGCCACCTGTAAAACGGCCCCGGACTGTGGCTATTGGATGCTGACCTCGAAGGAGACGAAGCCCTGCGCGCCGGGTTGCAGCGCCCCCGTACAGGACCAACGCAGCGCCCCGTCGTAGCCCGGCGCATTCGCCAATGGCGCGTCCAAGGTGCAGGTCACCCCATCGGCCAGGGTAACCGGGCTGGGCACCGCCGCGGCCAGAGCCGTGTAGGGCGGCGTCTTGTCGTAGACGACGATGTCGCGCGCGGGCACGGTGCCCACGGTTTCGACATAGATGCGGTATTCCAACACATCCCCGGCAGCGGCGCCGTTGCTGACCCCCTCGGGCGTGCCGCGCGTCACGTTGCGGACGGTTTTGGTCAGTTTCAACGTGCCCTGCGCCGCCTCAACCACCAGCCGGTCGGTGTTGACGTTTCGCTGGGCGAGGCCGCTGGAGCCATAGCTGGTGTCGGCGACCAGATCGAAACGATAGGTCGATCCCTGCGTTGCCGCGCCCGAGGCGGTGACCCGTGCAAGGACACAGATCAGCCCGCCCGCATTGGTGGGCAGCGCCCCGGTGATCGCTTGGTCCGGCGTGCCGTCGCAATCCGTATCCTCGTAAAGCGCGGTCGAGAAGGCCCCTTCGGGGCCGAGGCTTCGGCGGTGACGCTGAAGCTCACGTTTCCCGGGGCCGAGGCGATATATTCATGCCGCAGCGCCAAGACCTGCCCGGCACGGATCGTCTTGTCCTGCGATTGGTTCAGCCGCGCCGCTTCGATGAGGCCGAAGTCGAGCCCGGCGTAGGCGGTGCCCGCCGCGGGGTGAAGGTGAAGCGCCCGTCATGGGGATCGCCGTTGACCACACCGGGCAAGGCCGCGCCGCCCTCGGATACATTGAGCAGACCCGCGCCGGGCTGGGCCACCACGGTGACCGCGCCGCTATACCCCTCGGGCAAGGCCGCGCGCCATGTGCCGTCCGCCGCCAGATCGGGCGTGACCAGCAAAGCGCCGCCCGCGTCCAAAATCTCGACCAGGGCGCGGTCCGTGCCCGCCTCGCCCGTCTGCTGGGCCCCGTCATAGGCGTCGCTCCCCGCGCCGATGTCAAAAAACACCACGCCAGAAAGCACCGGACCGTTGGAGCGTCGGGCCACGCGGGCTGACGCCTCGTCATCATCGGCCAGCCCATCGCCGAGGTCATCCACCAGCGCGCCGGTGCCGGGGTCGCTGTCGGGGTCAGGAAGCGACGCGCCGATGATCTCTGCCTGATTTTCCGTGGCACCTTCGCCCTGCAATGTGACGCGGATGGTCAGGCTGTGGCTGCTGCCCGAGGGCACGTCGCCAAGCAGCCACAGACCGGTCGAAGCATCATAGCTATCGCCCTGCGCCGCCGCATCGTCCGAGACATAGGCGAAGCCATCGGGGATGAGATCGAGCACCCGCACATCCGAGGGGCTGCCGGGGCTAGTGTTGGTCACGGTCAGCACGAGGTCGAGCGCCTCTCCCACCGTGGCCTCTGTCGCGGGGCTGGCGTCCGCCGCGCGTAGGATGGCTTGGGTCAGGGCCAAATCGGCCTCAGTCGGCAGGGTTTCAAAACCGAAATCAGAACTCACCGGGCTGCCGCTGCCCGCATCGACGGCAAGGCTCGCGATCGGGTTTCCGGTGGTCAGGGTGAGGCCCGCCGGTATTTCGGGGTCGGCCTCATCCACTTCGACCAGATAGGCGCGCGCCGGGTCGAGGTTGCTGAAGGAATAGGCCCCCGCCGCATCGGTTTCGGTCACCGCCACCTGCGTATCATCGGCCCGGTCGCCGGGCGTGCCAGCATCGTCGAAAAGCGTCACGGTGATGCCTGCGGGCAGCGTGACTTCGGCCCCGTCGCGGCTGCCGGAACTGTCGGCGTCCTCATAAAGCGTTCCGCCGATCCGGCCCTGCGGCAACAGATTGACGAGGGTCACGAGGTAATCCTCAACCTCCCCATCGAAGTTCAGACCGCTGAAGGGGTCTTGGGTCAGCGCGCTGGAGGTCGACCAGCGGATGCGGGCATAGGTGGTGCCATTGCCCACATCGACCGGCACGGGAATGTTCAGGCTGATCTGGTTGTTGAACGCGCCATCGGTATCGCCCAAGCCGCCGTCGCGAAAGTTAATGGCCACCTGTTCGGTCGGATCGAAGACATTGTTCTGGTTAAAGTCGATCCAAAGCTGAAGATTGGTAATGCCTTCGGTCACCGGCAGGCCGAGGGCCAGTTGCGCGCTGAGGGTCTCATGGGTCTGAATGGTCAGCGGCACGATGGTGCCCGCCTCAAGCACCGGGAACTCGGCCACGGAATCCTCGTCGTCGATCCCGTCGAGGTCGTCGCCATCTGCATTAGCGCTGAACATGCTCTCGGTCTCGGAATCGGGGAGGCCACCGCCAAGGTAGATGTCCGGCACGATGATATGGCGCGGCTCACCATAGCTGGCAGGCGCATCGCCCCGGTCCACCAGATCGGCAGCCGCGATGATGAGGGAGTAATCCTCGATCTCGCCATCGACGGCAAAGCTCGCCACCGGCAGCCCGGCCTCAGATGAATAGCGGAACCGTGCGAAGGTGGTGGAGGTGGTGGCATCGCTGGGCACGGTCACGTCGATCTGGATCACGCCGTCGCCCGCCACATCGTCAAAGCCTGTGCCATCGTCGCGCAGGTCGCGGGCGATGTTCTCACCAAAAGACCCTTCGAAGACCCCGTCGCCGTTAAAGTCGATCCACGCCTGAAGGTAGCCCGCCCCTTTGACCGGAATGTTGAGCGTGCTGATCATCCCTTGGGTCATCACCGGAAAGACCACCGCGTCTTCGTCATCGCTGTCCAACAGGTCGTCCGCCGTGGCCGAGGCATCGGACTGGGCCACCAGTTCGATATCGGGCGGCACATCGCCAAGATAGACCTGCGGCGTATCGCTGACCCCATGCGAGGCGGTCAGGTAAGAGATCGGCGCATCACCAAAGTCGACCCCGAGCCCGTCAAAGACCGCGACCGTGACCTGCGCCCTGTCGCATTGCGTGGGATCAATGCTGTCGCAAAGCTCATAGTCGATCAGATAGGTGCCAGAGGGCACCCCCGGCGGGACGATCACCCGGCCCGCATCGGCGCCTTGGGTTTCCAGCACGGGGACCGGATCACCGCTGTTCTGGGGTACGGCTTCGGTCAGCACCGCAAGCGTCGCGGTGGGGAAGGCGGCAGGCAGCCCGTTGATCGTGTCGTTGGACATGACCTCTCCCGCCGTGCCGCCAAGCAGGCTGTTGAGCGGCGTCGCGGTATAGTCATCGTCGCCCGCCACCACGCTGGCCGAGGTATTCGCCACCGCGCAAAGCCGGATCGACGAGCCGCGCCGCGCGTTGTTCAGCGAACTGCCGGTATAGCCGTGGATGAACTCCCCCTCGGTGAAGGTGCCATATTCATAGGTGGCATAGTTGTCGAAGCCAGTCTCGTTCGGCTCTTCCGTCCAATTGGTCGGGTCACCCACCTTGGCGGGGTCCATCGTGATCGCCTGCCCCCCGGCGGGAAAACCGGCGAGCGGGGCGGTGTGGAAATAGGAAATGCCATCGGGCGCGAGCAGCGGGCCGACCACATCCGAACTGTCGTCTGAGGCCCCGCGGCTGTCCACATCCGTCTGCTGAACGATCACGCCGTTGATACGGCTTTGCTCGACCGCCCGCCCTTGGGGGTTGGAGGGGGTGGCGCTGCCGTCTTCGACAAGGCGCAGACGGTAGGTGACGAAACCGTTGTCAGCGGGCGTCATCCGCGCTTCGAGCGAGCCGTCGATATTGACCGCAGTGGCGTTGCTGATCTGGGTCGCTTGGAACACGACATCCAGATCGTTGCCATTGATGTCGGTGGTGACATTATCAAAGACGAAGATGTCCGAGGTCGTCAGCGCCGCCGCGCTGCCCGGCCCGGCCAGCTGCGTGCGCGGCTGAGCGAAAACCGACCGCGGGGTACAGGTTTGCGGGCCGGTGTCGGTGGACAGGACATTGGCGACGATGCTGGCGTTTTGCGGATTGGACTGCAGGCGCGACACGAAAGGCGTGCCGATCGCGCCGATACCCGCCGTGGCGGTGCTATCGACCGCGCCCGACAGGGCATCCGCCGCCGTCACGGTATATTCCGCAGTACAGGTCACCTTGCCGCCCGGGGCCACAGGTGCGGTGATGGCCGGGCAAGTGACCGTGCCGACAAGGCTGTCTTCGATCACCACGTCTTGGTTCGGGTTGAAGGGCAGCTCCCCTGTGTTGGTCACCTCATAGATAAAGGTGACCGTCGTGCCCTGAAGCGCGGAGAGCGGGCTGGTAAACCGCGCAAGACTGATGGTCTGTTCGGTGGTAAAGTTCACATCGGCGAAGATACCGATCCCCGCGCCCCCGCATCATAGGGCAGGGTCACCGGGTTGTAGTAGCTGCGGACCTCGCCGATGCTTTCGTCGTACCAAATCTCAATCCGTGAGGTCGCATCGGGATAGCTCAGCCGGATCGACCCGTTGGTATCATCGCCCGAGCCGGGAGAGAGAAAGGCGCTGCCGTCGATGAACAGACATTGCGCCTCGTTCCCGTTCAGCAAACCGGTGTCGCCGGACCCCGGCCCGGGGCCGACCACGACGGTGGGCGCCGGCCCCAATGTGGTGATACTTGGGTTGCCGTTATCGCCAAAGGCGGTCACAAAATCGCAGCGGTCCCCGGTGCTGTGATTGTCGGTGGGGTCGATGTCGAGGATGTCGACGGTAAGGTTGTCGACCTGAAACGCGACGCCGCCGGAACTGGCCGACACGCTGGCGGTGATCCGGTCATCGCCGCGCCGCCCCGCATTCGGCCCGGCATCGCCCACGATGACAAGCGAATCGACACCGCCGCCCAGAACATTGACATCGTCGGGGGTGAAGATCGGATTGCCTTGCGCATCGGTGCTATAGGGGCGCAGATTGCCGGTGATCTCGACCGTCGTGTCGATCTCGAAACCATATTGGTCCGACAGGGTCCGCAGCAAAGGCCCGGCAAAGCCTGCGGGCCAATCGAAAGTGGACCAATCGATCGAGAAATCCCCGGCATCCGCGGGAGAGGAGGAGACGGCAAGGGCGGCGCAAACGGCGAAGGAGACACCGCGCAGCGCTTTTCGGCTAGAGAGACGTTTCACAATTCACCTTTCGGTCCGAACCGGAGAACCCGCGCAACGAGGCACCCAGCGAGAATACGAGCAAAAATCTACCGGACATTTATCGCGAATTGTCGGTGCCAATGCGA
Organism: Sulfitobacter faviae; assembly: GCF_029870955.1. Taxonomy (NCBI): domain Bacteria; kingdom Pseudomonadati; phylum Pseudomonadota; class Alphaproteobacteria; order Rhodobacterales; family Roseobacteraceae; genus Sulfitobacter; species Sulfitobacter faviae. Next base: position 1,989,337 of record NZ_PGFQ01000001.1, on the reverse strand, counting down.
AGGTGCGTCCGGTCAATGCAGATGCCGCTGCGGATAGCGCGATATACTTACGGATAGGTGAAACAGCTCTCGCCAGATCGCCAAATGCGCCCCCGGTCTTCCCCCCGAGGGGAGGACGGGGAAAACCGGTGGGGCGCATCGCTGCAAAGCTATCAGGGAGCCGCTCCCTGGGGTAGGGGAACGGGCAGCAGCTCCCGAGAAGGCCCGCGTCGCGAAGCATATTTTCAGGCGAAACGGTCGAAATGAACCGGTTGCCAGCTTGGGACGCGGTCATTGGTCTGGTCAATGACGCCTTCGTGCAGACCCGTCTATCGACGGGCATAACTAACTATAGGTCGCGCCTCGCATCGTTGCATCTGGGCGGGGGTATAATCGGACTAGTCTTAAGGATAGGTTTCCGCCGCCCCGCCCAAGCAGACTTGTCAGAGGTCAAGCTGCGCCTTCATCGCCGCCAGCGTCGCGTCGCAGGTGGCGGGCAAAGCCTCAGCCAGCGCGCGCGCCTCTTCGTCCTTGTCGGTCTTGCAGGCGGTCTCGATCTCTTTGAGCAGGCCGTGCAGCCGGTCGGCGCCGAGCATGCCGCACATCCCGGCCATGGCATGGGCGCGGGCCTGTAGGTCAGGCAGAGCATCGGCTGCCATCAGGTCGGGCAGATCGGTCGCGACTTGTTGGTCGAGCTTTTCCACCCGCTCGCGCAGTTTCTCCGCACCCAGCAGGTCGAGCAAATCTGCGATTTGTTGTTCGTTCAACAGGGGCCGTTTCGCGGATTTCGCCTGTACCGATGACTGCGCGCTGGCCAAACGCTCGGGCAGAGCCTGCTCCGGTATCACCGCGCGCCCCGAAAGCTCGCGCAGCTTGGCGCGCAGCACCTTCATATCCAGCGGCTTTTGCATGAACCCCGACATTCCGACGGCGCTGAACTCCGCCCGTTCTTTCGGCATGGCATGGGCGGTCACGGCGATGATCGGCGTTTCGCGGTTGGGGCCCTCGCCGGAGAGAATCGCCTTGGTCGCCTGAATGCCGTTCACCTCAGGCATGGAGATGTCCATCAGGATCGCATCGAAGGGCGCGTCTTCGGCCAGTTCGATCGCCTCGCGCCCGCCGGTGGCGAGGGTGACGTCATGGCCAATCTTCTCAAGCATCGCCTTGATCAGCTCGCGGTTGATTTCATTGTCGTCCACCAGCAGAAGGTTGAGCCGCTGGGCCGCCGCGGGTTCGGCGCGCTTTTGCGGGTCGGGGGCCGCATCGCAGTCGATCTCGGCCAGATCAGCAAGCTCTACGGGCAGGCGCAGGGTGAAACATGTCCCCTCCCCCACCGTCGACTCGCAGGTGATCTCACCCCCCAGACGTTTGACCAGACGGCGCACGATCCCAAGCCCCAGACCGGTGCCCCCGGTGCGGCGCTCATAGCGGCTGTCGAGCGAGACAAAATCTTCGAAAATACGGTCAATATCCCCGCCGGAATGCCGGAGCCGTCATCTTCGACCTGCAGGTGGAACGCTTCCCCCTTGCCCGCGGATTTCGCGAACCACCCGCGCAGGGTCACATCGCCGCCGGGGCTGAACTTGATCGCGTTGCTTAAAAGGTTCACCAAAATCTGCTGGATCGCCCGCGGGTCCGTAACGATGGCCTTGTCGTCTAACTGGGTCAGATCAAGATGCAGCCGGGTGCCCCCGGCCTCGGCCAGAGGGTCCATCGTGTTGATGATTCCCGCCATCAGCACGGTCATGTCACAGGTCTGACGCACCTGTTCATAAGTTCCCGCCTCACTGCGCTCAATGGCCAGCACGTCATTGATATGGCCCAACAAAATCTCACCCGAGGTCATCGCCGCATCGAGATAGCGCTTTTGCTCATCATCAAGCCGGTCATCTTGCAGCAGTTGCAGGGCCGAGATCACACCATTGAGCGGCGTACGCATCTCATGGCTCATCATGGCGAAGAAACGCGATTTTTCCTGATAGGCGTCAAGCGCTTCATCCCGCGCGGCGATGATCTCGGCCTCGCGAAGGCGCTTTTCGGTGATGTCCCGAATATAGGCGATAAAGAGCGACCCATGCCCCATCGGCGATTGCGACACGGACATCTCGACCGGGAAAATGCGCCCGGCGTGGTCGATCATCTCAAACTCGCGGCGGCCCTTGTCGGCGACCTCGGTCTCGCCGGTGCGACGGAACCTTTCAAGCCTTTCGCGGTGCACCATGCGGTCGGCCGGGGGGATCAGCAGGCTGATATAGTCCCTGCCCACCGCCGCCTCATGGGTGATGCCGAAGATCTCTTCGGCGGAGCCGTTGAAATCTTCGATCTCCCCCCGCTCATTGATGACGACGATGGCGTCGAGCGATGCCTGAAGGGTGGTCGCAAGACGCAGGTGGTTTTCCTCGACCAGTTGCGAAGTGCGGTTCAACCGGCTGGCTTGCCGCGAGAGGCGATAGACCGCCCCGACCAAGGCAAGGGTGACGATCAAGACGATCGCCGCCATCACCTCGATCAGCCGCACGATCTCATGGCGTTCGTTTTGGGACATCTCGCTGGCAATGGCGATGGAGGCGAGGGCAATCTCGCGGGGCACGTCTTCGATGCTGCGCAACATGGCGTCGATATCGTCCAATGCCGCGATCAGGTCGGCATCAGAGCCGTCGATCGCGGGCAGGAACCCATCCAGCAGAGCCCGCAACTCACGGATTTTCGGTTTGGCCTTTGCGTTGTTGCGCACCCGTTCGGCCAACAGAACGCGGCTATAAAAGATGTCGAACCTTTTGCGGAACTCGTCCAGCGCCTCGGGCGTGGCGGATTTCGCCTGCGCCAAGGCGCGGTCGGTCTTGAGAAATTCGATCTCGATCTGCGTAAAGACCCATTCAGCGTGGTCTTGCTGCGCACTGTCGAGCGCCTGAATCCGGTCCCAGACGTTATAGGCCAGATAGGCGGCGATGCTCATCCCCAGCACGAGGATAAGCATCAAGACCTGTCGGCTTCTTGCGCGCGCGGGCCCGAATTTTCCTGCGTCGTTCATCCAAGCCCTCTGCGCCATTACCAGTTACTCGACACGAATTCGGTCAAGCTGCCAGATCGACCGGCTGTAGACCAGTTCCGTCTGATAGGCGATGTCGCTGTCATAGGGGTAGACCACCCAAAGCGGCCCCTTGTCCCGGCGCGACATCTCCTCTCCATTGGTATGGTAGGCGATGATCGGCCCGTCTTCGACCGCGTCGGACATCGGGATTTCCACCGCATAATCATTGATCGCCGTCGCGGTGATGGTGCCCTCTTCGACGTTCAGCGTCTCAAACAGGTCCTTCAGCGACACACCTTCGAATGCCTGCGTGCCATCGGTCCAGATCGTCGTCGTCTCAAAGCTAGAGACAGGCATGGATTTGAGATCTGAGAGGGTGAAGCTATGGGTTTCCTCGGCCAGCGTCACTTCGAGCACGGCCTCTTCGTCTTGGGCGGCAACCGCCGACGCAAGACCCAGAGAGAGGGCGGCCGCGGTGATGGTCTTGCTGAGGTACTGAAAGGTCATGTCAAATTTCCTTATCTGGCGTTGTGACCTGACCATACCCTGCCCGAATGACAGGCGCGAAGGCGCAGAAGCGCATCCCCCCTATACCAAAGGATAGGTGCGCCTGTCCCCGCGCGGCCCGCATTGCCATACCAAAGGATAGCGGCGCATGCCTTTGCCCCCCCCCCTTGGGCTTTCATCTTTCTTTTGAAACGGGCACACTCTACCAATTAAAGAACGCCGGCCATTTTGGCTTCAGGAGATCTATTATGTCTTTGCGTATTTTAATTGCCGATGATCACGACATGGTCCGAGAGACCATCGCCATGTTTCTTGATGCGGATGGGGCCACCGTCACCGAAGCGGCGAGCGATCTGGCCGGAGCGCTGGACAAGATCAAATCAGAGCCGCCCTACGACCTGGTGCTGCTGGATTATACAATGCCCGGCATGAAGGGCTTGCAGGGTCTGCAAACCGTTCTTGATATCAATGAGGGTCGCCCGGTCGGGCTGATTTCCGGCACCGCCACTCGGCTCATTGCCGAACAGGCGCTCGAAATGGGGGCGATCGGCTTTCTGCCCAAGACGCTGCCCGCCAAGTCACTGGTCAACGCGGTGCGTTTCATGGCGGCGGGAGAGACCTATGCCCCGGTCACCTTCATGTCGGGCAAGGACAATCCCGAAGAGACGGATTTCGAGAAATCCCTGTCCGAGCGGGAGCGCCAAGTGCTGCGCGGATTGATGAACGCGCAGTCTAACAAAGAGATCGCCCGCGACCTCGATCTGCAGGAAGTGACGATCAAACTGCATGTCAAAACACTTTGCCGAAAACTGGACGCAAAGAATCGTACCGATGCGGCGATCATTGCGCGCGATGCGGGCTTCGTTTGAGGCCCGTTTCACACCCCTGAACCACCCCCGGCATCGGCCCAGCGCGCACCCTGTAGCGCCCCCCGTCTCCCCTCTGAGCGTAAACCATAATCGCCCGCCCCGCGCGGGCGTTTTTGCGTTCGGCCTATGACGGCCCGCATCGAATCAAAGATTCGGAAGCCCCATTTTCCCAGCAAAATTAACCATCTGCGGAGCCCGCGCCCGGCCCCATTTCCGCGCCAAATGATAGGCCGCGGCGCGACCTGATAGGGCCACCTATCCTTTCGGTTAAGCGCCTGACCACAGGCTCAGCGAGTTAACCGTTCGCTCAGATGATATCGGTATCCGGTTCCCCGAAGATGAGAACAGGACAACGCAATGAGCGTGTCCGTTCATTGCAATCGCCGGCTCTTCACCGGCCAACAAGGGAACTACTAGATGCGTATCCATATCTCCCAATTGTCCAAGACACTCATCACGAGTACGGCTTTGTCGCTCGCGGGTTTCGCGGCTGCCGCCGACGCGCTCACGAGCGAATTCTCCTTCCGCGTGGTGGAAACCAATGCCGAGGGCGAAGAAGTCCTCGTTGAGCGTGAGACGGTCCGCCCGGGCGAAGTCATTTCTTATGAGCTGCGCCACCAGAACATGACCGACGGCGCCATGGAAGGGCTCGTCATCGCCGCACCGGTCCCCGAGGGCGTCTCTATCACATTGGGCGCCGAAGTGACCTCTGTCGCCGCGGTCTTTGAAGTCCAGGCCGAGATGGACCCCGAACAGGAAGGGCTGGAATGGTCCACCGTTCCCGCCATCCGCAAGGTCGTCGATGCCGATGGCAACATGACCGAAGAGCCGCTCCCTGAAGAGGCTGTCGCCGCCGTGCGCTGGACCCTCTCCGAACCGCTCGAAGCAGGCGATTCCGCCTTCAACAGCTACCGCGTGCGCCTGAACTAATCCCGGCGCCTCTCTCTCTCCACTCTCTCTCCAACTACTATAGAACTAGGGAATATTAACGTGAAACACCAAACAACCTTCCTGCGCTCCGTAAGCGCCGTTGCTCTGACCGCCGTGATCGGCACTGTCGCTTTCGCGGCGCCCGAAGCGGGCTCTGTCATCGGCAACCAAGCCGTGGCGACCTATACCAATGCCGCGGGCGACACGATCACGGTAACCTCCAACACCGTTGAGACAGTCGTTCAGCAAGTTGCCGGCGTCACCCTGACCTCTGACAACACCGAAACCATCGCCCCCGGCGGTAAGGCGTTCCTGCCGCACATCATCACCAACGATGGTAACGGCCCGGATGCCTTTGCGCTGACGGCAGTGGAAACCGACACCGGCACGCTCGACACCTCGCAGCTGGTTTTCTACCCCGACGCCAACATGGACGGCGTGGCCGATAGCGCCACCCCGCTGACCGAGACCCCGACCCTCGCCCCCGGTGAGCAGTTCGGCATCGTGATCGAAGCCTCCGTCGCCTCCACGGCGACCGGTTCCGACACGATCACCGTCACGGCGGCCTCGACCCTCGACGGCACCGTGCTGAGCACCAATACGGACACGCTGACAATCTCCAACGACGCGATTGTCGAGTTGGTCAAATCGATGACGGCGGACCCGGCTTCGGGCGGCAACCCCAATATCATCGACGCGGGCGATACGGTAACGATCACGCTGACCTACTCCAGCACCGGTCTGGCCGCGGCCAACAGCTACTCTGTGCAGGACGTGCTCGATGGCCGCCTGACCTATGTGCCCGGCTCGGCCCGCTGGTCTGACTCTGCCACACCGCTGGACGATGACAACGGCTCCACCGTCGTCGACGCGACAAACGGCTCTGGCGAAACCATCGCGTGGGACTATGACGACGCGCAGAACGTCAACTTCCTGATCTCCTCTGTCGGTTCTGGCCGCTCGGGTGAGGTGACCTTCCGTGCCGTGATCGCGGATACCGCCAATGCGGGCATCATTACCAACGTGGCGACCCAGGACGTTGACGGCGTGGCCTTCCCGCCATCGAACACCGCCTCTGTCACCGTGGACAACCAATATGCGGTGGCGGTTGCTGATACGGCGATCAACTCCAACGGCACGGCCAACCCGGCGATTGCCTCGGCCACCGACGATGACGCGGCCAACAACGATGTCGTCACGGAATCCGGCGATGTCTATCAGGGCGGCACAATCCGTCAGGAATTCGTGCTGACCAACCTCTCCAACAGCCCGGACAGCCTGACCCTCGACGTGGCCAATGGCGACTTCCCGGCTGGCACCACCTTCCGCTTTGTGGGCGCCGACGGTATCACACCGGTGGTCGGCTCTGTCGGTCCCTTGGGTATCGGTGACAGCGCCAAGGTGACCTTGATCACCACATTGCCAACCGATGTCGCACCAACCGCCACCACCAACTACACCGCCGTCATCACAACGACCTCGGACAACTCCGGCGTCAGCGATGTGTCGACTGCCGAATTCACCGGCGCGGTTCTTGCGGCTTCGGTCGATCTTGAGAACGCCGTCGTCGGTTCCGAAGGCGATGGCGCGGCACCGACGAACGGTGGCAACCCATGGGTCACCCAGTCGACAGACCCGGGCGCACCGGTTGTCTTCGAGATGCTGGTCGAAAACAACGGCCCCACCTCGGACAGCTTCAACCTGTCGCTGGATCAGGCCCTGCCCGCAGGCTGGACGGTTGAGTTCCAACTGCCCGACGGATCGATCGTGTCGAACACCGGCACCATCCCCGCAGGCGCATCGCAGGCCATCCGCGCCGTGATCACGCCCGCCGATGGCGCTCTGCCGGGTGACACGCTGGTCGACGTCGCGGTCGTCTCTTCCGTCTCGGGTCAAGGTGACCGGATCGTCAACCAAGTCACGGTCAATGAAATCTATGACGTGAAGATCATCGAAGACCAAAGCGCGCAGGCTTCGCCGGGTGGTATCGTGGACATCCTCCACACCATCTCGAACGAAGGGAACGTGGCCATCACCGAAGCGTCGATCACGCAATCGGGCCTGACCAACTTCTCCGGCGCGATCTTCTGGGATCAGAACGGCAACGGTGTGATCGATCCGTCCGAACCGGTGATCGACAACTTCAATGACCTGACCGACGGCGTCTCGCCGGGTGTGAACGGACTTGCCCCGGGCGACAGCATCTCGCTGATCTACCGTGTGCAGACGCCGTCGACAGCCACCCAAGGTGTGTCCGAAGTCGGCACCATCACCATCAACAACACGTTGAACGGTGTCGGGACCGATATCGACCAGACCAACAACGCCGTCGAAGACCGCGTGGTCATCATCTCGGGCGATGTCACACTGAGCAAGTATCAGTACATCGACGCGAGCTGCGATGGCACCGTGGGCACCTTCACCAAGACGCGCCTTGATGTCGAGCCCGGCCAGTGCATCCGCTACATGGTCGAAGCCGAGAACACAGGTGCCTCTGCGGCGGACAATGTGATCATCACGGACGCGGCCCCGGCCTATACCGCGATCACGGACTGTGGCGGCGCCTGCCCTGAAAGCCTGTTCCCGGGCACCAGCACGGCCACCGTCACCTCGACCAACGTATCGAGCACGCATGGCAGCATCCTTCCCGGCGGCTTCGCCCGGGTAGAGTTCACCGTGCGGGTCGACGACTAAGCGACCTCTCGGGCGCCCCCGGGCTGAGCGATGCTCTCCCGGGGGCGCCCCCTCCTCCCCCCGTTTCCGTCTCCCCCATTTTTCACGCCCTTCCCAGGGATCGCAACAGGAGCAAGCTGATGCGCAGTTTCCTTATGTCTAAAGCCCGCCCGGCTCTGGCCCTGATCAGCGCCTCCGCACTGGGCCTGAGCCTTTCCCCCAGACCGCCACCGCCGCCCCGGCCCCGCTGGGTCTTTCATCCGCAACGTGGCAGAAGTCAGCTATTTCAACACCTCCCTTGGCATCATGGAACGCGTCTTCTCGAACCCGGTACGGGCCGAAGTCGCCGCGGTTCCCGGGCTGGAAGTGACCGGCTACTCCGACCTTCTGCTGACCCGTGGTGCCTTTGGCCGCTACCATTTCGACGTCATCAACAGCGGCAACGTGCCGCTTTCCACATCGGTCAGTATCAGCGAGCAAGGCAGCGCCAGAATGATGTCGCGCCAATCGCTTTTCCCTGACCTGAACGGCAACGGCCTGATCGATACCGAAGACCGCGCTTTCGACATGTCCGCGCCCTTCATGCTCGCCGCGGGCGAGCGGCTGCAACTGATCTATGAGTTCCGCATCTCCGCCGAGACCCCCGTCAGCACCCAATTCACCAGCATGCTGACCGCATCTGCCGTGACCGAGGATGGCCAAAACCTGACCGAAGACGCTATGGGTGTCTCGCGGGTCGAGGAAGGCGGGCTCGAAGTCTCCAAAGAGCAGGTCGTCGCCGAGAATGACGAGGGCGCGCTCATCACCTACACCCTGCGGCTGCGCAACGATTCCGAGCGGGACGCCTTCGGCTACCCCGAGGTCGAAGGCCAGCCGATCGTGATCGATGGCACCCCCGGACCGGTGTCTTGCTGCGCGATGCGATCCCGCTGAACACCGTGTTCCACGCGGTGCAGGATTCGGGCACCATGACCGCGCTGGTTCACATGCGCGGCGCGCCCGACCACCACTACGTCAGCGTCGCCCCAGCCGGGCTTTCCCATGACGTGGATGCGGTGGCCTTCTTTCATGAGGGCGACTACGCCGTCGGCCATGCGACCGATCCCAGCTTCTCGGTGCGCGTGCCTGCCGACTTGGGCAAGGTAGAGGTGCAGAACACCGCCTCGGCCTTTTACAACAACCAAGAAAGCACCCTGCTCTTGGCCTCTAACACCGTGGTCTATGACCGCGATACAGAGACGGTCGGCACCTTGGTCTTTGAACACCCTGAGACCGGCGCGGACCAGCCCTATGGCACGCCGGGCAGCGACACCCGCCTGCGCCTCACCTCGGGCGCCTGCAACATCAGCACCGAAGTCGACAGCACGGCGGTGACCATCCGAAGCATGCTGACCGGCGATGTGGAAACCATCATCGCGACCGAGACCGGGGCCAACACCGGTGTCTTCCTCACCCCCGCCCTGCCGATGGCGCAGATGTCGCCCGCCGTTGCCGGGGATCAGGTCATGGCCACCGACTTTGGCGATAGCTTCATCGCGACGGCGTCTTGCGACAGCGCGGTGCTTGAGGACGATCTGATGATCAACCCCGGCAACTTTCTGTTCAACTCCGTCACCAACGCCCCGATTGACGGCGTGGCGGTGGCGCTTGTCGATGCCCGTTCGGGCAACGAAATGGCCCGCACCCAGACCGACCAGCGCGGCTTTTTCACCTTCTCCGAAATGCCCGAAGGCGACTACCGCTATGCCGTGATGGACGCGCCCGCATGGATCTTCCCCTCCGCGCGTCTGGACTATGCCGGTATGGGCCGCAGGGTGATGGATGCCGGTTGGGGCCGCGCGTTCAGTCACGCCGGCGGCGCATTGTTCGTCTCCGACATCCCGGTTGATCCGAATTATGGCACGCCGCTGGCGCTGGACAAAGCCGCCGACCTCGACCGCGTGGGTCACGGTGAATTCGTCACCTACACGCTGAGCTTCACCAACAACATGCACCAAGCGCTGATCGGCGGCGAAATCCTCGACCGGCCCGCCTATGGTGTGAACTTCGTGCCCGGCACGGTGACTCTCAACGGAGAGCCGCTGGACGACCCGCAAGAGATCGGCAATGGCGATCTGCGCTTTGACGTGGGCATGCTTGAGCCGCTGTCGAGCCATGAGCTGTCCTATGTGATGCAATTCTCTGCCGCCGCCCGCGAAGGCCGCAACGAGAACACCGCCATCCTGTCGGGCCGCCAAGCGGGCACCGGGACGCTGCAACAATCGCAGACCGCGCGCGCTATGGTCCGGCTCGACAATTCGGGCGGTGTCTTTGCGCGCCAAGGCACCGTGCTGGGCGCCGTCTTCATGGATTGCAACGGCAACGGTCTGCGCGACCGCGTTGAGGATGAACCCGGCATTCCCGGTGTGCGCATCGTGACCCAGGAAGGGCTCTTTGTGGTGACCGATATCAATGGCGCCTATTCGCTCAACGGCATGCGCCCGGTGACACATGCCTTCCTCGTGCAGCCCGAAACCCTTCCCGCCGGAACCGCGGTGCAGGTGACCCGCACCAACGATCTGCGCCGGGGTGGCTCGCGCATCGTGCCGCTGAAGAAGGGCGAGTTGCGGACCGAGAACTTTGCCGTGGCCCAATGCACCCCCGAAGCGCTTGAGGAAGTCGGCAAACGCCGCGACCATTTCGCCGGCAAACGTCAGACCCCCGGCATGAATTCAGCCGATCTGCCGATCGACGGCCAGCGCAGCAGCACCCGCTCCGTGCGCGGTGAGGCTGGCATCGCCACCACCACCCAGCTGACCCCCGGCATGATCGCGGCACAAAGCGAAGAGGCCGGACAAGAACCTTCCTCTGTCGCGCAAGCGGCCCGTGCCTCGGCCCAGCGTCAATCGCTCGACAGCATGATCCAGAACCTCGATAGCGCGCCGGGCTTTGTCGACTTTGCCGAAGACACGTCTGTCACCCGCGCCACGCAGAACATCCGGATCAAGGGCAAGGCCGATCTCACGCTGTCGCTTTTGGTGAACGGGCGCGAGCTGGGCGGCGACCGGGTGGGCGAACGCACCAATCTGGCGAAAAACAATGTGCAGGCGCTGGAATATGTGGCCGTGAAACTGGCCTCGGGCGAGAATGTGCTGACACTGGTGGGCCGTGACGGATTCGGCATCGAACGCGTCCGCAAAGAGCTGCGCCTGACCGCCCCCGGCAAACCTGCCCGGATCGAGATCCTGATGCCGGAAACCGCTTCGGCCAATCCCGCCTCGGTGGTGCCGGTCGTGGTACGCGTGCTTGACGCCGGGGGCCGCCCGGTGCCCGCATCGGGCACCGTGACCCTCGCCGCTCGCCGGTCGCTTTGGGATGTGACCGACATCCGCAGCAGCGCGCCCGGCGTGCAGGCCTATCTCGACAATGGCGAGGCGACCTTCAACCTGATCCCGCCGCAGGCCTCCGGCCCCGATCTGATCACCGTGCGCTCCTCCTTTGGCGAGGCCGAGGCGCGGGTGACCTTCACCCCCGACCTGAACGAACGTGTGCTGATCGGTGTGATCGAAGGCGCGGTTTCGCTGAGCGGAGATGCGGGCAATGTTATCGAAGAAGACCGTATCAGCGCCTTCGAGGACACCACCACCGGGATCCGGGGTGAGCTTTACCTCAAAGGGGTGATCCGTGGCGATGCCCTGCTGACCCTGCGCTACAGCTCGGACCGGGACACCGAAGACAGCCTGTTCCGCGACATCCGGGGTGAGGAATATTACCCCGTCTACGGCGACAATTCCGAACGCGGGGCCGATGCGCAATCTTCGTCCAACCTCTTCGTGAAAGTGGAGAAAGGCCGTTCCTATGTGCTCTACGGCGATATTGCCATCGCGCCCGAGGCGAGCGCGCTGAAACTGGGCGGCCTGCAACGTGTCGCCACCGGCGCCAAGGGCCATTGGGAGAACGACCGCGTCTCGGTCACCGTCTTCGCCGCCCGGACGGCGCAGGAGCAGCAGATTCAGGAAATCCGCGGGCGCGGTGTCTCTGGCCCCTATGACCTTGACCTGAGCGGCTATGTGCAAGGCTCCGAACGGGTGGAGATCCTCGTGCGGGACGAAGAGGGCGGCGATATCCTGTCGGCCACGCCCCTGCTGCGCGGCACCGACTATCTGCTCGACTTCTTCCGCAACACCATCACTTTCGACAGCCCGGTGCGCCAGTTCGACCTTGACGGCAACCCCGTGTCGATCCGCGTGACCTATGAGGTCGAGGCCGAGGGCGCCGAGGCCTATTGGCTCTACGGAGGCGAGGTGAACTATGCCCTGTCCGAGCGGACCTCTGTCGGCGCCCGTGCGGTCCATGCCGACGCCCCTTGGGCAACGCGGCCCGCCAGCGGATGCACTCTGCCTACCTCCAGCACGAAGACCGCCAAGGCGGGCTGTGGGAGGCCGAGGTGGCCCGGTCGGAGAACGCCATGGGCGACAAGGACAACGCTGCGCGCCTGTCCTATGAGCTGAAGACTGAAACCCGCCACTTCGCTTTCGAGGCGATCCACACGGGCCGCGATTTCTACGCTCAGGGTGGGCTGGCACGCCCCGGCACCACGCAGGTTCGTCTGAGCTATGGCGAAGAGATCGACCGGCGCAGCGACATCGCCTTCGGCGCGGAATACACCCGCGACCGGATCAACGACAGCACGCGGCTGACCGTGGATGCGATCTATTCCCGGCATCTGAGCAAGACCCTGCGCGGCGAGATCGGCCTTGAGTACAGCCGGGACCGCACCGCCAGCGGCAGCGAGAGCGACACCGCCCTGATCCTCGGCGCGCATTGGACCCCAGCGGCCCGCCCCGGCACCGTGATCGAGGCCAAGCTGCGCGCCCCGCTCAGCGGTGACGCCCCCACCGAACTGACCCTCGGCCTTTACGACGAGCCCAAGAACGGCTGGCGCGTCTATAACGAGATCGAGCTTCAGTTCGGCAGCGACGCTCTGGTCACCCGCGCGGCCTATGGCTTCACCTATACGATGAACGAATGGGTCACCGGCCGGACCGAGATGACCAAGGCCAGCGGCACCAGCGACACCACCATGGTTCAGGGCCTGTCGGTCGATTGGGACATCAACGAGAGCACCAATCTGCGCGCCGACCTTGAGCATTCGCGCAACCTTGAGACCAATGACGGGGAGCTCACCTCCTTTGCCATCGGCACAAGCTGGGAATCGGCGGATGGTGACTGGGTCGGCGATGCCGAGCTGGAAACCACTTGGGAAGAGAGCGGCAAGACCCATTATGCCAGCTTCGGCATCGCGGGCAATGTCACCCCTGAGCTGACCGTTCTGGCCCGCAGCCGTGCCGCGCTTGACCGCCGCGAGGGCGAGAACTCCCGCCGCATGCGCACCCGCATCGGGGCCGCCTATCGCCCTAAGGACAACGCCCGCCTGGATGTGCTGGCGTGGTACGAGCACCGGCTGGAAGAGAAACACGCCAGCACGGAAACGCATCTGTGGTCGATCGACGCGAATTACGAGATCGACGCCGACCTGCGGATCAACGGCAAATATGCCGGCCAGCATCAGAAGATCGGCACCAATGCCGGCGCGCGGGCCAATACCACCACGCAGTTGATCCAAGGCGGTCTGAACTACGAATTCGGCGACGACCGTTTCCAACTCGGCCTCAACGCCACGCATCTGTGGGACAGCGAGGGCAATTCTTCCAACGGGATCGGCGCCGAATTTGGCTTCACCCCGCGCGAAGGTGTCCTGCTGGCGCTCGGCTACAACAAGGCCCGTGGCCGGGTGGCAGGGCAAAGCAACCTCTATGACGAAGGGTTCTATTTCCGGTTCAACCTGCTGTTGGACAACTCACTCTGGACCCAGTTCGACCAGTTCCTCGGAAGCTGACCGGGAGACTCAGCCCCGAGGGAGAGCCACGTTCCAAGCGCATCTGGAACGTGGCTCATTTCTCTTTCAGAGCGCGGCGTCGCTCCAAAGTCGACCCGGCCTACTCCAAGCGCCGGGCCGACTATCCTTTCGAGACGCTAACTAGCTGTCCGCATTAATGAAATATCGATTTTGAAGGCGCATGATCAGGGACAATGCAAACCTCCAGCCCGATGGGAAACTCCGATGAAAAAGCTCGCTGCCAGCACTGCCTTTTGCCTGATCGCCGCCACCCTCTCCGGCGCGGCAAATGCAAATGATTTCGCCCGTTTCGACAGCCGCAAGATCGCCGTCACCGGCCTGAACTTCGCCCTGTCGCCCTCCGCCTCGGATGCGCGGATCCACCTTAACCGGGCCATGATCCAGACGCCTGTCAAACATGCTCAGGCCCCCCGCAAACTGACCCTGCCCCCGCGCGGTGGCCCATCGGCGGCGGTGCGTCATGTCATCGCCTCGGCAGAGGCGGGCGCGAAAGGCTATGACGCGGTGCAACATGGGGCGCGGGTCAAGCCGCCCAAGCGCCCCACAAGCATGACCATCGGCGAAATCTATCGCTGGATCAAGGCCACCCCCGGCCAGCCCCATGCCATCGGGCGCTACCAGTTCATCCCCAACACTTTGAAAACGCTCGTCGCCGAAGCGGGGCTAAGCAAGAGTGACCGGTTCACTCCGCAGGTCCAAGACCTGCTGGCCGATCTATTGCTCGAAGATGCGGGGTTTACCCCCTTCATGAAGGGCAAGATCAGCCGCCATCGTTTCATGGAAAACCTCGCCCGCATCTGGGCCGGGCTGCCCACTTCGACGGGCCGGTCCTATTATCACGGCCATGCGGGCAACCGGGCTGTCATCACTTGGAACGAGTTCGACAGCCATATGAAAAGCATCTTTGAAAACACGGCACGCGGCACCTCCTGACCGCGCGCTCCACTCTCTTCTCTCTCTCCGTCTCCCTCCAGGCCAAAGCGCGCGTATTTTCGCCGCTTTGGCCGCCTTTTTAGCCGCAGTGCTGCATTTCGCGCGGCATTTCCAAGAAGATTTCAGGCCCATCGGCGCGCTACTGACCCTACCCGCCATCGCCACCATGGCCGTGGTGCGGCAAATGGGCTGACGCCCGGAGCGGGCACTGCCGGAAGAAGGCCGTCGCAGAAATGCGGTGGCCTTTTTGACTTGCGGCCCCGGCCAAAGGCCGCCACCATCCCGGCCAAGACGGAACCCATCGGGCATCGCTAAGGTTAACCTTATGAACATGCCCTAGGAGGAATGGCTCATGTGGACTTACGAACTCTTGATCCTGATCATGGCCGCGGTGGCGGCAGTGGCATTCATGGCCAAGCAACGCCCCCAGCCTCGGAAGGTCCGCGCAATCGCGCCCCGGCCCCGGGCGAACAGATTGCATAACCGCCGGTATTGAAGCGTCATCGCGGCTAGAAGCATCCTGTTGCGACCACACCCGCGATTCCGCACTCGGCTTTCGGCCCCCGTTCTTGTCTCCCCGTCGGTTTCCGCCATGATGCTGGCAAAACCGGAGGGAGCCGACCTTGGACACCATTGAATATTTCTATTCCGCCCATTCCGCCTATGCCTATCTGGGGCATCGTAAGCTCTTGGAGATTTGCGCGGCCCGCGGTGCGCGGCTGATGCATCGTCCCTTTGACCTCACCCCCGTGATCGCCTCAGGCCGTGTCAGCCATTTCCGCGGTTTCACGCCCCATTACATAGACTATTTCTTCGGCCGAGAGATTGAGCGTTGGGCGCAGTATCGCGGGCTGGAGATTCTCAACCACCGCCCGACCCACCACGACAACCCGCTGAACCTTGCAAACGGCTACCTGATCGCCGCCGCTCAGGCGGGGCGGGATGTCGACGCGCTTTCCTTTGCGATTCTTCAGGCCCATTGGCGCGATGATATCGATCTCGCGAATCCCGCGCATCTGCGCCGCGCGACAGAAGCGGTCGATCCCGATTGCGACGGGCTGATCGCACGGGCGATGGAGGAGGATGTCCAGGCAATCCACACGCAAAACACCGAAGAGGCGATCGCCCGCGGCATCTTTGGCTCGCCTAGCTATTTTCTGAATGGTGACATGTATTACGGCCAAGACCATCTGGAACTGATGGATCACGCCTTTGACCAGCCCTACCGCGACACGGGCTTCTACAACCCGCCGCGAGACGGATAAGACGCCCCGAAAGGGCTAGGTTCTTCAATTTTGGGTAGTGGCGGACCGAGGAGGATTCGAACCCCCGACCCCCTGATTCGTAGTCAGGTACTCTATCCAGCTGAGCTATCGGTCCACTGAGCGGGGGTTTAGTCTTAGCCCCGGGGAGTTGCAAGCCCTCGTTTCAAGGAAATGCAATTTTCTTCAAAAATCTACAGGGCGCCGTCCCCCTTGGGCAGTGTTATGTCAAAAACCGTGCCTTCCGGCCCGCTGTTGCGCAGTGCAAGGCTGCCGCCGTGGCCGCGCACCAGTTCAGAGGCGATTACCAGCCCCAAACCGGAGCCACCCTTGCGCGCCCCGCCCTGAAAGGCGGTGAAGAGATGCTCCCGCGCCTTGGGTGGCAGGCCGGGGCCGGTATCGCTGACAGTGATGCACCATGCCTCGCCCATATCCTCGGCCCGCAGATAGACCTCGCCCGGTTTGCCGGTGGCGGTGATCGCCTGCCGGGCGTTGCGCATGAGATTGGCCAGCACGCGGTACATTTGCTCAGGGTCCGCACGCACGGTGAGATTCGCGGGAATATCCGCGGCAAAGCGCACGATGCTTTCGGGATCGGCAAGGCGTTCGCCGTCTATGACCTCTTCCACCAGTTCTTCGAGCGGCATGAGCGTCAGCGTCGGCCCCGGCTCTTCGGCCTTGCCGAAGGCCAGCGTCGATTCGCATAGGTGCACCGCCCGGGTGATCGACCCCACAAGCTTGGGCGCCATGCGCTTGACGGTCGGGTCTTCGGACATTTCGATCCGGTCGGTGAACAGCTGGGCAGAGGTGAGGATGTTGCGCAGATCGTGGCTGATCTTGCTGACGGCGCTGCCCAATTGGGCCAAACGCTCTTTCTGTTTGAGCGCCTGCGTAAGGTCGGTTTGCAGCTTCTGAAGCGCCTCTTCGGCCTCGCGCAACTCGGTCACGCTGGCAGAAGGCTCAATGATCCGCCGCGCATCTTCGGGCGCCGCGGCATAGCGCTGCATATGCCCCGCCACCCGTTTGATCGGTTTCAGCAGCAAGGCCCGCATGGCAAAGAACAAAAGCACCGCCGTGATGACCGAGATCACCGCTGAAAGGATGAGGATGCGAATCCCGTAATCGAGCATGGCGACACGCATGGGCGCTGTCTCCATCGTGACCTCAATCAGCAGCCCCGCTTCGCGCACCGGCGCGCCGATCACGCGGACCACCTCATTCCCCGGGCGGAACAGCCGCAACATCGCATCGCGGATCAAGACCGTCGCCGAGGCATCGCGCAAATCATAGGTCTGCGACACCATGCGCGGCATGGGGGAGGCCAGCACCAATTGCCGCGCCTCATCCCGGCGCAGCACCACGTTGAACACCTCGGCGTTGCGCAGCAGTTCCTCTTCCAACTCCGGGTCGAGCATATCGTCGGCCAAAAGCGCCAGCGAGGCGATCTGCGCCCGCTCCAACCGCGTCAGCATATATTCCTCGCGGAACCGCGCGATGGAGGGGACAAAGATCAGCACTTCGGCCAGCATCACAAAGATGGTGGTGAGGATCAGCAGGCGGCCAGAAAGCGAGTGGATCATGGGCGATCTCAGGGCAAGAGGCGCTGCACGGCGCGCACCACCGTTTTGACCAGAGCGCTTTCGAACAGGCGCGGGCTGAAATAGGCCCCCGCCGCGCGTTTGTTAATCTCCGAGATCGTGGGGTAAGGGGCAACCATAGCAGCAATCTGGCTCATCTTCATCTTATTGACCAGCGCAAGCGACCACAGGGTGATCAATTCGCCCGCCTGATGGCCGACGATGCTGGCCCCCACCGGGCGGCCCTTGACCACCATGACTTTGATGAACCCTTTGGTCTGACGCTCGGCAATCGCGCGGTCGTTGTGGTTATAGTGGAACCGCACGACCTCCAGCTTGTCGCCATGCTCTTCGTGCGCCTGCGCTTCGGTCAGCCCCACCTGCGCCAGTTCCGGCGCGGCATAGGTGACCCATGGGATATGGTGCAGCTTCGTCTTGCTCGGCAAGCCAAAAAGGATTGAGCGGATCACCACCCCGGCATGATAGCCCGCCACATGGGTAAATTGCAGCCCGCCTGCCACATCGCCGATGGCATAGACCCGGCGGTTGCTGCTGCGCAGGCTGTCGTCGACCTTGATGCCTGCCTTGGTGGTCTCCACCCCGGCCTTATCCAGATCGAGCCGGTCGATGTTGCTCTTGCGCCCCACGGCCATCAGCAGATGCGAGCCCTTGATCACGCGGCCATCCTTGGTCTCGACCGTGATCGCCCCCGCCGCACCGCTGACCTTGGCCGCATCGCTGCCTTCCTCGAAAACCACGCCTTCGTCCCGCATGGTCTGCAACACCACCTCGGACAATTCGGGGTCATCCTTGCCAAGCGCGCGGCTGCCTTCGATCACGGTGACCTTGCAGCCCATCCGCACATGCGCCTGCGCCATCTCGATGCCGATGGGGCCGCCACCGATGATGATCAGATGCTCGGGCTTCTCGCGCAGATCAAAGAGGGTCTCATTCGTCTCATAGGGCACATCCGCCAGCCCCGGAATCGGCGGCACCAGCGGAGAGGAGCCGGTGGCCACGACGATGCGCCGCGCGGTGATGATGGTATCGCCCGCCTGCACCTCTTTATCGGAAATGAAACGTCCGTATTCGCGGATCACCCGCACGCCCAAGCCCTCGAACCGCTCAACCGAGTCGACCGGCGCGATTTGCGAGATGACATCCGCCACGTGATCCTTGGCAGCGGCGTAATCCACCGCCCCGGCGGCAGCCTCCACCCCGTATTGCGCGCTGTGTTGCTGGGTATAGGCGGTCTTGCCGGTCTTGATCAGCGCCTTGGAGGGCACGCAGCCATAGTTCAGGCAATCGCCGCCCATCTTATGCCCTTCCAGAAGGGTCACATCCGCGCCCATCTGCACGGCCCCCGCCGCCACCGACAACCCGCCAGAGCCTGCGCCGATGATCAGAACGTCGGTCTTGATACGGTTGGTCATTTCAGCAGATCCTTCTTACCGGTAAATGTCTTGATCGCCACGGGCAGCAGCGACAGCACGCAAAGGCCCAGAATGGGCAATAGAATATGCGGCTCGAAAATAATCCCAAGGTCGGGCGACTCACCCCGGGCGAAAACCGCACCTAGCCCTGCGCCCACCGAGGTAAAGACCAAGGCCCCCGGCATGATCCCGAAAAACGTCGAGATCACGAAGCGAAACAGCGGCACGCCAAGGAAGGCCGGCAGCAGATTCGCGACAAAGAAGGGCACCACCGGCACCAGCCGGATAAAGAAGAGCATCGACCATTGGTTGTCGTCGATCCCCGCCTTGATCTTGCGCACCATACCTTCGGAGGCGTCCATCCGGTCTTTCAACCGTGCGCCAAGGCCCCATTGCGCGGCCAGAAAGATCACCACCGCGCCCAAGGTCGCAGCACTGACGTTATAAAGCACGCCCGGAAACAGCCCGAAGAGGAAGCCGCCCGTCAAAGTGGCCACCGTGGCCCCCGGCAGGGAGAAAGCCACGATCACCACATAGGCGGCGACAAAGACCAGCGCGGTCAGCAGGTAGTTGCTGTCGCGAAAGGCGATCAGCGCCTCGCGATTGTCACGCAGCGCGTCGAAACTCAGGTAATCGCGCAGGGTAAAGGCCCCGATGGCAGCGACGACCGCGATCAGCGCAAGGGGCAGATAGCGCATCAGCGCGGGTTTACTTTGGTCATTGCGGCTCATTTTCACACTTCCTTGGGCCTGCATCAGACCAATTTCGCTTTCCTCAATGATGGCGTGAAGCGGGGCGCGGGAACAGGCTCCTCACGCGCGCTTGATGGGACTTGTGCGGGAAAGGGCGATTTTGCAAAGTTACGGGGTGAACTGAAACAATTCCGGCCCCGCAAACCGGCATTTTGTTGCAAAGCGCGGTTTTTCCCTGTCAGGGGGTTTGACTTGCGCGCCCCGCCGCATTAGAGGACGGGCTTGAATTGACGCTGGCCGCGGTGGAACCTTCAAGTGATTCCGTGCCCAGCCAGCTTTAGATGGAGACGGAGCGATGAAACGCACCTTTCAACCCTCGAACCTCGTGCGCAAGCGGCGCCATGGTTTCCGCGCGCGCATGGCCACCAAAGCCGGCCGTAAGATCATCAACGCACGCCGCGCACAGGGCCGGAAATCGCTGAGCGCATAAGCGCCCTCGATCTTCGGAACCAGAATATGACACCGCCGGAGGCACCCTTGAATGGCACTTGCGCCACGAAGGGGAACCCTGCCCCGGCGGTTTCTCTGCGTCTGGAGACCCTGACCAAACGGGCGGATTTCCAACGTGCCAGCCGCGCCAAACGCGTGGCCACCCCCGGCTTCATTCTGCAAATGCGCCCCCGCCGGGAGGATGAGCCCAGCGCGGCGCCCATTCGCGTGGGATTCACCTGTTCCAAGAAGGTCGGCAATGCCGTGGCCCGCAACCGCGCCAAGCGCCGCCTGCGCGAGATCGCGCGGCTCACCCTGCCGCAGGCGGGGCGCGCGGGCATGGACTATGTCTTTGTCGGGCGGCGCGAGGCGACAGCCACCCTGCCCTTTGATCAATTGCTCGCCGATCTGGCCCGCGCGCTGGATATTCTGCACGGGGTCCGAAAATGACTCCCTTGGCCGCGCTTCTTGCCCTGCCCGTGCGCGGCTATCGGCTGATCTTCAGCCCATGGGTCGGGCATAACTGCCGCTATCAGCCCACCTGCAGCGCCTATGCGTTGGAAGCCTTGCAAAAACACGGCGGGCTGCGGGGCGGATGGCTGGCCGCCCGCCGGATCGCGCGCTGCCACCCTTGGGGGCAAAGCGGGATCGACAACGTTCCCGATTAGCGCCGCGCTTGCGGCAAAGGGGCAAAATGCCCTAGGTGAAGCCAAGCTGATAGTGAGAGACCGACGATGCTGGACGAAACCGACGAGATTCACCCCCTCTTTGCCGGCGCACCGCAAAGCACCGAGTTCAAGAAACTGCGCAAACGCATCGTCCGCATGACCCGCGAGGCGATCGATCAATACGGCATGGTGGAGCCGACCGCCCAAGGCGCACCCAAGCCGAAATGGCTGGTCTGCCTATCGGGCGGCAAAGACAGCTATACTCTGCTGGCGGTTCTGCATGAGCTGCAATGGCGCGGCCTGCTGCCGGTCGAGCTTTTGGCCTGCAACCTCGATCAGGGGCAGCCAAATTTCCCGGCGACCGTGCTGCCGGAATTCCTTGAAAAGATGGGCGTCCCGCATCGCATCGAATATCAAGACACCTATTCAATCGTGATGGACAAGGTCCCCGCCGGGCGCACCTTCTGCGCGCTCTGCTCCCGCCTGCGCCGGGGCAATCTCTACCGGATCGCGCGGGAGGAGGGCTGCTCTGCCGTGGTGCTGGGGCATCACCGGGATGACATCCTCGAAACCTTTTTCATGAACCTTTTCCACGGCGGACGACTGGCGACCATGCCGCCCAAATTGGTTAACGAAGAAGGCGATCTTTTCGTCTACCGCCCCTCGCCCATGTCGCGGAAAGCGATTGCGAACGCTTCGCCACGGCGATGAACTACCCGATCATTCCCTGCGATCTTTGCGGCTCGCAGGACGGGCTTCAGCGCCAACAGGTGAAGGCGATTCTCGACGGGTGGGAGGCCAATAGCCCCGGTCGTCGGCAAGTCATGTTCCGCGCGCTGATGAACGCCCGCCCCTCGCACCTGCTGGATCCCAAGCTTTTTGACTTCGCCGGGCTCATGCGGAACGTTGAGGGTACGGAGCAAGAACAATTTTAGATAATAATCCGCAAAAAAGCGGGTTCTGTTAACCCACAGCACACCCTAAAGGCGATATCCCTCCCCCGTCAGCGCAGGCATTGCGCGTATTGGGAAGGGATATCGCGATGGCAATTCACCGGCTTTCCGGGCTCACGCAGCTGCACCAGTCGTTCGCCGCTTTGCTCAGCGGTCAGGCTGCTTTGGCCTTCCTCCCCGCGCTGACGTTGCTGGCCTTTTGGATCGGCGGCGAAATGGCCCTGATCGCCGCCTCCGCCGCGCTGCCGCTTCTTTTTCTTGCGGGGCAGCGCTTTGGCGGGAATTCTCAGGCACCCCGAGACGCGCTCGGCGGCATCCTACAGCGCAGCGCTTTTGAGGAGCTGACAGAACAAGTTTTTCAAACCGCCCAATCTCGGGGGCGTTTGTCGGCCACATGTTTCATTGCGCTCGAAGGGCTTGACCAAATCATCGAACGCCACGGTCAGACCGCCGCCGACACGGTTCTGCGGCAAAGCGGCGAACGATTGCAGGGCGCCCTGCGCGACGATGATCTCATCGGCAAGATGGGAGAGGCGCGGTTCGCCGTCTGCACGGCCCCGGTACGGCAGCTTGACCTTGAACTCTGCATTCAACTGGCCGGGCGGCTACAATCCGCCTTGGAAGAACCGTTTTTCGTCGATGGGGTTACGATCTACCTCACGGCCTCCGTCGGCTTTTGCCTTAACACCCGCACCCCGGGCAGGGATGCCGCCGCATGGCTTGCCGCCGCCGCCACCGCCCTGCGCAGCGCGCAGCGGCGCGGCCCCTCCTCCATTCGCGCCTTTTCCGACCAGATGCGCCGGGAAAGCGAAAGCCGCGCCGAACTGCGCGAAGAGGTCGCGCAGGCCTTAGACAGCGGCCAAATACAACCATGGTTTCAGCCGCAAATCTCAACCGACACAGGCCAGATCACCGGCTTTGAAGCCTTGGCGCGCTGGAACCACCCGGTACAGGGCATGATCCCCCCTTCGGATTTCCTGCCCGCCGTCGAGGAGGCCGGCCTGTTGGAGCGTTTGGCCGAAGTCATGATGTACCACGCCTTCGCCGCCCTCAAAGCCTGGGATGGCTCCGGCACCGTAGTACCGCAGATCGGGGTGAACTTCGCCGGGGGCGAACTTGCCAACCCCCGGCTCATCGACAAAATCACTTGGGAGCTGGACCGGTTCGACCTGTCCCCCGACCGGCTCGCCATCGAAGTGCTGGAAACCGTCGTCGCCTCAACCGCCGACGATGTGATCACCCGCAATATCAATGCCCTGCGCAAGCTCGGTTGCCGCATCGATCTTGACGACTTCGGCACGGGCCATGCCTCCATCGCATCCATCCGCCGCTTCTCCGTCAGCCGGATCAAGATCGACCGCTCTTTCGTCATGAAGG
Source organism: Sulfitobacter faviae (assembly GCF_029870955.1). Taxonomy (NCBI): domain Bacteria; kingdom Pseudomonadati; phylum Pseudomonadota; class Alphaproteobacteria; order Rhodobacterales; family Roseobacteraceae; genus Sulfitobacter; species Sulfitobacter faviae. The sequence goes on along the minus strand of NZ_PGFQ01000001.1, from coordinate 1,966,065 downwards.
CCGACCGCGACCCCGACCAGCAGCGCATGATCAGCGCCATTCTCACCATGGCCGAACGACTGGGCATTGAGACCCTTGCCGAAGGGGTGGAAACGGTGGGGAGCATGTCTTGCTCGCCCAACTCGGGTGTGACCATGTGCAGGGATTCGGCATCGCCCGCCCCATGCCGTTTGAGCAAACACTCGATTGGATCGCCCGCCACAACGCGAAACTGCAAGACGTGCCGCGCATCATGAATGGGCGTGCCACCTAGCGGGCTCTGTGCCTAGCACCGGCCCGGAGCATTAAGCGACGGTGGTCGCGACGGCCGAAGGGTCTCAGGCAGAGGAGAACACCCCGCGCCCCGAAGTACGGCCACGCCCTCTGCCCCCTGCCCCGTTCAATGCTGGGGCCACCGCACCCCCGCAACCGCCCCCGGCGAAACTCCGCAAAACCCATGCCAGATGGACCAAAACCACCCTGCATCCCCCTTCATCCCGCCCGATTCCACTTGACCTTTGGCCCCGCACTCTGTTGAACCCCCGTGATATTCAAAGACATCAGGTGGCGGTCCCCATGGACGAACAGAACAAGAATCTCATCCTTGCCACGGCGCTCAGCTTTGCCGTCATCCTCGTGTGGTTCCTTCTGTTCCCGCCCCCTGAAGCCGACCCAGCATTGGAAGCCGGTACCGAGATCAGCCAAACTGTCGAGGGCACTTCGGTTCCCGCCTCCACCGCCGATACCGCTGCCGCGCCCGGCACGGAAGATGGCGAAGGCGCCGCCCCCGAAGGCCGCCGCGCGGCACTGGCAGCAGCGCCCCGCGTGGCAATCGCGACAGACAAGGTCAGCGGCTCCATCTCGCTCATGGGCGGTCGGATCGACGATCTGAAACTGAACGATTACCAAACCACGCTCGACGCGGATGCCGAAATCGTGACCCTGCTCTCCCCCGAAGGGTCGAGCGATGCTTACTATGCGCTGCACGGTTGGGCCGCCGGTTCGGGCCTCGCCCCCGATGCCGTGCCGGGTGTCGACACGCTTTGGACCCTGAGCGAGGGCGAAACGCTAGGCGTCGACAGCCCCGTGACCCTCACTTGGGACAATGGCGCCGGGCAGGTCTTTACCCGCACCATCTCGGTCGATGACCAATATATGTTCGACATCACCCAGAGCGTGACCAACAACGGCGAAGGCGCGGTGAACCTCGCCCCCTTCGGCATGATCGCGCAGCACGGGCTGCCCGAAGACCTGAAAAGCTTCTTCATCCTGCATGAAGGCGCCGTGGCCATGGCCAATGGTGAACTTGCCGAAGTCGATTGGGACGATATCGCCGAAGCCGATGTGAACAGCACCTGGGGCCGCCCCGCCGTGGTCACCGAAGGCGTCACCGAGGGCTGGGTCGGCTTTACCGATCACTATTGGCAGGCGGTGCTGATCCCCGACGCGGGCGAAACCTTTGAACAGGCGCTCACCTATGATCCGCGCGCGGACACCTACCGCGCCTTCACCCGCCAGCCGACCCGCTCGGTCGCGGCAGGCGAAAGCGTGAGCACCTCCAGCAAGTTTTTCGCCGGTGCCAAGGAATGGGAAACCCTTCAGGATTACCAATCCTCCGGTGTTGCCAAATTCATCGACAGCATCGACTGGGGCTGGTTCTTCTTCCTGACCAAGCCGATCTTCTGGCTGCTGCATGAGCTGAACAAGCTTATCGGCAACATGGGTGTTGCCATCATCGGCCTGACGCTGCTGATCAAGGCGGTCCTCTTCCCGCTGGCGTACAAATCCTACGTCTCCATGGCACGGATGAAAGAGCTTCAGCCCGAGATGGAAAAGCTGAAGAAAGAAGCGGGCGACGACCGTCAGAAGATGCAACAGGGCATGATGGAGCTCTATAAGAAGAACAAGGTGAACCCTGCTGCGGGCTGCCTGCCGATCCTGCTGCAAATCCCGATCTTCTTCTCGCTCTACAAGGTGATTTTCGTCACGATCGAACTGCGCCACGCGCCCTTCTTTGGCCCGTTCCAAGACCTCAGCGCGCCCGATCCGACGTCGATCATGAACCTCTGGGGCCTCTTGCCCTATGCCGCGCCCGAGCCGGGTTCGATGCTGGCGCTGATCTTCATCGGCATCCTGCCGCTGCTCTTGGGTATCTCCATGTTCCTGCAGCAAAAGCTGAACCCGGCGCCCACCGACCCGACACAGCAGATGATCTTTGCATGGATGCCATGGGTTTTCATGTTCATGCTGGGCGGTTTCGCGAGCGGCTTGGTGGTGTACTGGATCGCCAACAACACGATCACCTTCACCCAGCAATATCTGATCATGCGCAGCCAGGGGTACAAACCTGACCTCTGGGGCAACATCAAAGGCGGCTTCAAACGCACGCCCAAGAGCGCTGCCGCCAATGCGGATGCCAAGCCCAAATCGGGCAAGTCGAAAAAGTGATGCAGGTCACCGCGCTCAACCGGCATCCGCTCAAGGCCCATGGCCGCGAGACGGTTGAGCGAGTGACCCTGCGCGCCGGGCAATCCATGCCCTACGACCGGCTCTGGGCCGTGGCCCATGACGCCTCCAAAGCCGCGCCGGGAGATTGGGCGCGGTGTTTGAATTTCACCCGGGGGGCCTCTTCGCCACAGTTGCAGGCGATCAAAGCCAAGCTGGATGAGACCACTGAGATGCTCACCCTGCGCCATCCGGCGCGCGGCGAAATCACCTTTCAGCCGGATCGCGAACAGGCTGCCTTCCTCGACTGGGTGCGCCCGCTGGTGGCCGAAGGCCGCGCTGCCCCGGTGGATATCCTCCGCCTTGATGGCCGCGGCTATACCGACAGCGCGGAGCCGACGCTGTCGCTCAACAGCCTCACCTCCCATCGCGCCGTCGAAGAACTGGCAGCTGCCCCGCTGCAAACCGCCCGCTGGCGCGGCAACATCTGGTTTGACGGCGCCGCCCCTTGGGCCGAGTTCGACTGGCTGGGGCGCGACTTGAAAATCGGCGAAGCACGGCTGCATGTGTCCAAACGCATCACCCGCTGCCTTGCCACCACCGTAAACACCGACACCGGCGCGCGCGACGTGGACACGCTCGCCGCACTCGACCAATTGGGTCACCGGGATTTCGGTGTTACCCTGACCGTCACCAAGGGCGGAGAGATCGCCGTGGGCGACGAACTGGAGCTGATCTGATGCAAGTGAACTACACCATCGCCGAAGAGCCGGACGCCCCGAGCGCCGAGAAGGGCCGGATGCTTTTCGCCGGTGAGACGACATTCGTCAAAGGCGTGGTGGCGATGGATGGGCTGCCGCCCCCCGACCGGATGGAGGTCTGCTTTGCCGGGCGCTCCAACGTCGGGAAATCGACGCTGATCAACGCCCTGACCGGGATGAAAGCGCTGGCGCGGGCCTCGAACACGCCGGGCCGGACGCAAGAGATCAACTTTTTCACCGCCGGGGAAGAGCACTACCTCGTCGACCTGCCGGGCTATGGCTATGCCAATGCGCCGCTGCCAGTGGTCGAGAAGTGGCAGCGCCTGCTGAAACAATACCTCTCGGGCCGCCAGACCCTGCGCCGCGCCTTCGTGCTGATCGACGCGCGCCATGGCGTGAAGAAGGTCGATGATGAGATCATGTCCCTGCTCGACAGTTCCGCCGTCACCTTTCAGGTCGTGCTGACCAAGGCGGATAAGGTCAAGGAAGCCGAACGCGCAAAGATCCTGTCACAGGTGAAAGACGCGCTGAGCAAACACCCCGCTGCCTACCCGGAGATTGTCGTGACATCTTCGGAAAAGGGCTGGGGCATCCCTACGCTGCGTGCCATCATCGCCACGCTGGTATAGCACCTCCCACCGCTATCGGCTTCCCATGGGTCAACAGATGAGAACGCAAGACATGAACCGCGACTGGATCGCCACCGCCCAAACCCTCAGCCAAGCTCTGCCCTTTTTGCAACGCTACGCCGATGCCACCGTGGTCATCAAATTGGGCGGCCATGCGATGGGCAGCGACGACGCGATGGACGAATTTGCCCGCGATGTCGCGCTGATGCGGCAGGTGGGGGTGAACCCGGTGATCGTCCATGGCGGCGGCCCGATGATCAACGACATGCTGGCGCGGTTGAACATCAAATCCGAATTCGTGAACGGCAAACGGGTGACCGATGCCGCGACCATGGAAGTGGTCGAGATGGTGCTCTCGGGCCTCGTCAACGCGCGGATCGTGCAGGCGATCTCGGAGCAAGGCGGCCGCGCGGTTGGTGTTTCGGGCAAAGACAGCGGGTTGATCGTTTGCGACCCCGAAGACCCCGCTCTGGGCCTCGTGGGCAATCCGACACAGGTCAACCCGCGTATCCTGCGGGACTTTGCCGACAAGGGCATCATTCCCGTCATCGCGCCGCTCGGCATGGGCCGCGGGGGGGAGACCTATAACATCAACGGCGACACCGCCGCTGGCGCCATCGCGGGCGCATTGGAGGCCGACCGCTTGCTGCTGCTGACGGATGTGGCGGGCGTCAAGGACGGCAACGGCGAGGTTGTGACAGACCTGACGGCGAGCCAGATCAACGAGATGATCGCCGATGGCACCATTGCGGGCGGGATGATTCCCAAAGTGCAAACCGCGCTGGACGCGCTCGAAGGCGGTGTGCGGGCGGCGGTCATCCTCGACGGGCGCGCGCCCAATGCCTGCCTGTTGGAGCTTTTCACCGAACACGGCGCGGGCAGCATCATTCGCAAGGGTTAGGCCCAAAGCGCTTGCCCCCTGCCCCTGCTTCGCGCCTATGATGGGTCGAGCAGTGAAAGGAACGACATGCGCCGCCTGATCCTGATGCGACACGCGAAATCGGACTGGTCCCATGGGACCAGCGACCACGACCGCCCCTTGAACGCCCGCGGGCGCGGGGCGGCCCAAGCCCTCGGCAATTGGCTGCGCGCAGAGGCGCTGCTGCCTGATGCGGTGCTCTGCTCAACGGCGGCCCGCACCCGCGAAACCTGCGCCCGCTTGGCGCTGCCTGAGGGTTGTCGGGTGGAGTACCTGCGCGAACTCTACCTCGCCGAGCCTGATCAGATCATCACCAGCCTGCGCCAGCGCGGCACGGGCAACACCCTGCTTCTGGTGGCGCATAACCCCGGCATCGCTGCTGCCGCCGCAGGGCTGTTGCAGCAGCCGCCCGAACAGGAAGCCTTTGATCGCTACCCCTCGGGCGCGACGACGGTGTTGGATTTCGCGGTTGAAAGCTGGGCCGAGGTGGCCCCCGGCAGCGGCCTGCTGCACGCCTTCACCGTCCCCAAACAACTGGTTTAAAACGCAAGCGCCCCGACCGAATGGCCGGGGCGTAGGTTTTACCTTGGTCCGATTTGCCCGGTTCAGTGCCCGAGAATCTGGCTCAGGAACAGCTGCGTGCGCGGGCTTTGCGGGTTGTTGAAGAAAGCCTCCGGCTCGTTCTGCTCAACAATCTGGCCTTCGTCCATGAAGATCACGCGGTTCGCCACCTGACGGGCAAATCCCATCTCGTGGGTCACGCAAAGCATGGTCATGCCCTCTTCGGCAAGCTCGATCATCGTGTCGAGCACCTCTTTGATCATCTCGGGGTCGAGCGCCGATGTCGGCTCATCGAACAGCATGACCCGCGGGCGCATGCAGAGCGAACGGGCAATCGCCACACGCTGCTGCTGACCGCCCGAAAGCTGGCCGGGATACTTATTGGCCTGATCGGGGATCTTCACCTTTTCAAGGAAATGCATCGCCGTTTCCTCGGCTTCCTTCTTGGGTGTCTTGCGGACCCAGATCGGCGCCAGCGTGCAGTTCTCAAGGATCGTCAGATGCGGGAAGAGGTTGAAGTGCTGGAAGCACATGCCGACCTCGGAGCGGATCTTGTCGATGTTCTTGAGGTCCGAGGACAGAAGCGTGCCATCGACCTCGATGGTGCCCTTCTGATGCTCTTCCAGTGCGTTGATGCAGCGGATCAGCGTCGACTTGCCCGAACCCGAAGGCCCGCAGATCACGATCCGCTCGCCCCGGTGCACGGTCAGATTGATGTCGCGCAGCACGTGGAATGCCCCGTACCACTTGTTCATGTTGTCGATGCGGATCGCGACTTCGTCGGATACTTTCATTTGTGCGGTCTCAGCCATGCGAGAACCCTCCCTTAACGATGGTCAGTCGCAAGACGGCGTTCCAGCCACTGCGAGTATTGAGAAATGCCGTAGCAGACGATGAAGAACAGCACAGAAGCAAAGAGAAAAAGCTCCCAGTAAACACCGTTCCAGTCGGTCGAGGCGAGGATCGGACCGCGGATCATGCCGATGATGTCAAACAGCGAGATCACCGAGACCAGCGTGGTGTCCTTGAACAGGCCCACCGCGATGTTCACGATGCCCGGGATCGAGATTTTCAGCGCCTGCGGCAGGATGATCAGCCGCATCGCCTGCGGATAGTCGAGGCCAAGGCTGTCGGCGGCCTCGTACTGGCCCTTCGGCAGCGCGGCGAGGCCACCCCGGATCACCTCGGCGATATAAGCCGAGGAGAACATGGTGATCATGATCACCACGCGGATGAAGAGGTCCACCCCCGAGCCCGGCGGGAAGAAATAGGCCAGCATCACGTTCGCCACGAAGAGGAGCGTGATCAGCGGCACGCCGCGAACGAACTCGATGAAGACCACGCAGATGCCCTTGACGATCGGCAGGTGGGACTGACGGCCAAGCGCCAGCGCGATGCCGATGGGCAGCGATAGCGACACGCAGGTGATGCCCAGCATCATGTTGAGCATGAAGCCACCAAGGTCACGGCTGGGGATCGCTTGCAGCAGGGGCGATGCGGGACGCAGCGCCTCGCTAATAAAGCCGCCGATATACCAGACGATCACCGCAGCGACGACGCCGCCCGCCAGCGCCATGGCAAAGCTCTTCTGCACCAGACGGCTATAGACGACATAGCCCGCCACGATGCCCAAGAGCGCGAAGATCGGCCCCCAGATCGGCCCGCCCCAGATCAGCCAGAAGGCAAGGAACGGGTAAACGCCGGTGAAAAGCAGCAGCTTGCGCGGCAGGTCGATGAAGAGCACGGGGGCCGCGGCAAGGAACAGCAGCACCAACGCGAGGGTGGGACGCCAGTATTGGTCGCTGGGATATTTGAAGCCAAAGAGCAGTTGATGCCAACGCTCACTCAGCACCGAGAAACAGGCCCCGGTCGCGCCGTCCAAAATCTCGCGGCATTCCGACAGGCTGCTTGCCGACCAGACGCCGTTCAACAGCCAGGGCAGAGAGCCGGAGACCAGAAGATAGAGGAAATAGAGCGCCACAATCGTCAGGATCGCATTCGCCCATGTGGGGAAAAGGTTGTCCTTCACCCATTTCAACGGGCCGCCGACCTTATCCGGCGGGGCCGCCGGCGGCAGCGAGGTTTCACGCACGAAGGCGATGGATTCAGCATGTGTGTCTGACATGGCTTAACGCTCCTTCAGCTTCGTTGCGTTGTTGTAGACGTTCATCACCATGGAGATGCCCAGCGAGATGACGAGGTAGAAGAGCATCAGAAGAACGACGCATTCAATCGCCCGCCCGGTCTGGTTCAGGGTGATCCCGCCCAGCGTCGCGGTGATGTCGGCATAGCCCACGAGGATCGCCAGCGAGGAGTTCTTGGTGATGTTGAGGTAGTTCGAGATGAGCGGCGGGATGATGACACGCAGCGCCTGCGGCAGCACCACAAGGTTCATGATCCGGCCCGACCGCAGACCCAAGGCGGCAGCGGCTTCGGACTGGCCCTTGCTAACCGCTTGAATGCCGGCGCGGACGTTCTCGGCGATGAAGGCACCCGTGTAGATCGACAGGGCGAACCACAGCGCGATCAGCGGCGCGCCGATCTGGATGCCGCCGCGGAAGTTGAAGCCCTTCAGCGCGGGGTAGTCGAGCCCGATCGGCATGCCCATGATGAAGAACATGATGATCGTCGGCAGCAACAGGATCGCGACCGAAGGCCAGAGCATCGGCAGCAGGCGACCGGTGTCATAAAGCAGCTTGGTCGCATAGCGGCGGTAGGCAAAGACGCCGATCACCGAGGCGACAAAGGTCGCCACCACGATCATCGACCCCGGCCCCCAGACCGGCCCGGGAATATAGACGCCCCGGTTGGTGAAGGCGAAAGAGCCCAGCATCATGGTCGAGGCCGGATCGTCACCGCGGAAGGCCGAAGGCGCGGGCATGGCGGCGGTCATGATGGTGTAGATGATCAGGATCCAGATCAGCACCGGGATATTGCGGAAAATCTCGACGTAGCCGGCCATCAGCTTGCGTACGAGCCAGTTGTTCGACAGGCGCAGAACCCCGGCGATGACGCCAAAGATCGTGGCCGTGACACAGGCAAGGAAGGACACCAGCAGCGTGTTGATGATCCCGACCCAAGCCGCCTGAAGGTTCGACGATTGGCTGGTATAGGGGATCAGCGTCTGGTTGATGTCATAGCCCGCCGGATTGCCAAGGAACTGGAAAGAGATGTTCAAACCGGCGGCGCGGAGGTTCGCGGCAAGGTTCGATCCCAGATACCAGATCGCCGTGACCAGCAGCGCCAGCGCGATCACCTGAAAGGTGATCGACCGATAGCGGGTGTCGCTCAACAGCATAGATGGCCGGAACGACGCCTTGGGAGGGTCGGAGAATGTCGTCATGTATGTATCCCTGTGTTCCGGCTTGTTTTTTATCGGTGCATTTGGCGCACCTTGGCCGAATCATTTTTGGTCGTAGATCGATTTATCTCGATCGTGGGTTTTTATTGTCTCGTTGGGGTTTCGTCAGTCGTTTTTTGACCGTTCTTCTTGTCAGTAGGGAGCTTTTGTTGGCCAGAGGCAGGCAGCCCCACCGGCCAGAGGCGCAAGGGGCGCAGGAATTCCCGCGCCCCTCGCTTCGCTATTTAGCGGAAGGGCGGTGCGTAGAGCAGGCCACCGTCTGTCCACTGGGCGTTCAGCCCGCGTGCCAGACCGATCGGGGTCTCTTCGCCGATGTTCTTGGCAAAGATCTCACCGTAGTTGCCTTCGGCCATGATGGCGCGCTTGGCCCAGTCGGCGTCGAGGCCGATCATCTCACCCAGCGTGCCTTCGGTGCCCAAGAGGCGGGCGACTTCGGGGTTGTTGGTGTTGCCGGTCATCTCTTCGATGTTGGCCGAGGTGATGCCCAGTTCTTCGGCAGCGATCAGCGCGTTCAGCACCCAGCGGGTGATGTCGCCCCAGTCGTTGTCGCCGTGACGGACCAGCGGGCCCAGCGGCTCTTTCGAGATGATCTCGGGCAGCAGCACGTGCTCATCGGGGTTTTCGAAGGTCGCGCGTGTCGCGGCAAGGCCGGAGGCGTCGGTGGTGTAGGTGTCGCAGGCACCGGCAAGGTACTGCTGCTGGCCTTCGGCGTTGGTTTCAACGGGCACCGGCTCGTAGCTGATGTTGTTCTTGCGGAAGAAGTCCGCGAGGTTCAGCTCGGTTGTGGTGCCGGTCTGGATGCAGACGGTCGCGCCGTCGAGATCCTTGGCCGAGGAAACGCCAAGCGCTTTCGGTACCATGAAGCCCTGACCATCGTAGTAGTTCACGCCGACGAAGTCGAACTTCAGGTCGGTGTCGCGGCTGAAGGTCCATGTGGTGTTACGTGCGAGGAAATCGATCTCGCCCGAAGCCAGCGCGGTGAAGCGGGTCTTGCCGGTTGTCGGCACGAATTCCACGGCGTTCTTGTCGCCCAGAACGGCGGCGGCAACGGCACGGCACACGGCCACGTCGAAACCTTCCCATTCGCCGTTGGCGTTCGGCGCGGCAAAGCCAGCAAGGCCGGTGGTCACGCCACAGTTCAGCTTGCCACGGGCTTTGACGTCATCAAGCGTGGCGGCACCAGCAGCGCCGGCCGCAAGGCCAGCAACGGTCAGCGCGCCAAAAATTACGGTTTTTTTCATTTTTACCTCTTCCTGATAGTCCGCCACGTTCACTGGCGGTTAATCCGACGCCAGATGACGCCGAAAGCGATCTTGTGCAGGGTTTCCCCTGCTCAATGAAAAGCAGTGTGGGCGGATTCAGGTTTGAAGGTCAAGGGCGCGATGGGCAAAATCAGGGCGGGTTTTCACATCGAGTCGCAAAGCTTTTATCAAGTTAAGCAGCTTTGCAAAGCACTATTATTGCACATGCATGTAAAAACGCCTGCCGCTTGATTTCGGCCTCTTGCTCGGCCACGTCATCGCGGCCCCACTGCTCCGCCTGCCATGTCTCATCGAGCCGCGACAGGGCCCAAATCTCCACGGGGTCAAAGGCCTGTTCGAGCGCGGCAAAGCCAAGGATCAGCGAGCCGGTGAGGCTCACAAGGTCATGAAAAGCCGCCAGTTCAAAGGGATCGAGCGCCGCCGTCCGCCGGTGCAACTCGGCCAGGGCTTCGGGCGCTTGCGGCTCATGCATGATGCCCTCCCGCGTCTCCAACCGCACGCCAAGGGTTTGCGCGGCCCAGTCCAGCATCGGATCCCACTCAGCCGCTTGCCGGGCGACCAGACCTTCGGGCTGTCGGCGCGGTAGCACAGAAGATCGCTGTCGCCATAGGCCGCGAGCATCTCGACGACCTCGGCCTTTTGCACCGCGACCTTGTCGATCGCGGCATTGGCGGTCTTGGTCACCGGCATGGTGCGCGGGTCGATCTGTTTCTCCTGCGCCTGCCATTCGGCGGCCACGGCCTCGGCCATGGCACGGGTCGGCAGGGTCAGCGGGCGCTTGGCCGGGGTTTTCACCCGGCGGCCGTCCAATTCGACGGTGAAACCGTCGTCGACCGCGACCACGGCGGCGTCTTTCCAAAAGCGTTTGGCTTTCCAGTCACTCATGCGGGAATGCTCCAGATTTGTTCCAGCAGGGCGGGCAGCGCCGCGAAATCCTCGACCAGATGCGCGGCGGCGGCCAGCCGTTCCGGGCCGTGATAGCCCCATTTGACGCCGATCCCGGTCACCCCGGCAGCGGCGGCCATGTCCATGTCGAAAGAGGTATCGCCGATCATCACCGTGGCCTCAGGCCCTACCCCGGCATCGGCCATCGCCTGATGGATCATCGACGGATGCGGCTTGGAGGGATGAAAATCCGCCACCTGCTGCGTGATGAAAAGCCCCTCCAGCCCGTGACCGGCGATCAGCTTGTCCAGCCCGCGTTTCGACTTGCCCGTGGCGACGCCCAACAGCACCTCCGGCTCTGCGTGAAGACGCCGCAACGTCTCAACCGCGCCGGGGTAAAGCGGCGAGGATTGCGCCACGCCTGCCTCAGCCCGCAGTGTCATATAGGCAGCCTTATAGGCTTCAACCATCGCAAGGTGATCCCCCGCCGGGCGCGTGGGGGCCAGCACCGTCATCGCCACATCCAGCGATAGGCCGACGATTGACAGGATCTCGGCCCGCGTTGGCGCGGGCGCCTCCACAGCCGCAAAGGCCGCCGTCATCGCCGCGACGATATCGCCTTGGCTGTCGACCAGCGTGCCGTCGACGTCAAAGATCACCAAACGAAGCGGTTTGCTCATTGCAGCGACTCGAAAGGGTCTTCTTCGGCGAGATCTTCGGTCCAACCGAAGGTGTCCCAGCTATGCGCCATATGGTCGGGCAGTTCAGCGGTGATGGTGACCACCTTGCGCGTGTGCGGATGCTCGAAACGCATCATCCGCGCGTGCAGGTGGAGCTTCTTCGAGATGATCCCGCCCAATTGCGCGCCCCAGCCATCGCCGAGGTTCTCCTGCCCCGAGCCGCCGTATTTGCCGTCGCCGACGATCGGATGCCCGATCTCAGCCATATGCGCCCGCAGCTGGTGGGTGCGGCCCGTGACCGGCTCCATCGCCACCCAGGACGCGCGCGAGCCGACGCGGAACAGCGTGGCATAAAGCGTATGCGCGCGTTTCGCGCCCGGCGTGTCGTCCATGTCGCGCGGGTGCACGGCGATCATCTTCTCGCCCTCGCCCTTGCGGCCATGGCCGCCGGCCTTCACCAGACCGTATTTGATCTCGCCCAAGTACGGTGTCGGCACGCCCGCGACGATGGCCCAATAAATCTTGCGGGTTTCGCGGTGCCGCATCGCCGCCGTCAGCGCCTTGGCCGCCGCGCGGGTGCGCGCCAAGAGCAAGACGCCCGAGGTATCGCGGTCGAGCCGGTGCACCAGCCGCGGCTTTTCCTCGGCATCGAAGATCAGCGCCTCGGACAGCGCATCGACATGGCGGTCGGCCTGACCGGAGCCGCCCTGCACCGCCAGACCGGCGGGCTTGTTCAGCGCGATGACGTGGTCGTCGCGGTAGATCACGCAGTTGCGGATCATCTTGGCATCCGCCTCGGTGATGCGTGTCCGCTTGGGCGGCGGGGGCGGCGCGGCATCGGGCAGCGGCGGCACGCGCACCTGCTGGCCCGCCTCGAGCCGCGTGTTGGCCTTGACCCGGCCCCCATCGACACGGATCTCGCCCTTGCGGCACATCTTCTCGATGAGGCCCTGATTGATCTGCGGAAACATCCGCTTGAACCAGCGGTCGAGCCGCTGGTCGCCATCACCCTCGGCGACGGTCAATGTCTGTACGCGGCTCATGCCAATACCTCTCGGGCCAACCAGAGGCCCAGCAAACAGGCGGCCAGCGACAAGATCACCGAGGCCCCCACATATGAAAATGCGACAGCGGCGCGGCCTGCCTCGAGCAGGCGCAACGTGTCGAGCGAAAACGCCGAGAAGGTCGTGAAGCCACCCAGAAGCCCGGTCATCAGGAAGGGCAGCAGCAGCGCCTTTTCGGCGAGCGTGACCCAGACCACCCCGATGGCGAGCGAGCCCGCGACATTCACCGCAAGCGTGCCGAGCGGAAAGCCCACGGCCAGACCGACAAGGTAGCGCAGACAGGCCCCCAGAGCGCCGCCGAGCGCCACCATGATCAGTGTTTTCATCATCGACACCCCATCGCGCCTGCGCGGCCCGGAGTCAAGTTTTCCGCTTGGCACGCAGCCCAGCGAAGTAATCCTGCCGTTTTTTCAACTCCCGCTCGAAACCGCGCTCCACCGGCTCGTAGAGGCTGGGCCGCTCCATCGTGTCGGGGAAATAGTTCTGGCCTGAGAACCCATCTTCGGCGTCATGGTCATAGGCATAGCCCGAGCCGTAGCCCTGTTCCTTCATCAGCTTGGTGGGCGCGTTCAGGATATGTTTCGGCGGCGGCTCCGACCCGGTGCTGCGCGCCAGACGCCGGGCGCCCTTGTAGGCCTTGTAGACGGCGTTGGATTTCGGCGCGAGGCAGATGTAGGTCAGCGCCTGCGCGATGGCGAGCTCCCCCTCGGGGCTGCCGAGGCGTTCGTAGGTCTCCCATGCCTGCAGGCAGAAGGCCTGCGCCTGCGGATCGGCAAGGCCCACGTCCTCCACCGCCATCCGGGTGATGCGCCGCATCAGGTAGCGCGGGTCCTCGCCGCCCTCCAGCATCCGCCCCAACCAGTAGAGCGCCGCGTCCGGGTCCGAGCCGCGCATCGATTTATGCAGGGCCGAGATGAGGTTGTAATGCGAATCCCCCGACTTGTCGTATTGCGCCGCGCGGCGCATGAGGCGCTTCGACAGGCCCGCCTTGTCGAGCGGGGCATCGTCCTTCCACGCGGTCACCTGCTCGATCAGATTGAGCAGCGCCCGCCCGTCGCCATCGGCCATCTCCAAGAGCGCCTCGCGCGCCTCGGGTTGAAGCGGCAGGGGCTTGCCCAGCTCGCGTTCGGCCCGCTGCGCCAGACGCTCCAAGTCGTCATGCGGCAGGCGTTCGAGCACCAGCACCTGCGCGCGGCTCAGCACGGCGGCGTTGAGCTCGAAACTCGGGTTTTCCGTGGTGGCGCCGACCAGAAGGATGGTGCCATCCTCCATATGTGGCAGGAAACCGTCTTGCTGCGCCTTGTTGAAACGGTGGATCTCGTCAACGAAGAGGAGCGTCCCCTGCCCCTGACGGCGGCGCATCTTGGCCGCGTCAAAAACCTTGCGCAGTTCCGGCACGCCCGAGAAAATCGCGCTGATCTGCACGAAATGCAGATCGGTTTCATCCGCCAGAAGCCGCGCGATCGTGGTTTTGCCGACGCCCGGCGGCCCCCAGAAGATCAGCGAGGACAGCGCCCCGGCGGCCAGCATCACCGAAAGCGGCGCATCGGGGCCGAGCACTTTTTCCTGCCCGATCACCTCGGCCAGCGATTTCGGCCGCAGCCGGTCGGCCAAGGGGCGGTGACCGCCCTCTTCCGCCTCTTCCGTCTCTCCGAACAGATCCGCCACGCTACCCCCTGAACCGCAGCGCCATGCGCCGGTCACCGCGTTGTATCACCATCTGGATGCGGCGCACCTGCCCCGAGAGCAGGGCCACGAGGGCGGCGGTATCCTCCACCGCCACGCCGTTGACCGAGAGGATCACGTCGCCATCGCTGAGCCCCACGCGCGGGCCGAAGCGCCCGGCGTCGAGCACCACCACGCCCGCGCTTTCCAAGGGCAAATTCATCTCGTCAATGACCGCCGGATTGATCTGTGCCGCTTTGAGCCCCGGCAGCAGGCTGCGCGCGCCCAAGGTGACCTCGGCCCGGTCCGGCACGTCGGGCGCGGCGATCAGGGCCACGGTCACCTCCTGCAACCGCCCCTCGCGCATGACGCCCACGCGCGCGGAATGGCCCAGACCTGCCACCGACATGCGGTAGATCATCTCGGCGGGTGTGTTCACCGGCTGGTCGTCGACGCTGACGATCACGTCGCCAACCTCCAGCCCCGCGCCGTTGAAGGGGCTGGCGGGATGCAGCCCGGAAACGATGATGCCGCCCGGACGGTCCAGCCCCAAGGGCCCCGCCATGTCGGCATCGACCGGCTGGCCCGAAAGCCCCGCCCAGGGGCGTTGGAAAGCGGTCTCCCCGGCGCGAGCCTGTGCGACGAAGGCGGCGACCAGATCGGCGGGAATGGCAAAACCGATGCCGTTGCTGCCGCCCGAGCGCGTGAGGATCGAGGTATTCACCCCGATGAGCCGTCCGCCCATATCGATCAGCGCCCCGCCGGAATTGCCGGGATTGATCGGCGCGTCGGTCTGGATGAAATAGCCCTGCCCGCCCCGCCCGCGGCGCCGGAGCGCGCCAGCCCCGAGACGATCCCGCTCGACACGGTCTGCCCCACACCGAAGGGGTTGCCGATGGCCAGCGTCAGCTCCCCCACTTCCACCGCGTCGCTGTCGCGCAGTTCGAGGAAGGGCAGATCCTCGGCCCCGGCGAGCTTGAGGATCGCCAGATCGCTCTCGGCATCGCCCAGAAGCACGCGGGCGCTGTACTCGCGCCGGTCGTTCAGCACGACGCGGATGTCGGTGGCGGTCCCGACGACGTGGTAATTCGACACGACAATCCCGTCAGCCGAGAGGATCACGCCGGAGCCGAGCGAATTCTGCACCCGGGGTCGCTCGGAAAAGGGATCGCGAAAGAAACGTTCGAAGAAGGGATCGGCCTGCAACGGCGTGCGCCGGGCCTCGGTGATGGTGCGGGCATAGATGTTGACCACCGCTGGGGCGGCCTGTTTGACCAGCGGCACGAAGCTCAGTTGCATCTGTGCTGCGGAGCTCGGCACCTGCTGCGCCATCAGGGGCGTGGCCAGTAGCATGAGGATCAGGGCAAGGGTTCTCATGCCCCAGATATGCGCAGGGACTGGAGCCGGTGCAACTGCGTTTTCCGCGACCCTCCCCGGCAAAAGAAAAGCCCCGCCAAGGGCGGGGCTTTCCGAATAACGATGGCGGGGATCTTATTCCGCCGCTTCTTCCTCGGCCAGACGCGCCTTGTCGGCGGCACCCTTGGCGTCGCGGTCGCGGTCGACGAATTCGATGATCGCCATCGGCGCCATGTCACCATAGCGGAAGCCGGCCTTCAGGACGCGGACGTAGCCGCCCTGACGGTCCTTGTAGCGCGGGCCCAGCACGTCGAACAGCTTGGCGACATACTGATCTTCTTTCAGCTTCGACGCGGCCTGACGGCGGGCGTGCAGGTCGCCGCGCTTGGCGAGGGTGATCATCTTTTCGATGATCGGCTTCAGTTCCTTGGCTTTCGGCAAGGTGGTCTTGATCTGCTCATGCTCGATGAGCGAGCCTGCCATGTTCGAGAACAGCGCCTTGCGGTGTTCATGTGTACGGTTCAGGCGGCGGTATCCACGTGCGTGACGCATTGTCTTACTCCAATCGTGATGCCCTCTACGGGCGGTTTTGCTTTGTCTGGCCCGCGATGCGTGTCACGAGCTCTCCTTGGGGCATGCGCCCGGTCGTAACGGCACCCGATTTCTTTGAAAGAAATCGGCCCCGGAAACTTTGAAAGTTTCCGGGCACCGTATCTTAGAACGAATCCTCGAACTTCTTGGCGAGGTCTTCGATGTTCTCTGGCGGCCAGTCTTCGACGTCCATACCGAGGTGCAGGCCCATGCCCGACAGCACTTCCTTGATCTCGTTCAGCGACTTGCGGCCGAAGTTCGGGGTGCGCAGCATCTCGGCTTCGGTCTTCTGGATCAGGTCGCCGATGTAGACGATGTTGTCGTTCTTCAGGCAGTTTGCCGAACGGACCGAGAGTTCGAGCTCGTCGACCTTCTTCAGCAGCAGCGGGTTGAACTCCAGACCGTCGTCGTCGTCCTGACGCGATGCGCTTTCCGGCTCGTCGAAGTTGACGAAGATGCCAAGCTGGTCCTGCAGGATGCGCGCGGCGAAGGCCACGGCGTCGTCCGGCGTGATGGAGCCGTCGGTCTCGACCTTCATGGTCAGCTTGTCATAGTCCAGCACCTGGCCCTCGCGGGTCGGCTGCACGTCGTAGGAGACCTTCTTGACCGGCGAATAGATCGCGTCGATCGGAATGAGACCGATGGGCGCATCTTCCGGCTTGTTCTTGTCGGCAGAGACATAGCCCTTGCCGGTGTTGACGGTCAGCTCCATGTAGACATCCGCACCATCGTCGAGGTGGCAGATCACATGCTCGCGGTTCAGAATCTCGATACCGGCGGATTCGGAGATGTCACCGGCGGTGACGACGCCCGGACCCTTGGCGGAGATCGACAGGCGCTTGGGGCCTTCGACTTCCATGCGCAGGCTGACGCCCTTGAGGTTCAGGATGATGTCGGTCACGTCTTCGCGCACACCGGCGACGGAGGAAAACTCGTGCAGCACGTTGTCGATCTGCACGGAGGTGATCGCCGCGCCCTGCAGCGAGGACATCAGCACGCGGCGCAGCGCGTTGCCGAGGGTCAGACCGAAGCCCCGCTCCAGCGGTTCGGCCATGACGGTCGCCTGACGTGCGGGGTCGTTGCCCGGCTTGACGTCAAGCTGTTGCGGCTTGATCAATTCAGCCCAATTCTTGTGGATCATGCGTCCCTCCATCCTTGTTTGTGCCTCATGTCCAAATGACACAAACGCTCGAGGTTTCTGAAAAGCGGTATGGGGCCGCACGCAAGGCGCGACCCCATGTAAAACAATCCCGGCTTAAACGCGGCGGCGCTTCGGCGGGCGGCAGCCGTTGTGGGCCATCGGGGTCACATCACGGATTGAGGTGATGTTGAAGCCGGCGGCAGCCAGGGCGCGCAGGGCGCTCTCGCGGCCCGAACCGGGGCCCTGCACTTCGACTTCCAGCGTCTTGACGCCGTGATCCTGTGCCTTGCGGCCGGCATCTTCGGCGGCCATCTGGGCGGCGTAGGGTGTCGACTTGCGCGACCCTTTGAAGCCCATGGTGCCAGCAGACGACCAGGAGATCGCGTTGCCCTGCACGTCCGAGATCAGGATCTTGGTGTTGTTGAAGCTCGAGTTCACATGCGCCACGCCTGCGGCGATGTTCTTGGAGACCTTACGCTTGGTGCGTGTCTTATCGCGTGCCATTGATCGGACCCTCCCTTATTTTTTCTTGCCAGCAATGGCCTTCGCGGGGCCTTTGCGTGTGCGTGCGTTGGTATGGGTGCGCTGGCCGCGAACCGGCAGGTTGCGACGGTGGCGCAGGCCACGGTAGCAGCCGAGGTCCATCAGGCGCTTGATGTTCATCTGCGTGTCACGACGCAGGTCGCCTTCGACGGTGTAATTGGCGTCGATGTGCTCACGCACGGCCAGAACTTCGGCGTCAGACAGTTCGTTGACCCGGCGGGTCTCGTCGATGCCGACAGCTTCGCAGATGGCCTTGGCGGAGGAGCTGCCAATACCGGTGATATAGGTGAGGGCGATGGGAACCCGCTTTGCAGTCGGGATGTTTACGCCGGCAATACGTGCCACGTTAGCTATTCCTTTTCGTTGCGGGTCCGTGATTCCAGACCCTTTTTTCACAACACAAGCCCGAGGCGGTAAGACCATCGGGCTAAGGCTGATCAGGTGATCTTGCGGGGTTGGGCGGAACCCTTGCCGCAATTTGATTCTCTTACGAGATAGGGGTGACTATGAGGTTTTGCGCAGGGCGTCAAGGCCCGCACAAAACTCTACGCTGCTCGGCCGCGCGAAGGCAAAGGACAGCGCCCCCTGCCCCGCGCCGCCGGGAAATCACTGGTCGAGAACCTGCGCGATCGCGCCGCGCACTTCTTCGATCTGGCCCAGACCGTTCACGCCGCTGAGCATGTCTTTGGCATAGTAGTAGCCGATCAGCGGAGAGGTCTGTTTGTAATAGGCCATCAGACGGGTTTTGAGGCTTTCCTCATTGTCGTCCGCGCGGCGCTTGAACTCGGTCCCGCCGCAGTTGGTGCACTTCCCATCTTCGGGATCGGTTTGGTCAGGTCGTTATAAACCTCGCCACAGCTTGCGCAGGTGGAACGGGCGGTGATGCGCGCGACCAGCGCCTCATCGTCGACCTTCATCTCGATCACAGCGTCGAGGGTCTGCCCCTCTTGCGCCATCAGATCGGCCAGCGCATCGGCCTGCGCCAGCGTGCGGGGAAAGCCGTCGAAGATAAAGCCGCCATGCTCGGCCTTGTCGGTGAGCTTTTCGCGGATCAGGCCAATGACGATCTCATCGGTGACAAGCGCGCCGCGGTCCATCACGTCGGCCACGATCTTGCCCATCTCTGTCCCGCTGTCCTTGGCTTCACGCAGCATGTCGCCAGTGGACAGCTGAACCATGTTGCGGGTTTCAACCAGATGACGTGCTTGGGTGCCTTTGCCTGCGCCCGGAGGCCCGAGTAGGATAATATTCATCGACGTACGGGGCTCCGTTTCTTGCGTGTACCTTTGCCTTTGCCCGCGCCCTTGCCGCGCAGCTGAGACTTCTCAAGCAGACCTTCATACTGATGCGCCAGCAGATGGCTCTGAACCTGTTGGATCGTGTCCATGGTGACCGAGACGACGATCAGCACCGAGGTGCCGCCGAAGTAGAAGGGAATGGCGAACTGGCCGCGAAGGATCTCGGGCAGAACACAGACCGCCGCCAGATAGGCCGAGCCGAGGACGAGGATGCGGTTGACCACATACTCCAGATACTCGGCGGTACGCTTGCCGGGGCGGATGCCGGGGACAAAGCCGTTCTGGTTCTTCAGGTTGTCGGCCACGTCATCGGGTTTGAAGCTGACGTTGAAGGTATAGAAATAGGCGAAGAAGACGATCATGCCCACGAAGAACAGCAGGTAGAGCGGCTGACCGGGGCCGAAGGTCGCCAAGAGCCAAGACATCACCGGGCTGGTGGAATTGCCGGAGAAGGTGCTGACGGTGACCGGCAGCAACAGCAGCGAGGAGGCGAAGATCGCCGGGATCACGCCCGCCGGGTTCACCTTTACCGGCAGGTGGCTGGTGCCGCCGTCATACATCTTCATCCCGACCTGACGGCGCGGGTATTGAATGTGGATCTTGCGCAGGGCGCGCTCCATGAAGACCACGAACATGATCGTCGCGATCACCATGACCAAGACGCCCACGATGACGGCGGGGCTGATGGCGCCCGAACGGCCCGAAGCGAAGAACTGCGCAATGGCGGCGGGAACCTCGGCGATGATGCCGACGAAGATAATCAGCGAAATGCCGTTGCCGATGCCGCGCGCGGTGATCTGCTCACCCAGCCACATCAGGAACATGGTGCCGCCCACGAGGGTAATCATACAGGCCGCGATAAAGCCGAAACCCATCTGGCCATCGGCCACGATGTCACCGGCCTGAAGGCTGACCGCAAGGCCGTAGGACTGCAGCGTCGCCAGCGCCACGGTGCCGTAGCGGGTGTACTGGTTGATCTTCTTGCGCCCCTGCTCACCCTCTTTCTTGAGCTGTTCCAGCGCAGGCACCATGGAGGTCAGCAGCTGAACGATGATCGAGGCGGAGATATAGGGCATGATGCCCAGAGCGAAGATACCCATCCGGCCAAGCGCGCCGCCGGTGAACATCGACACCATGCCGCCGATGCCTTGGCCTGCGCTCTCCATAAAGTCACGCAGCGCGCCACCGTCGATGCCGGGAACCGGAATGAAGGTGCCAAGGCGGTAAACGATAAGCAGCCCGAGCGTGTACAGAATCCGGTTGCGCAGGTCTGTTGCCTTGCCCAATGCGGACCAGCTCGTGTTCGCGGCCATGTTTTCGACGGCAGATACCATGAGGGGTCTCTTCTCTTGTTGCGAAAACGCCGCCCGGACCGTTTTCCGGCGGGCGGCGTTCGGGAAAACTTGAGGTTATGTAAGCGGCTGGCGCGCCGCTCACAAGCCTTAAGGCCGCTTTACTCGGATGCCTCGGCCGCCTTGGGAGCGGTCACGGTCACCTTGCCGCCTGCCTTCTCGACCGCCTCGATGGCGGACTTGGAAGCGCCAGCAACGTTCAGGTCGATCTTGGAGGTGATGTCACCCTTGGCCAGAACGCGGATACCGTCCAGCTCACGACGGACCAGACCGGAGGCAACCAGTGCTGCGGCGTCGATGGTGTTGCCCGCGTCGAGTTTCTTCGCATCGATGAATTTCTGGATCAGGCCCAGGTTAACGACAGCGAAGGATTTGCGGTTCGGCTTGTTGAAGCCGCGCTTGGGCAGACGCTGGTAGATGGGCATCTGGCCGCCTTCGTAGCCATTGATGCTCACACCCGAGCGGGACTTCTGACCCTTGATACCACGGCCACCCATTTTACCCTTGCCAGAGCCGGGACCACGTCCAACGCGCATACGCTTCTTGGCTGCGCCTTCGTTGTCGGAAAGTTCGTGCAGTTTCATGTCGCTTCTCCTTATGCCGGAATTGGCCCCCAGCGACGGGAGTGGCCAAACGCGGCGTTGCGATTCCATTGCGACCCAACACGGGCCACCGGGGGCGTATAGGGGATGGCGGGGGGCGTGACAAGGGGGCATGGCGACTACCTCCAGCGCCCCACCCCTGTCGACCTAATCCCACCGGCTAGTGGCAATGATATGGCTTTGATCCGGCATGGCAACATCGCCCCGGCGGTGAGGATTTTCTACATCCGCCCCCATGGGCGGGGCCGTCGGGGGTACTTAGTTGGCTGGTTTGCATCTGAACCGACGCGAAGGACGGCCCACCAGCCGCCACAAATATAACGGCGAGTATAGCAAAGGGTTTCATCGTTAATCCTATCCGTTTACGCCCCGAAAAAATGCGTGAGGCCATTCAACGGTAAATGTTAACGAAATATTAACAAGTGTTGAAAACTAGTGGGCGAAGGAACCGACCTCTCGAATCCCCCAGTAAGCGGACCGAACGCGTGCCAAGCGCGCCTCAGCATTCGCCTGCCAAACCCGCAAATCCCACAACGCAAAACGCCCCGCAGTTCCCTGCGAGGCGTCTTCGTAGGACGGTCCCCCGCCCTACCGCTGAACCCTAGGTTCAGCCTTTCTCTTCAACGATCTCGACCATATGCGAGACCTTGTTGATCATGCCGCGCACGGAAGGTGTATCTTCCAGCTCACGGGTGCGACCCATTTTGTTGAGGCCGAGGCCGACCAGCGTTGCGCGCTGTTTGGCGGGGCGGCGGATCGGCGAACCGACCTGCTTGATTACGAGTGTCTTGGCCATGCTTATGCCTCCTCAGCCACTTGAGCGGAGGACTCTACGTTGTCTTCACGCTTGGGCAGAATGTCAGCCACTTTCTTGCCGCGACGCTGCGCGACGGAACGGGGCGATTGCTCTTTCTTCAGACCGTCCAAAGTGGCGCGGATCATGTTGTAGGGGTTCTGCGAACCGACCGATTTGGACACAACGTCTTTCACGCCCAACATCTCGAACACGGCACGCATCGGACCACCGGCGATGATACCGGTACCTTCAGGTGCTGTGCGCATGATGACGCGGCCTGCGCCGTGACGACCATGCATGTCATGGTGCAGGGTGCGGCCTTCGCGTAGTTGAACGCGGATCATCTGACGCTTGGCTTGCTCGGTCGCCTTGCGGATGGCCTCGGGCACTTCTTTCGCTTTACCCTTGCCAAAGCCGACGCGGCCTTTCTGATCGCCCACGACCACGAGTGCGGCAAAGCCGAAACGCTTACCACCCTTAACGGTCTTGGACACGCGGTTGATCGCGACCAGACGGTCAGCGAATTCCGGGGTCTCGTCGCGTTGGTTGCGGCGGTTGCCCCCACGGTTGTCATCTCTTGCCATCTGGCATCTTCCTTTTTCTGTGGCCTCACCGGCCCTTAGGATCAATCCTGGTGAGCCCATGGCCCCCGGATCATCGAGAGGGCCTTCCCGGCCCTCTTCGCAGGAGAGCTATGCACGGGGGCATAGCCTTCGTATGAAAGCGGGTGCGTGGTTGCCCACGCACCGCACAATCAGATCTTCAAACCGCCTTCACGCGCGGCTTCGGCCAGAGCCTTCACCTTGCCGTGGAAGAGGAAGCCGCCACGGTCGAAGTATGCTTCTTCGACGCCGGCTTTCTTGGCACGTTCGGCAATCGCGGCACCGACTTTGGTCGCTGCTTCGATGTTGTTTTTGCCAACCACGCCCAGATCCTTCTCCATGGAGGAGGCGGAGGCCAGTGTCACGCCGTTCACATCGTCGATCAGCTGGGCCGAGATGTTCTTGGACGAACGGTGTACCGATAGGCGGAGACGCCCGGCGTTGACTTTGCGGAGTTTGTTCCGAACGCGCATGCGGCGCTTCAGGAACAGCTGTCGTTTGGTATTTGCCATCAATCCGTTCCTTACTTCTTCTTGCCTTCTTTGCGGAAGATGAACTCGCCCTTATAGCGGATGCCTTTGCCCTTATAGGGCTCGGGCTTGCGCCATGCGCGGATGTTCGCGGCAACCTGACCAACGAGCTGTTCGTCGATGCCTTCCACAACGATTTCGGTCTGCTTGGGTGCCGTCACGGTCACGCCCTCGGGCGCAACGTAGTCGACATCGTGGCTGAGGCCGAGGTTCAGTTTCAGCGTGTTGCCATTCATGGCCGCACGATAACCAACACCCTGGATTTCAAGCTCTTTCTTGAAGCCCGTGGTGACGCCGGTCACCAGGTTTTCGATCATGGTGCGGGACATGCCCCACTGCTGACGGGCGCGCTTGGACTTGCCGCGCGGCGTCACAGTGATTGCGTTGTCTTCGACCGCGAGGCTCACGTCATCAGTGGCACGGAAGCTGCGGGTGCCCTTGGGGCCCTTCACTTCGATGGTCTGACCGCTCACCTCTGCCGAGACACCCGAAGGCATAGCGACTGGTTTCTTACCGATACGAGACATTGTCTTCTCCTTAGAATACGGTGCAGAGCACTTCGCCGCCAACATTGGCAGACCGTGCAGATGCGTCCGACATCACACCTTTGGAGGTGGAGACAATCGACACGCCGAGGCCCTGACGGACGACGGGGATGTCATTGACGGCCATGTAGACGCGGCGACCGGGCTTGGAAACCCGCTTCAGCTCGCGAATAACAGGTTCGCCTTCGTAGTACTTGAGGCTGATCTCAATGGCGGGGTGGCCATCGGCGCCCGTGACTTTTTCATAGCCGCGGATGTAGCCTTCGTCGGCCAGCACGTCCAGAACCCATGCACGCAGCTTGGAGGCCGGTGTCATGACGGTGGATTTGCCGCGCAGCGAAGAGTTACGGATGCGTGTCAGCATATCTGCGATAGGATCGTTCATCTGATGCGCTCCTTACCAGCTCGACTTGACCATGCCGGGAATCTGGCCGGAAGAGCCAAGGTCCCGCAGCGCGATCCGCGAAATTTTCAGTTTACGATAGTAGGCGTGCGGGCGGCCCGTCAGCTGGCAACGGTTGTGCAGACGCACAGCAGAGCTGTTGCGCGGCAGTTTCGCCAGTTTCAGGGAAGCGCGGAAACGCTCTTCCATCGGTTTGCTTTCGTCGCTCACGATCTCTTTCAGAGCCGCGCGCTTGTCAGCGTACTTCTTAACCAGTGCTTCGCGCTTCTTCTCGCGCTCAATCATGGATTTCTTAGCCATTTCTAATCCTTCCCGCGCTTATGAATTGAAGGGCATGTTGAATGCTTTCAACAGCGCCTTGGCTTCAGCGTCGGTTTTCGCCGTGGTGGCGATCACGATGTCCATACCCCAAGTCTCGTCAACTTTGTCGAAGTCGATTTCGGGGAACACGATATGCTCTTTCAAGCCCATGGCGTAGTTGCCACGGCCGTCGAAGCTTTTGCCCGAGATGCCGCGGAAGTCGCGGATACGGGGCATTGCGATCGTGATCAGACGATCAAGGAATTCGTACATACGGTCGCCACGCAGGGTGACTTTCGCACCCAAAGGCATGTCCTCACGCACGCGGAAACCAGCGATGGATTTCTTGGCCACGGTTGTCAGAGCCTTCTGGCCCGCAATCGCGGTCAGGTCTTCCTGAGCCGACTTGGCTTTTTTGCTGTCGCGCACGGCTTCGGCTCCGCAGCCGATGTTCAGAACGATCTTGTCCAGCTTGGGGATCATCATGTCGTTCTTGTAGCCGAATTCCTCTTTCAGGGCGGCGCGGATCCTCTCGCGGTATTCGGCCTGAAGGCGGGGTGTGTAGGTTGCGGTATCAAGCATCGATCACGTCCCCCGTGGTCTTGGCAAAGCGCACTTTCTTGTCGCCTTCGATTTTGAAACCCACGCGGGTGGCTTTGCCATTGGCATCCACCAGTGCGAGGTTGCTCAGGTCGATCGGCATCGCCTTGGGGATGCGGCCGCCTTGAGATGTCTGTGTCTGGCGCGTGGCGCGGATGGCGATTTTCACGCCGTCAACGATGGCCTTGTTCGACTTGGGGTCAACGGACGAGATGGTGCCCGTCTTGCCTTTGTCCTTGCCGGACAGGACGATGACCTTGTCACCTTTGCGAAGTTTAGCAGCCATGATTACAGCACCTCCGGAGCGAGCGAGATGATTTTCATGAAGTTCTTCGCGCGCAGCTCACGAACGACCGGCCCGAAGATACGGGTGCCGACGGGTTCGTTGTTGTTATTCAGGATAACAGCGGCGTTGCGGTCGAAGCGGATAGCGGTGCCATCTTCACGACGAACTTCTTTGGCGGTGCGAACGACGACGGCCTTGCGGACGTCGCCCTTTTTCACACGACCACGCGGGATGGCTTCCTTGACCGACACGACGATGATATCGCCGACGGACGCGTATTTACGCTTGGAACCACCCAGGACCTTGATGCACTGAACACGGCGCGCGCCGCTGTTGTCAGCAACATCCAGGTTGGTCTGCATCTGGATCATTTGGTTTCTCCCGACCTTCTGGGGGCGATGCGGCCCTCATCCCAGGGTTTCGTTTAAGGGGCTCAGGCCTCGGCTTTGTCCGAAGTCAGAACTTCCCAACGTTTGGTTTTCGACTTGGGGGCACATTCGATGATGCGCACAGTGTCGCCCACCTTGAACGTGTTGTTCTCATCGTGAGCCCGGTACTTCTTGGACTTACGGATGGTCTTTTTCAGAACCGGATGCGTAAAGCGGCGCTCTACGGAAACGGAAACTGTTTGTGCGTTGGCGTCCGATGTCACGGTGCCTGTAAGGATACGCTTGGGCATGTTTCAGGCTCCTATTATTCGACTGCCGCAGCAGCGGCTTTCTGGTTCAGCACGGTGTGGACACGGGCCACGTCACGCTTAACAGTCTTCAGACGTGCGGAGTTCTCCAGCTGGCCGGTGGCCTGCTGAAAACGCAAGTTGAAGGATTCTTTTTTCAGGTTCACAAGCTCGTCGCGGAGCTGGTCCGGCGTCTTGTCATGCAGTTCGCTGGCTTTCACGGCCTCTTCCTTTCAACATCACCAGTAGGCCCCTGTCAGGGTGACCATGATTCTGGTGGAGTTCATGATGAAAGGTGCCAATACGCGTTGAGGTCGCACATGGCAACCCCCGTTGGCCCGCATCTGCGCTTTTGGCGCAAATAGGCTGGCGATAGGGGTATGTTCGGCGTAAGGAGGTTCCATGTCAAACATCAAATCGCTTTTCGCCACCCGCCTCTATCACGCCGCCCTGTCGGACCACGGCAAGCCCATCGACACCGATGAACTGGCCGCCTCTTGCTTCTCGATTGCCGAGGATGATGAGGCCGGTCAGGACTGGTGCGAGGAGAACGGCTATGCGGGCTACACCTCTTATGCCTCGCTGGATGACCTGCCCTACCGCTTTCCGATCTTTAAGGGTTTGGTCAAGTCGCTCGACAAACATGTCGCGGCCTTTGCCAAGGACCTCGAATTCGATCTGGGTGACCGCAAGCTGGTGCTCGACTCGCTGTGGCTGAACATCCTGCCCGAGGGCGGCATCCACACCTCGCATATCCACCCGCATTCGGTGATTTCAGGCACGACCTATGTGACCATGCCCGAGGGCGCCAGCGCGATCCGTTTCGAAGACCCGCGCCTGCCGATGATGATGGCTGCGCCGGGCCGGATGAAGGACGCGCGCGAGGAACTGCGGCCTTTCATCTATGTGGCCCCGAAGCGGGCGACGTGCTGCTCTGGGAAAGCTGGCTGCGCCACGAGGTGCCGATGAACATGATCGAGGAAGATCGGGTTTCGGTGAGTTTTAACTACAATTGGGCGTAAAATGTAAAAGACTGAGGGCCATCGCCTGCCCGCGGGTCGGCGATCCAACGGTGCCTCGTGCCACTTTATTGCGCAGCCAAGATGTGCGTTCTCGAAATCGCACCCAGCCTCACCAAATCGCCTACCCGGTCGCACCGAAGGTGCGCCCACCATATGACGGCACGCCTCTGGCGTGACGGGCGGGCAGGCGATGGCCCGGCGCCTGCGGCTTGAATCCGGGCCGGATGGCACGGACCGGCGAGATTTGCGCGAGCCGGCGCTTGCGCGTCATTCCCCTGCCCCGCCAAAGCAAAACCCCCGCCGATCGCTCGACGGGGGCCTTTTCTTTCTGCCGCCCCTTGCGGGGCTTCGGGCTTACCAGTCCTCGCGGACCACGACCCGGGTCTTGATCGGCAGCTTCATGGCTGCCAGACGCAGGGCTTCGCGCGCCACGTCTTCGCCGACACCGTCGATCTCGAACATGATGCGGCCCGGCTTGACCTTGGCGGCCCAGAAGTCAACGGAACCTTTACCTTTACCCATACGAACTTCGACGGGCTTGGAGGTTACCGGAACATCCGGGAAGATGCGGATCCAGACACGGCCCTGACGCTTCATGTGACGCGTCATGGCGCGGCGTGCCGCTTCGATTTGACGGGCTGTAACCCGCTCCGGCTGCAGTGCCTTCAGGCCGTAGGTGCCGAAGTTCAGGTCGGACCCGCCCTTCGCCAGACCCTTGATCGAGCCTTTGAACTGCTTGCGGAATTTAGTACGCTTTGGTTGAAGCATTTCTCATTCCCCTTAGCGACGACCGCCGGCACCGCGAGGTGCTGGGCCGTCTTGGAGTTCCTGTGCCTTGCGGTCACGCGCGGCGGGGTCGTGTTCCATGATCTCGCCTTTGAAGATCCATGTCTTGATCCCGATGATGCCGTAGGCGGTGGAAGCCTCGACATGCGCGTAATCGATGTCGGCACGCAATGTGTGCAGCGGCACGCGACCTTCGCGGTACCATTCGGTACGCGCGATCTCGGCACCACCCAGACGACCCGCGAGGTTCACGCGGATGCCCAGTGCGCCCATGCGCATGGCGTTCTGCACGGCACGTTTCATGGCGCGGCGGAAAGACACCCGGCGCTCCAGCTGCTGTGCAATGCTCTCACCAACCAGATGTGCGTCCAGCTCGGGCTTGCGGACCTCAACGATGTTGAGGTGCAGTTCCGAGTTGGTCATCTTGGCAATCTTCTGGCGCAGCGTCTCGATGTCCGCGCCTTTCTTGCCGATGATGACACCGGGGCGTGCTGTGTGGATCGTGACGCGGCACTTCTTGTGCGGACGTTCGATGATCACACGGGCAACACCGGCCTGGTGGCACTCTTTCTTGATGAAGTCGCGGATTGCGAGGTCTTCGAGCAGAAGATCACCGTAATCCTTGGTGTCGGCGTACCAGCGGCTGTCCCAGGTGCGGTTCACCTGAAGGCGCATACC
Organism: Sulfitobacter faviae; assembly: GCF_029870955.1. NCBI lineage: Bacteria > Pseudomonadati > Pseudomonadota > Alphaproteobacteria > Rhodobacterales > Roseobacteraceae > Sulfitobacter > Sulfitobacter faviae. The sequence goes on along the minus strand of NZ_PGFQ01000001.1, from coordinate 1,937,747 downwards.
GATCGGATTGACTTTGTTACCCATCAGGCTTGCTCCTCAACTTGACGCACTTTGATCGTGATCTCGGCAAACGGCTTGATGATCTTGCCGAACCGGCCACGGGCCCGCGGGCGACCGCGCTTCATGGTCAGGTTCTTGCCGACATAGGCCTCGGCCACGATCAGCTCATCGACGTCCAGGTTGTGGTTGTTTTCCGCGTTGGCGATGGCGGACTGAAGGCATTTCTTCACGTCCTGCGCGACCCGCTTCTTGGAGAAGGTCAGGTCGGTCAGCGCCTTGTCCACGGACTTGCCACGGATGAGGGCAGCAACCAGGTTCAGTTTCTGCGGGCTCGTACGAAGCATGCGCAGCTTTGCCATTGCTTCGTTGTCTGCCACGCGGCGGGGATTCTTATCCTTGCTCATGGCTTATTTCCGCTTCGCTTTTTTGTCGGCGGCATGACCGTAGTAGGTACGAGTCGGGGAGTATTCACCGAACTTCTGACCGATCATTTCTTCGCTGACGTTGACAGGAATGTGCTTGTGACCGTTGTAGACGCCGAACGTCAGACCCACGAACTGGGGCAGGATCGTGCTGCGGCGCGACCAGATCTTGATCACTTCGTTACGACCGCCCTCACGGGAAGCCTCTGCCTTTTTGAGGACATAAGAGTCAACAAAAGGACCTTTCCATACTGAACGAGCCATTGATTAACGCCCCTTCTTCTTGGCGTGACGCGAGCGGATGATAAGCTTGCTGGACGCTTTGTTCTTGTTGCGGGTCTTGGCACCCTTCGTCGGCTTACCCCAAGGAGTAACCGGGTGACGACCACCAGAGGTCCGGCCTTCACCACCGCCGTGCGGGTGGTCGATCGGGTTCATCACCACACCACGCACAGAGGGGCGGATGCCCTTGTGGCGCATGCGGCCCGCTTTACCGTAGTTCTGGTTGGAGTTGTCGGGGTTGCTGACGGCACCGACGGTGGCCATGCATTCCTGACGCACGAGACGCAGCTCGCCGGAGCTCAGACGGATCTGAGCGTAGCCACCGTCACGACCCACGAACTGGGCGTAGGTGCCGGCGGCACGGGCGATCTGACCACCTTTGCCGGGCTTCATCTCGATGTTGTGGACGATCGTACCGATCGGCATGCCCGAGAAGGGCATCGCGTTGCCGGGCTTGATGTCCACTTTGGCGCCGGCGATGATCTTGTCGCCGATGGCCAAACGCTGCGGGGCCAGGATGTAGGCCTGCTCACCGTCTTCGTACTGGATCAGTGCGATGAAGGCTGTACGGTTGGGGTCATATTCGATCCGCGCGACAACAGCGGACATGTCCAGCTTGTTACGCTTGAAATCAACGATACGGTAGAGGCGCTTTGCACCACCACCTGTACGACGCATTGTGATTCGTCCGGTGTTGTTCCGGCCACCGGATTTGGTCAGACCCTGAGTAAGGGCTTTGACCGGGCGGCCTTTCCACAGCTCCGAACGGTCGATCAGTACCAGTCCACGCTGGCCTGGCGTCGTCGGTTTGTACGACTTGAGTGCCATGTTCTCTGTCTTCCGTTTGCTAGGCACGCTCGCACCAAGGTGAAAGCGCGTTGGTTATAGGGCCCCGAAGGTCCCCTGTGGGAGTGGTGGATGGGTTTAAATCTCTTGCGAGGCAGGCATCCCAACCACCGGGATCGTTCAAATAGCCAAACCCCGGACGAATCCGGGGTCTGAGCCGATGTGGCGACCTAACAGGTTCGCAACAGCCCGTCCAGTAGGCATGGCGAAAATCCTCTCCCCTGCCCGCACAAAAGAAAAGAAGGCGCCGAAGCGCCTTCTTCTATTGGTTTAGCAGTTACCCAAGGTGGGAATTAGTCAAGGCCAACGCTCTCGGCCAGACGCATGCCGGGGTCGAGGATTTCAACTTCGGCTTCGTTGAATTCCGGCATGCTTTCCAGACGCTCCTCGGTCACGCCGGGGACGATGACTTCGTCTTCACGCATGATCAGCTTCTCAACCGGAATGGCGACTTCGTTTTCGCCCATACCAAGGAAACCACCAACGCCGATGATCGCAACAACGGTGTCGCCACGGACGCCGATGAAGTCGATTTCGCCAACATCTTCACCAGTCTCGGTGGCAACGCTGCGGCCAGTCAGTTCTTCGGCGGTCAGGTTAAAGATCGGCAGACGCTGCACGTTCTCCTGATAGCGGGCACGGTCTTCTTCGGCCATATTGCCCTGCTCATCCGCGTTGAAGTCTTCCATCAGCACGCGCGCTTGCTCTTGCTCGACGTCGATCTCGGCACCTTCGGCACCTTCAACGTTGACCTGCGGTGCTTCGGCTTCTTCGACGACAACATTCGCGTCTTCGCCCTGCTGCACGTTCACGTTGGCTTCTTGCTGCTCAACGTCGACGCGGGCTTCCTCGGATTCGGCAACGTTCACATCGGCTTCGGCCTGCTCAACGGTCACGCGCGGCTCGGCTTCCTCAATGGTCACTTTCGGCTCGGGGCGCACGAACTTCACAACGGGTTCGGGCTGCTCCAGATCAACGATCGGCTCGCCGGTGTCCACGTCAACCTGCGGCTTCGGGACCTGCACGGTCACGACCGGCTCGGGGATACGCACAGTAACCTGCGGCTGTGCTTGCTCAACTGTGATGATCGGCGCTTGCTGCTGCACGCGAACGGTCGGCTCGGGAACGGCGACGTTCACTTCGGGCTGGCCCTGCTCAACAGTCACTACGGGAGCGTCCTGCGACACGTTCACATCGGGCTCGGGAACGGTCACGTCAACTTCGGCGTCTTCCTGCTCGACAACCACTTGGCCGCCAGCAACATTCGCGGTCGCGGCTGTGCCACCTTCGACCTCGGCTTCCATCTCGGCTTCAACTTCGGCGTTGCGCTCGATGGTCTCTTCGACGTTCTCTGTCGCATCCTGCGCCAGAACCGGAGCGGCCGCGAAAAGGGCAACGGCGGATACGCCAGCCATGAGTGTTTTGGTATAGATCATTAGGTCTCTCCCGTGTTCGTTTACGATAAGTGAGGCGCGCAGCACCCCGTCTTCCACGGTGAGACAACCGGCAGCTTTCTGCTCTGTTCCAAGAAAATTGATGGCTTTTTTTCGGAACTTTTTCGGGGTCGCCGCATGATTGAACGCATAGCCGAGAGGATCGCGCCAAGGTAATGACAGCCCTCCAAATTCAAAGACCCCCGCCAAAGCGGGGGCCCAGATCATAGAAAAATACTGCGGCTTCAGGCGACCCGGCGCGCCTGCGCGAAAGACAACAGGCGCTTGCTTTTCTCATCCCATAGATGCAGCCGCGCGTTGGCAAGGCTCTCGCGGATGGTCATCCGGTTCCCCTCCGCCAAGGCGACATGATCGCGCAGCACTTCCGGCAGGCGATAGAAGGGAATGCGGCTGTAGAGGTGGTGCACATGGTGAATGCCGATATTGGCGCTGAGCCACTGCAGGGGACGCGGCAGGATGTAATGCGAGGAGCCGTGAAAGGCCGCATCATGCAGGTCCCAAGCGTCGTTCTCTTCCCAATGGGTCGTCTCGAACTGGTGCTGCACATAGAACAGCCACATGCCCGCCGTGGCCGCCAGAAGGGTGCTGGGCACGAAGATCAGCAGAATGGGCATGATCCCCCGAAGTAGAAGATCACAGCAAGTGCTGTGAGGATCGTCAGATTGGTGCCCATCGCGCTCAGCCAATAACGGGTCTGCGCCATCAGCCCCAGGGGCACGCGGTTCTGCACGAAGAACAGATAGGTCGGCCCAAGGCCAAAGAGCACGATCGGGTTCCGATACAAGCGGTAATGCAGTCGCCCGAATAGCCCAAGCGCGCGATACTCCGCGACCGTGAGCGTGTGGATATCGCCAATGCCACGACGGCCAAGGTTCCCAGCTGAAGAGTGGTGAATCGAATGGGTGCGACGCCAAACGTCATAGGGCGTCAGCGTCAGCACCCCGAGCACGCGGCCCACCCAATCGCTGGTGCGGCGGCTGCTGAAAAAGGCCGCATGGCCGCAGTCGTGTTGGATCGCGAAGAGCCGCAGCAAGAAGCCCGCGTTCACCAGCGAGATCGCGAGGGCCAACCAGCCGCTGACTGAGAGCGCCCACCAAGCCAGCGACCAAAGAAGGATGAAGGGGCCGAGCGTGATCGCCAGTTCAAAACTGCTGCGCCAAGTGCTCGGCTCGCGGTAACGGGCCAGCACGCGCACCCAGTCGCGCGCGTTCGACACGTCCGCAGACACGCCGGAGGTAGATTTTTCGTGGGACATGGACCTGCTTTTTGTGGTTATCCGAGGTCTTGTAGAGGAAAGCGCGCCGCAAGCAACGCCCGCGTCACCCTTTGCCGTTACGTCGCGGCATTTAGGCTGGAAACAGCCTGCTTTGGGGGAGGGTTGAGCCTGTGGCTAGTCCATGGCCGGGGTGGCATTCATGCTCCGAGGGCCAGCGCCTGCCCGCGGGTCGGCGATCTGACGGACCTTGGTGCCACTTTATGGTTCAACCGAGATGTGCTTTTGCGAGGTCACGTCCAGCCTCACCAAATCGCCTACCCCTCCGGGCGGGCAGGCGATGGCCCGGCGCCTGCGGCTTGTCCCGGGCCCCGGCGCATCCCCGAAACGAAAAAGGCCCCCGCAATGCGGAGGCCTTTCCCAAATGTCTAACCGGCAATCAGAGCCCGGTGGACACGTCGATTGTGTTGCCCTCTTCGAGCGTCACATAGGCCTTCTTCACGTCTTTGCGGCGGCCCATCTGGCCCCGAAAACGCTTGACCTTGCCTTTGGTGATGGTCGTGTTCACGGCCTTCACCTTGACGTTGAAGAGCGCCTCGACGGCCTCTTTGATCATCGGCTTGTTGCTGTCGATCGCGACTTCGAAGACGACGGCGTTCTGTTCGGACGCCATGGTTGCCTTCTCGGTGATGACCGGCTTGCGGATCACGTCGTAGTGTTGATGCTTGGCGCTCATTTCAGGCGTGCCTCCAATGCTTCGATCCCCGCTTTGGTGATCACCAGAGTGTCACGCTTGAGGATGTCATAGACGTTTGCGCCCATCGACGGCAGGATGTCCAACCCATCGATGTTGCGCGCGGCCTGTGCGAAGTTCTCGTTGACCGAAGCGCCATCGATGACCAGCGCGCGCTTCCAGCCCAGGTTCGAGACCTGCTTGGCCAGAGCGGCGGTTTTGCCCTCGGAAGTTGCTTCGTCGATAATGACCAGCGAACCGGCTTTTGCTTTGGCGGACAGCGCGTGGCGCAGGCCCAGCTTGCGGAACTTCTTGGTCAGCTCGTGGCCGTGGCTGCGCGGGGTCGGACCCTTGTAGATACCACCCTTGCGGAAGATCGGCGCGTTGCGGTCACCGTGGCGTGCGCCGCCGGTGCCCTTCTGGCGATAGATCTTCTTGGTCGAGTAGCTGGTCTCGGACCGGGTCTTGACCTTATGCGTCCCCTGCTGCGCGTTGTTACGCTGCCAGCGCACGACGCGGTGCAGGATGTCGGCACGCGGCTCCAGGCCGAACAGGGCTTCGTCCAGGTCTACGGACCCGGCTTTGCCACCGTCGAGTTTGATGACATCGAGTTTCATGCGTCACCTTCTTTCTTGTCAGCGTCGGCATCGGAATTGTCGGCATCCGAACCTTCAGCTGCGATTTCGGCTTCTGCGGCTTTCAGCGCTTCAGCTTCCTGTGCGGCTTGCTCTTCGGCCAAACGCTTGGCTTCGGCTTCTGCCTCTGCGGCGGCTGCGGCGGCGGCCTCTTCGGCGGCTTTCGCGGCTTCGTCAGCGGCGGATTTCAGAGCGGCGGGCAGGATCGCGTCTTCGGGGAACGGCTTTTTGACCGCATCCTTGACGGTGACCCAACCACCTTTGGAGCCGGGAACGGCGCCTTTGACCATGATCAGGCCACGCGCGCTGTCGGTCTTGACGACCTCGAGGTTCTGCGTGGTGACACGGGCAGCACCCATGTGACCGGCCATTTTCTTACCTTTGAAAACCTTGCCGGGATCCTGACACTGGCCTGTGGAGCCGTGCGAACGGTGGGAGATCGACACACCGTGCGAGGCGCGCAGACCGCCGAAGTTGTGACGCTTCATCGCACCGGCAAAACCTTTACCGATGGATGTGCCCGCAACGTCGACATACTGACCGGCGAAGTAATGGTCAGCGGTGATCTCCTCACCGACGTTGATCATCGCGTCTGCGTCGACGCGGAACTCGGCCAGCTTGCGCTTGGGTTCCACTTTCGCCGCGGCGAAGTGACCACGCATGGCTTGGCTTGTACGTTTGGCTTTCGCCGAACCGGCACCGAGCTGAACGGCGGTATAGCCGTCACGGTCCGCGGTGCGCTGTGCGACAACCTGAAGCTTGTCCAACTGAAGAACGGTCACAGGGATCTGCTTGCCGTCTTCCATGAACAGCCGGGTCATGCCGACTTTTTTTGCAATAACGCCTGAGCGCAACATATGATTACCCTCCCGGCTTTACGATTGCAGCTTGATCTCGACGTCCACGCCAGCGGCGAGGTCGAGCTTCATCAGCGCGTCCACGGTCTGGGGGTCGGATCGATGATATCCAGCAGACGCTTGTGCGTGCGGATTTCAAACTGGTCACGGGATTTCTTATCGACGTGGGGGCCACGAAGAACGGTGAATTTCTCGATCTTGTTCGGCAGCGGAATGGGACCGCGAACCGAAGCGCCTGTGCGCTTGGCGGTGCTGACGATTTCTTGAGTGGAGGCATCGAGCACCCGGTAGTCAAACGCCTTCAGGCGAATGCGGATGTTCTGGCTTTGAACGGCCATATGCATATCCCTTGTTTTGGGATTCTAACGGATTGGAGGAAGCAGGCTCATCCGGCCCCCTCTTCGCGCCTTGGTAATAAATCAAACGGGGCGCGTCTAACGCACCCCGGTTCGATGCGCGTCCTATAGGGGAATCAAAGCAAGTGGCAAGAGGGTTCTAAAAACCCCCGTGTTTTTAGAACCAGTGCGCAAAGTCACGCCGCCCCGGCGTGACCGCGCACCCCGTCCGCGTTCAATCACACCCGGAAAACGCGCCGTCTCCCCCGTATCACGCGCACGCCGAAGGCCCCTCTCCCGCCAAAGCAAAAGGCCGCAACAAAAGCTGCGGCCTTTCGAATATCTGAACCGTGGTCCCCGGTCAGGCCAGGGGGTGGGCTCTCATCGCTCCTGCGGAGCGACTGCCGTCCACCGGGTCCGTTTCAAAATCACTCAGTGATTTTGGAAACGACGCCCGCGCCAACAGTGCGGCCACCTTCGCGGATCGCGAAGCGCAGGCCGTTTTCCATGGCGATCGGTGCGATCAGCTCAACGCCGAAGGACACGTTGTCGCCGGGCATGACCATCTCGGTGCCTTCTGCCAGCTGAACGGTGCCGGTCACGTCAGTTGTACGGAAGTAGAACTGCGGACGGTAGTTCGCGAAGAACGGCGTGTGACGGCCACCTTCCTCTTTGGTGAGGATGTAGGCTTCGGCTTCGAACTTGGTGTGCGGTGTCACGGAGCCGGGCTTGCAGAGAACCTGACCACGCTCAACGCCGTCACGCTCAACGCCGCGCAGCAGGGCGCCGATGTTGTCGCCCGCTTCACCACGGTCCAGCAGCTTGCGGAACATTTCCACGCCGGTGCAGGTGGTTTTCTTGGTGTCGCGGATGCCGACGATTTCGATTTCGTCGCCAACGTTGATCACGCCACGCTCGACACGGCCGGTCACAACGGTACCACGGCCGGAGATCGAGAAGACGTCTTCGACAGGCATCAGGAAGGGCTGGTCCACGGCACGCTCAGGTGTCGGGATGTAGGCGTCAACTTCGGCCATCAGCTTCTTGATCGACTCTTCACCGATCTCGGGCTTGTTGCCTTCCATCGCCGCCAGAGCGGAACCTGCAACAACGGGGATGTCGTCGCCGGGGTAGTCGTAGGAAGACAGCAGTTCGCGGATTTCCATCTCGACGAGCTCGAGCAGCTCTTCGTCGTCGACCTGGTCAACTTTGTTCATGAAGACGACCATGGCGGGGATGCCAACCTGACGGCCGAGCAGGATGTGCTCGCGGGTCTGGGGCATCGGGCCGTCGGCCGCGTTCACAACCAGGATTGCGCCGTCCATCTGCGCCGCACCGGTGATCATGTTTTTCACATAGTCAGCGTGGCCGGGGCAGTCGACGTGGGCGTAGTGGCGGTTCTCGGTCTCATACTCGACGTGCGCGGTCGAGATGGTGATGCCGCGGGCCTTCTCTTCGGGCGCGCCGTCGATCTGGTCATACGCTTGGAAGTCACCGAAATACTTGGTGATCGCCGCGGTCAGCGTGGTTTTACCGTGGTCAACGTGGCCGATCGTGCCGATGTTGACGTGCGGTTTGGTGCGTTCAAACTTTGCCTTTGCCATGGTGTTGGCTCCTTTTGGTCTTTCTCAATGGTGTATGCGCAGCACACACCTAACGATTTGGGTCGGCGCGCGGTTTCCCACGCGCCGATTTCCTTAAGCGAACTTGGCCTGAATCTCGTCCGAGATGTTCTGCGGCACGGGTTCGTAGTGGTCGAACTGCATGGTGAAGTTCGCACGACCCGACGACATCGAACGCAGGGTGTTGATGTAGCCGAACATGTTGGCCAGCGGCACGAAGGCGTCGATCGCGATGGCGTTGCCGCGCGTATCTTGACCCTGCACCTGACCACGACGGGATGTCAGGTCACCGATGATGCCACCGGTGTATTCTTCCGGGGTCACAACTTCGACCTTCATGATCGGTTCCAGAAGCTTCGCACCGGCTTTCTTCATACCTTCGCGCATCGCCATACGGGCGGCGATCTCGAAGGCCAGAACGCTGGAGTCCACATCGTGGAACTTACCGTCGATCAGGGCGACCTTGAAGTCAATGACCGGGAAGCCCGCCAGCGGACCGGAGTCCAGAACCGACTTGATACCCTTTTCCACGCCCGGGATGTATTCCTTGGGAATGGCACCACCGACGATGCGGCTCTCGAAGGAGTAACCTTCGCCCGGCTCGGTCGGCGTCAGGATCATCTTGACCTCACCGAACTGACCCGAACCACCCGACTGTTTCTTGTGGGTGTAGGTGATTTCGGCCTCTTTCGAGATCGTCTCACGATAAGCAACCTGCGGCGCACCGATGTTCGCCTCAACCTTGAATTCGCGCTTCAGACGGTCGACGAGGATGTCGAGGTGAAGTTCGCCCATGCCCTTCATGATGGTCTGACCGGATTCCAGATCGGTCTCGACGCGGAAGGAGGGGTCCTCGGCGGCCAGACGGGCCAGACCAGCGGACATCTTTTCCTGGTCAGCCTTGGTCTTCGGCTCGACCGCGATCTCGATCACCGGATCGGGGAAGGTCATGGTTTCGAGGACGACCGGATCGTTCTGCGCGCAGAGCGTGTCACCGGTGGTGGTGTCCTTGAGACCCGCCAGCGCGATGATGTCGCCCGCGAAGGCCTCTTCGATTTCCTCGCGGTTGTTGGAGTGCATCATCATCATACGACCGACGCGCTCTTTCTTGCCCTTGGTCGAGTTCAGAAGCGTGTCGCCCTTGCGCAGAACACCCGAGTAGATGCGGGTGAAGGTCAGCGAGCCGACGAAGGGGTCGTTCATGATTTTGAACGCAAGGCCCGAGAACGCCATGTCGTCATCCGCGCGGCGCGGGATGTTGCGGGTCTCGGTCTCGTCGCCCGGCTTGAAGCCCATGTAGTCGACAACGTCCAGCGGGCTGGGCAGATAGTCGATCACAGCGTTCAAGAGCGGCTGAACACCTTTGTTCTTAAAGGCGGAGCCACAGAGAACGGGGATGAATTTGATGGCCAAAGTACCCTTGCGGATCAGGTCGCGCAGGGTGTCGACGTCAGGCTCGGCGCCGTCCATCAGGTAGTTTTCCATCGCCTCGTCGTCCATCTCGACCGCGGTCTCGATGAGCTTGGCACGCCATTCGTCGGCGGTCTCTTTCAGGCTGTCACGGATCTCGCGCTGTTCCCAGGCGGCACCGAGGTCTTCACCGGCCCAGACCCATTCTTTCATGGTCACAAGGTCGACGATGCCTTCCAGTTCGTTCTCTGCGCCGATCGGGATCTGGATCGGAGCAGGCGTGGCGCCGGTGCGGTCCTTGATCATGTGCACGCAGTTAAAGAAGTCCGCGCCGATCTTGTCCATCTTGTTGACGAAGACGATACGCGGCACCTTGTAGCGGTCAGCCTGACGCCACACGGTTTCGGTCTGCGGCTCAACACCGGCGTTGGCGTCGAGAACGGCAACCGCGCCGTCGAGAACGGCCAGCGAACGCTCAACTTCGATGGTGAAGTCAACGTGGCCGGGGGTGTCAATGATGTTCATCCGGAACTTGGTGTCGGATGTCGCATCGGCTGTGGGCTCTTCCTGACGCTGCCAGAAAGTGGTGGTCGCGGCGGAGGTAATGGTGATCCCGCGCTCTTGTTCCTGCTCCATCCAGTCCATGGTTGCGGCGCCGTCATGCACCTCACCAATGTTGTGGCTTTTGCCGGTGTAGAACAGGATGCGTTCGGAACAAGTGGTTTTACCGGCATCGATGTGAGCCATGATGCCGAAGTTGCGGTAGCGTTGGAGCGGATAGTCGCGTGCCATAGGGCTGCTTCCTCGAAAATATCAGTACGAACGGATCGCGCCCGAAACCGGGCGCGACGTTGAGATTACCAGCGGTAGTGGCTGAACGCTTTGTTCGCGTCGGCCATCTTGTGCGTATCTTCGCGCTTTTTAACAGCGGTACCACGGGACTGCACAGCGTCCAGCAGCTCGCCGGCAAGGCGTTCTTCCATGGTGTTTTCGTTACGCGCACGGGCGGCTTTGATCAACCAGCGGATCGCCAGCGCCTGACGACGCTCGGGCGCACTTCGACCGGCACCTGATAGGTGGCACCACCCACACGGCGCGAGCGGACTTCGACGGAGGGCTGGATGTTTTCCAGCGCTTCGTGGAACACTTCGATCGGCGCGCGCTTGATCTTGTCTTCGACGCGGGTCATCGCGTTGTAAACGATGCGCTCGGCGACAGATTTCTTGCCGTCGATCATCAGGTTGTTCATGAATTTGGTGAGAACCAGATCGCCGTATTTGGCGTCTGGCAGGACTTCGCGTTTTTCAGCGGCGTGGCGGCGTGACATGTCAGTGTCTTCCTCTTGGCGGGTGGCGGGGCGCGGCCCCACCGAACATCGGGTGGATCGGCGGGGGCGGGCCCCACCGGTGCGAGATTACTTCGGACGCTTCGCGCCGTACTTCGAACGACGCTGCTTACGGTCTTTCACGCCCTGCGTATCAAGAACACCGCGCAGGATGTGGTAACGCACACCCGGAAGGTCTTTTACACGACCGCCGCGGATCAGAACCACGGAGTGTTCCTGAAGGTTGTGGCTCTCACCCGGGATGTAGGAGATCACTTCGAACCCGTTGGTCAGGCGCACCTTGGCAACCTTACGCATCGCCGAGTTCGGCTTTTTCGGTGTGGTGGTGTACACGCGTGTGCAGACGCCGCGCTTTTGCGGGCACTCCTGCAGGTGCATGGATTTCGAACGTTTGACTTTCGGCTGCCGCGGCTTGCGGATCAGCTGTTGGATCGTTGGCATTCCGGTTATATCCCCGTATCGCTCAGATTGTGTACACGGGGGATCCCCCATGCGGCTAATTTCGGTTACTTCATGCGTCCACAAAGCAAAATGACCGCAACGTTCCCGTACCGAGGAAAACGACGCGGTGGGTTAACAGAGGATCGGGCCAGTAGTAGGCCGGATCGTGACCACTTCAGTTATGAATTCGGACTGGCAGAGCGGCCTCCACCTCCGAGATAGCGGGCGTATAGAGCGTTGCGCGGGGCCTGTCAACAGGTGGGCCCCGGCGGGGTCGCGGAGGTTTGCCGGGTGATGGCCCGGCGCCTGCGGCCTGGTTCCGGGCCCGGGTGGCACATTCCACCCTTGCCACGCCCCTGCCCCGCTCGCCATAGTCCGGCGAAGGACAGAAGGAAACCTCCATGCAAGCGATCGGCCTTTGCCGCTTTTCCTACCCGGCCTTGGGCGGCTTTCAAGTCGGCCACGAGACCACCGAGGAACGGATCGCCTATCTCTATGACGCGGCCCGGCTCGAAGAACGTTTCCGCCTGCTCGAAACCGTCGCCCTGCCCTGCCTCAAGGCCCAAACCGACCCGGACTTCTCGATCGTCTTCGTCATCGGCGACCAGTTCCCCGAGTGCCACGCCCGACGCCTCGAATCGCTGCTGGCCGATCTGCCGCAGGCGGTTATTCATCGCGAGCCGCCGCGCAATCATCGGGAGGTGATGAAGGAGGTGCTGAACGCCGCGCGGATCAACCCGGCCGAGCCCTGCCTGCAATTCCGCTACGACGACGATGATGCCGTCTCGGTCGACTTCGTCGCCCGGCTGCGCCAGACGGTCGCGCAAAGCGCGGGTCTGCTGAAAGGCCAGCGCTCCGTCGCCTTTGACTGGCCCAAGGGCTACATCGCGGAATTCGGCCCGCAGGGCATCCACGCCGCCGAAGTGTACCGCCCGCTCAACGTCGCGGCACTTGCGATGTATGTGAAGGGCGGCAGCCCGCTCACCATTATGAACTTCGCCCATGAGAAACTGCCGCGCTTCATGCCCTGCGTCAGCCTGCCCGACGCGGCGATGTTCGTGCGCAGCCACAACGGCTCGAACGATTCGCGGCAGGGGTTGGCGCGGCATGTGGAAGTGGCCCCGCTGGATGCCGAAGGCGAAGCGCTGTTTCAGGAGCGTTTCGCTATCGATCAAGCTCAGGTGCGGCGCGTCTTCTCGGGCTGAACCTTCAACTTCCGCTCACGGTAGAGGGTGAAGACCCCCGTGGCCACCACGATCCCCGCGCCGATGAGGGTCAAGGCCCCCGGCCAGTCGCCGAAGACGACCCAGCCCAGCAAGAGCGCCCAAAGCAGGCCTGTGTAGCGAAACGGCGCGATGAAGCCGATATCGCCCACCCGCATCACTTGGATCGAGAAGAAATAGCCGCCTAGCACAAAGACCCCTGAGCCGCCGATCAGCGCCGCGACCGAGGGCGTCACCGGGGCCCAAGGCGCGCTCAGCGACGCCAAACCCGCTGCCGTCATCACCGACAGGGCGGTCACCAAGGTCACGGTCATTGAGGGCACTGCCGGTGACAAGGCGCGGGTCGACAGGTCACGGACCGTTACGCAGAGCACGGCGATCAGAACGTAGATCGACCAGATATTGAACCCTTCTGCCCCCGGCTTGACGATCAGCAGCACGCCGCAGAAACCAATGCCAATGGCGACCAAACGCCGCCAGCCTACGGCCTGCCGGAACACCAGCGCTGCCGCGAGCGTCACCGAAAGCGGCACGACTTGAAGGATGGCGGTCACATTCGCCAAGGGCATGTTGAACAACGCGGTGAGAAAGAAATACGCCGCCGCGATCTCGGCCACCGAGCGCAGGCCGATGACCTTCCAGTCCCGCGCTTGAAGCCGAAAGTCGATCCGGCCAAGCTGCCGACTAAGGGCCAAGATCAGCACCGAAGTCGTCACCCCGCGCAGGAACAACAGCTGAAACAGGGGCAGCGCCCCGTCGGTCATTTTGAGCAGCGTGTCGTTAAACGTGAAACAGGC